>NZ_JAOWIE010000028.1:0-32813 GCF_030332265.1 Citrobacter sp. Cu231 | reverse complement strand
CAGATCGATAACGCGCCGGAAGAAAAAGCTCGTGGTATCACCATCAACACTTCTCACGTTGAATATGACACCCCGACTCGCCACTACGCACACGTAGACTGCCCGGGCCACGCCGACTATGTTAAAAACATGATCACCGGTGCTGCGCAGATGGACGGCGCGATCCTGGTTGTTGCTGCGACTGACGGCCCGATGCCGCAGACTCGTGAGCACATCCTGCTGGGTCGTCAGGTAGGCGTTCCGTACATCATCGTGTTCCTGAACAAATGCGACATGGTTGATGACGAAGAGCTGCTGGAACTGGTAGAAATGGAAGTTCGTGAACTTCTGTCTCAGTACGATTTCCCGGGCGACGACACGCCGATCGTTCGTGGTTCTGCTCTGAAAGCGCTGGAAGGCGAAGCAGAGTGGGAAGCGAAAATCATCGAACTGGCTGGCTTCCTGGATTCTTACATCCCAGAACCAGAACGTGCTATCGATAAGCCGTTCCTGCTGCCAATCGAAGACGTATTCTCCATCTCCGGTCGTGGTACCGTTGTTACCGGTCGTGTAGAGCGCGGTATCATCAAAGTTGGTGAAGAAGTTGAAATCGTTGGTATCAAAGAGACTGCCAAGTCTACCTGTACTGGCGTTGAAATGTTCCGCAAACTGCTGGACGAAGGCCGTGCTGGTGAGAACGTTGGTGTTCTGCTGCGTGGTATCAAACGTGAAGAAATCGAACGTGGTCAGGTACTGGCTAAGCCGGGCTCTATCAAGCCGCACACCAAGTTCGAATCTGAAGTGTACATTCTGTCCAAAGACGAAGGCGGCCGTCATACTCCGTTCTTCAAAGGCTACCGTCCGCAGTTCTACTTCCGTACTACTGACGTGACTGGTACCATCGAACTGCCGGAAGGCGTTGAGATGGTAATGCCGGGCGACAACATCAAAATGGTTGTTACCCTGATCCACCCAATCGCGATGGACGACGGTCTGCGTTTCGCAATCCGTGAAGGCGGCCGTACTGTTGGTGCGGGCGTTGTTGCCAAAGTAATGAGCTAATTGCCGAATAACATTTGACGCAATGCGCAATAAAAGGGCATCATTTGATGCCCTTTTTGCACGCTTTCACACCAGAACCTGGCTCATCAGTGATTTTTTTTGTCATAATCATTGCTGAGACAGGCTCTGAAGAGGGCGTTTAGTCCGAAACGCACCAGAGCATTTCGGTTTGGATCGCCTCGCTTACGCGGGGTGAAAATGTTTGTAGAATACTTCTGACAGGTTGGTTTATGAGTGCGAATACCGAAGCTCAAGGAAGCGGGCGCGGCCTGGAAGCGATGAAGTGGGTTGTTGTCGCTGTATTGCTGCTTGTAGCTATCGTTGGCAACTACCTCTATCGTGACATGATGCTGCCGCTGCGTGCGCTGGCCGTAGTGATTCTGATTGCCGCAGCGGGTGGTGTCGCGCTGTTGACAACAAAAGGTAAAGCGACCGTTGCTTTTGCCCGTGAAGCGAGAACCGAAGTCCGTAAGGTCATTTGGCCAACTCGCCAGGAAACATTGCACACCACATTAATTGTGGCTGCGGTTACCGCAGTAATGTCACTGATCCTGTGGGGACTGGATGGTATTCTGGTTCGCCTGGTATCCTTTATCACTGGCCTGAGGTTCTAAGATGTCTGAAGCCCCTAAAAAGCGCTGGTACGTCGTTCAGGCGTTTTCCGGTTTTGAAGGCCGCGTAGCCACGTCGCTGCGCGAATATATCAAGTTACAAAATATGGAAGAGCTTTTTGGCGAAGTCATGGTGCCGACCGAAGAAGTGGTTGAAATACGTGGTGGCCAGCGTCGCAAGAGCGAACGTAAATTCTTCCCGGGCTATGTACTGGTCCAGATGGTGATGAATGATGCAAGCTGGCACCTGGTGCGCAGCGTGCCGCGTGTGATGGGCTTTATCGGCGGTACATCTGATCGTCCGGCGCCGATCAGCGACAAAGAAGTTGATGCGATCATGAACCGTCTGCAGCAGGTTGGCGATAAGCCGCGTCCGAAAACGATGTTTGAGCCAGGTGAAATGGTTCGTGTTAGCGACGGTCCGTTTGCTGACTTTAACGGCGTCGTTGAAGAAGTGGACTACGAGAAGTCTCGTCTGAAAGTTTCCGTATCTATCTTCGGTCGTGCGACTCCGGTTGAACTGGACTTCGCGCAGGTTGAAAAAGCCTAATACGCCGATCAAAAAAGCGACGATTTAATCGTTGCACAAGGCGCGAGATTGGAATACAATTTCGCGCCTTTTGTTTTTATGGATCCTATCCGTAAAACGAATTTAATCACGGGGAGCCTCTTCGAGGCGCTATAACCCAATCAGAGGAATTTAGAATGGCTAAGAAAGTCCAAGCCTATGTCAAGCTGCAGGTTGCAGCTGGTATGGCTAACCCGAGTCCGCCGGTAGGTCCAGCACTGGGTCAACAAGGCGTGAACATCATGGAATTCTGCAAAGCGTTCAACGCTAAGACTGACTCCATGGAAAAAGGTCTGCCGATTCCGGTTGTTATTACCGTTTACGCTGACCGTTCTTTCACTTTCGTTACCAAAACGCCTCCGGCAGCAGTTCTGCTGAAGAAAGCGGCTGGTATCAAGTCTGGTTCCGGCAAGCCGAACAAAGACAAAGTGGGTAAAATTTCCCGCGCTCAGCTGCAGGAAATCGCGCAGACCAAAGCTGCCGACATGACTGGTTCCGACATTGAAGCGATGACTCGCTCCATTGAAGGTACTGCACGTTCCATGGGCCTGGTAGTGGAGGACTAAGAAATGGCTAAACTGACCAAGCGCATGTCCGTGATCCGTGACAAAGTTGATGCTACTAAACAGTACGACATCAACGAAGCTATCGCTCTGCTGAAAGAGCTGGCCACTGCTAAATTCGTAGAAAGCGTGGACGTTGCTGTTAACCTCGGCATCGACGCTCGTAAATCTGACCAGAACGTACGTGGTGCAACTGTACTGCCGCACGGTACTGGCCGTTCCGTTCGCGTAGCCGTATTTACCCAGGGCGCAAACGCTGAAGCTGCTAAAGCTGCAGGCGCTGAGCTGGTAGGTATGGAAGATCTGGCTGACCAGATCAAGAAAGGCGAAATGAACTTTGACGTTGTTATTGCTTCTCCGGATGCAATGCGCGTTGTTGGCCAGCTGGGTCAGGTTCTGGGTCCGCGCGGCCTGATGCCAAACCCGAAAGTTGGTACTGTAACCCCTAACGTTGCTGAAGCGGTTAAGAACGCTAAAGCGGGTCAGGTTCGTTACCGTAACGACAAAAACGGCATCATCCACACCACCATCGGTAAAGTGGATTTTGACGCTGACAAACTGAAAGAAAACCTGGAAGCTCTGCTGGTTGCGCTGAAAAAAGCAAAACCGACTCAGGCAAAAGGCGTGTACATCAAGAAAGTTAGCATCTCCACCACCATGGGTGCTGGTGTTGCCGTTGATCAGTCCGGTCTGACTGCGACTGTGGCGAACTAATATTCGCCTTTACGTGGGCGGTGATTTTGTCTACAATCTTACCCCCACGTTTCTGCTAATTGCAGACGTATATCCGAGATATTCAGGCTGTGGCAAGGCGACAACTGAGTGAATCGCCAGGAGCATAGTTAACTATGTGACTGGTGTGAACGAAGACAGTCAACGCCGCCACAGATTGAATAACGACAGATAGACAAGATTTGTTCGTTGGAGCCTGGCCTATCCAGGCCTCCGTCGAAGACCGCAGGTGTTTCGTCAGAAACTTAATGCCCTGCGTAGACGGTGACAGAACGCTAAGATTATTTCTGATACTCTGGCTTGTTTCTGCTCACCGTATTTAGACGCTCTCTCCGTTGGGGAGAGTGAAGTGAGTTCCGGAACATGAGTTCCGGCAAACATCCAGGAGCAAAGCTAATGGCTTTAAATCTTCAAGACAAACAAGCGATTGTTGCTGAAGTCAGCGAAGTAGCCAAAGGCGCGCTGTCTGCAGTAGTTGCGGATTCCCGTGGCGTAACTGTAGATAAAATGACTGAACTGCGTAAAGCAGGTCGTGAAGCTGGCGTATACATGCGTGTTGTTCGTAACACCCTGCTGCGCCGCGTCGTTGAAGGTACTCAGTTTGAGTGCCTGAAAGACACGTTTGTTGGTCCGACCCTGATTGCATACTCTATGGAACACCCGGGCGCTGCTGCTCGTCTGTTCAAAGAGTTCGCGAAAGCGAATGCAAAATTTGAGGTCAAAGCCGCAGCCTTTGAAGGTGAGTTGATCACGGCATCGAACATCGATCGCCTGGCAACCCTGCCGACCTACGAAGAAGCAATTGCACGCCTGATGGCAACCATGAAAGAAGCTTCGGCTGGCAAACTGGTTCGTACTCTGGCTGCTGTACGCGATGCGAAAGAAGCTGCTTAATCGCAGTTATCTTTCTCAGGCATCTGCTTACGTATAAACTTATTCTGATTTTCAGGAACAATTTAAATGTCTATCACTAAAGATCAAATCATTGAAGCAGTATCCGCTATGTCCGTAATGGACGTTGTAGAACTGATTTCTGCAATGGAAGAAAAATTCGGTGTTTCCGCTGCTGCTGCTGTAGCTGTAGCTGCTGGCCCGGCTGAAGCTGCTGAAGAAAAAACTGAATTCGACGTAATTCTGAAAGCTGCTGGCGCTAACAAAGTTGCTGTTATCAAAGCAGTACGTGGCGCAACTGGCCTGGGTCTGAAAGAAGCTAAAGACCTGGTAGAATCTGCACCGGCTGCGCTGAAAGAAGGCGTGAGCAAAGACGACGCAGAAGCACTGAAAAAATCTCTGGAAGAAGCTGGCGCTGAAGTTGAAGTTAAATAAGCCAACTTTTCTGGTTGCAGCCTAAGAAATTAGGCTGATGGCTGGTGACTTTTTAGTCACCAGCCTTTTTGCGCTGTAAGGCGCCAGTAGCATTTCACACTGTTTGACTACTGTTGTGCCTTTCAATGCTTGTTTCTATCGACGTCTTAATATACTGCGACAGAGCGTCCGTTCTGTGTAAATCGCAATGAAATGGTTTAAGCGTGATAGCAACAGGCATTGCGGAAAGTATTCGATTTTCCGGTCAACAAAATAGTGTTGCACAAACTGTCCCTTCGTCGGACAGATGGGTCGACTTGTCAGCGAGCTGAGGAACCCTAATGGTTTACTCCTATACCGAGAAAAAACGTATTCGTAAGGATTTTGGTAAACGTCCACAAGTACTGGACATACCTTATCTCCTTTCTATCCAGCTTGACTCGTTTCAGAAGTTCATCGAGCAAGATCCTGAAGGGCAGTATGGTCTGGAAGCAGCCTTCCGTTCCGTTTTCCCGATTCAGAGCTATAGCGGTAATTCCGAGCTGCAATACGTCAGCTACCGCCTTGGCGAACCGGTGTTTGACGTTCAGGAATGTCAGATCCGTGGCGTGACCTATTCCGCACCGCTGCGCGTAAAACTGCGTCTGGTGATCTACGAGCGCGAAGCGCCGGAAGGCACCGTAAAAGACATTAAAGAACAAGAAGTCTACATGGGCGAAATTCCGCTCATGACTGACAACGGTACCTTTGTTATCAACGGTACTGAACGTGTTATCGTTTCTCAGCTGCACCGTAGTCCTGGCGTCTTCTTTGACTCCGACAAAGGTAAAACCCACTCTTCGGGTAAAGTGCTGTATAACGCGCGCATCATTCCTTACCGTGGTTCCTGGCTGGACTTCGAATTCGATCCGAAGGACAACCTGTTCGTACGTATTGACCGTCGCCGTAAACTGCCTGCGACCATCATTCTGCGTGCGCTGAACTACACCACTGAGCAGATCCTTGATCTGTTCTTTGAGAAAGTTGTTTTCGAAATTCGTGACAACAAGCTGCAGATGGAACTGGTGCCGGAACGCCTGCGTGGTGAAACCGCCTCCTTTGACATCGAAGCTAATGGCAAAGTCTACGTCGAAAAAGGCCGTCGCATCACTGCGCGCCACATTCGCCAACTGGAAAAAGACGATATCAAACATATCGAAGTTCCGGTTGAATACATTGCTGGTAAAGTTGCGGCTAAAGACTACGTTGACGAATCTACTGGCGAGCTGATCTGCGCAGCTAACATGGAGCTGAGCCTGGATCTGCTGGCTAAGCTGAGCCAGTCTGGCCACAAACGTATCGAAACGCTGTTCACTAACGATCTGGACCACGGTCCGTACATTTCTGAAACTGTACGCGTCGACCCAACCAACGATCGTCTGAGCGCGCTGGTAGAAATCTACCGCATGATGCGCCCTGGTGAGCCGCCGACTCGTGAAGCTGCTGAAAGCCTGTTTGAGAACCTGTTCTTCTCCGAAGACCGCTATGACCTGTCTGCGGTTGGTCGTATGAAGTTCAACCGTTCTCTGCTGCGCGACGAAATCGAAGGTTCCGGTATCCTGAGCAAAGACGACATCATCGAAGTGATGAAGAAGCTCATCGATATCCGTAACGGTAAAGGCGAAGTCGATGATATCGACCACCTCGGCAACCGTCGTATCCGTTCCGTAGGCGAAATGGCGGAAAACCAATTCCGCGTTGGCCTGGTGCGTGTTGAGCGTGCGGTGAAAGAGCGTCTGTCTCTGGGCGATCTGGATACCCTGATGCCTCAGGATATGATCAACGCCAAGCCGATTTCTGCAGCAGTGAAAGAGTTCTTTGGTTCCAGCCAGCTGTCTCAGTTTATGGACCAGAACAACCCGCTGTCTGAGATTACGCACAAACGTCGTATCTCTGCACTCGGCCCAGGCGGTCTGACCCGTGAGCGTGCAGGCTTCGAAGTTCGAGACGTACACCCGACTCACTACGGTCGCGTATGTCCAATCGAAACGCCTGAAGGTCCGAACATCGGTCTGATCAACTCCCTGTCCGTGTACGCACAGACTAACGAATATGGTTTCCTCGAGACGCCGTACCGTAAAGTAACCGACGGTGTTGTAACTGACGAAATTCATTACCTGTCTGCTATCGAAGAAGGTAACTACGTTATCGCTCAGGCGAACTCCAACCTGGATGACGAAGGCCACTTTGTAGAAGACCTGGTTACCTGCCGTAGCAAAGGCGAATCCAGCTTGTTCAGCCGCGACCAGGTTGACTACATGGACGTATCCACCCAGCAGGTGGTATCCGTCGGTGCGTCCCTGATCCCGTTCCTGGAACACGATGACGCCAACCGTGCATTGATGGGTGCGAACATGCAACGTCAGGCGGTTCCGACTCTGCGCGCTGATAAGCCGCTGGTTGGTACCGGTATGGAACGTGCTGTTGCCGTTGACTCCGGTGTTACTGCAGTTGCTAAACGTGGCGGTACTGTTCAGTACGTGGATGCTTCCCGTATCGTTATCAAAGTTAACGAAGACGAGATGTACCCGGGCGAAGCAGGTATCGACATTTATAACCTGACCAAATACACCCGTTCTAACCAGAACACCTGTATCAACCAGATGCCTTGCGTATCTCTGGGCGAGCCGGTTGAACGTGGTGATGTGCTGGCAGACGGTCCATCCACCGACCTCGGTGAACTGGCGCTGGGTCAGAACATGCGCGTGGCATTCATGCCATGGAATGGTTATAACTTCGAAGACTCCATCCTCGTATCCGAGCGTGTTGTCCAGGAAGACCGTTTCACCACCATCCACATCCAGGAACTGGCATGTGTGTCTCGTGACACCAAGCTGGGGCCGGAAGAGATCACCGCTGACATCCCGAACGTAGGTGAAGCTGCGCTCTCCAAACTGGATGAATCCGGTATCGTTTATATCGGTGCGGAAGTGACCGGTGGCGACATTCTGGTTGGTAAGGTAACGCCGAAAGGTGAAACCCAGCTGACGCCAGAAGAGAAGCTGCTGCGTGCGATCTTCGGTGAGAAAGCGTCTGACGTTAAAGACTCTTCTCTGCGCGTGCCAAACGGTGTTTCCGGTACGATTATCGACGTTCAGGTCTTTACTCGCGATGGCGTAGAAAAAGACAAACGTGCGCTGGAAATCGAAGAGATGCAGCTGAAGCAGGCGAAAAAAGACCTGTCTGAAGAACTGCAGATCCTCGAAGCTGGCCTGTTCAGCCGTATCTACGCTGTGCTGGTTTCCGGTGGTGTTGAAGCTGAGAAGCTCGACAAACTGCCGCGTGACCGCTGGTTAGAACTCGGCCTGACCGACGAAGAGAAACAGAATCAGCTGGAACAGCTGGCTGAACAGTACGACGAACTGAAGCACGAGTTTGAGAAAAAACTCGAAGCGAAACGCCGTAAAATCACTCAGGGCGACGATCTGGCACCGGGCGTGCTGAAGATTGTTAAGGTTTATCTGGCGGTTAAACGTCGGATCCAGCCTGGTGATAAGATGGCAGGTCGTCACGGTAACAAGGGTGTTATCTCTAAGATCAACCCGATCGAAGATATGCCACACGATGCTAACGGTACACCGGTAGATATCGTACTGAACCCGCTGGGCGTACCATCGCGTATGAACATCGGTCAGATCCTTGAAACCCACCTGGGTATGGCTGCGAAAGGTATTGGCGATAAGATCAACGCCATGCTGAAACAGCAGCAAGAAGTCGCGAAACTGCGCGAATTCATCCAGCGTGCTTACGATCTGGGTTCAGATGTTCGTCAGAAAGTTGACCTGAATACCTTCAGCGATGAAGAAGTTCTGCGTCTGGCTGAAAACCTGAAAAAAGGTATGCCGATCGCAACGCCGGTCTTCGACGGTGCGAAAGAGTCTGAAATCAAGGAACTGTTACAGCTGGGTGGCCTGCCGACTTCCGGTCAGATCACACTGTTCGACGGTCGTACCGGTGAGCAGTTCGAGCGCCAGGTTACCGTTGGCTACATGTACATGCTGAAACTGAACCACCTGGTTGATGACAAAATGCATGCGCGTTCTACCGGTTCTTACAGCCTGGTTACTCAGCAGCCGCTGGGTGGTAAGGCGCAGTTCGGTGGTCAGCGCTTCGGGGAGATGGAAGTGTGGGCGCTTGAAGCATACGGCGCGGCATACACCCTGCAGGAAATGCTCACCGTTAAGTCTGATGACGTGAACGGTCGTACTAAGATGTATAAAAACATCGTGGACGGCAACCATCAGATGGAACCAGGCATGCCGGAATCCTTCAACGTACTGTTGAAAGAGATTCGTTCGCTGGGTATCAACATCGAGCTGGAAGACGAGTAACTCTCGATCAAACAGGTCACTGGTGCTGGCGTAACTGCCAGCGCCAGATTGTGCTAACTCCGACGGGAGCAAATCCGTGAAAGATTTATTAAAGTTTCTGAAAGCGCAGACTAAAACCGAAGAGTTTGATGCGATCAAAATTGCTCTGGCCTCGCCAGACATGATCCGTTCATGGTCTTTCGGTGAAGTTAAGAAGCCGGAAACCATCAACTACCGTACGTTCAAACCTGAACGTGACGGCCTTTTCTGCGCCCGTATCTTTGGGCCAGTAAAAGACTATGAGTGCCTGTGCGGTAAGTACAAGCGCCTGAAACACCGTGGTGTGATCTGTGAGAAGTGCGGCGTTGAAGTGACCCAGACTAAAGTACGCCGTGAGCGTATGGGCCACATTGAGCTGGCGTCTCCGACCGCTCACATTTGGTTCCTGAAATCTCTGCCGTCCCGTATCGGTTTGCTGCTCGATATGCCGCTGCGTGATATCGAACGCGTACTGTACTTCGAATCTTATGTGGTTATCGAAGGCGGTATGACTAACCTGGAACGTCAACAGATCCTGACTGAAGAGCAGTATCTGGACGCGCTGGAAGAGTTCGGTGACGAATTCGACGCGAAGATGGGTGCGGAAGCAATCCAGGCCCTGCTGAAGAGCATGGATCTGGAGCAAGAGTGTGAAACTCTGCGCGAAGAGCTGAACGAAACCAACTCCGAAACCAAGCGTAAGAAGCTGACCAAGCGTATCAAACTGCTGGAAGCCTTCGTACAGTCTGGCAACAAGCCAGAGTGGATGATCCTGACCGTTCTGCCGGTTCTGCCGCCAGATCTGCGTCCGCTGGTTCCGCTGGATGGTGGTCGTTTCGCGACTTCTGACCTGAACGATCTGTATCGTCGCGTCATTAACCGTAACAACCGTCTGAAGCGCCTGCTGGATCTGGCTGCGCCAGATATCATCGTACGCAACGAAAAACGTATGCTGCAGGAAGCGGTCGACGCCCTGCTGGATAACGGTCGTCGCGGTCGTGCGATCACCGGTTCTAACAAACGTCCTCTGAAATCTTTGGCCGACATGATCAAAGGTAAACAGGGTCGTTTCCGTCAGAACCTGCTCGGTAAGCGAGTTGACTACTCCGGTCGTTCTGTAATCACCGTAGGTCCATACCTGCGTCTGCATCAGTGCGGTCTGCCGAAGAAAATGGCACTGGAACTGTTCAAACCGTTCATTTACGGCAAGTTGGAACTGCGTGGCCTCGCCACCACCATCAAAGCCGCGAAGAAAATGGTTGAGCGTGAAGAAGCTGTCGTTTGGGATATCCTGGACGAAGTTATCCGCGAACACCCGGTACTGTTGAACCGTGCGCCAACCCTGCACCGTCTGGGTATCCAGGCATTTGAACCGGTACTGATCGAAGGTAAAGCTATCCAGCTGCACCCGCTGGTTTGTGCGGCATATAACGCCGACTTCGATGGTGACCAGATGGCTGTTCACGTACCGCTGACGCTGGAAGCCCAGCTCGAAGCGCGTGCGCTGATGATGTCTACCAACAACATCCTGTCTCCGGCGAACGGCGAACCTATCATCGTTCCGTCTCAGGACGTTGTATTGGGTCTGTATTACATGACCCGTGACTGTGTTAACGCTAAAGGCGAAGGCATGGTGCTGACTGGCCCGAAAGAAGCTGAGCGTATTTATCGCGCTGGCCTGGCCTCTCTGCATGCGCGCGTTAAAGTGCGTATCACTGAATATGAAAAAGATGAAAACGGCGAATTCGTTGCGCACACCAGCCTGAAAGACACGACCATTGGTCGCGCCATTCTGTGGATGATCGTACCGAAAGGTCTGCCTTTCTCCATCGTCAACCAGGCGCTGGGCAAGAAAGCAATCTCCAAAATGCTGAACACCTGTTACCGCATTCTGGGCCTGAAGCCGACCGTTATCTTCGCTGACCAGACAATGTATACCGGTTTTGCTTATGCAGCGCGTTCCGGTGCATCTGTTGGTATTGATGACATGGTCATCCCAGAGAAGAAACACGAGATCATCTCTGAAGCGGAAGCTGAAGTTGCTGAGATCCAGGAGCAGTTCCAGTCTGGTCTGGTAACCGCAGGCGAACGCTATAACAAAGTTATCGATATCTGGGCTGCGGCGAACGATCGTGTATCCAAAGCGATGATGGATAACCTGCAAACCGAAACCGTGATTAACCGTGACGGCGTAGAAGAGCAGCAGGTTTCCTTCAACAGCATCTACATGATGGCTGACTCCGGTGCGCGTGGTTCTGCAGCACAGATTCGTCAGCTGGCTGGTATGCGTGGTCTGATGGCGAAGCCAGATGGCTCCATCATCGAAACGCCAATCACCGCGAACTTCCGTGAAGGTCTGAACGTACTCCAGTACTTCATCTCTACTCACGGTGCGCGTAAAGGTCTGGCGGATACCGCACTGAAAACAGCGAACTCCGGTTATCTGACTCGTCGTCTGGTTGACGTCGCGCAGGACCTGGTAGTTACTGAAGACGATTGCGGCACGCTGGAAGGCATCACCATGACCCCGGTTATCGAGGGTGGTGACGTTAAAGAACCGCTGCGCGATCGCGTTCTGGGTCGTGTGACTGCTGAAGACGTTCTGAAGCCGGGTACGGCGGACATTCTGGTTCCACGCAACACGCTGCTGCACGAACAGTGGTGTGACCTGTTGGAAGAGAACTCCGTTGACTCCGTCAAAGTACGTTCCGTTGTATCCTGTGACACCGACTTTGGTGTGTGTGCGCACTGCTACGGTCGTGACCTGGCGCGTGGCCACATCATCAACAAAGGTGAAGCAATCGGCGTTATCGCGGCACAGTCCATCGGTGAACCGGGTACACAGCTGACGATGCGTACGTTCCACATCGGTGGTGCGGCATCCCGTGCGGCTGCTGAATCCAGCATCCAGGTGAAAAACAAAGGTAGCATCCGTCTGAGCAATGCGAAGTCGGTTGTTAACTCCAGCGGTAAACTGGTTATCACTTCACGTAACACCGAACTGAAACTGATCGACGAATTCGGCCGTACCAAAGAAAGCTATAAAGTGCCTTACGGCTCCGTTATGGCGAAGGGTGATGGCGAACAGGTTGCTGGCGGCGAAACCGTAGCAAACTGGGATCCGCACACCATGCCGGTTATCACCGAAGTAAGTGGCTTCGTCCGCTTCACTGACATGATCGACGGCCAGACCATTACTCGTCAGACCGACGAGCTGACCGGTCTGTCTTCTCTGGTGGTTCTGGATTCTGCAGAGCGTACTGCGGGTGGTAAAGACCTGCGTCCGGCACTGAAAATTGTTGATGCTCAGGGCAACGACGTTCTGATCCCTGGCACCGATATGCCGGCTCAGTACTTCCTGCCGGGTAAAGCGATTGTTCAGCTGGAAGATGGCGTTCAGATCAGCTCTGGTGACACCCTGGCGCGTGTACCGCAGGAATCCGGCGGTACCAAGGATATCACCGGTGGTCTGCCGCGCGTTGCGGACTTGTTCGAAGCCCGTCGTCCGAAAGAGCCGGCAATCCTGGCTGAAATCAGCGGTATCATTTCCTTCGGTAAAGAAACCAAAGGGAAACGTCGTCTGGTTATTACCCCGGTAGACGGTAGCGAACCGTACGAAGAGATGATTCCGAAATGGCGTCAGCTCAACGTGTTCGAAGGTGAACGTGTAGAACGTGGTGACGTGGTTTCCGACGGTCCGGAAGCGCCGCACGACATCCTGCGTCTGCGTGGTGTGCATGCTGTAACTCGTTACATCGTTAACGAAGTTCAGGACGTATACCGTCTGCAGGGCGTTAAGATTAACGATAAACACATTGAAGTTATCGTTCGTCAGATGCTGCGTAAAGCCACCATCGAAAGCGCTGGTAGCTCCGACTTCCTGGAAGGCGAGCAGGTTGAATACTCCCGCGTCAAGATTGCCAACCGCGATCTGGAAGCGAACGGCAAAGTGGGTGCAACGTTCTCCCGCGATCTGCTGGGTATCACCAAAGCGTCTCTGGCAACCGAGTCCTTCATCTCTGCAGCATCGTTCCAGGAAACCACGCGTGTCCTGACCGAAGCCGCTGTTGCAGGTAAACGTGATGAACTGCGTGGTCTGAAAGAGAACGTCATCGTGGGTCGTCTGATCCCGGCAGGTACCGGTTACGCGTACCACCAGGATCGTATGCGCCGTCGCGCAGCGGGCGAACTGCCAGCTGCTCCGCAGGTGACTGCTGAAGATGCGTCTGCCAGCCTGGCAGAACTGCTGAACGCAGGCCTGGGCGGTTCTGACAACGATTAATCGTTGCTGACCATAATAAAAAACCCGCTTCGGCGGGTTTTTTTATGTCTGTTAACTGGCTGGCGGTAACCGCCGATACAGCTCAATCATATCGCCCGCCAAATCCTGAATCACCATCGCGTTCATCAGATGGTCCTGCGAATGGACGGTAATAAGATTAACCGGTAGCTTGCCGGTACCTTCGTCAATTCCGATCAGCTGGGTCTGGATTTTATGCGCTTGCTTAACGTACTCGCGTGATTCTGTCATCGCTTGTTCTGCCCCAGCGAAATCACCTTTACGCGCCAGTTGCAGCGCTGTCAGGGCCTGACTGCGTGCAGCGCCGGCATTTACCAATAATTCCATGATGATTGTTTCTAACTCTTCCATGCCATCACTCCAGTAGTTTCAGCGCCTTGTCCAGTACGGCATCGCCTTTCATCATGCCGTAATCCATCATATCGATGACGGCGACCTTTTTTCCCAGCGGGTCGGCGAGCGTCTGCAGCTTGGCCTGCTCATACTTAACTTGTGGACCGAGCAACACGATATCCGCAGTGGCGATATTCTCTTCAAACTCAGCCACCGGCACTGCTTTTATAGTGACGTCGACCCCTCTTTTCTGGGCGGCGTCTTTCATCCTTTGCACCAGCATGCTGGTGGACATTCCGGCGGCACAGCATAAAACGATGTTTTTCATAAGCAGTCTCGATCAACATGTGTGGGTTGATAATTATCGCGAGCCAGCGGTAGCAACAACTGCTTTGCAGCAATTGTGTGCAAGGTATCACAAAGAAAAGCGCTTTTTCTGAAACCGGTTACAGGAAGAGATAAAACCCTACGTTCTGGACCAAGGCCAGTGGCTTTTGATTCGCTTATCCCATGCGGGAATATATAATTACTGTCAATAAAGACATGTTATAAAAAACAGTATTGACAGCGTTTTTTAAACCCGTAAGTTAATACTTAACAGCGGAGAAATTGTAGTTTGCTGTTAACGTAGCAAGTGTTAGTAGAGTTTTATTGGGGGTTGCGATAAAGGCCACGAAGTATTTTTGTATGGGATAGTCGACGCTGAAAACGTTTTTTTTCACTTCGACAATGCTTTCAGGCCACGTAGTTGATTTATCTAATCGCAAAAAATGAGTAAAACGCGACGATGTAACGCCATGTTTTAATAGTAAATGTTTGCGATTTCTTTTTTTCTGGTTATCGCAAAGGGAAATAAGGCAACGCATCAAAGAGTATATGTCGCGAGGGGAAGTGTACTTGTTTAGGTCACCAGCCTTGAGTTCTATTATCAAGCGGGTGGAATGTGTATAACGGTAAATAGAGGACGGTTTTAGTTAGTATCAATATCCAATATTATCTGTAGTAAACGTGTACATTTTAAAGTAGTACCATCAGCAGTATTAAATCGTTAAGTTTATTAATGTTAAATCTGAAGTGTGTAGTAACTTAAAGCCCTGACTGCAATGGTCAGGGCTTTTGTTCGTTGTAGATCAATCTGTTATCCGGGATGCCCAACCGTGAGGGTTTAACATTTCACTACTTAATGAGTATTAAAAAAATTAATGCTTGCTTAATGATTAGAAGTAGGTCTACTATAGCGACATCGGTTTGGTACACAGACCTTATGTAAGCAGTTTTAGTAAAGCAGTTCTCAGTTCAAGCGTTATCCTCAGATACTCTTCTTCATGAGCCTCCTCCCTAAGTGCCCCATAAGTTAATTTCTGCAAAACAGGCCATCTTCGCTGCATAAGCGGCTCAAAAAAATGAAAGGAAGTATCTATGTCTAACAAAATGACTGGTTTAGTAAAATGGTTTAACTCTGAGAAAGGTTTCGGCTTCATCACTCCTCAGGACGGTAGTAAGGATGTGTTTGTACATTTCTCCGCTATCCAGAGTAACGATTTTAAAACGTTAGACGAAGGTCAAAAAGTGGAGTTCTCCGTGGAGAATGGCGCTAAAGGCCCGTCTGCTGTTAACGTTGTCGCGCTGTAATTGCCGATAATTTCACGAACGCTTACGATAGCGATGAAGGCCAGAGCCTGAGCAGTTAAGTGCAAGTGAAGAAAAACCCGCGAAAGCGGGTTTTTTCGTTTATGTGATAGCGTTGGACTTAGAGCATCTGTGCAGCGCGTCCCAGATAGCTATCCCAGTCTTTCCACACGGGCTGTAATCCCTGCGCCATCAGTGCTTCAGCCACGGCTTCCGGGCGACGAGCATCATGCGGGGAGAACTGTTCCAGTTCGGGGTGGTTATCGGCATAACCACCGGGCTGGGTTTTTGAGAAGGCGCTGACGTTGTTGATCGCCAATGGAATCACATGGTCACGAAACCATGGCGATTCGCGGGTTGAGAGCGAAAGCTCAATTTCTGGCGCCAGTAAACGAAATGCGCAAATGGTCTGGACCAACTGTCGCTCGTCCATGATCGATGCGGGCTCAACGCCTCCGGTGCATGGGCGCAAGCGCGGGAACGAGATGGAGTAGCGACTCTGCCAGTAATGCTGCTGCATCCACAGCAGATGTTCAGCCACCATATAGCAATCGACTCGCCAACTGTCGGACAAACCAATTAATGCGCCAAGACCGATTTTGTCGATCCCTGCGCGGCCCAGCCTGTCCGGCGTTTCCAGCCGCCAGAAGAAGTCCTGCTTTTTACCCTTCAGATGGTGGCGGGCGTAAATTCCCTCATGATAGCTCTCCTGATACACCATCACGCCATCCAGCCCCAACCTCTTCAGCTCCACATATTCAGCCTCTGACAGCGGCTGTACTTCCATCTGTAATGAGGCAAACTGGCGGCGAATAGCGGGTAAATGGCGACGAAAATAGTCCATCCCGACTTTTGCCTGATGTTCACCGGTGACCAGCAACAGGTGCTCAAAACCCATCTCACGAATAGCCGTGCACTCACGGGCAATTTCTACTGCATCCAGCGTTTTGCGTTTGATACGGTTGCTCATCGAAAAACCGCAGTAGGTGCAGTCGTTGGCGCAGAGATTCGAAAGATACAGCGGAACGTAAAAGCTCACGGTGTTGCCAAAGCGCTGGCGGGTGAGTTTCTGCGCCCGCTGCGCCAGCGGCTCCAGATAGTCGGCGGCGGCGGGGGAGAGCAGTGCCATCAAATCATCGCGATTAAGCTGCGAAGCGTTGAGGGCGCGTTCCACGTCGGCGGCGGTTTTCCCGTTGATACGCAGACGGATGTCGTCCCAGTCAAGCTGTCGCCAACGGTCGGTGAAGGTTTTCATGCGAAGGCCTCCAGGAATCCCGTTAACGGGCTGGTGGCGCTTGCCTGCAAACTTTTGCTTCCGGGTACCGCCTGGCGCGCCAGAAGGCCCGCTTCAACTGCCAGACGAAAGGCAGTGGCCATCATGACTGGATCATCCGCCACGGCGATTGCCGTGTTGACCAGCACCGCGTCGGCGCCCATTTCCAGCGCTTGTGTGGCGTGGCTGGGCACGCCGATCCCGGCGTCGACCACCACCGGCACGGTAGCCTGCTGGATAATAATCTCCAGCATCGCTTTGGTTGCCAGCCCTTGATTTGAACCGATGGGTGCGCCGAGCGGCATCACCGCCGCGCAGCCCACTTCTTCCAGCCGCTTGCACAGTACCGGATCCGCACCGCAGTAAGGCAGCACCACAAAGCCCTGTTTCACTAGCGCTTCGGCAGCTTTTAGCGTTTCAATCGGATCCGGCAATAGCCAGCGGGCATCCGGGTGGATTTCTAATTTCAGCCAGTTTGTGCCCAGCGCTTCACGCGCCAGTTGGGCGGCGAAAATAGCTTCTTCAGCGGTTTTCGCTCCGGAGGTGTTAGGCAGCAGCGTCACGCCCGCGTCGATAAGTGGGGCCAGAATGGCATCGTTATGCTGGCGCAAATCCACGCGCTTCATCGCCAGCGTCACCAGCTGGCTGCCGGAGGCGCGAATCGCCTCGACCATCAGCTGTGATGAGGCAAATTTTCCGGTACCGGTGAACAGATGTGAATCAAACGTTTTGTCGGCAATACGTAACATATCAACCCCCTGCAATAACCTGAAAAAGCAGGATCTGGTCGCCTTCCTGCATGATATGCTGCTGCCACTGCTCGCGCGGCAGAATCTGCTGATTGAGCGCCAGCGCCGCGCCCGGTTTGAGCTGATTAAGCTCGGTGAGCAGCCCGCTGACGGTTTGTCCCTCGGCGCACTGCATCGGCTCATCATTGAACTGAATCTGCATGTTGCCCTCCGCATACCTGGCAGCCATTGGCCCGACGCAGCGCAAGGCTGCGCCACTGGCTGGTTTTACCGTCAAAAAGGCGTAACTCGCCGCTGGGCGTCGCAATGCCGCTAAGCAGTTTGATGGCTTCCAGCGCCTGCAAGGTGCCCATCACGCCGACAACCGGGCCGATGATACCGGCGGTACGGCAGTTGCGTTCAGGTTCGACATCATCCGGCCACAGGCAGCGGTAACAGCCTTGTTCCCACGGCGGGGTGAGTACCATCAACTGGCCGCCGAAACCCACGGCGCTGGCGGTAACCAAAGGCGTATTCAGCGCCACGCAGGCGGCGTTAATTTCCTGACGCGTGGCCATGTTGTCGGTACAGTCGAGCACCACGTCGGCCCGCGCAACCGCATGCCGCAGCGCCTCACCCGTCAGTCGCTGTTCAAGGACGACCAGCTCGCTGTCCGGGTTAAGACGTGCCAGGTGGCGTTCTGCCGCCTGTGCTTTTGGGCGAGCAATGTCGTCGGTGGTGAACAATATTTGCCGTTGCAGATTGCTCAGATGAACGTCGTCATCGTCCGCCAACGTCAGCGTGCCGACACCTGCTCCCGCCAGATACAACGCGGCAGGCGAACCAAGCCCGCCTAAACCGACAATCAGCACATGGCTGTCGAGCAACTTTTGCTGGCCCTCAATCGCGATATCGCCAAGCAGAATCTGGCGGCTGTAGCGCATAAAGTCGCGGTCATTCATCGCCGACTCCTGCTATGTCGAGCAGCTGCGCCGTGGCTGCCTGCCAGTCGGCCGCAAGGGTGATAGCGCTGACCACGGCAATGCTGCCGACGCCGGTTGCCAGCACCGCGGGCGCACGTTCCAGACTGATGCCGCCGATGGCGACGGTTGGATAGTCGGCCAGACGCGCAATATGACCCGCCAGCTGTGTCAGCCCCTGCGGAGCGGAAGGCATCTGCTTGGTTTGCGTGGGGAAAACGTGGCCGAGTGCGATGTAAGAAGGCTTAGCGGCCAGTGCGACGTCTATCTCCATATCATCGTGGGTGGAAACCCCCAGGCGTAAGCCCGCCGCCTGAATGGCCTGCAGATCGGTAGTTTCGAGATCTTCCTGGCCCAGATGCACGCCGTAGGCGTTGTGCTTAATCGCCAGCCGCCAGTAGTCGTTGATAAACAGGCGGGCGTCATAACGACGCCCCAGCGCGATGGCAGCGATAACATCCGCTTCCACCTCTTCATCGCGTTTATCTTTGATACGCAACTGGATCGTGCGCACGCCCGCCTCCAGTAGACGCTCAATCCATGCCACGCTATCCACCACCGGATAAAGCCCGAGGCGGAACGGCACGGTCGGGAAATCAGGCTGGTACATTACGCCTCCTCTTTTTTAAGGTAGATTTCGCCGCCTTTGGCGCGGAAGTTTTCCGACATATCCGCCATCCCCAATTCAATGGTTTGCGCGGCGGCATAATCACGCACTTCCTGGCTGATTTTCATCGAGCAGAACTTCGGCCCGCACATGGAGCAGAAGTGGGCGACCTTACCGGACTCCTGCGGCAGGGTTTCATCGTGATAAGCGCGGGCGGTGAACGGGTCGAGCGCGAGGTTAAACTGATCTTCCCAGCGGAATTCGAAGCGTGCTTTCGACATCGCGTTATCGCGGATCTGCGCGCCCGGATGCCCTTTGGCGAGGTCAGCGGCGTGAGCGGCGATCTTGTAGGTGATCAGCCCCTGTTTCACATCTTCTTTGTTCGGTAAACCGAGATGTTCTTTTGGTGTGACGTAGCACAGCATCGCGCAGCCAAACCAACCGATCATCGCCGCGCCAATGCCGGAGGTGAAGTGGTCATAGCCCGGCGCGATGTCGGTGGTGAGCGGCCCTAAGGTGTAGAACGGCGCCTCGTGGCAGTGTTCCAGTTCTTCGGTCATGTTGCGCTGGATCATCTGCATCGGTACATGCCCTGGGCCTTCGATCATCACCTGCACGTCGTATTCCCAGGCGATTTTGGTCAGCTCGCCCAGCGTATGCAGTTCGGCGAACTGCGCTTCGTCGTTGGCATCCTGAATCGAACCCGGACGCAGACCATCGCCAAGAGAGAGTGAAACGTCGTAGGCGGCGCAGATTTCGCAAATCTCACGGAAATGTTCAAACAGGAAGTTCTCTTTGTGATGGGAGAGGCACCATTTCGCCATGATTGAGCCGCCGCGCGAGACAATTCCGGTCAGACGTTTAGCGGTCATCGGCACGTAGCGCAGCAGCACGCCCGCGTGAATGGTGAAGTAGTCGACGCCCTGTTCAGCTTGTTCCAGCAACGTATCGCGGAATGCTTCCCAGGTGAGATCTTCGGCGATCCCATTGACCTTCTCCAGCGCTTGGTAGATCGGTACGGTGCCTATCGGCACCGGGCTGTTACGCAGGATCCACTCGCGGGTTTCGTGAATATAGCGACCGGTGGAGAGGTCCATCACCGTATCTGCTCCCCAGCGGGTTGACCATACCAGCTTTTCGACCTCTTCTTCGATAGAGGAGGTGACCGCCGAGTTACCGATGTTGGCGTTCACCTTTACCAGGAAGTTGCGGCCGATGATCATCGGCTCGGATTCCGGGTGGTTGATGTTAGCAGGAATAATCGCCCGGCCTGCAGCGACTTCATCACGCACGAATTCCGGAGTGATATTTTCCGGCAGGCGAGCGCCAAAGTTCATCCCCGGATGCTGGTGGTGCAGCACTTCACTACGAATACGCTCGCGCCCCATGTTTTCACGGATAGCGATAAACTCCATTTCCGGCGTGACAATCCCCTGACGGGCGTAATGCAGTTGGGTCACGCGCTTACCGGTTTTGGCGCGCTTTGGCGTCAGCAGGCCGCTGAAACGTAGCTCGTCCAGGCCATCGTCGGCCAGGCGCTCTTTGGTGTAAGCGGAGCTACGGTCGTCTAATTCTTCGCTATCGTTACGCGCCACAATCCACGGCTGGCGCAGTTTCGCCAGCCCCAGCTGGACGTTAATCGCCACGTCAGGATCGCCATACGGTCCGGAGGTGTCGTACACCGGTACGGCTTCGTTATCTTCAAATTGCGGATTGTCTTTGCTGCCGCCAATCAGCGTCGGGCTAAGTTGGATTTCGCGCATAGGGACGCGGATATCCGCCTGCGAGCCGGTGATGTAGATGCGTTTTGAGTTCGGAAAGGCGGTCCCTTCCAGGGTATCGATAAAGTGTTGGGCTTGAGCGCGCTGTTCGCGGCGTGATGGTTTAGTAGTGGCAGACATAGCTCATTCCAAATAAAAGTAAGGATATGGCTTGTCAGACGACGGATGAAGCAAGAGATAAGCTCGCCCGGGGGCGATGCTATTGCAGATTGACTCTTGTTCCCTTCGCAGGTTTTAACCTGATCAGGTTCCGCGGATCCCGAATTAACGGTCTCAGCCTTTTCCACTCATGCTGTTGTGGAAAATAAGCACTCCGACAAGAAGTAACCTCAGTAAAGAGGTAATGAATGTAAATTACGCGTTAATGCGACAAATCTCAAGCAGGACGTTTGAGAGTGCCACTCTCGTGCATCGCATCAAATACCAGCATGATCAGCTTATCTTCGAGTACGAACCTGGCTTCCAGCGCCTCGCCGATATCTGATAAAGCCTGTTGAAATTCAAGGAAGTTATCATGATCAATGGCGGTCTCCAGACTGGTGTCATAGTAGTCCATGATCTGTTGTGTGTTGGCTTCCAGCAGCGGCCAAATTTTTGTCGCTTTTAAAAGCTGCCCGTTCCCTTCCAATTTATGGAGAATACGTTCATAAATACTGAAGTGTCCGGTGGAGAGGTAATCGACCAGGCTCTGACAAAAATCATCCAGCGCCTTTTCATTGAGCCGCATGTACGATTCTTTGCCAGGCTTAATGCCAACCAGATTGTAGTAAGCCACGAGCAGGTGCTTACGTACATGTAGCCAGCGATCAACCAGTTTATTACTTCCTCCGACGTGCTCCGTCAGGCTTTCCAGCTGGTTTAACATGATTGACTCCGCAAGATGGTGTTTAAGAACTGCTCACCCGTAAATGTAAAAATAATGTAAACAACATGCCTGTGAAGCAAAGGTTGCGCAAGAGATATGGATCGTATAATTGAAAAATTAGATAGCGGCTGGTGGATTGTCAGTCATGAGCAAAAGTTATGGTTGCCGCATGGTGAACTGCCTCACGGTGACGCGGCACGTTTTGATCTGATCGGGCAGCGCGCACTTTCTATCGGCGAATGGGAAGGGGAAACGGTCTGGCTGGTGCAGCAGCAACGTCGACACGATATGGGGTCGGTGCGCCAGGTTATAGACCAGGATGTTGGCCTGTTTCAACTGGCCGGACGCGGCGTACAGCTGGCTGAGTTTTACCGCTCGCATAAATTCTGCGGCTACTGTGGGCACACGATGCACCCGAGTAAAACGGAATGGGCGATGCTGTGCAGCCACTGCCGGGAACGCTACTACCCGCAAATTGCCCCCTGCATTATCGTCGCTATCCGCCGTGACGACGCTATCTTGCTTGCCCAACATGTTCGCCATCGCAACGGCGTGCATACCGTGCTGGCGGGCTTTGTCGAAGTGGGTGAGACCCTTGAACAGGCGGTGGCGCGTGAAGTCATGGAAGAGAGCGGCATTAAGGTTAAAAACCTGCGCTATGTCACTTCTCAGCCGTGGCCGTTTCCACAGTCTTTGATGACCGCATTTATGGCAGAGTATGATAGCGGGGAGATTGTTATCGACCCGAAAGAACTGCTGGAGGCGAACTGGTATCGCTACGATAATTTACCGCTGCTTCCCCCGCCAGGCACCGTCGCGCGTCGATTGATTGAAGACACTGTGGCAATGTGTCGGGCTGAGTACGAGTAAAGAACGAGTGATGATACACTGATGGACTGACGCAATAAGGAACTGCAAAAATGACCGAACTGAAGAACGATCGTTATCTGCGTGCGCTGCTGCGCCAGCCCGTTGATGTCACTCCGGTATGGATGATGCGCCAGGCGGGCCGCTATCTACCGGAATATAAAGCCACGCGCGCCGAGGCGGGCGATTTTATGGCGCTGTGCAAAAATGCCGAGCTGGCCTGCGAAGTCACGCTGCAGCCGCTGCGTCGTTATAAGCTTGATGCCGCGATCCTCTTCTCGGATATCCTGACGATTCCGGATGCGATGGGGCTTGGGCTGTATTTTGAAGCCGGAGAAGGTCCACGTTTTACCTCACCGATTACCAGCAAGGCTGATGTCGACAAACTGCCGATCCCGGACCCGGAAGATGGGCTGGGTTATGTGATGAATGCGGTGCGCACGATTCGGCGTGAACTGAAAGGCGAAGTGCCGCTGATCGGCTTCTCCGGTAGCCCGTGGACGCTGGCGACCTATATGGTCGAAGGCGGTAGCAGCAAGGCCTTCACCGTGATTAAAAAGATGATGTATGCCGATCCAAAAGCGCTGCATCTGCTGCTGGATAAGCTGGCGAAGAGCGTCACGCTGTACCTGAACGCGCAGATCAAAGCGGGCGCGCAGTCGGTGATGATTTTCGATACCTGGGGCGGTGTGCTGACCGGTCGCGACTATCAGCAGTTCTCCCTGTACTACATGCACAAAATCGTCGATGGTCTGCTGCGCGAGAACGACGGTCGTCGTGTACCGGTGACGCTGTTCACCAAAGGCGGCGGTCAGTGGCTGGAAGCGATGGCAGAAACCGGCTGTGATGCGTTAGGCCTCGACTGGACCACTGATATTGCCGACGCGCGTCGTCGTGTGGGTCATAAAGTGGCGCTACAGGGCAATATGGATCCATCCATGCTGTATGCGCCGCCAGCCCGCATCGAAGAAGAAGTGGCGACAATTCTGGCCGGATTTGGTCAGGGTGAAGGCCATGTCTTTAACCTGGGCCATGGCATTCATCAGGATGTACCGCCAGAACATGCGGGTGTCTTTGTCGAGGCGGTACATCGCCTGTCGGCGCAGTACCACCGCTAATGGATCTCGCGTCGCTGCGCGCGCAGCAGCTTGAACTGGCCTCTTCGGTGATCCGCGAGGATCGCCTGCAGAACGATCCTCCGGCTCTGATCGGCGGGGCGGACGTAGGGTTTGAGCAGGGCGGCGAAGTGACGCGGGCCGCAATGGTCTTACTGAAATACCCGACGCTGGAACTGGTTGAATACAAGGTGGCGCGAATCGCCACCACCATGCCTTACATTCCAGGCTTTCTCTCCTTTCGTGAAACGCCCGCGTTGATGGCTGCCTGGCAGTTGCTCTCGCACAAGCCCGATCTGCTGTTCGTTGACGGTCACGGTATCTCTCACCCGCGTCGCCTGGGCGTAGCCAGCCATTTTGGTCTGCTGGTGGATGTCCCGACGATTGGCGTGGCGAAAAAACGGTTATGCGGCAAGTTTGAGCCGCTCGCTGCCGAACCCGGAGCGCTAGCGCCGTTGCTGGATAAAGACGAACAGCTGGCGTGGGTCTGGCGCAGCAAAGCACGCTGTAACCCGTTGTTTATCTCTACGGGTCATCGCGTGAGCCTGGACCGCGCGTTGGCATGGGTACAACGCTGTATGAACGGTTATCGTCTGCCGGAACCAACACGCTGGGCAGATGCGGTCGCATCTGAACGCCCGGCTTTTACGCGGCTTGCAGCAAAAACGCCCCATATCGGGTAAACTGCCGCTAATTTCCGTATTTGAGAACTCATCATGTTACAAAACCCGATTCACCTGCGTCTGGAGAAGCTGGAAAGCTGGCAGCATGTTACGTTTATGGCCTGTCTGTGCGAGCGCATGTACCCAAACTACGCTATGTTCTGCAAGCAAACCGAATTTGGCGATGGTCAGATTTATCGCCGAATTCTGGATCTTATTTGGGAAGCGTTGACGGTGAAAGACGCGAAAATCAATTTCGATAGTCAGTTGGAAAAGTTTGAAGAGGCCATTCCTTCTGCAGATGATTACGATCTGTACGGCGTGTACCCGGCGATCGATGCCTGTGTGGCATTAAGCGAACTGATGCATTCGCGTCTGAGTGGTGAAACGCTGGAACACGCAATTGAAGTCAGTAAGGCTTCTATTACCACCGTCGCGATGCTGGAAATGACGCAAGCTGGTCGCGAAATGACCGATGAAGAGCTCAAAGAGAACCCAGCCGTTGAGCAAGAATGGGATATTCAGTGGGAAATATTCCGACTTTTAGCCGATTGTGAAGAACGCGATATTGAGCTGATAAAAGGGCTTCGTGCAGACCTGCGCGAGGCTGGCGAGAGCAATATTGGTATAAATTTTCAGCAATGACACCACAAAACGTGATTTAACGCCTGATTTGTCATGCCTGAAGGCTTCCCATCTGCCCCTGGTCTGGTCTACATTTGGGGGGCGAAAAAAAGTGGCTATCGGTGCGTGTATGCAGGAGAGTGCTTTTCTGGCATTTCCGTCGCACTCGATGCTTAGCAAGCGATAAACACATTGTAAGGATAACTTATGAACAAGACTCAACTGATTGATGTAATTGCAGACAAAGCAGAACTGTCTAAAACACAGGCTAAAGCTGCTCTGGAATCCACTCTGGCTGCTATTACTGAGTCTCTGAAAGAAGGCGATGCTGTACAACTGGTTGGTTTCGGTACCTTCAAAGTGAACCACCGTGCTGAGCGTACTGGCCGCAACCCGCAGACCGGTAAAGAAATCAAAATTGCCGCAGCTAACGTACCGGCATTTGTTTCTGGTAAAGCACTGAAAGACGCGGTTAAGTAATTCGCGTGGCAGTGAACAGTTTTATCGAAGGGGCGGTTTCGCCCCTTTTGTCCATCTGGCGTCACTCGCTTTGGCTTTCAGGTGTTCTGTTACTGTCTGCCTGTAGTCGCCACTCTGAGCTTCCTCCGTTCACAGCCAGCGGCTATGTTGGCGATCAGGGGGCAGTACGCATTTGGCGTAAAGATTCCAGCGACGGTGTTCACTTGCTCTCGGTATTTAGTCCGTGGCGTAAAGGTGATACCACCACCAGTGAATATCGCTGGCAGGGTGATACGCTCTCTTTGATAGAACTCAACACCTACAGTAAACCCCAAGAACATGTCCGTATACGCTTCGATGACCGGGGTGAGCTGAGTTTCATGCAGCGTGAAGTCGACGGTCTTAAGCAGCAGCTTTCCAGCGATCAAATCGCGCTTTACCGCTATCGAGCCGATCAAATCCGCCAGACAAGCGATGCGTTGCGTCAGGGACGGGTGATACTGCATCAGGGACGCTGGCATGCGAATCACACGGTTACGACCTGTGAAGGTGAGACGCTGAAACCCGATCTGGAATCGTGGGCGATAAACCATATTGAGCGCCGCCAGAGCCATTCATCCGTCGAGGTGAGTGTGGCATGGCTGGAAGCGCCCGAAGGGTCGCAGCTACTGCTGGTCGCTAATGAAGATTTTTGTCGCTGGCAGCCTACAGCCAAAACCTTCTGATAATCTGCCATCAGGTAATACTGTTACCAGTGGCCCATTCCCATATGGCCGCCGCCGCGATGGTTACCGCCACCGCCGCATCCACCGTAACCCATTCCCGCTCCGCGAGGCACGCCTGCCTGCGCCATGGCGACATCGCGTTTAACACGCTGCTCATCCAGGGACTGATTCAACGCTTCCATCTCTTTTGCCACGGCGTTAATTTTTGCCGTGTCTGGCGAGCTGGCTGTTAACAACGCGTTGTACTCATAACGTTTGGAGGTCAACTGTTGGCGCAATGCGCTGGTCTGTGAGTAGTAATCATCATAGATTTTCTGCGCGGTTGCCTGCTGCTCAGCGGTCATTGGCGCACCGCCCCGCTGCTGCATGCCATCACCATACCCCCAGTGATGCTGTGCCAGCGCTGGGGTAGAGCCCAGAGCCAGAAGAGAGAGTGCAATCAGTGCCAGTTTGTTGTTCCGTTTCATTGTTCATTCTCCTGTTGGTTAGCTTACATTCCCTTTTGCATCTTCCGTGCCAAAGCGGCAATCCCTGTCCTGCGGGCGTTGTACGTGTCGTCTTTGCAGGAAAACGGGTAAAAATGACTCGCCAGAACGCGCCAGCGGGTCATTTTTACCCGGTACTTTCAGCAGTTTGTGTTTGAGGGCAGGGTTATCAGGAGGAAAAAATGGCATGATTTCTGCTGTATACCTGTAACGATGAAAGGAACAGGTAGGGTAAAGGGAGAGCGTATGCGTCTTTATAAGGACACGGCTGCAAAGTGGTTGAGCCGACTCTTGCTGGCGGCAATCCTGATTTTGGTCGGCTGGTTTTCGGTTATGACCATTCGGGACTATGGGCGGGAAAGCGGTGCTGCACGGCAAACGCTACTGGAAAAAGGCAGCGTGCTCATTCGCGCTCTGGAGTCTGGTACGCGCGTAGGTATGGGGATGCGCATGCATCATGCTCAACAGCAGACGCTGCTGGAACAAATGGCCGTACAACCAGGCGTGCTATGGTTTGCCGTTGTTGATGAGCATGGCGTTGTTATTACTCACAGCAATTCCGCGATGGTCGGGAAAACGCTCTATTCACCGGATGTCCTGCGGCAGCTTAATCCCGGAGAACAAGAAAACTGGCGAAATATTGACATTCCAGTGGGGAGCGGTGAAAACACGCCGGCCCTGGAAATTTATCGCCAGTTTCAGCCGACGTATGGTCCAGGACGTCATGGCATGGCGCGTTGCGCCAACGATGACAGGCAGCTTAACATCCCTGCACAAACCATATTTATCGCCTTTGATGCCAGCGATCTGGCAGCGACTCAGGCAAGAGAGTGGCGTAACACCCTGATTGTCCTGTCCGCGCTGGCAGCCGTGTTACTGGCCACCGTGCTGACGTTCTTCTGGTATCAGCGCTATCAGCGTTCGTACAAAGAACTGCAGGATGCGATGAAGCGTAAAGAAAAACTGATGGCGCTCGGACACCTGGCGGCCGGAGTCGCACATGAAATTCGTAACCCGCTTTCATCCATCAAAGGTTTAGCAAAATATTTTGCCGAACGAACCCCGCCAGGTGGCGAGTCACATGAGTTGGCTCAGGTAATGGCGAAAGAAGCGGACCGTTTAAATCGGGTGGTGAGCGAATTGCTGGAGCTGGTGAAGCCAGCGCATCTGACGCTGCAACAGGTGGATCTTAACAAGGTTATCACCCACTCATTACATCTGGTGAGCCAGGATGCGGCAAGTCGCGAAATCCAGCTCCGTTTTTCGGCTAATCCTACGCTGCCCGCGATTCAGGCCGACCCCGACCGGCTGACGCAGATTTTGTTGAATCTGTATCTGAACGCCATTCATGCCATTGGTCGTCAGGGCACAATAGTGGTTGAAGCAAGTGAAAGCAGCGGCGATCGCGTTAAAATCGTGGTGACCGATAGCGGGAAGGGGATTGCTCCAGAACAGCTGGAGGCCATTTTTACGCCTTACTTTACGACCAAAGCTGACGGCACCGGCCTCGGGCTGGCGGTGGTGCAGAATATAGTTGAACAGCACGGCGGCACCATTCAGGTGGCAAGCGTTGAGGGCAAAGGCGCGACCTTTACCTTTTGGCTGCCGACTAAAGCGAAACAACAGGATTAACAAGGATGACGCACGGAAAAATCACTATTCTGGTGGTGGATGACGATATCAGCCACTGCACCATTTTACAGGCGCTGCTGCGCGGCTGGGGTTATGACGTTGCGTTGGCTTATAGCGGGCGAGCGGCGCTGGAACAGGTGCGCGAACGTGTATTTGATTTAGTGCTGTGTGATGTGCGCATGGCAGAGATGGACGGTATCGCTACGCTGAAAGAGATTAAAGCGCTGAATCCGGCGATTCCGGTATTGATCATGACGGCGTTCTCCAGCGTGGAGACTGCCGTTGAGGCGCTGAAAACCGGGGCGCTGGACTACTTGATCAAACCGCTGGACTTTGACCGGCTGCAGGAGACGCTGGAAAAAGCGCTGGCGCACACGCGGGAAACGAGCGCTGAATTGCCGTCAGCGTCGGCGGCGCAGTTTGGCATGATTGGTCGTAGTCCGGCGATGCAGCAGTTGCTCAACGAAATTGCGATGGTTGCGCCCTCGGACGCCACGGTGCTCATCCACGGAGACTCCGGGACGGGCAAAGAACTGGTGGCCCGGGCGCTACATGCCAGCAGCGCACGCAGCGATAAGCCACTGGTCACGCTGAACTGCGCGGCACTCAATGAATCTTTGCTGGAATCTGAGCTGTTCGGTCACGAGAAAGGTGCGTTTACCGGGGCGGATAAACGCCGGGAAGGTCGCTTTGTGGAAGCCGATGGTGGCACGCTGTTTCTTGATGAAATTGGCGATATCTCACCGCTGATGCAGGTGCGTCTGCTGCGAGCGATCCAGGAGCGGGAAGTACAGCGGGTTGGCAGCAACCAGACCATTGCAGTTGATGTCCGGCTGATCGCCGCCACGCATCGAGATCTGGCGGAGGAAGTCAGTGCCGGGCGCTTTCGCCAGGATCTCTACTATCGCCTGAACGTCGTCACCATTGAAATGCCAGCATTGCGCCAGCGTCGGGAAGATATTCCACTGCTGGCCGAATATTTTCTCCAGCGTTTTGCCGAGCGTAACCGAAAAGCGGTGAAAGGCTTTACTCCGCAGGCGATGGATCTCCTGATCCATTACGACTGGCCGGGCAATATCCGTGAGCTGGAAAATGCGATTGAGCGATCGGTGGTGCTGCTAACGGGGGAATATATTTCTGAACGTGAGCTGCCAATGGCGATTGCTGCGACGCCGATAAAAACGGAATACAGTGGCGAGATCCAACCGCTGGTGGATGTCGAAAAAGAGGTGATTCTGGCTGCACTGGAGAAAACGGGCGGCAATAAAACCGAAGCCGCCCGTCAGTTAGGTATTACGCGCAAAACACTGCTGGCTAAGCTCAGCCGTTAGTTTTGCTCACGTTCGATAGCGCGCCAGCCGATGTCGTTACGGCTGAAGCAGCCGTCCCAGCGGATGCCTGTCATCAGGGCGTAGGCGCGTTTCTGCGCTTCTGCCACGGTGTTACCCAGCGCGGTTGCACACAGTACGCGACCGCCGTTGGTCAGCACGCGATCGTCAGCAGACAGTTTGGTGCCGGCGTGGAACACTTTACCGTCAGTGACGTCTTCCAGCGGCAGGCCGTGGATTTCATCGCCGGTATTGTAATTGCCCGGATAACCTCCGGCGGCAATGACCACACCCAGAGATGCGCGTTCGTCCCACTCGGAGGTTTTCTCATCCAGCTTGCCGTCACAGGCGGCGAGGCACAGCTCCACCAGATCGGACTTCATGCGCAGCATGATCGGCTGGGTTTCCGGATCGCCGAAGCGGCAGTTGAACTCGATAACCTTCGGGTTACCCTGCTTGTCGATCATCAGACCCGCATAGAGGAAACCGGTGTAGGTGTTACCTTCCGCCGCCATGCCTTTCACCGTTGGCCAGATGATGCGTTCCATGGTGCGCTGGTGGACTTCGTCAGTCACTACCGGTGCTGGAGAGTAGGCACCCATCCCGCCGGTGTTCGGACCGGTATCGCCGTTGCCCACGCGTTTGTGGTCCTGGCTGGTGGCCATCGGCAGCACGTGCTCGCCATCGACCATCACGATAAAGCTCGCTTCTTCACCGTCGAGGAACTCTTCGATAACGATGCGGTGGCCCGCGTCGCCAAACGCGTTACCGGCCAGCATGTCATGAACCGCGGCTTCCGCTTCCTCCAGCGTCATCGCCACAATCACGCCTTTACCGGCGGCCAGACCGTCGGCTTTGATAACGATCGGCGCGCCTTTCTCGCGCAGGTAAGCCAGCGCAGGTTCGATTTCGGTGAAGTTTTGGTACTCCGCCGTTGGAATCTGATGGCGCGCAAGAAAATCTTTGGTGAAGGCTTTGGAGCCTTCCAGCTGCGCGGCACCTTCGGTTGGGCCGAAGATTTTCAGACCGGCGGCGCGGAATGCATCAACCACACCAATCACCAGCGGCGCTTCCGGACCAACGATGGTCAGATCGATCTTCTCGTTCTGGGCAAAGCTCAGCAGCGCCGGAATATCCGTTACGCCGATGGCCACGTTTTGTAGCGTGGGTTCCAGCGCGGTGCCCGCGTTGCCCGGGGCGACAAATACCGTTTCGACTTTGGGCGACTGCGCCGCTTTCCAGGCGAGGGCGTGCTCGCGCCCGCCATTGCCAATCACTAATATTTTCATCGTCTGCTCCGTGGATTAATGGCGGAAGTGGCGCATGTCGGTGAATACCATCGCGATACCGTGCTCGTCTGCGGCGGCAATCACTTCGTCATCGCGGATTGAACCGCCCGGTTGGATCACGCAGGTTACGCCAGCGGCAGCAGCGGCATCAATCCCATCGCGGAACGGGAAGAAGGCGTCGGAAGCCATAGAGGAACCTTTCACTTCCAGACCTTCGTCGGCGGCCTTAATCCCGGCGATTTTGGCTGAGTACACGCGGCTCATCTGGCCTGCGCCTATGCCGATAGTCATGTTCTCTTTGGCGTAAACAATGGCGTTGGATTTCACAAATTTTGCCACTTTCCAGCAGAACAGCGCATCACGCAGTTCTTGCTCGGTCGGCTGGCGTTTGGTTACCACGCGCAGTTCAGCTTCGCTCACCATACCGAGGTCGCGGTCCTGGACCAGCAGGCCGCCGTTCACACGCTTGAAGTCCAGACCCGGTACGCGCTGCGCCCATTGGCCGCAAACCAGCACGCGAACGTTCTGCTTGGCAGCGGTAATTTTCAATGCTTCTTCGGTGGCGGAAGGCGCGATGATCACTTCCACGAACTGGCGGGAGATAATCGCCTGCGCGGTTTCAGCATCCAGCTCGCGGTTAAAAGCGATGATGCCGCCGAATGCGGAGGTTGGGTCGGTTTTGTAAGCGCGGTCGTAAGCGTCAAGAATAGAGGTGCTTACCGCTACACCGCACGGGTTTGCGTGCTTAACGATAACGCATGCCGGTTCGCTGAACTCTTTCACGCACTCCAGCGCCGCATCGGTATCGGCGATGTTGTTGTAGGAAAGTGCTTTGCCCTGTACCTGCTGCGCGGTGGCAACGGAGGCTTCTTTAACATTCTCTTCTATATAGAAGGCAGCCTGCTGGTGGCTGTTCTCGCCGTAACGCATATCCTGCTTCTTAATGAAGTTCAGGTTCAGCGTACGTGGGAAGCGACCGGCGGCTTCTTTGCTTTCGCCGTGATAGGCCGGAACCATGCTGCCAAAGTAGTTGGCGATCATGCTGTCGTAAGCGGCGGTGTGTTCGAAGGCTTTAATCGCGAGATCGAAACGCGTGTCGAGGGTCAGAGAACCATCGTTGGCATCCATCTCTTTAATAATGGCATCGTAGTCGCTGCTCTTCACAACGATAGCTACATCTTTATGGTTCTTGGCTGCAGAGCGCACCATGGTCGGGCCGCCGATATCAATGTTCTCTACGGCATCTTCCAGAGAACAGCCTTCGCGGGCGACGGTCTGGGCGAACGGGTACAAGTTAACAACCACCATATCGATAGGCGCGATACCATGTTGCTCCATTATTCCGTCATCCTGACCACGGCGACCAAGAATGCCGCCGTGGACTTTTGGATGCAGGGTCTTCACGCGTCCATCCATCATTTCCGGGAAGCCGGTGTAATCGGAAACTTCGGTCACTGGCAGACCTTTCTCCGCTAACAGGCGGGCAGTGCCACCTGTAGACAGTAGCTCCACACCGCGTGCGGAAAGTGCCTGAGCGAATTCGATGATACCGGCCTTGTCAGAAACACTGAGCAGAGCGCGGCGGACTGGACGACGTTGTTGCATGGTAAATCCCCTGGATTTGACTATTACAGAGAGCGTTAGGTGAATTCTTGGCTAAAAACTCAGCTAACGCCCCTTACGGGGCATCCTTGTTGTGCGGGGGCATTGTAACGAAAACGTTTGCGCAACGCTCGCGAATTTTTATTTTTCACTTTTGTCCCTCGTTTCGACCGCTGAAGACTGTACATATACAGAAAGGATCGCAGAAGTAATGGGTGAGTTTGTGGATAACTCTGTGTGCAAATGGGTATAAAGCGGGGTTTTGCTGTGGAATGCAGCACTCAGTCATTTTTCTGTCATTTAAGGGTTGCGGGCTGCAGG
>NZ_JAOWIE010000027.1:0-219159 GCF_030332265.1 Citrobacter sp. Cu231 | reverse complement strand
ATGGTGGCTACGACGGGATTCGAACCTGTGACCCCATCATTATGAGTGATGTGCTCTAACCAGCTGAGCTACGTAGCCATATACTACTTAATCTTCGATGGCTGGGGTACCTGGATTCGAACCAGGGAATGCCGGTATCAAAAACCGGTGCCTTACCGCTTGGCGATACCCCAATGACCGTTGCGGTGAACCGCTATATCGAAGAAAAAATGGCTGGGGTACCTGGATTCGAACCAGGGAATGCCGGTATCAAAAACCGGTGCCTTACCGCTTGGCGATACCCCATCCGTGCAACGCTTACGGGTGAATGGTGCGGGAGGCGAGACTTGAACTCGCACACCTTGCGGCGCCAGAACCTAAATCTGGTGCGTCTACCAATTTCGCCACTCCCGCAAAAAAGATGGTGGCTACGACGGGATTCGAACCTGTGACCCCATCATTATGAGTGATGTGCTCTAACCAGCTGAGCTACGTAGCCATCTTTTTTTCGCGTAACCTTATCGGCGTTGCGGGGCGCATTATGCGTATTGAGCCTTGAAGCGTCAACCCCTTTTTCATTGAAAATAGCTGGAATGTGACTGTTTGGTTAGGTTGCGAACAGCATGACGCAATATTCGGCAATTATTAGTTATTAATTGTTTTTTTGCACAGAAAACAGACATAAAAAAAGAGCCCCGCAGGGCCCTTTTCCAGGGATTAACTTATTTATAAGCGGATTGGTGTACGCCAACTGCACGACCTGAAGGATCGTTCATGGTTTTAAACGCTTCATCCCATTCGATCGCTTTGGCCGAAGAACAGGCAACCGACGGCCCGCCAGGTACACATTCCGCCGCGCTCGCAACCGGGAACAGCTCTTCGAAAATTTCACGATACAAATACGCCTCTTTAGATGATGGCGTGTTGTACGGGAAACGGAAGCTGGCGGTTTCCAGTTGTTGGTCAGAAACTTGTTCAGCAGCGACTTCTTTCAGTGTATCAATCCAACTGTAACCGACACCGTCAGAGAACTGCTCTTTCTGCCGCCATGCGACGCTTGCCGGCAGGTAGGATTCAAAACATTCGCGCAGAACATGTTTTTCCATTTTGCCGTTGCCGCACATTTTATCCTGCGGGTTGATGCGCATCGCCACATCAAGGAATTTCTTATCCAGGAAGGGCACACGAGCCTCCACGCCCCAGGCTGACATGGCTTTGTTGGCGCGAGCGCAGTCGAACATATGCAGCGCCTGTAGCTTGCGCACGGTCTCTTCATGCAGCTCTTTTGCATCCGGCGCTTTGTGGAAATAGAGATAGCCGCCAAACACTTCGTCCGAACCTTCACCCGACAGCACCATTTTAATGCCCATCGCTTTAATTTTACGCGACATTAAGTACATTGGCGTCGAGGCGCGAATGGTTGTGACATCGTAAGTTTCAATGTGATAAATCACGTCGCGGATAGCATCCAGACCTTCCTGCACGGTGAAGTGGATCTCGTGGTGCACGGTACCCAGATGGTTCGCCACTTCTTGTGCGGCTTTCAGATCTGGTGCGCCCTCCAGGCCGACGGCGAAGGAGTGCAGTTGCGGCCACCATGCTTCGCTACGTTCCTGATCTTCAACACGACGTGCCGCGTATTTTTTGGTGATTGCGGAAATGACCGAAGAATCCAGACCGCCGGACAGCAATACACCGTAAGGAACATCTGACATCAGGTGACTTTTCACCGCATCTTCCAGCGCCTGACGCAGCTCGTTTTTATCGGTAACGTTGTCTTTAACCGCATCATATTCAAACCAGTCGCGCTGGTAGTACTGACGAATTTCGCCGTCTTTGCTCCATAAATAGCTACCTGCCGGGAATTCTTTGATCGTGCGGCATACAGGAACAAGGGCTTTCATTTCAGACGCGACGTAGAAGTTACCGTGCTCGTCGTAACCCATATATAGCGGGATGATCCCAATATGATCGCGACCGATCAGATAAGCGTCCTGCTCGCTGTCGTACAGGGCAAAAGTAAACATGCCTTGCAGGTCATCCAGGAACTCTGGGCCTTTTTCCTGGTACAGCGCGAGGATAACTTCGCAGTCGGAACCGGTCTGGAACTGGTAGCGATCGCCGTATTCAGCGCGCAGCGCCTGATGGTTATAAATTTCACCGTTAACTGCCAGGATATGCGTTTTCTTTACGTTGTACAGCGGTTGAGCTCCGGCATTGACGTCGACGATGGACAGACGTTCATGCGCCAGAATGGCGTTATCATCGGCGTAAATACCCGACCAGTCCGGGCCGCGATGGCGCATCAGACGAGACAATTCCAGGGCTTTTTTACGCAGTTCAACTGCGTCAGTTTTAATATCGAATACGCCAAAAATAGAACACATAACCTTCTCCGTTAACCTGTTGCGTGATGCTTTTTTTTGTTTGCTTGATAAAGAAAATGCCGCAAAGCGGGAGAGGGCGCAAGCGAATTACGGGTCAGAAAATAAAAAACGCAATGGTCATTGTGGATTGGTGAAAAAAGATTATGTAATGAACATTGTTATTGATGAATCAGCAATGAAATGGTGATTTTATTGAATGGATGGATTTTTCAGGCCGGGTAACTTGCAGGTGGTGTTATCCGGCCAGGGGGATTAAATGACGTCTATCTCAGCAACGGACGGGTAAATCCAGCTCGGTCTGAACGGCATGCTGTCGATGTCATCAAGCGTCGATACGCCAGATAATACCAGGATGGTTTCGAGACCCGCCTGGAAGCCCGCCAGAATATCGGTACGCAGGTTGTCGCCAACGATAACCGTCTCTTCCGAGTGCGCCTGCATTTTGTTGAGCGCTGCACGAATAATCCACGGGCTGGGTTTCCCCACATAAAACGGCTTACGGCCAGAGATTTTTTCGATACCGGCGCACAGCGCACCGCAGGCAGGATAAAAGCCACGGCCGTGAGTATCCGGGTTTGTGGCGATGAAACGGGCGCCGTTAGCCACAAAATAGGCGGCTTTATGCATCATGTCCCAGTTATAGGAACGCGTCTCGCCAACAATCACAAAATCCGGGTTCACGTCGGTAATCGTAAATCCGGCTTTATACAGTTCGTGGATCAGCGCTCCTTCACCTACCACATAGGCCTTTTTACCTTCCTGGCGACGAAGAAAATCAGCGGTAGCCATGGCAGAAGTATAAAAGACGCTATCGGGGACATTCACACCTGCGGTGGCGAAGCGGTTGGCCAGATCTTGCCCGGTCTGTGAAGGGTAGTTAGTCAGCAAAACGAGCGGCAGACCTTTTTCCAGAATCCCGGTCAGAAATTCTGCCGCACCCGGTACGGCAACATTGTCGTGCATCAGCACGCCGTCGATATCACAAATTACATTCTTAATGGCCATGGACAATCCGACATTAAAAAAAGAAGGCATTACTATACACAAAATACACGACATCATTCGAGTTGCATCAAGGCGGCAAGTCTGCGAACCCCTGGAACTTACTGAAGTAAGTGACCGGGCTGAGCAGATGCAGCTAACGCAGAGGCAGCTTGAAGGATGACATGTATTAGCTTTCCAGCAAACGTTGCAGCAAAGTCCCGTTGAGCATTGCACGCTTCACCAGCGCAAAGGCGCCAATGGCGGAGCGGTGATCCAGCGTGGAACGAACCACCGGTAAATTGTGACGAAACGCCTTCAACGCCTGCGTGTTGATACAGCTCTCTATGGCTGGTAGTAGCACTTTATCCGCTTCGGTAATTTCGCCTGCAATGACGATTTTTTGCGGGTTAAACAGGTTGATGGCGATAGCGATGGTTTTACCCAGGTGTCGACCAACGTGCTCGATGACTTCTGCTGCCAGATTGTCGCCTTTATTCGCTGCCCTGCAGATGGCTTTGATACTGCAATCATCCAGCGTGAGCCGACTTGGATAGCCTTGTTTTAGCAAGTTTTGTACGCGGTGTTCGATAGAAGCATTAGCCGCAATGGTTTCCAGACAGCCGAAATTACCGCAGTGACAGCGCTCACCCAGCGGTTCTACCTGAATATGACCAATCTCACCTACGTTGCCATTGCGACCGATGAAAATGCGACCATTGGAAATAATTCCCGCGCCGGTTCCGCGGTGAACACGCACCAAAATGGAGTCTTCGCAATCCTGACTTGCCCCGAAATAGTGCTCGGCCAGCGCCAGACTGCGAATATCGTGACCGACAAAGCAGGTGACCTTAAAGCGTTTTTCAAGCGCTTCGACCAGCCCCCAGTTTTCAACCTGAATGTGTGGCATATAGCGAATAACGCCGCTTTCAGGGTCAACCAGGCCTGGCAGGATGACGGAAATCGCAATCAGCTCGCGGATTTTCCGCTGGCAGCTCTCAATAAAGGAGGCAATGGTGTTGAGCAGCGCATACTCCAGCGTTTCCTGGGTACGCTCCGGGAGAGGGTAGTGCTCTTCAGCGACCACTTTACTGCTCATGTCATAGAGCGTGAGCGTGGTATCGTGACGGCCCAGTCGCACACCAATCGCGTGGAAATTGCGGGTTTCGGTGACGATGGAGATAGCGCGGCGGCCCCCGGTGGAGGCCTGCTGATCGACTTCTTTGATCAACCCGCGTTCGATCAACTGACGCGTAATTTTGGTTACGCTGGCGGGGGCAAGCTGGCTTTGCTCGGCAATTTGAATTCGCGAGATTGGCCCATGCTGGTCAATCAGGCGATAAACCGCCGCGCTGTTAAGCTGTTTTACGAGGTCAACATTACCTATTTGAGCTTGTCCGCCTGGTGTCATTCTTTCTCTTACTCAGTAACGACCTCGTTGCCATTAACGATGGTCTTGATAATTTTAAAGTCGTGCGTGAACGCAGTCAGGTTGGCTACTTTGCCTGGCGCGATGCTGCCGAGTTGTTTGTCGACGCCAATGGCGCGAGCAGGGTAGAGCGTTGCCATGCGCAGGACTTCGTCGAGAGCGATATTCGCATGTTCGACCAGATTGCGTACGCCTTCAATCATGGTTAATGATGAACCGCTCAACGTACCGTTCTCATCAACGCACAATCCATTGCGGTAGTATATTGTTTTACCAGCGAAAATGAACTGTTCAATGTTTGCACCTGCTGGCGCGGTCGCGTCGGTGACCAGGCACAGCTTGTCGCCTTTCAGGCGCTTGGCATTACGAATGTTAACGTAGTCAACGTGCAGGCCATCGGCGATGATACCGCAGTAGATATCGGCTTCATCAAGAATTGCGCCCGCCAGTCCCGGTTCACGACCGGTAATGTACGGCATCGCGTTGAACAAATGGGTCGCAAAGGTGATGCCTGCGCGGAAGCCGATTTTGGCTTCTTTGACCGTTGCATTTGAGTGACCCGCAGAAACCACAATACCGGCATTCACCAGTTTGGTGATGACCTCTACCGGAACCATTTCTGGCGCCAGCGTCACTTTAGTGATGACATCGGCATTATCGCACAGGAAATCGACAAGCGCAGCGTCCGGTTGACGGACAAATCCCGGATTATGCGTGCCTTTTTTCACCAGATTCAGCCAAGGACCCTCCAGATGAAGCCCTAATGCCTGATTCGGGTGTTTCGCCAGGTATTCACGCATGACGCGAACGCCCTGCTTCATCAGGTCATCGCTGGTGGTGATAAGCGTTGGCAGGAAGCTGGTGCAGCCCGATTTTTCATTGGCTTTCTGCATGATTTCCAGCGTTTCAACGGTTACGGCTTCTGCCGTATCGTTAAACTGTACGCCGCCGCAGCCGTTTAGCTGTACATCGATAAAACCGGGGGAAATAATGGCCCCATTCAGTGAGCGCTGTTCAATTCCTGACGGTAACTCAGCCAGTGGGCAAACGCTGTCAATCAGGCCATTGGCGACAACAATCGCATGGTCATCAAGAATTTCGTGACCGGTAAAGATCCGGCCCTGGGTTAAAGCATACATTCCGACCCCCGATTTCAAAAAATGCCGCCCTGCAACTCATCGACAGGGCGGAGACATCAATTACAGACCTTTAATATTTTCCGCTTCTAACTCGTTAAAGTATTTCAGCGTTTTCACTTTCAGTTCCATGGTGGAAGGCTCATCGCAGACCACAACGGCTTTCGGATGCAACTGCAGGCAACTGATGGTCCACATATGGTTAACATTGCCTTCAACGGCGGCTTGTAGGGCCTGCGCTTTCTGGTGACCCAGAACCAAAATCATCACTTCTTCAGCATCCAGCAGAGTACCCACGCCAACGGTCAGCGCATATTTAGGCACCTGGTTTACGTCACCGTCAAAGAAGCGTGAGTTAGCAACACGCGTGTCGTGAGTCAGCGTTTTGATGCGGGTACGGGAAGCCAAAGAGGAAGCCGGTTCGTTGAACGCGATGTGACCATCATTACCTACACCGCCCATGAACAGGTGGATTTTACCGTAAGAACGGATTTTTTCTTCGTACTGACGGCATTCTGCATCAATATCCGGCGCATTACCATTGAGGAGGTTGATGTTTTCTGCTGGAATATCAACGTGATCAAAGAAGTTACGATGCATGAAACTATGATAGCTTTCCGGATGTTCCTTCGGCAGGCCTACATATTCATCCATGTTGAAAGTGACAACATGTTTGAAGCTCACCTGGCCCGCTTTGTGCATTTCGACTAATGCTTTATAGGCTGTCAGCGGAGTACCGCCAGTCGGCAGGCCCAGAACGAACGGACGATCTGCCGTTGGTTTGAACGCGTTAATACGGTTAACGATATGGCGAGCAGCCCATTTGCCGACTTGTTCAGCGGTATTCAGGGGGATCAGTCTCATTCTTCACCTCAAAAGTAAATGTAAGCAATTGGCGGATTGAGTCTCTGTGCAGTATTAAGCGTAACTTGGTTTTGCATCGGTAAGGATCAATCCGTTTCGATTTTTTGAATGATAAAATAAGTTTTCGTAGTTAGCCAGTGAAAGGGAGGGTTAATAACGATATTTGGTGACTGGAATCACAAAAAACATGCTTTTAATTTGCGATACGAATTAAATTTTCACACACTCTGAATGTAGATGAATGGTTAATATCGTTGTTCCAGAATCTTGTTGTCAGGAATGGTCGCACAATAAAAATATGGCTTCAAAGAAGCCTAATCGGGGTCTCGTAGGGGGAATAAAATGAATATTTTAGGTTTTTTCCAGCGGCTGGGTAGGGCGTTACAGCTCCCCATCGCTGTGCTGCCAGTCGCGGCACTGCTGCTGCGATTCGGCCAACCAGATTTACTTAACGTACCCTTCATCGCGCAAGCGGGTGGGGCCATTTTTGATAACCTCGCGTTAATTTTCGCGATCGGTGTGGCATCCAGCTGGTCAAAAGACAGCGCAGGTGCGGCAGCGCTGGCGGGTGCGGTCGGTTATTTCATATTGACCAAAGCAATGGTTACCATTAACCCAGCCATCAACATGGGTGTGCTGGCGGGTATCATTACCGGTCTGGTCGGCGGCGCCGTCTATAACCGCTGGTCTGGTATCAAACTGCCTGACTTCCTGAGCTTCTTTGGCGGCAAACGCTTCGTGCCGATCGCCACTGGCTTTTTCTGTCTGGTGCTGGCTGCAATCTTTGGCTACGTGTGGCCGCCGGTGCAGAACGCCATCCACGCGGGTGGTGAGTGGATCGTAGGCGCTGGCGCGCTGGGTTCAGGTATCTTTGGTTTCATCAACCGTCTGCTGATCCCAACCGGTCTGCATCAGGTTCTGAACACCATCGCCTGGTTCCAGATTGGCGAATTTACTAACGCCGCAGGAACCGTATTCCACGGTGACATCAACCGCTTCTATGCGGGTGACGGTACTGCGGGTATGTTCATGTCTGGCTTCTTCCCGATCATGATGTTTGGTCTGCCGGGTGCGGCGCTGGCGATGTACTTCGCGGCTCCAAAAGCACGTCGTCCGATGGTTGGCGGTATGCTGCTGTCCGTGGCGATCACTGCATTCCTGACTGGTGTTACCGAGCCGCTGGAATTCCTGTTCATGTTCCTGGCTCCGCTGCTGTACCTCCTGCACGCAGTGTTAACGGGTATCAGCCTGTTCGTTGCGACACTGCTGGGGATCCACGCGGGCTTCTCCTTCTCCGCAGGTGCTATCGACTACGTGTTGATGTACAACCTGCCGGCAGCAAGTAAGAACGTCTGGATGCTGGTGGTGATGGGGCTGGTGTTCTTCGTTATTTACTTCGTGTTGTTCAGCGCGGTTATTCGTCTGTTTAACCTGAAAACGCCGGGCCGCGAAGATAAAGAAGACGATATCGTCACTGAAGAAGCGAACAGCAATACTGAAGAAGGTCTGGCTCAACTGGCAACCAGCTACATTGCAGCGGTTGGCGGTACCGATAACCTGAAAGCGATTGATGCCTGTATTACCCGTCTGCGTCTGACCGTTGCCGACTCTGGTCGCGTAAATGATGCGATGTGTAAACGCTTAGGCGCTTCTGGTGTGGTTAAGCTGAACAAGCAAACTATTCAGGTCATCGTGGGTGCAAAAGCTGAATCCATTGGCGATGAAATGAAGAAAGTTGTCGCGCGTGGTCCGGTGGCGGCAGCGTTTGGTGAAAGTGCGCCAGCGGCGGCAGCTCCAGTTGCAAAACCGCAGGCTGTCGCGAACGCGGTAACCGTTGAAGCGTTGGTTTCTCCTATTACCGGTGATGTGGTTGCACTGGAACAGGTTCCTGATGAAGCCTTCGCCAGCAAAGCAGTAGGTGACGGCGTGGCGGTAAAACCGACCGATAAAATCGTGGTTGCTCCGGCTGCGGGCACTATCGTGAAAATCTTCAACACTAACCATGCGTTCTGCCTGGAAACCGTGAAAGGCGCGGAAATTGTGGTCCATATGGGCATCGATACTGTAGCGCTGGAAGGTAAAGGCTTTAAGCGTCTGGTTGAAGAAGGTGCGGAAGTAACGGCAGGTCAACCGATTCTGGAAATGGATCTGGAGTTCCTGAACGCCAACGCACGTTCCATGATTAGCCCGGTTGTGTGCAGCAACAGCGATGATTTCGGCGCGCTGGTCATTAAAGCCGAAGGTCATGTGGTTGCTGGTCAGACACCGCTGTATGAAATTAAAGGTAAATAACTGCTCCTGAGTAAAGTAAGTTAAGTGCCTCAAGCGGCGGGGGATAATCCTCCGCCGCTTTTTTTTACAGCAAATACCCTCATATATCCTGCTGAAACACCTTTTTTGTGCAACTAATAGTTGTCTCCTGACGTCGCTTATAAGATCATGTTCCGTTATACGTTGTTTACGCTTTGAGGAATCCACGATGAGTGAGGCTGAAGCCCGCCCGAGTAACTTTATTCGTCAGATCATCGATGAAGATCTGGCCAGTGGTAAGCACACCACTATCCATACACGTTTTCCGCCGGAGCCAAATGGCTATCTGCACATTGGCCACGCGAAATCCATTTGTCTGAACTTTGGCATTGCGCAAGATTACCAGGGCCAGTGCAACCTGCGTTTTGATGATACGAACCCGGTTAAAGAAGATATCGAGTACGTTGAGTCGATTAAAAACGACGTTGAATGGTTAGGTTTCCACTGGACTGGCGACATTCGCTACTCTTCGGATTACTTCGATCAGCTTCACGCCTATGCGGTAGAGCTTATTAATAAAGGCCTGGCGTACGTTGACGAACTGTCAGCGGACGAAATCCGCGAATACCGTGGCACGCTGACTCAGCCGGGCAAAAACAGCCCGTTCCGCGATCGTAGCGTCGAAGAGAACCTCGCGCTGTTCGAAAAAATGCGTACCGGTGGTTTTGAAGAAGGTAAAGCCTGTCTGCGCGCGAAAATCGATATGGCTTCGCCATTTATCGTGATGCGCGATCCGGTGCTGTACCGTATCAAGTTCGCTGAACACCACCAGACCGGCAATAAGTGGTGCATCTACCCGATGTACGACTTTACCCACTGCATCAGCGATGCGCTGGAAGGCATTACGCATTCACTGTGTACGCTGGAGTTCCAGGATAACCGTCGTCTGTACGACTGGGTGCTGGACAACATCACCATTCCGGTTCATCCGCGCCAGTACGAATTCTCGCGCCTGAATCTGGAATACACCGTGATGTCCAAGCGTAAGCTAAACCTGCTGGTGACCGACAAGCACGTTGAAGGCTGGGACGATCCGCGTATGCCAACAATTTCTGGCCTGCGTCGTCGCGGTTACACCGCTGCCGCGATCCGCGAGTTCTGCAAACGCATTGGCGTAACTAAGCAGGACAACACCATTGAGATCGCTTCTCTGGAATCCTGTATCCGCGAAGATCTGAACGAAAACGCTCCGCGCGCGATGGCGGTTATCGATCCGGTGAAACTGGTTATCGAAAACTACCCACAGGGCGAAAGCGAGCTGGTCACTATGCCTAACCATCCGAACAAACCGGAAATGGGCAGCCGTGAAGTACCGTTTAGCGGTGAAATTTGGATCGATCGTGCAGACTTCCGCGAAGAAGCGAACAAGCAATACAAACGTCTGGTGATGGGCAAAGAAGTGCGTCTGCGTAACGCTTACGTGATCAAGGCCGAACGTGTCGAGAAAGATGCGGAAGGGAATATCACCACCATTTTCTGCACCTATGATGCCGATACCCTGAGCAAAGATCCGGCTGATGGTCGTAAAGTTAAAGGTGTTATTCACTGGGTGAGCGCGTCCCATGCGCTGCCGATTGAAATCCGTCTGTACGATCGCCTGTTTAGCGTTCCAAACCCAGGCGCGGCGGAAGACTTCCTGTCCGTCATTAACCCGGAATCGTTGGTTATTAAGCAGGGCTACGGTGAGCCATCGCTGCAGGCTGCGGTTGCAGGCAAAGCGTTCCAGTTTGAGCGTGAAGGTTACTTCTGTCTGGACAGCCGCTATGCAACAGCAGACAAGCTGGTGTTTAACCGCACCGTTGGTCTGCGCGACACGTGGGCTAAAGTCGGCGAATAAGTCGCAATACCTCCAGTCTAAACGCCGCGTCATGCGGCGTTTTTTTTCGCAAAAAAACCGTACGCCAGGCTCCGTTTGCGGAGCGAATTAATTACATGTCTGTAATAATGGAATGGCTGAATATTTTTACGTTTAAATAACTTACCTCAATATGAAATAGGCTGAAACCGATTTCATCCTCATGGAAAACAAGCGATTTTTTCAACTTTTCAACGCTTTTTTATCTGTCGATGAAAATGTAACAGAAAGCAATCAAATATGTGCGGTTGCTCATACTATTACATACTCGTTACAGAAAGAGATTGATAATTCGCGTCGCGAAAAATAGTCTATTCATTGTAGTCACTGAGGTTTTCTTAGCGCTACTTTTTTTATTTTTTTCGCTGTCCGCTTTTGTCGGCAGCATTTTTATGTCAAAGAGGATTAACATATGCGTACGTTTAGTGGCAAACGTAGTACGCTGGCGCTGGCTATCGCCGGTATCACAGCAATGTCGGGTTTTGTTGTCGCTCCCCAGGTACACGCCGAAGGATTTATTGATGACTCTACCTTAACCGGCGGCATCTACTACTGGCAGCGTGAGCGTGACCGTAAAGATGTGACCGATCACGACAAATACAAAACCAACCTTTCTCACTCCACCTGGAATGCTAACCTCGACTTCCAGTCCGGTTACGCGGCTGATATGTTTGGTATTGATATCGCAGCATTCACTGCTATTGAAATGAACGAAAGTAGCGAAAGCGGCCATCCAAACGAAATTGCATTCTCTTCCAAAAATAAAGGCTATGACGAAGATTACTCCGGCGATAAGAGCGGGATTAGCCTTTATAAAGCAGCAGCTAAATTTAAATATGGTCCAGCCTGGGCGCGTGCCGGTTACATTCAACCAACCGGACAGACTTTGCTGGCTCCGCACTGGAGCTTTATGCCAGGTACCTATCAGGGTGCTGAAGCTGGCGCCAACTTCGACTATGGCGATGCTGGTGCGCTGAGCTTCTCCTATATGTGGGCCAATGAATATAAAGCACCGTGGCACACCGAAGTGGATAAATTCTATCAGGCCGATAAGAAAACCAGCGTAGATTACCTGCACTCAATCGGTGCGAAATATGATTTCAAAAATAACCTGTTACTGGAAGCAGCATTTGGCCAGTCAGAGGGCTACGTCGATCAGTACTTCGCCAAAGCCAGCTACAAATTCGATTTAGGGGGTAATCCGTTTACCACCAGCTATCAGTTCTACGGCGCACGTGACAAAGTTGACGATCGCACCGTGAACGATATTTATGACGGTACGGCCTGGCTGCAGGCGCTGACCTTCGGTTATAAAGTAGCGGAAGTGGTTGACCTGCGTCTGGAAGGTACCTGGGTTAAAGCGGACGGGCAGCAGGGCTACTTCCTGCAGCGTATGACCCCGACCTACGCTTCATCAAACGGTCGCCTGGATATCTGGTGGGATAACCGTTCTGACTTCAACGCCAACGGCGAAAAGGCAGTTTTCTTCGGCGCAATGTATGATCTGAAGAACTGGAACCTGCCTGGCTGGGCAGTGGGCGCGTCCTACGTTTACGCATGGGATGCCAAACCAGCGACCTGGCAGCTCAACCCGGATGCGTACTACGACAAAAACCGCACTATCGAAGAGTCCTCTTACAGCCTGGATGCGGTCTACACCCTGCAAGATGGTCGTGCGAAGGGCACTATGTTTAAACTGCACTTCACCCAGTACGACAACCATTCAGACATTCCGAGCTGGGGCGGTGGTTACGGCAACATCTTCCAGGATGAGCGCGACGTGAAGTTCATCGTTATTGCTCCATTCACCATCTTCTAATGCCAATAGCGGCAGGACGGGCGCCTGCCGCCTCGTTGAGGAAAGTGCTATGAAAAAACTGATACTCATCGCCGTTATGGCATCAGGGCTGGTGGCTTGTACGCAATCCCCTGCACCGAAAGAAGACAGCCGCCTGAAAGAAGCCTACAGCGCGTGTATTAATACCGCGCAAGGATCGCCGGAAAAAATAGAAGCCTGCCAAAGCGTGTTGAATGTACTGAAGAAAGAAAAACAGCACCAGCAGTTTGCCAATGAAGAAAGCGTACGTGTGCTGGATTATCAGCAGTGTATCCAGGCCACACGTACGGGGAACGATCAGGCCGTTAATGCTGATTGTGACAAAGTTTGGCAGGAAATTCGCAGCAAGAATGCCGCGCAGTAATTCAAAAAATGAAAAAGACAACGGGCGGAGATTTCTCCGCCCGTTTGCATTTCAGAGTTTATGTTCGAGCGGCTGATAACCCCGGCTCAACCGGATAAACAGCATTGCTGTAGCGGCGAGTCCGCAAAGTGCCGCACACATCAGCCACCATCCTGGTGAACTTTTATCCCCGGTTAGCTGGACCAGCGCTGTGGATATAACGGGTGTAAGGCCGCCAAAAATAGCTGTGGCAAGGCTGAATGCCAGTGAAAAACCCACTGTACGGACGTAGACAGGCATCACCTCGGTGAGTGCGGCAACCATTGCCCCGTTGTACATACCAAAAAAGAACGAAAACCAAAGCAGAACCAGTGTCATGCGCGTGAAATCTGGCGCGGCGGTGAGCCAGTGCATTACCGGCCAGGTGGTGATCAGTGCAAGTACAGTTATACCCATCAGCACCGGACGACGACCAATTCGGTCAGAAATCGCTCCGCCAATCGGCAGCCAGATAAAGTTAGAAATCCCGACCAGCATAGTGACTACCAGGCTGTCGCGCGCGCTCAAGTGGAGTACAGCCCTGCCGTAGGTCGGGGTATAGACGGTGATGAAGTAAAACGTTGTTGTGGTCATCGCCACCAGCAGCGTGCCTGCAGCGATGAGACGCCAGTTTTTGACGATAGTGGTGAAAATTTCCCTGGTGTCGGGACGGTGCGTGCGTTGTAAAAATGCCTCGGTTTCCTGCAGCGAGCGGCGGAGCACGAAGATCAAAGGAATAATCATGCAACCAATAAAGAAGGGAATGCGCCAGCCCCATTCCGAGATCTCATCATGTCCCAGGGTGGCGTTCAGGCCATAACCAATCAGCGCCGCCACCACAATGGCGACCTGTTGACTGGCGGATTGCCAGCTGGTGTAGAAGCCTTTATTGCCAGGCGTGGCGATTTCAGAAAGATAAACTGAGACGCCGCCTAACTCCACGCCTGCAGAAAATCCCTGTAATAATCGTCCAAGTAATACCAGCACGGGAGCCAGCAGACCAATACTGTGATAGCCGGGTACCACGGCTATCAGCAGAGTACCGCAGCCCATAATCGCCAGCGTTACCATCAGACCTTTACGACGACCAATTCTGTCGATGTAAGCACCCAGTACAATGGCGCCAACGGGTCGCATTAAGAAACCCGAACCAAAAACGGCGAAAGTTAACATTAGCCCGGCAAATTCACTCTCCGCGGGAAAGAAGGTCTTTGCGATATAGGTGGCGTAAAACCCGAACAGAAAAAAGTCGAACTGTTCGAGGAAATTACCGCTGGTTACCCGCAGTATTGCGCCGAAAGTTCCGGCACGCGATGGATGTTGTGTCATTGGGTTTGCTCCACTGTCTTATCATAATATTTATAGAGGTAAGAGTGTGCGGGTTAGTTGTCTGTGATCCCCGCCTGTTTGCCGCGCCGTTTCTCAATCGCCCACTTGAGTAAGGCTGCGCAGCGGTAAAATCCATGGGCAAATTTTCCGTAAGGAATGGTCAGAAAGAGCGCCATGACCACGCCGAGGTGAATGGCGAGTAAAACAGCCATCCATGACGTGTCTCTTCCCGCCAGAAGCGCTAAACCGGTCAGACTGGTCAGCAGCAGCAGTAAAATAAAACCGCGATCCATCGGTTTTTGCCGTGCGTCGCCATGCAGCGGTGAACGCTTAACGTTCAGCCATAACAAACCCGCTGGGCCGATAATCAGGCCAATACCGCCTAATGTGCCCAATATTACCGGCACGCTGAGGAACGGATAGGGCGCTTCAATACCTGCGAAATAGTGATAGCCCGTCGCCACCACGGTGGCGGCAAAGCAGAGCATAAAACCGTAGAAGGTAAAGTGATGGTAACGGCGGCGCATCAGGGTGAAGGCATCATCTGCTTCGTTACACCCTTTGCCGTGCCCACCATCGAGATATTTCAGCGTCAGCGCATTGTGTGAGGCTTCAGCAATGTCGGTGGAAAGCGGTATTCCCGGAGAAATTTCGCGCCAGAATCGGATAACGCCCGCCATTAGCAGAACGATTGCCAGAATAAAGACTGAACCAAACATCCAGGCCAGCAGGTTATGCGGGAAAATTTGATAGAAATCACCGGCCAGTGGAGGATGGAGTAACGAGCCCTTTAACCCCATGGCGAGAAGTAAAAACAGGATCAGACCGAAAACCAGTGCCAGCGTCACGGTGACGCCAGCACGACGATAAAGCGCACCAAAGGCGGCGGGTTGTGCGTAGTGCTGATAGGTTTCCAGCCGGACTTCCGCCATTGCCTTCGGCACGTTGATGGCAAATTCATGAGGCGGGGCATACTGACACGCGTGCAGGCAGGCGCCGCAGTTATGGCACAGGTTCGCCAGATAGTTGATATCCGCTTTACCGAATTCCAGACGCTGCGTCATTGCCGGGAACACGGCGCAAAATCCTTCACAATAGCGGCAGGCGTTACACACCTGCATCACACGTTCAACTTCAGCTTCCGACTCGGTGATGATTTGCGCGTCGATGATCAATTTCTCAAGCTGTTTCATAACGTACCTCCTTCTGTGCTGCCAGAGCAGCCTCCTTTCCGGCAATGCGGCCAAAAGTGGTGCCGATCGACATCCCCACGCCTGCGGTGTAGCCCTTGCCCAGCACATTGCCTGCCATCATCTCTCCGGCGACGAACAGGTTGCGGCTTGGAAGCCCTGCAAAGTGTACGGCAGCGCGTTCATTCACTTTCAATCCGAGATAGGTGAAGGTGATCCCTGGCCGCAGGGCATACCCGTAGTAAGGCGGCTGGTCCAGCGGTCGCGCCCAGTGTGTCTTTGCGGGGGCTAACGCTTTCGTCGTGCAGTTATCCAGAATGGTATGGTCGAAATGGCCTGGCTGGCAGGCGTTGTTATACTGCGTTACGGTGTGGGTAAAACGTTCAGCATTGAGACCCAACTGATGCGCCAGATCCGCCAGCGTATTGGCCTGTGCGCCAGGAAAGACTAGTGGCATGAAGTGGCCGATGGCCTTACTGTCGATAATGGAGTAACCAATCTGCCCTGGCTGTTGGGCGACCAGTCGTCCCCAGATGGCGTAGCGTTTGGGCCAGAAATCTTCGCCTTCATCATAAAAACGCTCAGCGTCACGGTTGACGACAATGCCAAGCGAAACGCAGTCCACGCGGGTGCATATTCCGCCGTCATATAATGGTGCTCTGGCATCAATGGCTACACAGTGTGACTGGGAGGGGTCGCCGATGATGTCCGCCCCGGCGTCGATCATAAATTTGAGCAGTACGCCCTGATTAAAGCGTGTGCCGCGAATCAGGAAGTTATCCGCAGGCCACTCACCGCGTTCATTTTCCCCCCAGGCTTCACGTAGCCATTCGCGGTTTGATTCAAACCCGCCAGCGGCAAGCACGCAGGATTTCGCTGTAATACGCTCTTTGCCCGCCAGCGCCGCCACGAATTTGCCGTTATGCAGTTCAAGCGCCTGTACCGGGGTGTTATAGCGGATTTGCACACCTAACTTTTCTGCGCTGCGATAATAGGCATTCACGAGGGCTTTCCCGCCGCCCATAAAAAAGGCGTTGGTTCGCGCCACGTGTAAAGCGCCAGAGAGGGGAGGTTGAAAATTCACGCCGTGTCGGTGCATCCAGTCGCGGCATTGTGAAGAGGTGCGGATCACCAGACGTGCCAGGGCTTCGTTGGTATTGCCCTCCGTGACACGCTGCAGATCCTGCCAATACTCCTCTTCAGGGTAGCTTTCCACCAGCACATCCTGCGGCGCATCATGCATACAGCGCAGATTACGCGTGTGTTGGGAGTTTCCCCCGCGCCATTCCCGGGGGGCTGCTTCGAGCAGGAGTACCGAAGCTCCTTGCTCCCGGGCGGTTAGGGCAGCACATAACGCGGCATTGCCACCGCCAATCACCAGAACGTCAACCATCGTATACTCCATTACCATTTAACTAATTGTTAAATTTGTAATTGAAATGTATACGTGCAGCTTGTGCGGGCGCTATAACGCAGTGCTAAAGGGGGTTTTAGTTATTGTAAAGGATAGCGCCAGGCCAGCGTCCCGCTTCTACCAGTTGATGCATCACTTTCGTCAGCACCACGCGGGCTGCGAGCCCCGCCGGGGTGAGTTCATCGTCAGAGAGGCTGACCAGAAAGTTGGGGCGACTCAGTATTGGATTATGGACGCCGATCACTCTTAGCGTCTCTTTATCGAGATGGGAAATTGCCGCGCCGGGCTGGAGGGTAGCGCCGATCCCACTGCGAACGGCGCGCATTAGTAGCGCCAGACCATCAATTTCTGTTGCGATCTCAATGCGTAGCGCGTGTTCCTGACAAATCGCTTCCAGCCTGCCGCGCAGACCGTGGCCTGGGCTAGGCATTATCAATGGAATATGTGCCAATTGGGCTGGAGCAATATTGTCATCAGTAATATCAGCCAGTAAAGCATGGGTGCCAATTAAAAACAGCCGCTCTTCGAGAATCGGTCTGGCGCTCCAGCGCAGGAGCTTTTCTTTTTGAAACACAACGGCCAGGTCAATCTGACGAGTGCTGATCATTCGTTCCAGGTTACCAGAGAGGCTTTCCACCACATGCAGACGGACATCACTATAGGTTTCTCGCATGGCGTTGATAAAAGGCATGCCGAGAATGGAAGCGGTACTGGGGGCCATGCCGACGCTGACGTGTCCGGAAAGGCGGGATTCTCGTGCTGCGAGGATTGCATCGTCTGCGTGACGGAGCGCCAGCTGCGCCTGGGCGTAAAATGCCAGCCCGGCGCTGGTGGGCGTCACGCCACGCGAGGTGCGTTGCAGCAGGCGAATAGCAAGTTCATTTTCCAGGCGGGACATTTGCTGGCTGAGTGCCGAAACCCCAATATTGAGATCGAGCGCCGCACTACCCATGCTGCCAGTTTCGACAATGCGAACAAAATAACGTAGCTGGCGAAGTTCCATTTCGATTCTCCGGAAGGGACAATTGATTTTTACATTAAAGCAACACAAGAGTGGAGGGAAGGGGGGAACGGGCTGAAAACGTGCATAAAAAAAGCCAACCGGATGGTTGGCTTTTCAGAAAGCATCACATTACTTGCCGTCGTGCGCGTGCTCATCTTCGCGACAATCACCTTCGGCGCAGTGACCGTAAAGATACAGGCTATGGTTGGTTAAACGAATACCATGTTTAGCCGCAATCTCACGCTGGCGCGCTTCGATGGAATCATCGCTGAACTCGACCACTTTGCCGCAGTCGAGGCAAATGAGGTGATCGTGATGATGCTGTTGAGTCAGTTCGAAGACGGATTTACCACCTTCAAAATTATGGCGGGTCACGATACCGGCATCATCAAACTGGTTCAGCACGCGATACACGGTCGCCAGACCAATTTCTTCACCCATATCGATCAGGCGTTTGTACAAGTCTTCCGCACTGACGTGATGGTTATCCGGTTCCTGAAGAACTTCCAGAATTTTTAAACGAGGAAGCGTTACTTTCAGGCCAGCCTTCTTTAATGCGGTATTGTTGTCAGTCATGCGGAATCTGTCCTGTAGCTAAACGATTCACTTCATTAACAGAAGTGACAGAAATTGCACTTGAGATAATGCGATTCATTATAGAACTGCCATGGCTAAATGAAAACTGCAAGTCTCTGGCAAATATTGTTAATCAAAACGTGGTATCGCCGACAAACACACTGTGCAACACCCGATTGGCATCCAGCCATTGTACAGGGTCAGACGGAAAAGTTACAAATTTGTAGCAATTATTTTGATTGGTTTTATCTATTGATGCGGCGCAGATAGAAATCTACGCCGTACAAAATCAGGCATTGATGATTTCGTCGAGGTGCAGCTCTTCAGAGATCTGCTTAACCCATTTTTCTACGCGCTCTGCGGTCAGCTCAGGCTGACGGTCTTCATCGATAGCCAGCCCGACAAAGTGGTCGTCGTCAGCCAGACCTTTGGACGCTTCAAAGTGATAACCTGCAGTCGGCCAGTGACCAACGATGGTTGCGCCGCGCGGTTCGATGATGTCGCGAATGGTACCTAACGCGTCGCAGAAGTATTCTGCGTAATCTTCCTGGTCGCCGCAGCCGAACAATGCAACCAGTTTGCCGTTAAAATCAATGTCTTCGAGGGTAGGGAAGAAATCGTCCCAATCACACTGTGCTTCACCGTAGTACCAGGTTGGAATGCCAAGCAGCAGAATGTCATACCCTTCGAGATCTTCTTTGCTGCTTTTTGCAATGTCATGAACGTCGGCAACGTCTTTACCAAGCTGTTTTTGAATCATTTTTGCGATATTTTCGGTGTTACCGGTGTCGCTGCCGAAAAAGATGCCAGTGATTGCCATGAGTAAAATAACCTCTTGAAACTTATTGAAATGGTGGTGGCGCATTGCCCACGGATAAGGGCAATCATAGCAGAACAGTCAGGCATGCGGAAACAGCAAACACACAGGACTGCACTCTGTGCTACACGATTTATGATTTAGAGCAGAAATTCAGACTATGCCTGATCGCGCAACGCGCTGAGTTGGGTCATCAGCATCTCTTCGATGAGTTCACTGCGACTCATGTTGCGCGCCTCGGCCAGCTCGTTCAGAGCGTCAACGGCATCAGCGTTCAGTTTCAGTTCGACACGCTTAAGCCCGCGAACTTTATCGCGTTTAAGCTGATTACGTTTGTTAATACGTAACTGTTCATCACGCGAGAGCGGATTAGTTTTGGGTCGTCCCGGGCGACGCTCCTGCGCGAACAGATCTAATGTCGTACGGTCCGTTTGTTCTTTGGCCATGATCTTGGTGACTTCGGGGAAACAATCAGCCAGGCGTCTGCCCGGATGGATAGCGCGCCATAATACATCAGCAGGGGAGACACGCCAACGTCCACGCGCGTAATCGCGCACAGACGCTGAGTTTTTAATCAGTTAGCCTGTTCATTCAGATAACGATGGATGGCACGCAGCACCGCCTCCGGTTTTTCTGCATGCACCCAATGCCCGGCACCTGCTATAACGTGCGCCCGAGCCTGCGGGAATTGCGCCAGCAGTTGGTCACGATACGCTTCGGTAACATACGGTGAATTACCACCCGGGATAAACAGCGCCGGGAGCTCCCATGCCGGAATGGTCTCCCAACCGACGATATGAGGATATTGATCCCACAGCACAGGAACATTAAAGCGCCACTCGCCGTCAACAAAGGATTTCAGCAGAAACTGGATCACACCTTCTTCTTGCAGGTGCTGACGCATAACGCTCGCCGCCTGCTGACGTGAAGAGGATTGTGCGTCAGTTACCGCGTTAATGGCAGCAAAAATCTTATCGTGGCGGCGAACATGGTAGTCAACGGGAGCAATGTCGATGGCGACCAGCCGTTCGACACGTTCAGGGGCCAGCGCGGTCAGCGCCATGACGGCTTTGCCACCCATCGAGTGACCAATAAAGATCGCTTTTTCGATTTGCCGATCGTCCAGCGTATCCAGCAGATCTTGCGCCATAGCCGGATAATTCATCTCAGGTGAACGAGGGGAGAGGCCATGATTTCGCATATCAACCTGGATGATATCGTGATCGGCCACTAGATCGCGTGCCAGGATCCCGAGGTTATCCAGACTGCCAAACAGGCCGTGAACCAGGACGATGGGAGAATTATTGTGCAGGTTTTGCGCAGATTGCGCTCGGATATTCAATTTCATGGCAAAGTTCTTTTTTTCACACTGACGGGTTAGGGTATCATGTTGACCATTCTGCCACATGGCTGCAACAACTACGGTTACTCCGAGTTTTGCGTGCCACCAGGCTTGACGCTATCCGCTGTTGGGATTTGCCTTTACACTACGCGTGTTGACCCAACAACTTGTATTCAGCTAAACACTGCACTGGATTAAGATGAAAACGATTGAAGTTGATGATGAACTCTATAGCTATATTGCCAGCCACACCAAGCATATCGGCGAGAGCGCATCCGACATTTTACGGCGTATGTTGAAATTTTCCGCCGCATCACAGCCTGTCATTCCGGTAGTAAAAGAAGTCCGCGCTGTGCAAGCTGTCGTGGAAGCCAAGCCGGTTAACCCCGTAAAAGATAAAGTGCGCGCGATGCGTGAACTGCTGCTGTCCGACGAATACGCTGAACAGAAGAAAGCAGTAAATCGCTTTATGCTGGTGCTGTCTACACTCTATTCACTGGATCACAACGCGTTCGCCGAAGCAACGGAATCGTTGCACGGACGTACGCGCGTTTATTTTGCAGCGGATGAACAGACGCTGTTGAAAAATGGTAATCAAACCAAACCGAAGCACGTGCCAGGCACGCCGTACTGGGTGATCACCAATACCAATACCGGCCGTAAATGCAGCATGGTTGAGCACATCATGCAGTCAATGCAATTCCCTGCGGAATTGATTGAAAAGGTTTGCGGAACAATTTAATCCTTGCATTAGAAGGACCAGGCAATGGCAATCCACAACCGTGCAGGTCAACCTGCGCAACAGAGTGATTTGATTAACGTCGCCCAACTGACGGCACAGTACTACGTACTGAAACCAACGGCAGGGAACGCTGAGCACGCCGTCAAGTTCGGTACGTCCGGACATCGCGGCAGTGCAGGTCGTCATAGTTTTAACGAGCCGCATATTCTGGCTATCGCTCAGGCGATTGCTGAAGAGCGTGCGAAAAACGGGATTACTGGCCCGTGCCATGTGGGCAAGGACACCCACGCGTTGTCTGAACCGGCTTTCATCTCTGTACTGGAAGTGCTGGCGGCGAACGGCGTTGATGTCATCGTGCAGGAAAATAACGGCTTTACGCCAACGCCTGCCGTGTCGAATGCAATCCTGGTCCATAATAAAAAAGGCGGCCCGCTGGCTGATGGCATTGTGATCACGCCGTCTCACAACCCGCCGGAAGACGGCGGTATTAAGTACAATCCGCCTAACGGTGGTCCGGCTGATACTAATGTTACCAAAGTGGTTGAAGACAGAGCCAACGCGCTGCTGGCCGACGGTCTGCAAGGCGTGAAGCGCATGTCGCTGGATGCTGCGTTGGCATCCGGTCATGTTAAAGAACAGGATCTGGTGCAGCCTTTCGTGGAAGGACTGGCTGACATCGTCGACATGGCGGCGATTCAGAAAGCGGGCCTGACGCTGGGTGTCGATCCGCTGGGCGGTTCCGGTATCGAATACTGGAAGCGTATTGCGAAGCACTACAACCTGAACCTGACTATTGTTAACGATCACGTTGATCAGACTTTCCGCTTTATGCATCTCGACAAAGACGGTGCGATCCGTATGGACTGCTCCTCCGAGTGCGCGATGGCGGGCCTGCTGGCGCTGCGCGACAAGTTCGATCTCGCTTTTGCCAACGATCCGGATTACGACCGTCATGGCATCGTCACGCCCGCTGGTCTGATGAACCCGAACCACTACCTGGCGGTGGCGATTAACTACCTGTTCCAGCACCGTCCACAGTGGGGCAAAGACGTTGCCGTCGGTAAGACGCTGGTTTCTTCGGCGATGATTGACCGCGTGGTGAATGCTTTAGGGCGTAAACTGGTTGAAGTCCCGGTTGGCTTTAAATGGTTCGTTGACGGTCTGTTTGATGGCAGCTTTGGTTTTGGCGGTGAAGAGAGCGCGGGTGCCTCTTTCCTGCGTTTCGATGGTACACCGTGGTCAACGGATAAAGACGGCATCATCATGTGTCTGTTGGCGGCTGAAATTACCGCAGTGACCGGTAAAAACCCGCAAGAGCACTACAACGAGCTGGCTGCTCGTTTTGGCGCGCCGAGCTACAACCGCCTGCAGGCCAGCGCGACCTCTGCGCAGAAAGCGGCGCTGTCTAAGCTGTCTCCGGAAATGGTGAGTGCCAGCACGCTTGCGGGTGACCCGATCACCGCACGTCTGACGTCGGCACCGGGTAACGGTGCTTCTATCGGTGGTCTGAAAGTGATGACCGACAACGGCTGGTTTGCCGCACGTCCTTCTGGTACAGAAGACGCTTACAAGATCTACTGCGAAAGTTTCCTCGGTGAAGAGCACCGCAAGCAGATCGAGAAAGAGGCGGTCGAGATTGTCAGCGAAGTGTTGAAAAACGCGTAAGTACTGTTCGCACTGACGCGTTTTATAGGCCCGGTAAGCTAGCGCTACCGGGCTTTTTTGTGCCGATATTTAACTATGTTTATTTTTCAGTTCAAAACGCGGTGAGACCAGGCCATACAGCGTCCAGCCGAGGAAAGTCACGATAGAACCATACAGCATTGCTTCTTCGCCAGAGGAGTAGAGTGCATAGAAGCTGTATAATGCGCCAATAAACGCGACAAAGTTTGCTGGTTTCGCTTTTGACGATGGGACATTCGCCATCTTCTGAATAATAACCAGTGCGGCCATCGACAAGATATACGGGATGATATTCGTCACGACAGCCAGGTTGACCAGCACGTTGAACTGGCTGTTCAGCGACGGGCTGATGGTCATCAGCGATAAGCCACTCTGGATTATTACGATGGTCAGCATTCCCTGAACCGGCGCATCCACTTTAGTTACACGGGAGAAGATTTTCGGGAAGTAACCTTCATCAGCCGACGATTTAAAGACCTGAGCGATAGTAAACTGCCAGCCCAGCAGTGAACCACAGCAGGACATCACCATCAACGCCATGATCACTTTACCGACTTCCGGGGTGAACATCTGCGCAAAGGCCAAACCGAAAGGCGCAGTGGAGTTAGCCAGATCCATATTTGGCACAATCCCGGCGATCACATTGGTCGAAATGATGTAAATCACTGCCGCGCCCAACGTACCGCCCAGTACAGCGATGGGTACATTGCGCTCCGGATTTTCAACCACTTCGGCGTTAGCGCAGGCCGATTCCAGACCGAGAAAAGCCCACAGGGTCATCGCAATCGAAGAACCGACCGCCGTGAAGAACGGGACGTGGTGTGGGTTCCAGGAGTTAGCGTACAGCGTCGGACTGAACCAGAACCAGCCGATGATGCACAAACCGACAACCGGAATAATAACGCCCCAGACGGTGATACTGCTGAGCTGCCCAGTAATACGTGCCCCGCCAAAGTTAGCGACGGTGCAGATCCACAGCACGCCGATAGTGGCCAGGCCAATCTGCACGGGTGTCAATGTGGCACCAAACAGTTCGGTACCGTAGCCCACGGCGGAGATAGCGATAGCCACGTTGGCAATTAACAGCGAAACGCCATAGGTGTAGTTCGCCATAAAGTTACCAGATTTGCCAAAGGCATATTCAGCATAACCGCCCATACCACCGGATTTACGACTGAACATACCGCATTTTGCGAAGGCCCACGCCAGTGCCATTGAACCGACAGCGGTCACCAGCCACGAGATGATCGAAATGGTGCCGACTTCTGCAAGTTTGGTAGGCAACATGATGATCCCTGAGCCCATCATATTGACCATGGTCAGGATGGTGAGCTGGACGACACCCATTTTGTTGGATTTGGCTTTGCTCATAACATTTCCCCTTTCAACAGATCGTCTTGCGCGTCTTTTGGCTTAATGACATAGCACCACACCTGTTTACGCCCGTCGTGTTCTTCGATGTAGACACCCTGAAGTTCAGGCGCAAAACCCGGCAGCAGATTGATTCCCTCTTCCAGCGCGCTAAAGTAACGCAATACTGAACCACCCCAGATTTCACCCGGAACCACACACAGCACGCCAGGAGGATAAGGCAACGCACCTTCCGCGGCGATTCGGCCTTCCGCGTCCGGTAGTCGCACCAACTCAACTTCACCGCGCAGATAGGCGTAGTTGGCCTCCTGGGGATTCATGCTGACGCGCGGGAAATGATCCTTACGGAACATCTCTTTCTGAAGCTGTTTCACGTTGTGACGGGCGTACAAATCGTGCATTTCCTGGCACAGCTGACGCAGGGTATAACCGGCATAACGGGCTTCATGTTGTTTGTAGAGAGAGGGCAGAACCTCAGCCAGCGGGGCATCGGCTTCCAGCAGTTTTTCGAAACGCACCAGCAGGGCGACAAGTTGCTGCATCTTCGCCATATCTTCTGCCGGGGTCATCAGGAACAGGATGGAGTTAAGGTCGCATTTTTCGGGAACTACGCCATTTTCCCGCAGGAAGTTAGCCAGAATGGTGGCCGGAACGCCGAACGTGTCATATTCGCCGTTACGCGTTTTGATCCCCGGTGTGGTGAGCAGCAGTTTGCATGGATCCACAAAGTACTGGTGTTCGGCGTAGCCTTCAAAGGCATGCCAGTGTTCACCAGGAACAAAATGGAAGAAACGTAGATCGCTGGCAATTTCAGCGGTGGAATAAGCCTGCCACGGTTTACCTTCCACCATCTCAGGCACAAATGGCCGGATATGGTGGCAGTTTTCCAGGATCAATTTACGCGTATCAATTCCGTTGACGACGCAGTCCATCCACATGTTGCGCCCGCTGACGCCTTCATGCATTTTGGCGTTGATGTCGAGCGCGGCAAAGAGCGGATAGAACAGGCTGGTGGAGGCGTGCATCATGAACGCGTTATTCATTCGTTTATGGGGCACGTAGCGAGACTGGCCTTTAATATGGCTGTCTTTTTTGTGGATCTGCGATGTCTGGGAGAAACCCGCCTGCTGTTTGTGTACCGACTGGGTGACCAGAATACCAGGATCGTTTTCATTCAGATCCAGCAACAATGGAGAACAATCGGCCATCATCGGAATGAACTGCTCATAGCCCACCCACGCGGAGTCAAACAGGATGTAGTCGCACAGGTGACCGATGTTATCCACTACCTGACGCGCGTTATAGATAGTGCCATCGTAGGTACCTAACTGAATCACGGCCAGTCGGAATGGACGGACATCATTTTTACGTTTTGGCGCGACTTCACCGATCCTTTCTCGCAGATAGCTTTCTTCAAAGCAGTGAGCGTCAATCCCGCCGATAAAGCCGTACGGGTTGCGTGCAGTCTCCAGATAGACCGGCGTGGCCCCAGCCTGTAATAACGCGCCGTGGTGGTTTGACTTGTGGTTGTTGCGGTCAAACAACACCAGATCGCCTGGGGTGAGCAGCGCGTTAAGCACCACTTTGTTTGATGATGAGGTTCCGTTCAGGACAAAGTAGGTCTTATCCGCGTTGAACACTTTGGCCGCATGCTGTTGGGCGATGCAAGGCGCACCTTCGTGGATCAACAAATCACCCATTGCCACATCGGCATTACACAAATCAGAGCGGAAAAGCGTTTCGCCGAAGTACTCCACAAACTGATTACCCGCAGGATGGCGACGGAAAAATTCGCCCCCCTGATGACCAGGACAATCAAATGCGCTGTTACCCTGATTGACGTAATCGACCAATGCGCGGAAGAATGGGGGACGTAGCTGCGTTTCGTAGTGGCTGGCGGCGGTTTCTAACTGACGACCATAAAATGCTGAGCGGGCTTCATTGCATTCGAATACGCCGGAGATCCGTGGCAGATACTCTGCTGGAACACGCTCTTCATTTTCGGTGGCGATAAAAACGGGAATGCCGTAGCCGGTGGCGTCAATTTCATCGAGTTTTCCTCGTTCAATATCATTGATGGATAACACGATGGCAGCAACATCAATGAAATTACTTTCATCGATATTTACGCAGGAACGCTGCGTAGAAAAACAATCAGGACAGGAACGGCTTACGGCAATTTTTAATTCAGACATTTTCATCTCTTTATTTTAGGTAATAGCAGGTCCTCAATTTCTCAAATGAGAAATTGATAACTCCGGAAAAAAAAGCAAAGTAATACCGCTGATAAATAAATCAGTAAATTGCTTTTTTGAAGATGCAATAAACCCTAACCGGTCCGGTCACAGGTAATACAGGGTTATGCAGGGAGAGCACTGTGGATACAGGCATTATACCCGTCGTCTTTCAAGCTGCATCTGTGTTGGCTTTACTCGCTTATCCCAGTCACGTACTGATGTACGCTCCCGGGCTTCGCTGCATCGCCGTCTTGATGCAACTCGAAATCTATTGGGTATATATCTGCGATACAGAGAGTCAGGATGACCTGTATACTGGAGTGCCCTTAGTCGGAAGACTAACGGGCATTAAAGAAATGAAAGTCGAAACTATTGCGGTGGGCAAACATCATAATATGCGTTGTTCGCCTTATATGTGGCATTGTACGGCTATTATTTTCCATTTTGGTTACCTTTACTGGATAAGTGGAAGGTGTGGGTATTTTATCCAGGAAATGGCTATGAACTGTGAAGAAGATCAATAAAAAATGATCGTTTCCAAAATATTTAGTCGCCGATTATGCATATCGTGAGATAAGATACTGTTTTGTTGTTTATATGTTATTTATTTGTATTTTATTATTTTGAGTATAACCTTATCGGCTGCGTAATAAATATTATGCAGCCTTAAGGATAATAGATAATATATTTGTTATTTAATCAAAATAAATGAATAAAAATTCAAGGCATAAACCGATAACCAATTCCGGTCTCGGTCAGAAAATGACGCGGGCGGGCCGGGTCCAGTTCCAGCTTCTGGCGCAAGTGTCCCATATAAATGCGCAGATAGTGACTGTGTTCGACGGCGTTTGGTCCCCAAACCTGATTCAATAACTGACGTTGCGTCAGTACCTTCCCGGCATTATTCAGCAGTACCGCCAACAGGCGAAACTCAATCGGCGTCAAGTGAATTTCTTCATCACCTCGGTGTACGAGGCGAGCAGCGATATCCACTTTAACATTAGAAAAATGTACGACCGGTTCGGGAGACGTCCCACTGGCGTGGCGACGCAATGCCACGCGCAATCGCGCCTGTAGCTCGCCAATACCAAAAGGTTTGCTGAGATAGTCATCGGCTCCGGCATCCAGCGCGGCGATTTTATCGCTTTCCTCACTGCGGGCTGAAAGCACAATCACTGGAATCGCGCTCCATTGACGCAGGTCGCGAATAAAATCAATGCCGTCGCCATCCGGCAGGCCAAGATCGAGAATGATGAGATCGGGTTTCCGCGTGGCGGCTTCCAGCAGACCGCGTTGCAGCGTTTCTGCTTCAAATACACGTAGGCCATCGGCCTCCAGCGCGGTGCGCAGAAAGCGGCGAATGGCCTGTTCATCTTCAACAATCAGTACGTTCGTCACATATCCTCATGAAAATCTTCAAGTTGAGGGGGGATTTCCTGGGGCAGTGTAACACGAAAACATGCTCCTCCCTGCGCGCGATTGTGGACAGAAATAGTCCCGCCATGCACGTCCATAATGGCCTGACAAATTGCCAGCCCCAGCCCGACGCCTGGCACCGATGACTCTTTATTCCCTCGGGAGAACTTGTCAAAAACGCGCTGTTCCATACCCGACGGAACACCCGGCCCATTATCCCAGACGTCTAATTGCAGGTGTTCTCCATTGACGCTGGCATCAATACCGATCTGCGCCTGTGGACCCGCGTATTTGACGGCGTTTTCCAGCAGGTTAATCAGCACCCGTTCAAAGAGTGGGCCATCGACGTGAATCAATGTCAACGGTTCTGGTAACGACAGATTTATTGGGGCAGAGAGACCTGGCTCCAGCATCTGCAGGGCGCTACCCACCACCTCTTCCAGCGTTAACCACTCCTTCTTAAGATTAAAGCCGCCAGACTGAATTCGCGCCATATCCAGCAGGTTATTCACCAGTCGGGTCGTGTTCAGAACGTGCTGGCGAATCTCGCTGGCCTGGCGTGCGTGCGGCGATCCCTCGCTTGCCAGATCCAGCGTTAAGATTTCTGCCTGGCCGAACAACACCGTCAATGGCGTGCGCAAATCGTGGGACAGGGCTGCGAGCAGGGCGTTGCGAATACTTTCGCGCTCGCTGGCAAAGCGAGCCTGCTCTTCGCTGGCAGTCAGCGTCAGGCGCTCCAGCGCACTGGCGACCAGCAACGTGAAGGTTTCCAGCAGGCGTTGCTGTTCAGGGATCATCAGTTGGCGTAAATTTCCCGGTTCCACGATCAGCAATCCATGCGTTTTGTCGGCGCTTTTTAACGGTAAAATTTGATACGGCACGCCGGGTAACGTATCGGTGCCTGCGCCGGCGGGTTGCCCTTTATCAAAGCTCCATTGAGCAATGGCGTCATCCCACGGTGTCATGCCCTGTTGATGAGTGAGAGGGGCCAGCTTACCGTTTTCGCCGGGCAGTAAAACCTGGCTACGAGCCTGAAACGTTGAAGCGATAAACTGTTCGCTGGTGGCGGCGATATCCGTCTGACTGCGTCCGACGGCCAACGCTTTGGACATCTCATACAAATGACGCGTACGCTGTTCACGATAACGCGCTACCCGTGCCTGATACCGCACCCCGGCGGTCAGATTTCCGATAACCAGCCCTACCGTGAGCATTACGGCAAAGGTAAGCAGGTACTGGACGTCGGAAACGGCCAGCGTCCCGCGCGGAGCAATAAAGAAGAGATCGAAGCTGGCGACGTTAATAAAAGTGGCCAGAACGGACGGCCAGCGTCCGTAAAAGAGTGCGATAACCACCACGCCCAATAAATAGATCATCACCAGGTTGGCGGCGTCAAACGCCATCAGCCACTGCATGGCGATTAGCGTAATGATGGCGCATAGCGTAACAGCGACCACGCACCCCTGAATTTGTACCCGCCATTTATCCTTAAAGGTACGGCTGTCTGCGGTTTGCAGCACAGGACGTGAAGGAGGCTCATCGAGGGCGACAATCATCAGGTCGAGATCGGGTGCGCGGTGGGCCAGTTTGTCGGCAAAGGAGTCGCTGCGCCACCAGCGTCGCGTCGTTGGACGCCCGAGCACAATTTTTCCCAGATTATGCTCGCGGGCATAGCGGATTACCGCTTTGTCTTCGGCGGGATCGGAAAGGGTGGCGGTTTCTGCGCCTAACTCCTGGGCCAGTCGCAGAGCGCTTAAAATCGCGCGGCGCTGTTTTTCAGGCAGTCGGTGCAGCGCTGGCGTTTCGACATACACCGCATGCCAGACGCTACCCAGACGCGCTGCCAGACGTGCGGCGGCACGTACCAGTTTTTCGCTGCCGGTGTTGTGCCCAATGCACAGTAAAATAGCGTCGCGGGTATGCCAGACTTTTTCTTCACCCGGACGTCCCCGCCAGGCGCGCATCTGATCGTCCACCCGATCGGCCGTACGGCGCAGGGCCAGTTCACGTAGTGCAATCAGATTACCTTTGCGAAAGAAATGCTCGATGGCTCTTTCCGCCTGGCCGGCGATGTAGACCTTGCCTTCGTTCAGACGCTGGCGTAAATCGTCGGGGGGAAGATCGACCAACACCACATCGTCGGCGGCATCGAAAAAAGGATCGGGGACGGTTTCGCGAACCTGAATGCCGGTAACGCCGCTGACCACATCATTGAGACTTTCCAGATGTTGCACGTTGACGGTAGTAAAAACGTCAATGCCAGCTTCCAGCAGCTCTTCAATGTCCTGCCAACGCTTAGGATGCCGTGAGCCTGGCGCATTACTGTGCGCCAGTTCATCCATCAAAATGAGCGCCGGACGGCGGGCCAGCGCAGCGTCAAGATCGAACTCGCTGATATGACGACCATGACGTGACTGCCGCTTGAGCGGCAGGATGCTGAGACCGTCCAGCAGCGCGGCGGTCTCTTTGCGCCCGTGGGTTTCCACCACGCCAATCAGCACATCTAACCCTTGCGCCCGCAGTCGCTGGGCCTCCGCCAGCATGGCCCAGGTTTTGCCGACGCCCGCGCAGGCACCGAAGAAAATTTTCAGTTTTCCCCGGTGCGGAGCGGTGGTCTGCTCCAGCAGGCGATCGGGGTCGGGGCGTAACGGTTCGTTATGCATGTCCTTTTTCTCAGTGCTTATCCAGCGCTAAATTAAGTTCCACCAGGTTCACCACCGGCTGGCCGATAAAACTGACCAACGGCTTTTGCGTATATTGTGCAACCAACCGCGTAACCTCTTCAACGCTGAGGTTGCGAGCCTGCGCCACGCGGGGAATTTGCCAGGCTACTGCGGCTGGCGTCAGGTTGTTATCCAGTCCGCTGGAAGAAGCTGTTACCAGTTCAACCGGAACCGCAGGATTTGCCTGCGGGTTGGCGGCACGCAGCGCGGCAATCCGGCTTTGTAGCTGTTTATCCAGTTCCGGGTTGCTGGCTGCCAGATTACTGCCGCCTGAAGCCATTGGATTATAGGGCATTTCCGCTGTCGCTGAGGGGCGTCCCTGAAAATAACCGGCAGCGGTAAACTGTTGCCCAATAAGCTCAGAGCCGCGAACAGTCTGACCTTCGCGCAGAAGCGAACCGTTAGCCTGGTGGGGAAACCACCATTGCCCCAACGCAGTGGTCAGCAGCGGATAAGCACCACCGGTGATAAGCATCAGGAAAATCAATGTTGATAATGCAGGACGTAATCCACTCATCTGAAACCTCACACCAGACCCAGCAGGGTCAGCAGTAAATCAATCGCTTTGATACCGATAAACGGCACAACCAAACCACCCAGACCATAGATCCACAAATTGCGGCGCAACATCGCGGATGCGGACAACGGTTTGTAGCTCACGCCTTTCAGTGCCAGTGGGATTAGAAAGACGATGACCAGCGCGTTAAAGATGACCGCGCTGAGGATCGCCGAGTCCGGCGAATGCAGCCCCATCACGTTCAGCGCGTTGAGCTGCGGGTAGGTGGCGGCGAATGCGGCCGGGATGATGGCAAAATACTTCGCTACGTCGTTGGCGATACTGAAGGTGGTCAGCGAACCGCGCGTCATCAGCATCTGTTTACCAATGTGCACCACTTCAATCAGTTTGGTGGGATTGGAGTCGAGGTCCACCATGTTGCCCGCTTCTTTCGCTGCCTGGGTTCCGGAGTTCATGGCAACGGCAACATCGGCCTGCGCAAGGGCTGGAGCATCGTTGGTTCCGTCGCCGGTCATCGCCACCAGACGACCTTCCGCCTGATACTGACGAATTAGCGCCAGCTTGGCTTCCGGTGTGGCTTCCGCTAAGAAGTCATCCACACCGGCTTCTGCGGCGATTGCTGCGGCGGTCAGGCGGTTGTCACCGGTGATCATCACCGTTTTGATCCCCATTTTACGCAGTTGGGCAAAACGTTCTTTAATTCCGCCTTTTACGATATCTTTCAGGGCAATCACACCCAGTACGTGAGAGCCTTCGGCCACCACCAGCGGCGTTGCGCCAAGACGAGCGACGTTTTCGACCTTCTGCTCCACATCGGCAGGAAAGTGGCCGCCGTTGGCTTCAACGTGACGACGAATGGCATCAACCGAGCCTTTGCGGATCATACGGTTGTCAATGTTGATGCCGCTCATCCGGCTTTGGGCGGTAAACGGCACAAAGGTGGCGTGCAGCGATTGCACGTCGCGAATACGCAGATTAAAGCGCTGTTTAGCCAGGACAACAATGCTGCGGCCTTCCGGTGTTTCATCGGCCAGGGATGAAAGCTGCGCGGCATCGGCCAGCGTTTTGACGTCCACACCCTGAGCGGGCAGAAAATCTGAAGCCTGACGATTACCCAGCGTAATAGTGCCGGTTTTATCCAGCAGTAGTACGTCCACATCACCTGCCGCCTCTACGGCACGTCCGCTGGTGGCGATGACGTTCGCGCCCAGCATACGGCTCATCCCGGCGACGCCAATCGCGGAGAGCAGCCCGCCTATCGTCGTAGGGATTAAACACACCAGTAGCGCAACCAACACCGTGACGCTGACTGCGCTTCCTCCCCAGGCGGAAAACGGCCATAGCGTGGCGGTCGCCAACAAAAAGATAATGGTCAGGGCAATCAGCAGGATTGTCAGGGCGATTTCATTGGGCGTTTTACGCCGCTGTGCGCCTTCAACCATGGCGATCATCCGGTCGAGGAACGTTTCACCGGGGTTTACGCTGCATTCGATAACCAGCCAGTCGGAGAGAATGCGGGTGCCGCCAGTGACGGAGGCGAAATCACCACCGGATTCACGAATCACAGGTGCGGATTCACCGGTAATGGCACTTTCATCTACCGACGCGCCGCCTTCGATCACCTCGCCGTCACACGGAATAATATCGCCAGCTTCCACCAGCACGATGTCGCCTTTACGTAAATCATCTGCGGGGACGTGATCCATCGCCGCGCCGTATTTCGGTTCGCGAAGTTTGCGGGCGAAGGCGGTTTTTTTGACGCCTTTCAGGCTGTTGGCCTGAGCTTTACTGCGTCCTTCCGCCAGCGCTTCAGCAAAATTGGCGAACAGAACGGTAATCCACAGCCACAGACTTATCGCGCCGGTAAACCTCGGGCTGCCCGGCATATGGCCTGTTGCCATCGCCACGGTTAACAGGGTCGTTAACAGACTGCCCAACCAGACGATAAACATCACCGGATTACGCCACTGGGTATGTGGGCTTAATTTTTTCACGGCGTCCATCAGCGCTTGTGCGACCAGAGAGGGTTCGAACAGCGCCAGTTGCTTGCGACTCATAGTAATGTGCTCCGCATCACTTAGTGTAATGACAGGTATTCTGCGACTGGGCCAAGCGCCAGGGCAGGAACAAAGGTGAGAGCGCCAACCAGTAACACCGTACCGATTAACAACCCAACAAACAGTGCGCCATGGGTAGGTAGCGTGCCGGGGCTGGCTGGCTGGATCTTTTTACTGACCAGCGATCCGGCAATCGCCATCACGGGAATGATCACGCCGAAGCGGCCGAAGAACATGCACAAGGCCAGCAGGCAGTTCCAGAACGGGCTATTGGCGCTTAATCCGGCGAATGCGCTACCGTTGTTGTTCGAGGCAGACGACACGGCATACAGCACTTCGCTAAACCCGTGTGGACCCGGGTTTAGCATGGCGCTGCGGCCAGCTTCGGACATCATCGCTATCGCCGTACCGAGCAGAACCAGCGTAGGGGTGACCAGAATCGCCAACGCGGTCATTTTCATTTCGCGCACGTCGATTTTCTTACCCAGATATTCCGGCGTGCGGCCAATCATTAACCCAGCGATAAATACCGCCAGCAACACGAATAACAGCATGCCATACAGACCTGAACCCACACCGCCGAAGACCACTTCGCCAATCTGCATTAACCACATCGGTACCATGCCGCCCAGTGCAGTGAAGGAGTCATGCATCGCATCAACAGCACCGCAGGATGCGGCTGTCGTGACGACGGCAAACAGACTCGTGGCCAGCACGCCAAAGCGGTTCTCTTTACCTTCCATGTTGATATTGCTGTCTGCACCGAATGCCATCAGGTGCGGGTTGCCCTGAACTTCGGCCCACATCACGACGGCTACGCAGACCACAAAAATCAGTGACATGGCCCACAGTAGGGTCCGCCCCTGGCGGCGATCGCCCACCACATCACCAAAGGCAAAACACAAGGCGGTGGGAATTAAGAAAATGGCCAGCATTTGGACCAGGTTGGTCAGCGCGGTTGGGTTTTCAAACGGATGTGATGAGTTTGCATTAAAGAAACCACCGCCGTTTGTACCGAGCATCTTAATCGCTTCCTGTGAGGCGACCGGCCCCATTGGCAGCAGTTGTTTCACCCCTTCAAGGGTAGTAATGGGCTGATAAGGCAATAGATTTTGCAACGTACCTTGCTGAATGAAGAAAAGAGCAATGATCAACGCGATGGGAACCAGGATCCACAGCGTAATGCGAACCAAATCGACCCAGGCGTTGCCCAGCGTATTCATACTCTGGCGCGTGAAGGCGCGAGTCAGGGCAAAAATCACCGCAATACCGGTCGCCGCAGACAGGAAGTTCTGCACGGTCAACCCGGCCATCTGGCTGAAATAGCTTAAGGTGGTTTCGCCAGCATAGGATTGCCAGTTGGTATTAGTGACAAAACTCACTGCGGTGTTGAGCGCCAGATCCCACGAAAGCCCTGGCAGTTGCTGTGGATTTAACGGCAGCAGGTTTTGCGCCATCAGCATCGAAAACAGGACCAACAGGCCAAGCACATTGAGCGCGAGGATAGCCAGCAAATACTGCCGCCAGTTCATCTCCTGCTGCGAGATGCCCAGACCGCGCCAGAGCAGATGCTCCACGCCAGCCAGACCCGGCAGGGATGTATTGTTGATCAGTCGAGCCAGCCCGAACCCTAACGGTCTGGCGATGACAAACAGCACCAGCAAGAAACTGGCAATAAGTAAGAATCCTTGGGCCGCCATCAGAACGCCTCCGCATTAATCAGGGCATACACCAGGTAACCTAATAATAAAAAGACCAGCACAATGCCGGTTATCACGCCTGCACTCACAGTGCACCTCCAGTGGCATAAATGTGATAACCAGAGCGTAGATTTTTACCTGCAAAGATTTCGCAAAAATCAGCGGGCGGGGTATAAAAAAAGTATAAAAATGGTAAAAACCATTATTTAACTAATGATTAGTATTAATTTAACTTTTATGTAACTTAATTACAGTTTTAAGCTAAACGGAGCATCAATAGATAAAAATAAGTGGTCGGATGAGTAGCAAAATTACACACAAGGCGGTATTATTTTCATCAGTTAACCAAATCTATTTTTCCGGTGCGATTCACCGAACAGATATATGGGAGAGGATTATGGACTTATATAAAGAGTATCCAGCACACATTGTTTTCTTACGCCGTACCTTTGCCGTTGTGGCGGGCGTGCTGGCGCTACCGGTCATGCTTTTCTGGAAAGACCGCGCCCGTTTTTACAGCTATCTGCATCGCGTATGGTCTAAAACCAGCGATAAACCGGTGTGGATGGAGCAGGCTGAAAAAGCCACCTGCGATTTCTACTAAGTTATCGTTCTTGCTCAAAAAAACCGCTCACAGCAATGTGGCGGTTTTTTTTTATGTGCAGATGTCTACACTTGTCGGTGTAATGAACAAAGCGTGGCAATGACTAATTTATATCCGGGAGTATTATGACCACCCATCTGGTCTGGTTTCGACGTGATTTACGTCTGCATGACAACCTCGCGTTAGCGGCAGCCTGTCGCGATCCTTCCGCGCAAGTTTTAGCGCTCTATATCTCTACTCCTGAGCAGTGGAAAGCCCACGAAATGGCCCCACGTCAGGCTGCGTTTGTGAATGCGCAGTTGAATGCCTTGCAGGCGGCGTTGACGGAAAAGGGCATCCCGCTCTTGTTTGATGAAGTTGCAGATTTCGCGGCCAGCGTAGAAACCGTCAAAAACGTCTGCGCACAGCATAACGTCAGCCGGTTATTTTATAACTATCAATACGAAATAAACGAACGTCAGCGTGATGCCGCCGTCGAGAAATCATTACTCCATGTGGTGTGCGAAGGTTTTGACGACAGCGTGATCCTGCCTCCGGGGTCAGTCATGACCGGCAATCATGAGATGTATAAAGTCTTTACACCGTTTAAAAATGCCTGGCTGAAGCGAGTTAAAGAGGGGGTTCCAGAATGCGTTAGCGCGCCGAAGGTGAGAGAAAGCGGTGCGCTTGATGTTCCGTTAACATCAATAACGCTGAGCTATTCGCAGCAAGATTTTGATGCGCAGCTATTTGCGGCAGAAGAGAAATTAGCGATCGCGCAATTACGTCAGTTTTGCCAGCAGGCCGCGGGAGAATATGAGCAACTACGTGATTTTCCGGCGGTTGACGGTACCAGCCGATTGTCCGCGAACCTGGCGACAGGCGGGCTTTCGCCGCGCCAGTGCCTGAATCGACTGATCGCGGAGCAGCCGCAGGCTCTGGAGGGCGGGGCGGGCAGCGTCTGGCTGAACGAACTTATTTGGCGTGAATTTTATCGTCATCTGATGGCTTATCATCCGGCGTTGTGCCGGCATCAGCCGTTCATCCGTTGGACCGATCGTGTGCAATGGCAGAATAACCCGACACATTTGCAGGCCTGGCAAACGGGGAATACCGGATACCCTATTGTCGATGCGGCGATGCGTCAGCTCAACGCTACAGGCTGGATGCATAATCGATTACGCATGATTACGGCCAGTTTTTTAGTCAAAGATCTGCTAATCGACTGGCGTAAAGGCGAGCAATATTTTATGTCGCAGCTGATCGATGGCGATCTGGCGGCCAATAACGGTGGCTGGCAGTGGGCTGCCTCAACCGGAACCGACGCTGCGCCGTATTTCCGTATCTTTAACCCTACAACTCAGGGCGAAAAATTTGACCGTGACGGCGAGTTTATCCGCCAATGGCTGCCGGAACTGCGTGAAGTGCCGGGGAAAGCCATTCATGACCCGTGGACGTGGGCTGAAAAAGCGCAGGTGTCGCTCAACTATCCTCGTCCAATTGTCGATCACAAACAGGCAAGGCTGGCAACGCTGGCGGCCTATGAGGCGGCACGTAAAGGATAGCGTAAACCATGTTGGAGCAGGGAATAGATCGCGAAATGGTAAAACTGGTGACAGGTGTTTCTGAAACGGATTTGGCTGTAAGCCATGCATAATCGCCAAAAAACAGGCCCGAATCTTATCACATCATCGGGCCTGTACATTCAGGACTCTACTGCCAGCGGACGGTTTCTGAATTTAAGCGACTGGTATAACCAAATCAGCAGCACCAGCACCACGCAGGCCAACGCGCCCCAGGTAATTTCGCTAAAGACATCAATATACGCATTGATCGAATAGTTGATCGCCCCCGCACTGTCAAACGAGCCTTGCGACGTCTGATCGGCGATAACGCCTGCCAGATAGTTGGCGATGGCGCCGGAAAGCAGCATATAAATGCCTGTTAATACGCCGGTCACCCCAGGGATCTCGATACGCGTAATTTGCGACATCGCCACCGGGTCGATAAACAGTTCGGCAAAGCCCATGACCGCCAGCCCCAATACCATCAGCGGCATGGAAGAGTGGCCGTAGGCTGCGGACCAGCGGGCGCTTAAGGTCAGAATGCAGAACCCTGCGCTCATTAAACCGAGGCCCAGGGCGAATTTACCCCAGATACGTACGGTTCGATTGCCGCCAACGCTTTCTTTGACTACCCAGGCCAGCACGATACCGCACAGCATAACGGCAAAGGCGTTAACCGACTGGAACATCGCGGTCGGGACGGAATACCCCAAAATATCGCGATTAACGAAGCGGTCAATATACAGGCTAATCGAGCTGCCGCCCTGTTGAGCAAAGGCCCAGAACAGCAGGCTGAAGAAGGTCAGCGTCACGATAAGCCCCAATTCTTTGCGCTGCTTCTGGTTTTGCGCCTGACGGTAAATCTTCGCCAGAACCGCCAGACCAATAACCGTGGCAACGATCAGTGCGTAAACGGACCACTCTTTCCAGAACAGGACGGTAATCAGTAACGGTGCTGCAACCAGCAGAACTAACAGCCAGGCCCAGTTTGGCAGCATATACTTTTTCGCACACAGCACGGTTTTGTTGACGCCAGTGGTATGAGCGAAATGGCGATTACCGCATAAGAAAATCACCAACCCTGCCAGCATGCCAATCGCAGCCAGCGCAAAACCCATCGCCCAACTGTACTCTTCCTGCACGTAACCGCAGGCAATGGGCGCAATGATCGAACCGATGTTACCGGCAGCGTAGAGCAGAGAGAATCCACCGTCGCGGCGCGGATCTTCAGGCTGATACAACTCGCCCAGCAGGCAACTGATATTGGATTTAAACAGACCGTAGCCGCAGACAATAATCGCCAGCGACAAATAAAGGAACGCCGGAGCCATTTCACTGGCACCCAGGACCAGATGTCCCACCGCCATTAAAAATGCGCCGATCATTACCGCCATACGATTGCCGAGCACCTTATCGGCCAGGTACCCCCCGAGAATAGGCGTGACGTAGACCAGAGAGCAATAGGCGCTGAACAGTTCATATGCGTGATTATCGTCGTACTTCAGCTGGTTGGTGAGATACAGGATCAGCAGTGCACGCATGCCGTAAAAACTGAAGTATTCCCAGATTTGTAGCGCGACGACGTAGTAAATCGCCCGCGGTTGAGATGCTTGTTTATTCATTATTTTCTCGAAGTCAATGCCTCGCGACTGGCCTAACGTGTTGCGCGAGTGTGTTTCCTTAAAGTTGTAACTTTGATACAGATCTGATTATTTTTGCAATATGCTGTCTGATTGCATAAATATACATGAATTAGATCGCGTGAGGGGAAGCAAATTGCCTTCAAAGATGGTGTGATTGTTTCTTGATGTGTCAGTGAAATGGCTATCGACGAATGCTGGCGGGGACGCTATTTTAACCTAAGCTGTGATGCTGATTGGGCAGGCAGAACTAATGACTACGAGGACGACGATGAAAAACACCGAACTGGAACAACTGATCAACGACAAACTGAACAGCGCCGCCATTAGCGACTATGCGCCGAATGGTTTGCAGGTTGAGGGCAAAGAAACGGTGCATAAAATCGTGACCGGCGTGACCGCAAGTCAGGCGTTACTGGACGAGGCGGTACGCCTGCAGGCGGATGCGGTCATCGTTCATCATGGTTATTTCTGGAAAGGTGAATCCCCGGTAATTCGCGGCATGAAGCGCCATCGTCTGAAAACGCTGCTGGAAAATGATATCAACTTGTATGGCTGGCACCTGCCGCTGGACGCTCATCCCGAGCTGGGGAATAACGCGCAACTGGCCGCGCTGTTGGGGATTACTGTGATGGGGGAAATCGAGCCCCTGGTGCCATGGGGAGAACTCTCCATGCCGGTTCCGGGGCTGGAACTGGCATCGTGGATTGAAGCGCGTTTAGGCCGTAAACCGTTATGGTGCGGTGATACCGGGCCGGAAACCGTTCAGCGCGTCGCCTGGTGTACGGGAGGCGGTCAAAGTTTTATTGATAGCGCAGCCCGGTTTGGCGTCGACGCTTTCATCACCGGTGAAGTTTCAGAGCAAACCATTCATTCGGCCCGCGAACAAGGGCTGCATTTTTATGCTGCCGGCCACCATGCGACCGAACGTGGTGGCATTCGCGCATTAAGTGATTGGCTCAATGAAAATACCGATCTGGACGTGACCTTTATCGATATTCCTAATCCGGCGTAATAAAGAGGGACGAAAGTGCAGCGAGCGCGTTGTTATCTGTTAGGTGAAACAGCGGTGGTTCTAGAACTGGAACCGCCCATTACGCTGGCGACTCAGAAACGCATCTGGCGTCTGGCGCAGCGTCTGGTTGATGCCCCTAATGTACTGGAAGCTATTCCGGGTATGAACAATATCACGGTGACCTTGCGCGACCCGCAAACGCTGGCTCTGGATGCGATTGAACGCCTGCAGCGCTGGTGGGAAGAGAGTGAGGCGCTGGAGCCGGACTCACGCTTTATTGAAATACCCGTTATCTATGGCGGTGAGGCCGGCCCCGATCTGGCAGAGGTCGCCCGGCACAGCGGATTAAGCGACAAGCAGGTTGTTGAGCTTCATGCGTCGGTTGATTACGTGGTGTGGTTTATCGGATTCCAGCCCGGATTTCCCTATCTGGGGAGTTTACCTGAACAGCTCCATACACCCAGGCGTGCAGAACCGCGTCTGCTTGTTCCGGCAGGTTCTGTAGGTATTGGCGGATCCCAGACGGGGGTCTATCCGCTTTCCACGCCTGGCGGGTGGCAATTGATTGGCCGTACCTCCGTTGCATTATTTGATCCAAAACGGCAAGAGCCGATTCTGTTACGGGCTGGTGATACCGTGCGGTTTGTCCCGCAGAAGGAGGGGGTATGTTAAACATTATTCGCGCTGGCATGTATACCTCAGTCCAGGACGGGGGACGCCATAGTTTTCGTCAATCCGGAATCAGTCACTGCGGCGCGCTGGATAAACCGGCACTGAACGTTGCCAACCTGCTGGTGGGCAACGATGCGAATGCCGCTGCGCTGGAAATCACGCTGGGGCAGCTGGTGGTGGAATTTGAAGCCGATGGCTGGTTTGCCCTGACCGGTGCAGGATGCGAAGCGCAGCTGGATCGTACTCCCGTATGGAGCGGATGGCGGCTACCGGTGAAAGCCGGGCAGCGCCTGACGCTAAAACGTCCGCATCACGGCATGCGCAGCTATCTGGCGGTAGCGGGCGGTTTTGATGTTCCCGAAGTTATGGGTTCGCGCAGTACCGATCTCAAAGTGGGCATTGGCGGGCTGGAAGGGCGCCTGCTATGTGATGGCGATCGGCTGGCAATTGGCACTTCAACCCGGCAATTCAGCGGGCCGCAGGGCGTAAAACAGCTGATGTGGGGAAACAATATTCGTGCGCTGCCCGGGCCTGAATATCAGGAGTTCGACGAGGTATCGCAGGCTTCTTTCTGGCGTTCGCCGTGGCAGCTCAGCCCACAAAGTAACCGGATGGGGTATCGTCTGCAAGGGCAGCCGCTGACGCGCACGACCGATCGCGAGCTGCTGTCACATGGTTTGCTTCCCGGTGTGGTGCAGGTTCCGCATAACGGCCAGCCGATCGTACTGATGAACGATGCGCAGACGACAGGCGGCTATCCGCGCATCGCCTGTATCATCGAGGCGGATATGTATCATCTGGCGCAGATCCCGCTCGGCCAGCCGATTCATTTTGTGCAGTGTTCGCTGGAGGAAGCGCTCAAGGCGCGCCAGGATCGGCAGCGTTATCTGGAACAATTAGCATGGAGACTAAACAATGAAAATTGATCTCAATGCAGACCTCGGCGAGGGATGCGCTAACGATGCCGCGTTGCTGCAACTGGTCTCTTCAGCCAACATTGCCTGTGGGTTTCACGCTGGTGATGCGCAGACAATGCTCTTAAGCGTGCGTGAAGCGCTAAAAAATGGCGTGGCGATAGGTGCGCATCCGAGCTTTCCGGATCGGGAAAATTTTGGCCGTAGCGCTATGACCTTGCCTGTGGAAACGGTGTATGCGCAAACGCTGTATCAAATTGGTGCGTTGGCTGCTATTACGCGGGCTGAGGGTGGCGCAATGCGTCATGTCAAACCGCACGGTATGCTGTATAACCAGGCCGCTAAAGATCCTCAGTTAGCCGATGCGATTGCCAAAGCGGTACATGCCTGCGATCCGTCGCTGGTTCTGGTGGGCCTTGCAGGCAGTGAGCTGATCCGTGCCGGAGAACACTATGGCCTGGTAACGCGCCAGGAAGTGTTTGCCGATCGGGGTTATCAGGCTGATGGCAGTCTTGTACCGCGCAGCCAGCCAGGCGCACTGATTGAAGATGAAGAGCTGGCGCTGGCGCAAACGTTAGAAATGGTGCAATCCGGCAGAGTAAAAAGCCAGAGTGGAACATGGGCGAGCGTGACGGCCCAGACGGTATGCATTCATGGGGATGGCGAGCACGCACTCGCTTTTACCCGTCGCTTGCGTAGCGCCTTTGAAGCATGCAATATTCAAATTAGCGCATAAAATTATTCATACAAAACAATAACATATTACACAACAACATAAGGGATTTAATTATGGGAGAGGCTATTTCTCTCTGGCCATTGACGGGGATCGCCGTCATCGTGGTCGGATTTCTTTTACGTTTTAACCCGGTATTGGTGGTTATTATTGCCGGGATCGTCACGGGACTGGCGGCGCATATGCCTATCGCCACTATTCTCGAGAAACTGGGTGAAGGTTTTCTTAACACACGCAACCTGCCGTTTATCCTGCTGATCCCACTGGCGGTAATCGGTCTGCTGGAGCGTCACGGTCTGAAAGAACGTGCACAGACGTGGATCGCAAAAATTCGCAGCGCAACCAGCGGCCGTCTGCTGATTGTTTATTTGTTCATTCGCGAAGCGACCGCTGCGTTAGGGCTGACCAGTCTGGGGGGACATCCGCAAATGGTGCGTCCGCTGCTGGCGCCGATGGCGGAAGGAGCCGCTGAGAAAAATCACGGCGAGATACCTGGGGCGGTACGCTATCGACTGCGCGCCATGTCCGCTGCGACCGATAATGTCGGGCTGTTTTTCGGTGAAGATATCTTTGTTGCTTTCGGCGCCATCATCTTCATGCACAACTTTATGCTGGAGTCCGGCGGGATCCAGACTGAACCGTTACACATTGCCCTGTGGGGGATCCCGACGGCAATTTGTGCCTTCTTGATCCATGGCGCACGTCTGTGGCGTCTGGATAGCTATTTGCAACGTGAAGTGGCGAAAGCGAATGCCGTAGCGAAAGGGGAAGCACAATGAATTTTCAACAAAGCTACCTCTACTGGCTGGCGGGCGCGGTATTACTGATTGTGGCCGTCATGTCCTGGCAGGATAAAGCGAACCCGCGTCGTTTCACCACTGGTCTGTTTTGGGGCATATACGGCGTACTGTTTCTGCTTGGTGACTGGACATACTCGCTGTTTGGCGACAAACGCGCGGTACATATTGCCGTCGGTGTTGCGGTGGTCGTCCTGGCGCTGATTGCCGGTTTTGGTGGCGTGAAGCTGGGAAGCTACCATCAACGTACACAACAACAGCGTGAAGAGAGCGCCAGCCGACTGGGTAACCGCTTGTTTTTCCCTGCGCTGGCTATCCCGGTGGTGACCGTTATCGGCGTGCTGATGTTTAATCACATTCCGGGCTTACAGGATGCGCTATTTGGGCCGGGCAATCACGCCACGCTGGTGACGCTGTTTTCGATGACCGCAGGTTCATTAATTGGTCTGGCAATGGCGGTTAAAATGACCCATGAGCGGGCGCATCAACCGATCCAGGAGGCGCGTCGCCTGCTGGATTCCATTGGCTGGGCTTTCATCTTGCCGCAGATTCTGGCTACGCTCGGACTGTTGTTTACGGCAGCGGGCGTAGGCAGCGGCATTTCATATCTGACGCAGGAATATCTGGCGGTAGACAGTCGTTTTATCGCGGTGGCAGTGTACACCATCGGCATGGCATTGCTGACGATGGTGATGGGTAATGCGTTTGCAGCTTTTCCGATCGTGACCGCCGGGATTGGTATTCCGATCCTCGTGCTGCAGCACGGCGGTAATCCGGCGGTAATGGCGGCAATTGGTATGTTCTCCGGTTATTGCGGGACATTGATGACACCGATGGCGGCGAATTTTAACATTGTCCCTGCTGCGCTACTTGAGCTACCGGACAAAAACGCGGTGATTAAGGCGCAGGTGCCAACCGGCATACTGCTGCTGCTGGTCAACGTGTTCCTGATGTATTTCCTGATGTTCTTGTAAGGTGACAGGATGAAAACAGTACTCATCACGGGATTTGAACCCTTTGGCGGCGAGTCAGTTAACCCTTCTTGGGAAGTGGTCTCGGGTCTCGACAATGCTATCATCGGTGGGTGTCGCGTCGTCGCCCGCCAGTTGCCGTGCGTCTTTGGCGAGGCTCTTGTCGTACTCAATGGCGCGATTGACGCGCTGTCGCCATCGCTGGTGCTCGCAGTCGGGCAGGCCGGGGGCCGCACGGATATCACCGTGGAACGCGTGGCAATCAACGTGGACGATGCGCGTATCGCGGACAATAAAGGTCAACTGCCGGTAGATGTGCCGATTGTGGCCGATGGTCCGGCGGCATGGTTTAGTACACTGCCGATCAAAGCGATGGTTGTGGCGTTGCGCAACGCGGGAGTTCCGGCCTCGGTTTCCCAGACCGCTGGCACTTTCGTGTGTAACCACGTGATGTATGGCCTGCTGCATAAACTACGCGACGCACCGGCGGTGAAGGGCGGCTTTATTCATATCCCTTATTTGCCGCAACAGGCCGCACAGCATCCCGGGGCGCCAAGTATGGCGGCTGAAACAGTACGCCGGGCGCTGGAAGTCGCAATTGCCACAGCATTGCAGGTGGAAAATGACATCGCAGTGACGGGCGGCGCAACACATTAACAAAGGACAGTATTATGCCTGAAGGCCCGGAGATCCGCCGCGCGGCGGATAACCTGGAGGCGGCAGTCAAAGGCAAACCCCTGACCGATGTCTGGTTTGCCTTTGAGCAGCTAAAACCGTATCAATCTCAACTGATTGGGCAGCGTGTTACTCAGCTTGAAACGCGGGGGAAAGCATTACTGACCCATTTCTCTAATGGTCTGACGCTGTACAGCCACAATCAGCTCTATGGTGTGTGGCGAGTGGTGGAGACGGGCAACATCCCACAGACCTCACGGGTACTCCGTGTCAGTTTGCAAACACAAGACAAAACTATCCTGCTCTATAGCGCGTCTGATATCGAGATGCTGACGCCAGAACAACTTACCACCCATCCGTTCCTGCTGCGGGTTGGGCCGGACGTACTGGATCTACGTTTAATGCCCGATGACGTTAAAGCACGTCTGTTATCCCCGCGTTTTCGCAACCGGCAGTTTTCTGGCCTGCTGCTCGATCAGACATTTCTCGCCGGATTAGGTAACTACTTGCGGGTAGAGATTCTCTGGCAGGTAGGGTTGACCGGGCAGCATAAAGCGTCGCAGCTTGCCGATGAACAGTTGGATGCGTTGGCGCATGCGCTGCTTGATATTCCACGTCTGTCCTATAACACCCGCGGGCTGGTGGATGAGAACAAACATCACGGCGCGCTGTTTCGCTTTAAGGTCTTTCACCGCAATGGCGAAGTCTGTGAGCGCTGTGGCGGAATCATTGAGAAAACGACGCTCTCTTCGCGACCCTTTTACTGGTGTCCGGGATGTCAAAGATAGGTCTATACCGAAGCATAGGTTTTGCGATATTGCAGCGGCGTTTTACCCATGTTTTTGCGAAAGCTGGTAATAAACCAGGCATATTCGGAGAAGCCGACCTGGGCGGCGATATCGCGTACCGAGCCGTTGGTATGTAACAGCAGTTCGCAGGCCTGACGAATACGCCGCATCATCAGGTATTCCTGAATAGTGCCCCCGGTCTCTTCGTGAAAACGGCGCGAGGCATGACCTCGTGAACACCCCATTTCACTGGCGATATCTTCCAGCGAGCAGCGCTGATGAAAGTGTGTTTCGATCCAACGGATAATGCTTACCGAAAATGTATTTTGCCCCGTGGCCTGCGCCTGATGTGGCAGTAGGCTAATAAGTTGCATCACCAGGAATGCGCTGTCACTGATGCTAAAGGTCTGGCTTTTGATCTGTTCTTCAAACCGGCTCAGCAACGTTTCAATGACCGGCTGAACGTCGCCTACGTCAAATACCCTCGCTTTCTCTCCCCTGGCGCACAGCTGGCGCAGCAGCATTTGCTGTCGAGGAAAGTCCCGCAGGTACTGCTCAATCTGCGGGGCGTTAAAGTGCAGCGTTGTGCGGTGATAAATATTGCGTGCATTCTGTTCGACAAACACTTTATGCAACTTTCCTGGCGGGAAAATAAAGATTCGCCCAGGTTTAACGGTGTACTGCTGGTGCTCCATAAGCGCGATACCAACTCCCTGAGAGACCGATAGTATCTCCACGCACTGATGCCAGTGATAGTAGTTGGCAGGCATATTCTTCATACGATTAAAGTAAATCGACTTATCGTTGATATTAATGTGTTCAAGATAGCTGCTGTCTTCAGTCTGCTGCATAACTGTCTCATTGGGTGATGTTAACAAACTTAAGTTTTTATCACTGTAATCGAATTTTTGCTGTGAAATGCAGATGAATGTTGTTCTTCATCACCAGTGTTGTGCGGAAATACGACAATTATCACATTTGTATGTCAGGCCAAATCCTTATTATGCGCCCAACACTTCATCAAATGAAACGAGGTTTCATTATGCGGGCAAGGCAAGAATATGTAGAAATGGCGCGGAAATGGTTGGTATCAGCCATTCCTCATCTCACTCGCGATAATACGCGGTTGGACGTTGGAAATACGTCAGCACAATATCCGGCAGACATTGCCGGAATAGAGGGGTTCGCGCGTTTGCTGTGGATCCTATCGCCGTTGCTGAGCGGAGGAGAGGCGAGTGATTATCGTGAGACATTTATTCGCGGTATTCGTCATGGCTGCGATCCCAAACATCCGGACTATTGGGGCAATCTGGTCGATAACGATCAGCGCTGCGTGGAAATGGCCGCTTTTGGCGTTGCGCTGGCGCTGCCTAATACGGGGTTGTGGAACGAGTTAACAGCCGATGAGCAGGGCAATCTGGAGCGCTGGTTACGGCAAAGTGCTGAAATCCAAATCCCGGATAATAACTGGCACTTTTTCCCGGTATTGGTGCAGGTCGGGCTTAAATGTGTCGGACGCCACTACGATATGATGGTTATTGATAAACATCTGAACGCGATTGAGTCGTTCTGGCTCGGTAACGGCTGGTATTCCGACGGTGCAGGCAAACCGCGCGATTACTATATCTCCAGTGGGTTTCATTTTTACAGTTTGCTATATAGCCATTTTATGCAGGACGCTGACCCTGAACGTTGCCTGCGCTATCGCCATCGCGCGCGTCAGTTTGCCAAAGATTACATCTATTACTTTACCAGTGACGGGAATGCGATTCCGTTTGGTCGCAGCCTGACTTATCGCTTTGTCCAGGTTGCGTTCTGGAGCGCTGTCGTCTGGACAGGGCTGGATGTTTTTACGCTCCCTATCGTAAAAGGCGTTATTTTGCGCCACCTCGACTGGTGGTTAGCGCAGCCTTTCATTGATCCGGAGGGGTTATTCTCGCTGGGATATACCTATCCGAATCTGGTGATGACTGAAGATTACAACAGCCCGTGCTCGCCCTGGTGGGCATGTAAGGCATTGCTGATTCTGGCACTGCCGGAACAGAGCGCGTTCTGGCAAGCCGAGTCGGCCCCGTTGCCTGAACCAGAGCCAATTCATCCGATCAAGGAAGCTGGGCAATTTGTCGTTCATGATGATGAAAATCGACACGCCTGGATGCTGATGTCCGGGCAGTACGATCGCAATAATTTTGTCAATTTCGATGCCAAATACGGCAAATTTGCTTACTCCAGCCACTTCGGTTTTACCCTTGAGCGTGGTCTTTATGGCATCAACCATGCGGCCTGTGATTCGATGCTGATGTTCAGCGAACAGGACAACTATTGGCGCGGCCGCCGTGAGTGCGAGGCTGTAGAAATGACCGATACGTTGATTCGAAGCCGTTGGCTCCCATGGTCAGATGTCGCAGTGACGACCTGGCTGATCCCGTTTCAGCAAGGGCATATTCGAATCCATCGCGTGGAAACCGCGCGTACGCTTGAGTGTGTGGAAGGGGGATTTGCGCTTAATCGCCATCAGCTTATCGATACCAAAACTGCACAGCACGGGGTCACGCTTCGCGCCATCTCAGGTGTATGTCAGATAACCGATCTGTTGGCTGGACGCCAACCGGAGGTCGTCACTACGCCACCTAACAGCAATATTCTGTATGCATCTCCGGGAGAGATCCCCTGTCTTCGTAGCACGCTTACACCGGGCACGCACTGGCTGGTCTGCGCCATCAATGCCACTTCGCTTTTATGGCTGCCGCCCCCAGTGGCAATGGCCTTCGACTGCGAAAACCAGGCGCTGACGCTGGGTGCCAAAACGTTGGAAATCTTATAACTAACGCATCTCCGGAGAAAAATAATGGCTAACTCTGTGCAGTCGACGCGCTCGGCTTACATAAAATTAAGTCTGTTTGTATTCCTGTTTACCTTTACCTGGGCGGCCAGTTTTGGTCTGTATGCTATCTGGCTGGGAGATAAAGCCGGGCTGGATGGTGTGGAAATCGGCACGGTGTTTGCTGTAAACGGCGTTTTTGCGGTAGTTATCAAACCTGTTTACGGTTACATCATGGATAAAATGGGCATGAAAAAACATCTGCTTTATTTTGTCTGTCTCGTTTCGGCCCTGATGGCACCCTTTTTCATCTGGTGTTACCTGCCGCTATTACAAACGCATTTTATCAGCGGGATGATCGTCGGCGCGCTATTTTTCAGCCTCGGTTGGTATGCGGGCGTGGCGGCGGAGGAGTCCTATGTTGACCGTTTCAGCCGTCTGTACGCGATGGAGTTTGGCCGGATACGCATGTGGGCGGCGCTGGGCTGGGCAACAGCGTCGTCATTCTCCGGTTATCTCTACAATATATCCCCCAAAATAAACTTTGTTATCAGTAGCGTCTCCGCACTGTGCATGTTTGCGGTTCTGTTGACGCTGAAAGTTGATCACTTTGGCCAGGAAGAGAATAACGTCCTGTCGAAAGAGAAGATTGTGATTGGTGATGTGTTCGAGCTGTTACGTAATAAAAAATTCTGGACCTTTGCGCTGTATATCGCGGGAGTGGCATGGATGATGTTTATTGCCGAGCAACAGTTCTCTCGCTATTTCGTCACTTTCTTTAGCACTAAAGAAGAAGGTAATGCCATGTTTGGCTATATGAGTACCGCGCAGTCGGCCGCTGAGTTTTTCGGCATGATGCTGGTGCCTGCCATTATTAACCGCATTGGCGCCAAGCAGGGGATGATCCTGACCGGTCTGGTGATTAGCTTACGTTTGATTATCTCCGGACTAACTAACGATCCGCTGATCATCTGTCTGGTTAAACCATTATATGGAATTGAAATCGCCCTAATTCTGGTTTCAGTCTTCAAATATATTGCCGAGCATTTCGATAAACGCGTTAACGCCACGATGTATCTGCTGGGCTATCAGGCCATGATTTACGTCGGCTCAATTGTCGTGGCGCCGCCTGCTGGCTATGCCTACCAAAAAATTGGTTTTGAGCATACCTATCTGATTATGGGCGTGGTTGCCCTGGTATTTACCGGGATCTCTGCCTTCACGCTTTCTACTTGCTATCAACATAAAAAAAATATTGCAGCCCCTGTCCATGGGCAAGAAGCCACCCATTAAAGTAAAGAAAACGAGAGAATTATGTCTGCAACTATTCGTAAAGAACCGATCGTTCCTGTTGTCCTGCGAAGCGGCGAACGCGCTGCTATTGCGCAGAAGATTCGCCGTGCTTTACCGGTAATTTTATCTGCTATCGATCGTAACAGCGTTTATTTTGGCTCGCGTTTTCCCGATGCGGCATGTGAGGACGGGCGTTATCCAATTATTGATAATCAGGAATGGACTACCAGTTTCTGGACTGGCCAACTGTGGCTGGCATGGGAATGGACGCGTAATGATGCCTATCGTACGTTGGCCGAACAACATGTTCGTTCTTTTGGCGAACGTATTGCCAGACGGGATCATACTAATCACCACGATCTGGGTTTTCTGTACAGCCTTTCCTGCATAGCGGCTAATAAACTGACCGGCAATCGCGAGGCAGCTTATATCGCGCAGCAGGCAGCAGAAGTGCTGATGGAACGCTATCACGAGAAATGCGGCATTATTCAGGCGTGGGGCGAACTGGATAATCCAGAGCAGCAGGGCAGGATGATTATAGACTGCAATATGAATCTGCCATTACTGTATCAGGCCAGCGCCAGCACCGGCGATCCACGTTATGCAGAAGCGGCAAAAAATCATATTGAGCAGGCACGACGTTATATTGTGCGCGAGGACGGTTCGACGTTCCATACGTACTATATGGATGTTCACACCGGGGAACCGCGATTTGGCAATACTCATCAGGGTTTTTCTGATGATTCCTGCTGGTCGCGTGGGCAGGCATGGGGCGTTTATGGCTTTTTGCTGAATTATCTCTATACCGGAGATGAACGACTACTGGAACTGAGTCAGACGCTGGCAAATTACTTTATAAATCGTTTACCGGAAGATCTTATTTGTTATTGGGATTTGGCACTCACCGATCCCCATAGTGAAAGGGATAGCTCAGCCAGCGCAATACTTGCCTGCGCCTTGCTGGAGTTGGTTAAGCAGCTCCCGGCGACTCATCCAGATCGTGAAAGCTACGAAGCGCTGGCATTACGAATGATTGCGCGAATGCTTGATGACTATCTCAATACTGTGCATAAAGCAGGCGAAGGATTATTACAGCACTCTGTATATTATTTTAAAGGTAATGTTGGCGTCGATGAATGCTGTGCGTGGGGTGATTATTTTCTGATGGAAGCATTGACCCGCGCAACATCCTGCTGGAATAGCTACTGGTAATATACCGCTCCCCCAGTTTAATAAATATGCTATTGGTTTAGCAGGGGGAGCTTTTATCTCTGTACGGCGAGGAAAGTATAATGAAAAGCAATAATATTAAGAAGGCCATATTAATGGCTGTATTGGTCATGCCCTCAACTGGCGCTTTGGCTGCGGAAAATAATACGACAACGGTCCCTCAGGTAAAATCAACTCCTTTTACGACGGTTTATTTTGCGCCGCGTACGCAGTATCGTACAGCCAGCAAAGGTTTTTTACAGCGACTGATGTTAACCGGCGTGGTACAGGATCCTGACTCAATTTTCAGCAAAATGTACTGGAGTTTTGAAACCGATGCCGATCTAGGAAAAAACATGGATCAGTGGAAAAGCAGTTATCAGGAAGCTGAGTTTAACAAACCTTTTGCGCTGGGTGAGAGTGACTTCTGGCTTGAGCCTGGCGTGGTGTTTCACTGGGAGTCTGCCGGTTCACGCGTTGATCCTTATATCGGGATTGGCTATCATTTTGATCCGACGCTGGGTGCGGTTTTACGCTATCGCTATAACCACCAAAACCATGACAGCGAAACATTGCAAGGCGACTGGGATGATTCTTCGGAACACCGTGTCGATATTTATTTAACCAAATATTTTACGCCAAACTTCTGGGTGCAATACAATCCGACGTATTACAGTAAAACTCATGGCGATAAATTTGAGTATGCTAATGGCAAGAATCATACCCTGCAGCATAACTTTGTATTTAATTTCCATGCTACGCCACGTTTTTATCCGTTTTTTGAATTAGGCTATCTTGATAAATATAAAGATGGTAATGATACAAAAAATGAATATCAAATCAGGGTAGGGTTTAAATATAACTTAAACTGATCCGGGTTTATGAGGGGAATTATTTTGGCGCATGCACCGAAATAAATCGCGCCACTGCCGGACCAGTCAATAATATACTGAATAGCCGCAGGGTTTGCATCGCCATGATCAGCGCCATATCGGCGTGGCTTCCTGCGGCAATCACCGCGACAGAATCCACGCCACCTGGACTGGTCGCCAGATAGGCAGTGAGAAAATCAATCTGCATGTAATGCGCCAGTCCCCAGGCCATCGCGGCACAGATCGCCATCAGTGAAAAAATGGACAACAGGATCTGCGGCAAAGGGCGCAGCGCCATTAAAAAGATCTGCTTGTCAAAGCCGAGGCCGATTTGCCAGCCGATGGACATATAGGCTATTGCCAGTAGCCACTCCGGCAGCTCGATCACCATCACCCCACCGGCATTTAACAGTGCACCAGCCAGCATCGGGAGCAACATGACGCCAGAGGGAATGCGCAGTAAACGCCCGGCTATTCCGGCAATAGCAGCCAACAAGATGGTGCTGAACAGATTGCCGCTCAGCGGTGGGAACCAGACGATTTGCTCGCTGACCGTTTGGGCCTGTTCACCCATTACCAGTCGGGTGACCAGCGCCGCAGCGCCAACCACTAATAATACCCGCAGATACTGCATAAACGCCACCAGACGGATGTCGGCACCATAATCCTGCGCCATCGCGACCATGGCCGCTGCACCGCCCGGTGATGAGCCCCATGCACCGGTGTTCCCCGGTAGACTACTGTAGCGAACAAGCAGCCAGCCGATTACCGCGCTGCTGACAAGGGTTGCTATCAGGATAACCATCACCATCGGCCAGTGGGCCGCAAGGGTTGTAAAGATTGAGCCAGTCAGGTTTTGGGCAATCATGCAACCGAGGATCGCTTGGGCACCAAGAAACGTGAAGCGGGGAGGGCGCAATGAGATGCCGCGCAGACTGAAAATGATACCGACGATCATCGAACCGAGCAGCAAGGGTCCAGGAAGATGGATAAACAGAAAGAACAGGGAAAGAAGGAGTGATAGCAGAAACAACAGGCTCCACTGCAAAACAGGCATCCCGTGCTCCTGAGTAAAATGAGGGAAATCTCAGTAAATCATAGAAAAGGCGTGATGAGAATAAAATAATATGGATCAAGAAAAACAGGCCGGATTGTGGCTTTAACGCCTTGTCCGGCCAGGGGGAGCTGATTGTTGTAAGCCGGAAAGGCGCTAACGCTATCCGGCAGACAATTAACGCTTAATTTCAGACTTAAAATCGCGTTTGTCGTAGCCGGTATACAGCTGACGTGGACGTGCGATCTTCATGCCGTCGGTGTGCATTTCGTTCCAGTGTGCAATCCAGCCAACGGTACGCGCCATGGCGAAAATAACGGTGAACATAGAAGACGGAATACCCATTGCTTTCAGAATGATGCCGGAGTAGAAGTCTACGTTCGGGTAGAGTTTCTTCTCAATGAAGTACGGGTCGTTGAGCGCAATGTGCTCAAGCTCCATAGCCACTTCCAGCAGATCATCTTTGGTGCCCAGTTCTTTCAGCACTTCGTGACAGGTTTCACGCATCACGGTGGCGCGTGGGTCATAGTTTTTATAAACACGGTGACCAAAGCCCATCAGGCGGAAAGAATCATTCTTGTCTTTCGCGCGGCGAACAAATTCTGGAATGTGTTTAACGGAGCTGATTTCTTCCAGCATTTTCAGTGCAGCTTCGTTTGCACCGCCGTGTGCCGGTCCCCACAGGGAAGCAATACCGGCTGCAATGCAGGCAAACGGGTTAGCGCCAGACGAACCCGCGGTACGTACGGTAGACGTCGAGGCGTTCTGTTCGTGGTCGGCGTGCAGGATCAAGATACGGTCCATTGCGCGTTCCAGAATCGGGTTTACTTCATATTTTTCGCACGGCGTGGAGAACATCATGTTCAGGAAGTTACCGGCGTAAGAGAGATCATTACGCGGGTACACGAACGGCTGTCCGATGGAGTATTTGTAGCACATCGCGGCCATGGTCGGCATTTTGGACAGCAGACGGAAAGCGGCGATTTCGCGGTGACGCGGATTATTCACATCCAGCGAATCGTGGTAGAACGCAGCCAGCGCACCAGTAACACCGCACATAACGGCCATCGGGTGAGAGTCGCGGCGGAAACCGTGGAACAGACGGGTGATCTGCTCGTGGATCATGGTATGGCGAGTGACCGTAGTTTTGAACCCGTCGTACTCTTCCTGCGTCGGTTTTTCGCCGTACAGCAGGATATAACACACTTCCAGATAGTTGGACTCGGTCGCCAACTGGTCAATCGGGAAGCCGCGATGCAGCAAAATACCTTCGTCACCATCGATGAACGTAATTTTGGATTCGCAGGATGCGGTAGAGGTAAAACCTGGGTCAAAAGTGAACATCCCTTTTGAACCGAGACTACGAATATCAATAACATCTTGACCGAGCGTACCTTTCAGCACATCCAGTTCAATAGCAGTATCACCATTTAGAGTGATTTTTGCTTTAGTATCAGCCATTTACGGTCTCCTTAGCGCCTTATTGCTTAAGACTGCCGGAACTCACATTTGCTTTCGTACATCAATGAACCGTTACCAGTTTGTTATTTGGCTCGCCGCTCTGCGAAAGAGGGGATGACCTGGGTACAGAGCTATGGGCGCTTGCAGGTAAAACGGTCTTTTCATGGCGAATAAACTGCAAATCAAGAACTTAGCAATCCGAATTATTAAACCTGTCTATCACTAATAACTGTCCTGACGGTATTGGTCAATACTTCCACACTGTTGCATAACTAAATCTCCGGTGAAAGAGTGACCCCATAACTTTTACGCATTATATGCTTTTTCTGGTGTCGTTTGTAACAACTTTGTTTAATGATTGTCAAATCAGATGATTAAAAATTAAAATAATGTTGTTATCGTGACCTATGTCACTGTTCGGGATAAAACCCGACAAACTATATGTAGGTTAATTGTAATGATTTTGTGAACGTCCTATACTGCCGCCAGGTCTCCGGAATACCCTGCAATCCCGAGCCAACCAGCGTTGTAACGTGTCGTTTTAGCATCTGGAAGCAGTGTTTTATATGACGCGTAGTTATAGTAAGGACGCTGTCTGACCCGCACGCAGACCGGAGGAAGGAAATCCCGTCGTCTTTCAGGCTACAGGTGTCTTCATCTTCTGTACCCGAAGTCCAAAGGGAATAATAAGAACAGCATGTGGGCGTTATTCATGATAAGAAATGTGAAAAAACAAAGACCTGTCAATCTGGATCTGCAAACGATCCGGTTCCCAATCACGGCGATAGCGTCCATTCTCCATCGCGTATCCGGAGTGATCACCTTCGTGGCGGTCGGGATTCTGTTGTGGTTATTGGGTACCAGCCTTTCCTCCCCTGAAGGTTTCCTCGCGGCGTCATCCATTATGAATAACTTCTTTGTGGAGTTAATTCTGTGGGGGATCCTGATTGCGCTGGCATATCACGCCGTAATGGGCATTCGCCATCTGTTGATGGATTTTGGCTATATCGAAGAAACCCTCGAAGCAGGGACACGCTCCGCCAAAATTTGTTTCGTTATCATTGTCGTGCTTTCACTTCTCGCAGGAGTCCTCGTATGGTAAGCAACGCCTCCGCATTAGGACGCAACGGCGTACATGACTTCATTCTGGTTCGTGCTACCGCTATCGTTCTGACGTTATACATCATCTATATGGTCGGCTTCTTCGCCACCAGCGGCGAGCTGACGTTTGAAGTCTGGACCGGTTTCTTCTCATCGGCATTCACCAAAGTCTTCACCCTGCTGGCACTTTTTTCCATCTTGATTCATGCCTGGATCGGCATGTGGCAGGTGTTGACCGACTACGTTAAACCTCTGGCTGTGCGCCTGATTCTGCAACTGGCTATCGTCGTTGCGCTGGTGGTTTACGTCATTTATGGATTTGTTGTGGTGTGGGGTGTGTAATGAAACTGCCAGTCAGAGAATTTGATGCTGTTGTGATTGGTGCCGGCGGCGCAGGTATGCGCGCGGCGCTGCAAATTTCCCAGAGCGGTCAGACCTGTGCGCTGCTCTCCAAGGTGTTCCCAACCCGTTCCCATACCGTATCTGCGCAAGGTGGTATCACCGTTGCGCTCGGTAATACCCATGAAGATAACTGGGAATGGCACATGTACGACACAGTAAAAGGGTCGGACTACATTGGTGATCAGGACGCTATTGAATATATGTGTAAGACCGGTCCGGAAGCGATTCTGGAGCTGGATCACATGGGGCTGCCGTTCTCTCGCCTTGATAATGGCACCATTTATCAACGTCCGTTTGGCGGCCAGTCGAAGAACTTCGGCGGTGAGCAGGCGGCACGTACCGCAGCCGCGGCAGACCGTACCGGTCATGCGCTGTTGCACACGCTGTATCAGCAGAACCTGAAAAACCATACCACCATCTTCTCAGAATGGTATGCGCTGGATCTGGTTAAAAATGCCGATGGCGCGATTGTCGGTTGTACCGCGCTGTGTATCGAAACCGGTGAAGTCGTTTACTTCAAAGCTCGCGCAACCGTGCTGGCGACTGGTGGTGCTGGCCGTATTTATCAGTCCACTACTAATGCCCACATCAACACCGGTGACGGCGTTGGTATGGCTATCCGCGCCGGTGTTCCGGTGCAGGATATGGAGATGTGGCAGTTCCACCCAACCGGTATCGCCGGTGCGGGTGTTCTGGTCACAGAAGGCTGCCGTGGTGAAGGTGGCTACCTGCTGAATAAACACGGCGAGCGCTTTATGGAGCGTTATGCGCCAAATGCGAAAGACCTGGCGGGTCGTGACGTGGTGGCGCGTTCCATCATGATCGAAATCCGTGAAGGTCGCGGCTGCGACGGCCCATGGGGCCCACACGCCAAGCTGAAACTTGACCACCTGGGTAAAGAAGTACTGGAATCCCGTCTGCCGGGCATTCTCGAGCTGTCTCGCACCTTCGCTCACGTTGATCCGGTGAAAGAGCCGATCCCGGTTATCCCAACCTGCCACTATATGATGGGCGGTATTCCGACCAAAGTAACCGGCCAGGCGTTGACCGTAAACGAGCAGGGCGAAGATGTGGTGATCCCTGGATTGTTTGCCGTCGGTGAAATTGCCTGTGTATCGGTTCATGGTGCAAACCGTCTGGGCGGCAACTCGCTGCTGGACCTGGTGGTGTTTGGTCGTGCGGTGGGGCTGCATCTGCAAGAGTCTATCGCCGAGCAGGGCGACCTGCTGGATGCGACCGAAGATGAAATCGATGCTTCTCTGGCGCGCCTGAATCGCTGGAACGGCAACCGCAACGGTGAAGACCCGGTGGCGATTCGCAAAGCGCTGCAGGAATGTATGCAGCACAACTTCTCGGTATTCCGCGAAGGCGATGCGATGGCGAAAGGTCTGGAAGAGCTGAAAGCGATTCGCGAGCGTCTGAAAAATGCCCGTCTGGACGATACCTCCAGCGAGTTCAACACCCAGCGTGTTGAGTGCCTGGAACTGGATAACCTGATGGAGACCGCGTACGCCACCGCAGTATCTGCAAACTTCCGTACCGAAAGCCGTGGCGCGCATAGCCGCTTCGACTTCCCGGAACGTGATGATGAAAACTGGCTGTGCCATTCCCTGTACCTGCCAGAGTCGGAATCCATGACGCGACGTCAAGTCAATATGGAACCGAAGCTGCGCCCGGCATTCCCGCCGAAGATTCGTACTTATTAATGCGGAGACAGGACAATGAAACTCGAGTTTTCAGTTTATCGCTATAACCCGGATGTTGACGACGCTCCGCGCATGCAGGATTACACCCTGGAGGCGGAAGAAGGGCGCGACATGATGCTGCTGGATGCGTTGATGCAGCTGAAAGAAAAAGACCCATCGCTGTCGTTCCGCCGCTCCTGCCGTGAAGGGGTCTGCGGCTCCGACGGTCTGAATATGAACGGCAAAAATGGACTGGCCTGTATCACACCTATTTCTGCGCTGAATCAGCCGGGCAAGAAAATTGTCATTCGCCCGCTGCCGGGCTTACCGGTTGTGCGCGATTTGGTGGTAGACATGGGGCAATTCTACGCACAGTATGAGAAGATTAAGCCTTACTTGTTGAATAATGGGAAAAATCCGCCGGCTCGTGAGCATTTACAAATGCCTGAGCAGCGTGAGAAGCTCGATGGGCTGTATGAATGTATTTTGTGTGCATGCTGCTCAACGTCCTGCCCATCGTTCTGGTGGAACCCGGACAAGTTTATTGGCCCGGCAGGCCTGCTGGCCGCGTATCGCTTCTTAATTGATAGCCGCGATACCGAGACCGACAGCCGCCTGGAAGGTTTAAGTGATGCTTTCAGCGTATTCCGCTGCCATAGCATCATGAACTGCGTCAGTGTATGTCCTAAAGGGCTGAACCCGACGCGTGCCATCGGCCATATTAAGTCGATGCTGCTCAAACGTAGTGCATAAATAGTTGTTGTTGCCGGGGAAGTGATTCCCCGGTAGTGCAGGAAACCTCTAAAAACTGCCACATTGATAGCAATAATCGCAGCCTGAACAGCGAAGATTATTAGACAGTTTTTAAAGGTTCCTTAGCGGACGCAGAAAACACGACAGTCCGCAACAAGTGAACCCCGGCACGCACATCGGTGTGCGTGGTAGTATCCACGGCGAAATACTCGTCATAGATCACGTTGCATGTGCGTTGGCTGCACTTGCTCACCCTGGTCACTTACTGGATGTAAGCTCCCAGGGATTCGCAAGCTTGCCGCCTTCCTGAAACGTGATCTATTTAGAGTATTAAATAAGCAGAAAAGATGCTTAAGGGATCACGATGCAGAACAGCGCTTTGAAAGCCTGGTTGGACTCTTCTTACCTCTCTGGTTCAAACCAGAGCTGGATAGAACAGCTCTATGAAGACTTCTTAACCGACCCTGACTCGGTAGATGCTAACTGGCGTTCGACGTTCCAGCAGTTACCTGGTACCGGAGTCAAACCGGATCAACTCCACTCAAAAACACGTGATTATTTCCGTCGGCAGGCGTTGATTACCCCACGTTACTCTTCTTCTATTTCCGATCCTGATGCCAATGTGAAGCAGGTTAAAGTCCTGCAGCTCATTAACGCCTACCGTTTCCGCGGTCATCAGCATGCGAATCTCGATCCGCTGGGACTGTGGCAGCAAGAAAATGTGGCCGATCTGGATCCGTCCTTCCACGATCTGACCGATGCGGATTTCCAGGAAAGCTTTAACGTAGGTTCTTTTGCCGGCGGCAAAGACACGATGAAGCTGAGCGACCTGGTTGTCGCGTTGAAACAAACCTACTGCGGCCCGATTGGCGCCGAGTATATGCACATTACCAGCACTGAAGAAAAACGCTGGCTTCAACAGCGTATCGAGTCTGGCCGCGCCGCGTTCAGTAGTGAAGAGAAGAAACGCTTCCTCAGCGAACTGACCGCTGCGGAAGGTCTGGAACGCTACCTGGGCGCGAAGTTCCCGGGAGCGAAACGATTCTCGTTGGAAGGCGGGGATGCGTTAATCCCAATGCTCAAAGAGATGATCCGCCACGCCGGCAACAGTGGTACCCGTGAAGTGGTGCTGGGTATGGCGCACCGTGGCCGTCTAAACGTGCTGGTCAACGTGTTGGGTAAAAAACCGCAGGACCTGTTCGACGAGTTCGCTGGCAAACATAAAGAACACCTCGGTACCGGCGACGTGAAGTATCACATGGGCTTCTCGTCGGATATCGAAACCGAAGGCGGTCTGGTTCACCTGGCGCTGGCGTTTAACCCGTCGCACCTGGAAATCGTTAGCCCGGTGGTTATCGGTTCCGTGCGCGCGCGTCTGGATCGTCTGGACGAGCCAAGCAGCAACAAGGTACTGCCAATCACCATCCACGGCGATGCGGCGGTAACCGGGCAGGGCGTGGTTCAGGAAACCCTGAACATGTCGAAAGCGCGTGGTTACGAAGTGGGCGGTACCGTTCGCATCGTGATCAACAACCAGGTGGGATTTACTACCTCTAACCCGCTGGATGCGCGTTCTACGCCGTACTGCACCGACATCGGTAAGATGGTTCAGGCGCCAATCTTCCACGTTAACGCGGATGACCCGGAAGCGGTCGCTTTCGTGACGCGTCTGGCGCTGGACTTCCGTAATACCTTCAAACGCGATGTGTTCATCGATCTGGTGTGCTACCGCCGTCATGGCCACAACGAAGCCGACGAGCCGAGTGCAACTCAGCCGCTGATGTATCAGAAAATCAAAAAGCATCCGACCCCGCGTAAAATCTACGCTGACAAGCTGGAAGCGGATAAAGTCGCCACGCTGGAAGATGCGACCGAAATGGTCAATCTGTATCGTGACGCGCTGGATGCTGGCGAATGCGTCGTGAAAGAGTGGCGTCCAATGAACATGCACTCCTTCACCTGGTCGCCGTACCTCAACCACGAGTGGGACGAAAGCTACCCGAACAAGGTAGAAATGAAGCGTCTGCAGGAGCTGGCAAAACGCATCAGTACCGTGCCTGAAGCCGTTGAAATGCAGTCGCGCGTTGCCAAAATTTACGGTGACCGTCAGGCCATGGCCGCAGGCGAGAAGCTGTTCGACTGGGGTGGGGCAGAGAATCTGGCTTATGCCACGCTGGTTGACGAAGGCATCCCAGTTCGTCTGTCGGGTGAAGACTCCGGTCGTGGAACCTTCTTCCACCGTCACGCAGTGATCCATAACCAGGCGAACGGTTCAACCTACACGCCGCTGCAGCATGTGCATAACGGCCAGGGCACGTTCCGCGTATGGGACTCCGTGCTGTCTGAAGAAGCCGTGCTGGCGTTCGAGTATGGTTATGCCACAGCAGAACCGCGTACGCTGACCATCTGGGAAGCGCAGTTTGGCGACTTTGCCAACGGTGCGCAGGTGGTGATTGACCAGTTCATCTCTTCCGGCGAGCAGAAGTGGGGCCGTATGTGCGGTCTGGTTATGCTGCTACCACACGGCTATGAAGGTCAGGGCCCGGAGCACTCCTCCGCACGTCTGGAACGTTATCTGCAACTTTGCGCTGAGCAAAACATGCAGGTTTGCGTCCCGTCCACCCCGGCACAGGTCTACCACATGCTGCGTCGTCAGGCACTGCGCGGGATGCGTCGTCCGCTGGTGGTGATGTCACCGAAGTCGCTGCTGCGACATCCGCTGGCAGTGTCCACGCTGGACGAACTGGCAAATGGCACCTTCCTGCCAGCCATTGGCGAAGTAGATGAACTTGATCCGAAAGGCGTGAAGCGTGTCGTGATGTGTTCTGGTAAGGTTTGTTACGACCTGCTGGAGCAACGCCGCAAGAACGACCAAAAAGATGTTGCCATTGTGCGCATCGAACAGCTCTATCCGTTCCCGCATAAAGCGGTGCAGGAAGCGCTGAAACCGTTTGCTCATGTACATGATTTTGTCTGGTGCCAGGAAGAGCCGCTCAACCAGGGCGCATGGTACTGCAGCCAGCATCATTTCCGTGAAGTAATTCCATTTGGGTCCGCTCTGCGTTATGCAGGTCGCCCGGCCTCTGCCTCCCCGGCAGTAGGATATATGTCTGTTCACCAGAAGCAGCAACAAGATCTGGTTAATGACGCGCTGAACGTCGATTAAATAAAGGATAAATAATGAGTAGCGTAGATATTCTTGTTCCCGACCTGCCTGAATCCGTAGCGGATGCAACGGTTGCAACCTGGCACAAAAAACCGGGCGATGCAGTACGTCGTGATGAAGTACTGGTAGAAATCGAAACTGACAAAGTGGTACTGGAAGTACCGGCATCAGCGGACGGTATTCTTGATGCGGTTCTGGAAGATGAAGGGACAACCGTCACTTCTCGCCAGATCCTTGGTCGCCTGCGTGAAGGCAACAGCAGCGGTAAAGAGACCAGTGCCAAGTCTGAAGAGAAAGATTCTACTCCTGCACAGCGCCAACAGGCGTCTCTTGCTGAGCAGAACAACGATGCCCTGAGCCCGGCGATCCGTCGCCTGTTGGGTGAGCATAACCTCGAAGCCAGCGCCATTAACGGCACCGGCGTCGGTGGTCGTATCACACGTGAAGATGTTGAAAAACATCTGGCCAAAGCACCGGCGGCGAAAGCAGAAGCCAAAGCGCCAGCCGCTGCACCTTCGTCACAGGCTCAACTTGGCGCGCGTGGTGAAAAACGTGTTCCGATGACCCGTCTGCGCAAACGCGTGGCTGAGCGTCTGCTGGAAGCGAAAAATTCCACCGCGATGCTGACCACATTTAACGAAGTCAACATGAAGCCAATCATGGATCTGCGTAAGCAGTACGGTGACGCGTTTGAGAAACGCCACGGTATCCGTCTGGGCTTTATGTCTTTCTACGTGAAAGCGGTGGTTGAAGCGCTGAAACGCTATCCGGAAGTCAACGCGTCCATCGATGGTGATGACGTGGTATACCACAACTACTTTGATGTCAGCATGGCGGTCTCCACGCCACGTGGTCTGGTAACGCCGGTTCTGCGCGATGTGGATCTGCTGGGTATGGCGGACATCGAGAAAAATATTAAAGAACTGGCAGTTAAAGGTCGCGACGGCAAGCTGACGGTGGAAGATCTGACGGGCGGTAACTTCACCATTACTAACGGTGGTGTATTCGGTTCCCTGATGTCTACGCCGATCATCAACCCACCGCAGAGCGCCATCCTGGGTATGCATGCCATCAAAGATCGTCCGATGGCCGTAGACGGTAAGGTTGAAATCCTGCCGATGATGTATCTGGCGCTGTCTTATGACCACCGTCTGATCGATGGTCGTGAGTCAGTCGGCTTCCTGGTAACCATTAAAGAGTTGCTGGAAGATCCAACGCGTCTGCTGCTGGACGTGTAGTTAATAAGAGTATCACCTGCCCCGTAGGCCTGGACGCTTATCAGGCCTACGGGTAAAAGATAACGATTACCTGAAGGATGGACAGAACACATGAACTTACATGAATATCAGGCAAAACAACTTTTTGCCCGCTATGGCTTACCGGCACCGGTGGGTTATGCCTGTACTACTCCGCGTGAAGCAGAAGAAGCCGCTTCAAAAATCGGCGCTGGCCCGTGGGTAGTGAAATGTCAGGTTCACGCTGGTGGCCGCGGTAAAGCGGGCGGTGTGAAAGTTGTGAACAGCAAAGAAGACATTCGCGCTTTTGCTGAACACTGGTTGGGTAAACGTCTGGTCACTTACCAGACAGACGCCCATGGTCAACCGGTAAATCAGATTCTGGTTGAAGCAGCGACCGACATCGGTAAAGAACTTTACCTCGGCGCAGTGGTTGACCGTAGCTCCCGTCGCGTGGTCTTCATGGCCTCTACTGAAGGCGGTGTGGAAATTGAAAAAGTCGCGGAAGAAACCCCGCACCTGATCCACAAAGTGGCGCTCGATCCGCTGGCAGGGCCGATGCCTTACCAGGGACGTGAGCTGGCGTTCAAACTGGGTCTGGAAGGTAAACAGGTTCAGCAGTTCACCAAGATCTTCATGGGGCTGGCGACCATTTTCCTGGAGCGCGACCTGGCGCTGATCGAAATCAACCCGCTGGTTGTAACCAAGCAGGGTGACCTGATCTGCCTCGACGGCAAGCTGGGCGCTGACGGCAACGCGCTGTTCCGCCAGGCTGATCTGCGCGAAATGCGCGACCAGTCTCAGGAAGATCCGCGTGAAGCGCAGGCTGCACAGTGGGAACTGAACTACGTTGCGCTCGACGGCAATATCGGCTGTATGGTTAACGGTGCGGGCCTGGCAATGGGCACCATGGACATCGTTAAGCTGCACGGCGGCGAACCGGCTAACTTCCTCGACGTTGGCGGCGGTGCCACCAAAGAGCGCGTGACCGAAGCGTTCAAAATTATTCTCTCTGACGACAATGTTAAAGCCGTCCTGGTTAACATCTTCGGCGGTATCGTACGTTGCGATCTGATCGCCGACGGTATCATCGGCGCGGTTGCCGAAGTCGGCGTTAACGTCCCGGTTGTGGTGCGTCTGGAAGGCAACAACGCCGAACTCGGCGCGAAAAAACTGGCTGATAGCGGCCTGAATATTATTGCAGCGAAAAGTCTGACGGATGCAGCTCAGCAGGTTGTTGCCGCAGTGGAGGGGAAATAATGTCAGTTTTAATTAATAAAGATACCAAGGTTATCTGCCAGGGCTTCACCGGTAGCCAGGGGACATTCCACTCCGAACAAGCGATTGCTTACGGTACGCAGATGGTTGGCGGTGTAACGCCAGGTAAAGGTGGCACCACGCACCTGGGCCTGCCGGTGTTCAACACCGTGCGTGAAGCCGTGGAAGCGACGGGCGCAACCGCGACCGTTATTTACGTTCCGGCACCGTTCTGCAAAGACTCCATCCTGGAAGCGATTGATGCTGGCATCAAACTGATTATCACTATCACCGAAGGCATCCCAACCCTGGATATGCTGACCGTGAAAGTGAAGCTGGATGAAGCTGGCGTGCGCATGATTGGCCCGAACTGCCCGGGTGTTATCACCCCAGGCGAATGTAAAATCGGTATCATGCCGGGTCACATTCACAAGCCGGGTAAAGTGGGCATCGTTTCTCGCTCCGGTACGCTGACCTATGAAGCGGTTAAGCAGACCACCGACTACGGTTTCGGCCAGTCTACCTGTGTAGGCATCGGTGGCGACCCGATTCCGGGGTCTAACTTTATCGATATCCTGAAACTGTTCCAGGAAGATCCGCAGACTGAAGCGATCGTCATGATCGGTGAGATCGGCGGTAGTGCGGAAGAAGAAGCCGCGGCTTACATCAAAGATCATGTGACCAAGCCTGTTGTGGGTTACATCGCGGGTGTGACTGCGCCGAAAGGTAAGCGTATGGGTCACGCGGGTGCGATCATCGCGGGCGGTAAAGGTACTGCGGACGAGAAATTCGCGGCTCTTGAAGCTGCGGGCGTGAAAACCGTTCGTAGCCTGGCCGATATCGGCGAAGCACTGAAAACCGTTATTAAGTAAGCAATAAAAATACAGCCCTGACTTTCTGCATGGTCAAGGGCTGGTCCCGTTTCGACATGGTTGGCCATCTGATGATGGCCTTTTTTTTGCCAGTAATTTAGCTTTCAGCCAGCGTTTTCAGCCAGCGAATACCGCTTTCCGGCGAGGTCATTACCGGCACAGGCGGGGAAGGGAGCTGTTGTAGAACGCGCGCCATCGAAGCCTGCGCCAGCATCACGACATCCGCTTGGGTAAAGGCGCTCTGTAACCCTTCACTAACAATACGGTCATGGGTCTCCATATCTCTCGCCAGTAGCGCGTGGAATGCCTCCTCCATTAATACAGGCGTAATGGTTCGCGATTTACCGCTCTGTTGAACTTTGCGCTGGACGTAATCCAGCGTTGGCTTCAGCGTGGTTGCCACGGTCGCCAGGACGGCGATTCGCTCACCTTTTTCAATCGCCTCTTCCACCATCGCGCAGTCAATGCGCGCGAGCTGGAGTGGGGTCATAAACTGACATTGCTCCACCGCAGTACCAATTGAGGAACAGGCGGTAATAAAGATATCGCAGTCCGCCTTTTCAGCAATATGTACATAGTCGGCGATGCGGGCGGCAATATCTGGAGTCACTCCCTGGGCCTTCATTACCTGCTTGATCATGGATTCTTCAACCAGGTGCATAACTTCAACATCCGGCATAATGTCGGCGATCAGCTGTTGCATCATTGCAAGTGTGGCTGCGCTGGTATGTAGCATGGCGACCTTTTTCATTGGGCTATCTCCTTAAGTAACGTTTCCGCGACGGCCAGCGCCGCATCATGATCTTCCTGTGCGGATAAACCGCCTACCGCGACGGCTCCGAGGCATTTCCCCTGGCGCAGAATCGGGATCCCACCCGGCAGCGCCGTAAAACGCGGATCGGCAAAATAGCCAATATCCAGCTGCTCTTTCTGCAGACGCTGTAAAAATGCCTGCGTGGTGCAGCCCAGGCGGCTGCTGGTACGCGCTTTACGCTGGGTTAACTCGATGGTTAACAGTTTGGCGTTATCCATTCGTGCAAAGCTAAGCAGTTCTCCATTGGCATCGCATACGGCCACGCTTAACGGGCGATTTGCGTAACATGTTTCGGCGAGCTCGAGCGCACAGGTTACGGCGCGCTGGGCGTGTTCCAGAGTGAGAGTTGTCATCGTGATTATCCTTTCGACAGATTTTCGCAAGCGGGTTGAACGGGATCTTTGGCTGCGGCTGCCTGCGCCTGTCTGGCGTCTTTTTTGCGCCAGTAGTTGGCGAGCAGCGAGCCGCTAACGTTGCCCAGTGGTGTCATCACCGCTGATGCGAGGCCTACGGTTGCCAGTTTGCCCATCGCCGCGGCAAGCCCGGACGCCATACCGCCGTTTTGCAGGCCGACTTCAAAGGCCACGGTACGGGCAGACTGTACGTCCATGCGGAAGATCCAGCGGCTCATCAGGTAACCAATCAGGAAGCCGCCGAGGTTATGCATCAGCATGGCGAAACAGAGCAGGAAGCCGACCTGTACCAGGTTGTCGCGCCCGGCTGCGGCGGCGGTGGTGGTAAAGAAAATGATCCCCATCATTGAGATGGTTGGCATGACCTTCTTCATGCCCGCCACACGGCCATACAGCCAGTTGTAGAACAATGCCCACACGAGACCGCCTGCCACGAAGTTGAGGACCACCGCGTACATCTGTGCTTCGGCGCTGGCGTGATCAAACAGCGCGTCCCAGCCGCCGGTAATCATATACAGCAGCCAAAGCGCACCGATCCCGGCCAGCATCTGGACGACACGGCGGCCGCGCACGCCGGCATAGGTTTTCAGATAGTCATGCAGAATTGCCGCGCCGATGGGAATTAATACGATTTTCACCACGTCCATCACCATCGCGGTGAGTTGGATATCGATCATCGAGCCCGCCAGCAGGTTGACCCACAGCGGCGTCATTACCGTTGCCGCCAGCGTTGAGACTGCGGCGATTGACACCGCCAGCGCGAGGTTAGCATTGGCGATGTAAACCATTACCGTAGATGAGAGACCGCTTGGGCAAGCGCCAATCAATAAAATGCCTACTGCGACTTCAGGCGGAAAATCAAAGATCAGGGTAATGCTCAGGCCGAGCAGGGGCATGATCACGAAATGGCAGAAGGTACCGATAAACACAGCCCACGGCATTTTGGCAACATCAATAAAATCCTGGATCGTTAGCTTCGTGCCCATGCTGAACATGGTGGCCTGAATCACGAGGAACACGATCCATTTATGGGTGATATTGAAACCGCCCCAGACGATCAGATCCGTAGACCAGGTCATGGCGGCCACAAAACCGGCGATGATCCACAATGTAAACTGATAGCTGCGTAAACCAGGCCAGTAGCCCGCACCGGCGGCGAATCCGGCGGTGAACATCACCAGCCCCGGCTGCCACAGCGCCGCGGACTGGATTAGTGCGCCGATAATTGCCAGCGCCGCGCCCGCAACGCTGAGGCCAAGTCCGGTTTTATGAATAACAGTGGTCATAGTCATGTTGAAATGTCCTTGCTGTTGTTATTGCTGCCGGGGGGGAATAGATAACATACGCCGTGCAATTTCCGGCGTGGCGACTTTTTTATCCATACTGTGAATGAGCGTAGCGAGTTTGGCGACTTGCTGATAATTATGCTGCGCTTTTTCTTCGGCGCTTAAATAATAACTATCTTCAAAGCCGATTCGTACTTCACTGGCACCCATAGCGACAGCAGCAGCGATAATATCGAAATTCTTTCTACCAAAATGGGTAATTCCCCATAAGGCATCGCGTGGAATCATGCTACGAAACGCAATTAATGCATCAATGGTTGCAGGCGTACTGCCGCGGTGGCCGAGAACGATATTAAAGAGCATGGGTTTTTGAAATTTTATTTTATCTTCAAGGTTCAGGATGTTATTAATCATGCCGATTTCAAAAACTTCAAACTCTGGGATAATATTGCGTTCGGTTATTTGCCGGGAACAATATTCCACGTCCGGAGCGGGATTAAAATACACCGCATCACCGAGGTTGACGGAACCGACGTTCAGCGAAGCCATCTCTACGCCGGGACAGGCGAGTGGTGCGCAGCGTTCGGCGATGGACATCGAAGAGACGCCGCCGGTAGAAGCCTGAATAATCAGGTCTGAATGGTGCATAACGCGGTCAATGGTAGCCTGAAAGTCGATAGTATCTGGCGTCAGGCGTCCCTGTTTATCACGAACGTGTAAATGCACGATGGACGCGCCATGTTCTACGCTGGCGAGTATTTCCTGCGCCAGTTCTTCGGGTATAACTCTGGGGCAATCCGCGGCAACGGGTGCCAGCGAAATAATAACAGTATCCGACATTTTTTCCTCCGATACAGAGATAGAGATATTAAAATTATAGGTAAGGTGTCATCCAGTTTAATGCGTCTGGCCCTGATGTTGACGGTTGATATTCACAGCCAATCCAGCCCTGGTAATTCATTTTTCTTATAAAATTAAATAGCCATGTTTCATTTAACTCCCCGGTTCCCGGTTCATGACGATAAGGAACAGAAGCAATTTGAAAATGTTTAATAAGGGTAAAATAGTGTTCGATATTTTTCGCCACGTTGCCATGAATTTTCTGACAGTGGTAAATATCAAACTGTAAACCGATATTTTTCTTAGCAACTTCGTGAATAATTGATTCGGCCAACGGGAAGCTGTCAATAAAATAACCGGGCATATCTTGCGAATTTAATGGTTCAATCAGTACATCGATTTCCGCGTCTGCCATCACATCACAGGCGATGCGCAGCCGATTTGTCAGGAGATCGCGCTGGGCGTGCAGCGTCAGGTCGCCGCAGCGCAAGCCCGCCATAATGTGAACCCGGCGACAGCCCAGCGCCGTGGCATAATCGCGCGCCACGTTCAGGCTATGGTGAAATTCTTTGTCGCGACCGGGCTGTGCGGCCAGTCCTCGTTCACCTTGCGCCCAGTTGCCAGCCGGCGCGTTCATCAGCACTACCGGCAGGGATGTTTCCCGCTGAGCGGCTTGCAAATGTTCCAGCGGATGCTGCCAGAGAAATAGCCCTTCTACACCGCGAAAACCGGCCGTCTGCGCCGCCGAAAATCGCGCCGCTATCGGTAAATCTGTAAACAACCAGTCGAGATTAGCCGCTAACTTCAGCATGGCGCGCACCCTCCAGGCCATCAACCAGATGCAGCTTAACGCCCTGACTGGCAATCGTTTGTTGCGCGTCTTCCGGTAACCGGTTATCAGAAATAATGTCGGTTAACTGCTGCAGACCACAGATGTGGAACATACCGTATTTGCCAAATTTACTGCTGTCGCAGACCAACACCCGACGCCGGGAGACGGTGAGTACCGCTTCTTTGACCGAGGCTTTCCCTTCACTCGGCGTCGACATACCGCGTTCGGTATCCCACGATGAGGAGCTTAGAAACGCTACGTCAATATTAATGGTGTGCAAAAAACTGGCGGCGCTTTTTCCAAGACATGAGCGGTTACGTTGATCTACAAGGCCACCGGTGTGATAGAGCGTAATGTGCGGCATATCCATCAAATAGTGGCTGATGGAAAAATCGTTGGTGACTACCGTCAGATTGAAACAGTGGCTGGCGGCGACGGCTTTCGCCACTTCAAACAACGACGTTCCTGCATCCAGATACAGCGTTTGTCCGGGCTCAATGAGCATGGCGGCAAGCTGGCCCATTTTACGCTTTACATCATGATTCAACTCGGCTTTTTCCCGCCATGGCAGTTCAGATTTCAACAGGTTATTGAGCTTCACGCCGCCGTTAATGGCGATAACTTTGCCTTCTTCTTCCAGCAATTGAATGTCGCGACGCACGGTCATATGCGACACGCTCATTAAATCTGCCAGTTCATTAAATGAGGCGGCATTTTTTTCGTGCACGTAGCGGTAGATAAAATCACGTCGTTGCTCGGGGATCATCATGTCACCTCACGCTTGCCGGGAATGTTCAAGTTCGGCCACCGCCTCTTCTGAGAGCGGAACATAGCCGAGCGGTTTTAACGTCAGCCAGATGCGAGCACTGTCTTCCAGCTCCTCGGCGTTAAATACTGCCTCACGCAGCGAGCGACCGCTTACTACCGGCCCATGATTGGCCAGCAGCGCTGCCGAATGGTCTGCTGCAATTTCACTCAGTGCGCTGGCAATACCTTCATGGCCGGGCTTGAAATAAGGTAGCAGCGGTAACTGCCCGACCCGCATCACGTAGTACGGCGTTAATGGCGGCAGACAGTTTTCCGGCGTGGCGCACGGCAGGCAGGAGAGTGCGGTCAGCCATGGAGAATGCAGGTGTACGACTGCACCGCAGGATGGCCGATGCCGATACCACGCCAGATGCATGGGAACCTCTTTTGAGGGTTTGTCACCGCTAAGATGAACGCCGTTGGCATCAAGCCGACTTAGCGTGGCCGGATCAAGTTCGCCCAGGCAGGAGTTGGTCGGGGTCACCAGATAGCCGCCATCCGGCAATTTGGCGCTGAGATTGCCGGAACCGCCGCTGCTGTAGCCGCGCACAAACAGGGAACGGCCATAATGGACGAGTAGTTCGCGCAGTTGGTGTTCACTCACCGGATTCATAATGCGTACTCCTGGGCAGTAAAAAAGAAATCTTCGTCACCAAAGTTGCCTGACTTCAGTGCCAGCGCCAGACCTGAAGAAAATACCCACGGCACGCCTGGCGCAATGGTTTTGCCAACGGACAAACGCTTCACCTGCAGGGCTTCCACAACGGTGCCGGACGTTTCACCGCCTGCGACGATAAATGTGTTTACACCTGCAACCTGTAGCTTTGCGCTCAGTCGGGAGAAAGCGTGTTCGATTGCCTGGCTGGCAGACTGTTCGCCGTACTCCTGTTGAATGCGTTTAAGTACTTCTGGCGGCTGAGTGGCGTAAATCATCGGCGCGAATGGGTCGCTGATATGCGTCATCGCCCAGGCACACAGTTCATCGGTGTAGCGTTCTGCATCAGACAGGCAGCGAGCCACATCGAGCACTCGAGATGCTGCCGCGGCTTTGTAACGAGTAACCTGGCGATTGCTCATTGCTGAACAGCTACCGGAGAACACCACGGTTTTTGCCGGCAGTGGAAAAGCGTCCGACTGCTGGGTTTGCCGACCTCCGGCGCAGGCGGCCAGCGCACCACCAAGCCCGGATCCCCCGGCTAACAGAGGGCTGGCATGGAGTGCCTGCGCCAGCGTGTTGAGATCTGCTTCATCCAGCGTATCGACAATAACGTGACGCGTACCTTCAGCCTGAAGTTGGGCCAAAGTATGAGTGACCGCTTCCACACCTTGACGCAGCGTTCTGAGGTTGATGCAGCCAACCGACCCCGGCGTTTGTGCGCTCAGCAGGCGCGGCAGACTGGCATCGGTCATGGGATTGAGCGGATGCTTTTCCATTCCGGACTCGTTAAGCAGTACGCCATTTACAAAAAGATGGCCATGCACCACCGTGCGCCCGTTTTGCGGCAGGGCGGGGCAGTGGACGATCACGGGAGTCTGCAGGTCGTTCATCAACGCATCGCTGACTGGTCCAATGTTGCCTGTTGGTGTGGAGTCAAACGTCGAACAATATTTAAAATAGATCTGGCGGACACCTGCCTTTTGTTTCAGCCAGCGGGCACAGGACAGAGATTGTGCGACGGCCTGTTCTGAGGGTAATGAGCGGCTTTTCAGCGAGATGACGATAGCGTCAACCTCTTCATTCCAGCATTGAGCGGCATCAGGCATTCCGGGTAGTAGCGCAACGCGCCACCCCTGCTGCGCCATAAAGCTTGCAATGTCCGTTGCGCCGGTGAAATCGTCGGCGATAACGCCTGTGGTGACGGCCATGGATCAACTCCGTTCAGATTGTTTGCTAATTGAATATATTATTCAGGAGGGCCTTTCACATTCACATGATGATTATCACAAATAAGCACATCATTGATTCATGGTAAAAATGGGTAATCTATTGAAAAGAATGGAGATAGATTATGAGCGTTGCGAAAAGAGCCTCACAAGGAAGTGTGAAGATTCGTTAATCTTTGAGAAAGCAAAGTCAGTAGTGTGCAGCCGAGTATTATTGTGTCCGCTATAATTCTCTTGCTAATTGATCATAATAATCTGCGTAAATGAGATTATTTTTTGCGGTAAACATCATTTTTTCTTGAGACTAAATTTTGCATATTACCAGCTTTAATATAATTAATGCTGGGGGATAGCGTGCAGTTGAAAATCCAGAATGACTATTTACACCATTTTTTTTCTATCGCAGAACTCTTTTCCCGTGCCACTGGGTTAGCGTCGGTAGTCGTGGATATTAACGGTATACCATTGTCTAAATATCATAATTTTAATTCGTTCTGCACATTAATGCGGGCAGATGAACATTATCGAGTGGGGTGTCAAAAGTGCGATAAGTACTGTGCTTTTGAAGCACTAAGACAGCTTAAACCCAGAATACTCACCTGTCATGCCGGGTTAAGCTTGTTTTCTATGCCATTAATTTGTGAAGGGCAACTTTACGGTTCTATTATCTGTGGGCAGGTCCGTGTAAAGTATCAGGAGTATAAAAATATCGCCATTGATAATGATAATTTATGGATGGGTAATATTGAATTAAAAGAACAATGGTACCAGGTTGCGGAAGCAGATAATAATTCACTGGTGGCGTCGGCAAATCTGTTAAATTTTATTGTTGATAATTTTGAGAAAGAGCAACCACAATTGGAAGAAGTTGTTATTCCACCGGTCGGTCATATTCAGAATTATTTCACAGAACCTTCCCGACACGAGAAAAAACTGCTGGCGGCACTGCGTTACATTGACGAGAATTTATATGGTGAATTGTCTTTGGAATCCGTTGCGGCTCATGTTTGCTTAAGTGCAAACTACTTCAGCCGATTTTTCAAAAAACGCCAGGGCGTTAATTTTAAAACCTGGGTGAGCCAGAAAAAGATGCAGAAAGCGGGGGAGTTATTACACGATCCGGTTCATTCAATAGACAGCATTGCCCGGAAACTGCAATATGCGCAAACCAGCTATTTTTGCCGCGTTTTCCGGGCGGCGCATCAAACGTCGCCCCAGTCTTTTCGTCATGCCAGACTTTCGCAGTAAAGGTTTTCCGGCAGCGAGATGGCTTCAGGTATAAAAGAGAGCCGATCGCTCAGGGTCACCACGTCACCAATGACAATCAGCGCGGGTGGAAGGATGTTCGCTTCCTGCGCTTTGCTCAGTAATGAACCGAGCGTACAGGTCAGGCGGCGTTGATTTTCTCGGGTCGCGGACATAATTAGCGCGGCGGGCGTGTCTGCTGCTTTCCCGCCCATCAATAGTTCTTCACAAATAAACGCCAGATTAGCGATACCCATGACGATGACCAGCGTACCGTTAAGTTTCGCCAGTTGACGCCAGTTCTGCTGCTGGTTGCCTTCGCGCGTATGGCCAGTGACTACGTGAAAGCCAGAGGCAAATTCGCGATGCGTCACCGGGATCCCAGCGTAGGTCAGACCGCCAATAGTAGAACTGATCCCTGGCACAACTTCAAAAGGGATCCCGGTCTCAACGAGATCCTCAACTTCTTCAGCCCCACGGCCAAAAACATACGGATCGCCCCCCTTCAGGCGCACAATGTTGTGATGCGTTTGGGCATACTGGACAAGTAGTGCGTTAATTTCATCCTGCGGGACGCAGTGGAAGCCCGGGTTTTTGCCAACATTGATAAGCAGACAATCAGGTAATGCCCATTCCAAAATTTTAGGATTGACCAGCCGATCGTAAATAATGACGTCTGCGTGTTTAATGCACATCATCGCTTTGAGGGTGAGTAATGAAATATCACCGGGACCTGCTCCAACGAGCCAGACCTTTCCGAAAGTTTTCACATTGCGTCCTTTATCACGTCTAACAAAAATGGCAGAAACTACATCAAGGAATGATAAAAAGCAGTCGTTTGCCCGTAAGTTATAACGTGAAATTATCCGGAGTTATGGCATGGATAATATTGATTAATCTCGCAAAGTTTTTTCTGCAATAAACAAGATGACTTGAAAAATTATTAAGAACTTATTGGCACGTTTTACTTAGGTTTAACCTTATTTAAATTGTGTTTATTGTTGTGCTTGAGTATTATTGGTTAATATTTATCCGTCGTCAGTGTGAGTAAATCATGGATTGGATCAATGACATCAATGGATAAAATAAAATATAACTCTCGGTGCTTATCTGGGTGCCTTGAATTATTTTTTATAAATTAAACTATTTTTGTACGCTGCATATGGAAGAGGTTATGAGAGGAAAAATACCCAAGACGGAGTTGCTGGTAACTTTTGAAGTGGTTGCGCGTCACGAAAGTTATACCCGGGCAGCTGAAGAGCTGGCATTGACTCAAAGTGCTGTTTTCCGCCAGGTAAATGCACTAGAGGATTTTCTTAATACCGCGCTATTTAATCATGCCAAAAAGCGCATATTTTTAAATGCTGCGGGCAAACACTATTTAGGTATCGTTAAAGAAACGTTAAATAAACTCGAGCGCGATACGACCACAATAATGACCTGGCAGCCGACCGTACAGGTTATTGAGCTGGCGGTGAATCCGACGTTCAGCACGCACTGGTTGATCCCAAACTTGCGCGAGTTTAACAAACTCAATCCAGATATTATTGTGAACATCCATTCGCTGGCGAATATCGGTGATTTTCTCAATCGCGAGTATGACGCAGCAATTATGCGTGAAGACTTTTACTCGCCGTGGTCAGAGGTTGAGTACCTGTTTGAAGAGGAAATCCTGCCGGTATGTAGTCGCTGTCTGCTGGCTGAGCCGGAACGGAAACTGACGGTTGATGAACTGCTAAATGAATACCCGCTGTTGCATCAAAGTACGCGTATCAAAGGCTGGCAGGAATGGTTTGCACTGTCTGATGTCAGCAGTCCGCTGGTGAATAAAGGACCGAGGTTTGATCTGTTGTCGATGCTGATTGCGGCGGTCCGCTCTAATTTGGGCGTTGCGCTGCTGCCCCGTTTTGCCATTCAGCACGATTTGGACAGTGGTGATATGGTTATTCCTTGCGATGTCCCGATGCGCACCGGGAACCGTTTCATCATGACGTGGCGTGAAGAGAAATCAGAGTCCGAACATTTACAGATTTTCCGTAGTTGGCTGTTGAATAAATCCGTGGTGTCGCCCATTTGATGGCCCCAGCGCTACGTTGAAATCGGCCTACGACTCTGTGAGCTGTAGGCCGTATGACTACCAGTCGATCCCAACCTGCGCCTGAATTCCTCGGTCAAACGCGTGCCTGACCGGGCGAATTTCACTGATCGTATCGGCCATTTCCAGCAATCGTGCGTGGCATCCGCGTCCGGTGACAATTACGCTCTGCTGGGCAGGGCGATTTTCGATGGCGTTGAGAACCTCCTGGGTATCCAGGTAGTGGTAAGCCAGCATGTAGGTGAGCTCATCCAGCACCACCAGATCGTAATGCGCATCAGCCAACATGCGCTTACTTTCCTGCCAGACTGTCGTTGCTGCCTCGATATCTGCCTGTCGATTCTGCGTTTCCCAGGTAAATCCAGTCCCCATAATATGGAATTCGACGCCGAGCGGTTGCAAAGTGTTGTACTCACCATTATCCCACTGGCCCTTAATGAACTGCGCGATGCCAACGGTTTTTCCGTGACCAACCGCGCGCGTTGCCGTACCAAAGGCTGCGGTGGATTTTCCTTTACCGTTACCGGTGAAGACTATCAGGATCCCTTTCTTCTCCGTTGCCGCCGCCACGCGGGTATCAACCTGCTCTTTCAGTTTCTGCTGACGCTGGCGGTGCCTGTCATTATTGGCTCGCGCTTCCATGGTGACTCCTTAGTGTCCTGCCGGACAAGTTGCGCAGCGATGCTGCTGCTCAAACTGGCTAAAGAAGTTATTGCCTTTGTCGTCTACTAATACGAACGCAGGCATATTTTTAACTTCCATCATCCACACCGCTTCCATTCCCAGCTCTGGATATTCAAGGCACTGCAGGCTCTTCACATACTGCTGGGCCAGTAGAGCCGCCGCGCCGCCAATGCTGCCGAGGCTAAATCCACCGTGTTTGTGACAGGCATCAGTGACCTGCTGACTGCGGTTACCCTTGGTGAGCATAATGAGACTTCCGCCTTGTGCCTGGAAAGCATCGACGTACCCATCCATGCGTCCGCCGGTTGTCGGACCCAATGAACCGCAGGCTTGGTTTTCGGGGGTTTTGGCGGGGCCGGCGTAATAAACGATATGTTTTTTCATGTATTCCGGCATCGGTTCGCCGTTATCCAGGCGCGCTTTGATGTTTGCGTGGGCGATATCTCGGGCAACAACAATTGGGCCGCTTAACGACAAACGAGTGCCGATCGGCAGGGCGGACAGGTCATGCAGAATTTCGCGTAATGGACGATTCAGATCCAGTTGAACGGTCTGGGCGCCGTTTTCCACACGCTGTGAATCAGGGATAAATTTGCCCGGGTTATGCTCAAGTTTCTCCAGCCAGATACCGTGTTTGTTGATTTTGGCTTTGATGTTGCGATCGGCTGAGCAGGAGAGGGCCATGGCGATAGGGCAGGAGCCGCCGTGGCGTGGCAGGCGGATCACCCGGATATCGTGGGCAAAGTATTTGCCGCCAAACTGCGCGCCGATGCCAAACTCGCGGCTGGCATTGAGCAGTTCGGCTTCCAGCGCTGTATCGCGGAACGCCTGACCCAGCTCGTTCCCGCTGGTGGGCAGGTTATCGTAATATTTGGTTGATGCCAGTTTGGCTGTCTTCAGGGCCTGATCGGCGGACAAGCCTCCAACCACAAAAGCGATGTGATACGGCGGGCAAGCAGCGGTACCCAGTGATTTCATTTTTTCGATCAGGAAAGCAGTGAGCTTTTCCGGCTGCAGAATAGATTTGGTTTCCTGGAATAGCGCCGCCTTATTGGCAGAACCGCCGCCTTTGTTGACGAACAGGAATTTATATTCGTTACCCGGCGTGGCGCTGATGTCGATTTGCGCCGGCAGGTTAGTCTGGGTATTGATCTCGGTATACATGTCCAACGGGGCATTTTGCGAGTAACGCAGATTGTTTTCGGTGAAGGTGGTATACACGCCTTTGCTTAAGGCTTCGGCGTCATCGCCGCCTGTCCAGACATGCTGTCCTTTGCTGGCCACAATGGTTGCCGTCCCGGTGTCCTGGCAGTTAGGCAGGACACCTTTGGCCGAAACTTCAGCGTTGCGCAGCAGTTGTAATGCGACGTACTTATCGTTACCGCTGGCCTGCGGGTCGTGCAAAATGCTGGCTATCTGTTTCAAATGTCCGGCGCGCAGAAAAAATGAAGCCTCATAAAATGCCTGCTGTGCTAATAAGGTTAACGCTTCGGGCGCCACCTTAATCACTTCCTCTCCGTCTAACTCCGTTACCGTTACGTGCTGGTTACTCAGTAATTCATACTCGGTACTATCTTTACTCTGAACAAAGAGCTCCTGCCAGACAAATGGTTTAGACATGTTTACTTCTCACCTCTTCATTTTTGCCGGATGACGGCGTAAATAAGCGCGCTAATCGTAGGCCGGAGAGGCGAAACGCCATCCGGCATCGTGTTATTTTGCTAAAAAGACATTGGCCTGCGTCGCTTCGGCGACATATTCGATGGTTTGCTGGGCGCGAACGCTGTTGCCAGCCTCATCCAGCGGCGGAGAGTAGACGGCAATGGCATATTCGCCAGGAACAACGGCAACCATCCCGCCGCCGACACCACTTTTCGCCGGAATACCAACGGTGTACAGCCATTTACCGCTGCCGTCGTACAGTCCGGCAATCGCCATTTCCGCCAGCACCTGCGGAACATATTTTTCATTCAGCAACTGCTTGCCGTTGAACGGTGATTTCCCTTTGTTCGCCAGCACTGCACCCATTTTGGCCAGTTGCTCAACGGTGATATCCACCGAGCACTGACGGGTATAAATTTCGACGGCGTCGTCGGTGTTGCCATAGAAGCTGTTATAGGGTTCCATCAGCTTCGCCAGCGCCTGATTGTGTTGGTTGGTTTCCATCTCGGATTTGAAGACCGGCTCATTAACCGTGAGCGTGGCGTCGGCCCAGACGTTCAGGTTGTCGAGGATTTTGTTCCAGCGATCGGTTTTATCTTTGGCTTCAATCAGGCTAACGGTGCTCATGGCTCCGGCGTTTACCAGCGGGTTCTCAGGCGCACCTTTGGTCAGTTCAACCGCTAAACCGGAGTTAAAAGGCATGCCAGTGGCATTTGCCCCGAGTTTATCCAGTACCACCTGAGGACCGTGTTGTTCCATGGCGAGCGCCATGGTGAAGACTTTACTCAGGGATTCCATGGGAAAGGGTTTGTTAACATCGCCAACCTGGTAGATCTTGCCATCCACCGTAGCAATAGTGATGGCAAAATTATTTGGGCTGTAGGTCGCCAGGGCAGGGATGTAGTCGGCGACTTTTCCATCGTTATTACTTTTGAACTTTTGATGCGCCTGTTCTATCAGTCTGGCGTAGTCCGGCGCGGTTTGCGCGAATGAGGTCGCGCTAAACAAGATGCTGAAAGAAAAGAGACTCACGCCGATAATTGTTTTATTCATTGTGCATTCCTGCTGATTTGATAACTATGTTGCCGGATAGCGGCGCAAGCGCCTTATCCGGCAATCGTGTTTTATCAGGACATCGCAACTTCAGACTGTTCAGTAACCGGGCGTTCCTGTTCCGGTGACTTCACTGGCGCAGTTCCACGGCAACCCTGGCCGAAGTGTTCGCCTTCCCAACGACCCACAATGGCAGCGCCCATGGCGTTACTCATGACGTTGGTGGCAGAACGACCCATATCGAGGAACGGATCGACGCCCATCAACAGGATCAAACCGGCTTCCGGAATGTTGAATTGGTTCAGGGTGGCGGCGATAACGACCATCGAGGCACGCGGTACGCCCGCCATTCCTTTAGAGGTCAGCATCAGAATTAACAGCATGGTAATTTGCTCGCCCATGCTCAGTTCGATATTGCAGGCCTGAGCAATAAAGACGGTGGCAAAGGAGCAGTAGGCCATGGAACCGACCAGGTTAAAGGAGTAACCGATAGGCAGAACGAAGCTGGCAATTTTTGAGGAAACGCCGAATTTTTCCAGCTTGTCCAGCGTGCCCGGGAAGGCGGCTTCAGAACTGGAGGTCGTAAAGGCCAGTAGTGCAGGCTCGAAGATTGATTTGGTCAAACGTGCGATACAAGGCCCGACTATCATGGTTGACAGGCCAATCAGGATTGCCCACAGCATACCCAGCGTCAGGTAGAATTCACCCATGAAGATCCCGGCGCTGACCATCACTCCCAGACCACGTTCGGCAATCAAACCTGAAATAGCGGCAAAAACGGTCAGCGGCGCAAACAGCATGACGTAACCCGTCAGCTTCAGCATCACGTGCACCAGAGAATCCAGAACCTTCACGATAGGCTCGGCTTTTTCACCAATGGCGGCCAGGCTGCAACCAAGGAAAATTGAGAACACCACGATCTGCAGAATTTCGTTCCGCGCCATCGCATCGACAATACTGGTCGGTACCGCGTGCGAGATGAACACTTTCAGCGTGAATGGCTCTGACTTAACCGCGGCAACGACCCCGGCGTCATGCGGCACGAAGTTGATACCTGCGCCTGGCTGGAAAATATTAACGATAACCAGACCCAGCGCGATTGACAGCAATGATGCGCAAATAAACAGGAAGAAGGTTTTTGAAAATATACGTCCCAGCGTTTTGGCATCGCCCATTTTGGCAATACCCACAACCAGAGTTGAAATAACCAATGGCGCGATAATCATTTTCACCATACGTAAGAATATAGTGGTGAAAATGGAAATGTCTGCTGCATAAGATTTTGCTGTTTCAGCCGTGACCATATTATTGATGGCTACCCCGGCAATCATGCCGAGTATCAGACCTAATATGATCATCTTCGTTAAACTTATTTTCTTCATGTGTACTCCATCGGATAAAGGTTGGTAATTGGAATTGTGTAGGGTGGCGTGCGCCTGAGCCTGGACAGCAGCTTAGACGCACGCCTGTTGTGACCAACCGCATGAATAATTCGAAGCACTGTGATACAGCTGAATTCTGTGCCCCAATGGTTGTTATTGTGTTTTTTGTTACAAGTCGAACTCAATACTTAATAATGGTGCGTGTTGCTGCGCACCATAAACATCATTGTCACCAACGTTGCCGGAAATAATATCGCGCGGCATGACAATTTTTACGGCATTCGCCGGGTCGAACCACACAATATTGTGAATAAAGTCAGGTTCAACGTTATATAAACCGGCAATAAGCTGCGGTGTTAATTGCTCGGAACGTTTTACGCGCTGATAATCTTCCCGGGTTTTAAATAAAATATCTAAAACCAGTTCGTACGGTCCGGCGTTTTTCGAGCGAATAACTTGCGCCAGTGAACAAATTGACTGTTTCATGCCTGAACTCCTTCTGGCGTCACCTGTTCAATGTGGAAATCAAAACGCAGCGCATCGCTTGCTTCAATCAGGTGATAGATCGAGAACTCATACACCGGTCCACTTTGAATATCAGATGGCGAGAACGGGAAGGCGAGGTTGCCCGCCGTCGCAATGCGATTCTCATAGCCGTAGTGCAGCAGGGTAGAGCGCACCAGCGAGCAAACGCTGTTGGCGATATCCTGCGTCGGCGCGACGACATCCAGTAAAATCCCCAGTTCGTGACCGGCGGTTTTCATCGGTTCATGGTTGCCCATCACGCCGTTCTTCCCGTAAAGGTGGAACGTCATACGGATGCTGTCGTCATTCAGGGAGAGGTTACGTGCTACGCTTGCCTGGACCTCTTCGAGAATGGTGTCAATTCCGGCAATCATAATCGGGTCACGCGTTCCGGCGATGGTCAGGCAGCGGAAGCCAACCTGACGCGCCCCTTCCAGTTTCAACGCATACGGTGTTTCTTCATGACGTGAACCGCTGACATACACTTCACCCTCGTTAACCTGGGTAAAGGTGCACGCTTTCAGGTTCAGCACACCGCCGGGGCCCGGCAGGAAGAACGGATCGGACTTCTCATACAGGGTGTGCGCCGCAGCTGACGTTTCTGTGAACTTACGCTTGGGATTGAACGCCTTCAGCGTAAAGCCGTTGTCGTCGATAATCCCCATCGCACAATCGGAGCCGGAGCCGGGGGTGGCAGCAATGGCAGCACACTCAAGGATCTTACCGCAATGCAACGCCAGACCTTCATCAAAGCCTTGCATAATTGGCAGCGCGGCAAAGCAGGCCGGATCGTAGGCGCGTCCGCCCAGCACCACTTGCGCACCGGCTTTCAGTGCGCGCTGGAAAGGCTCGATACCCATCTGCGCGACGATGTAGGTACTCTCTTCGATCGCCTCGTGAGTCAGTTCCGGCACAAAGTCGAGTGCGGTGATTTTGCCGTTATCCAGCGCCTGATGAACGATTTCTTTGTCGACATCTGACGGGATTAGCGCCATTGAGAAGGACAGTTTTTCTTCCTGTGCGATCTCATGGATAATCTGGCGACACCACTCCAGATGCGGAGCTGCGCCAGAACCACCGGCTGTGCCGATCACGACCGGGATGTTGTTCTTAACGCCCGCCACAATCATATAGCGCAGATCGCGTTTTACCCCGGCTCTGTCGGTAAAGGGTTTACCTGCCCCCAGGTAATGGGGGCCCGGATCGGAGGAACCCGCGTCAACAGCAATAAGATCGGGTGACTCTTCCATGGCTTTGCGAAAACTTTCTTCCGGGAAGCCATAACCCAGGATAGCCGTCGGCGATAAGATCTTAAATGTGCGAGCCATCTCTTAATCCTTAGTTTGCAACAACGCGATGGTGCGATTCATCTCGTTAAACACGATGTTGAGACCTTCATCGAATCCCATTCCTGGTTTGACCAACATGCGCATCGGACGCGCGGCAAGCGCCACGTGTACGCAGGTGCGAGCACTGATCTCGGTTTCGTTACAGGTACCGCCCTGATAGGCTTCCATGGCGTGTTTGTTGCAGTACAGCACTGCATCAACAATGTTATGAATGCCGCCAAGATCAGGGGTTTTGATCTGTACCATGTGGCAGCTGCCCGCATCGGTAAAGTCCACGATATCCTGATAGGTGTTACACCATTCGTCGGCGACAATTTTCACGCCGGAGCCCAGACGGGTCAGTTCTTTGGTGATGGCGGTCAACATGCGGATCTGATCCGGCTTGTTACCCGCATCTACTGGCCCTTCGATATACAGCGGCAGGCCTTGAGCTTCGGCTTCCAGGCTGGCGATGTATTCGGCGCAGCGCACGGGATCCATATCGAAGATCAAACCGATCGTGCCGTACACATCAATATGCAGCGTCGGGTGATAACGTTCGCTGGTGCGCAGGCTTAAGATACGGTCGGACAACCAACGTACATACTCACGCAGTTTTTCGCCTTTAAAGCCCAGTTTCTCTTCGACGTTGTTGATCAGCGCATGCGGCAGGACGTCCACACCTTTGAGGATCATCTTGTCAACGGCGATATAACGGTCGTCGCCGCTCTGGCCAAATAATGGAATAGCTTCCGGTACGCACGGCAGTTGCCATTCATCGCAAACCACTTCAGTTTTCAGACGACCGGTAGCCAGCGCCGCCGCATCGAGCAGCGCCTGAGACAGACCATAGCGGACGGCAGTATGCAGCAGATGACCGTCAATACGCAGTTGGTCAAAGAAACGGGCGTTTGGCAGGAACGCATCAACGTCACGGCCTTCCAGCAGCGGTTTGATGTGATCGTTGAGGAACGGAATGAAATTTTCTGCCAGGAAAAGCGGATCACGACCACCTGCGCCTGAATATTGAACCGCTGCGCAATCGCCCACCGCTACCGCGCCATTCTCCAGAATCAGTTGCACGGAAACGCATTCACCCGCCTGACGAACAGAGGTAAATCCTGGCGTTACCGGATCGCCGGTATAGATAAACCCGTCATGACCGGCGCCATTTTTGATGGCCTGCTGATCGTCAAAATAAAATGAGGAGTAGCCAGCGGTGAAAAGGGCCTTTTTGATTTTCATTATGGTCTTCCTATTAATTTACTGTGGGATACGGCGTTGATGTCATCAATGACCATCTGGAAAGAAGGCTTGCGGCCTTCAAAATGTGCGCGCTCTGCGACATAGTCGTGGTGCAGGGCGAGAATATCTTTCGGCAGTGGAACTGCACCGGCTTCGAGAATACGGATAGCGCCTGTGTTATCGCGAACAGGGAGGATCTTGCCGGCGTTGCAAGCGGCAGGCGCGAACGGCACATCCAGTACGCCAGCTTCAAAGGCCAGCACCGTGCCACGCGCAATGTCGCCATTGCCCAGTTCGAAGACTTTTTTCAGCACTGCGCGGACTTCGCTCTTGATCAGATCAACTTCCTGCTCGACGGCAGCGCATTGCGGGAATTTCTGGTCACTGACCATGTTGAGCATCTGGCGTGACGCTTTCAGACCCTGGGCGTTGGCTGCTGCCGTTGGGATACCGAACGCTTCGTGCGGGCTTTTGGTGATCACTTTCGTGGCACCGGACATACCCGCAACCGCTGCCCCCCAGGCGATAACGGAGAAGGCTTTCGCTTCATCTTCCGGGAATCCGCCCATCCACTGGTGGAAAACGGTGCTCAGTTCGTAATCGTCGAATCCGTGGTTATGGAAGTATTCGTGGGACAGTTCGCGCAGCGCCTGAATAGCGGCGATATCCTGCGTCAGGCTACCGACCTGGCCGTAGCCGACGGTAATGGACTTCACGCCCTGTTCCAGCGCCAATAGACCTTCAATAATCGCCACCGAGTGGGACATAAACGGTGGGATTAGGGTGCCAGTTAGCGGGCCGAACGGTTCACGGTTAATACGAATACCGTTCTCTTCGTACAGGCCCATCAGGCGATCGCAGTACTGCCAGTCACGGATGGATTTTTCCAGGGTGACGCGCTTAGCGTAAGGAATGTTGTAGGAGATACCGCCGCCTTCGTAGCTGGTAAAACCACTGGCCATAGCGATTTCCGCCAGCAGGCGAGCATCTGGCGTTCCGTGGCGAACCTGGATCGGTTTTTCCAGCGATTCAGTCATCCGGCGGCAGGCAGCTACCCCGTGATTGACGACCGGTAAACCATTCAGTTTGGACGTCCCAGCTTCGATGGATTTCTGGATCCCGACAGCGGCTTCTTCATAGCGATTCAGACGGGTATAGGCATCGATGGTGCTTGGCAGGAGGTCGCACTCTTCCTGCAATGTTTTGAGCAGCGCAATATGCTCATCCATTAAGGCTACGCCTGCGCGCGGCTGGCTCAGGGTTCTGCCTTCCTGATCGGCCTTCAGCAGAGCAAGGGAGAAGCGTTTGTTATCTGGAATTGATTGCTGGTACTTCACGCCATCTTCGAAGTTCTCAACGTCTTTGCCGGTTTCCCAGGTTTGTAACACCTGATGCCTTTCGGTCATGAATTCGTCGTGGGTTAATTTTTTATTTCGAAGTTCCATTCGTAGCTGCCTTAAGTTTTATAGGGTTAAACACTGAATGCTGGTGCGAGCAGCGGCTTGCGGGTACAGTCTGGCGACGTTTGCCAGTAGAGGGAGCAGGCCATTTGAATCGCGGTAATACTCAAACTGGTTCGGTAACAGAATTCTTTTGCCCTGGTCGTCCAGCTCCCGATATTTGAGCCAGTTATGGATATCGAACTGGCTGGCGCGAGAGAGCCATCCCCCTGAACCGACGACTTTGCGCACGGTGGTGAGATCGCGACCCATCTGTAAATCCACGTTACCCACGCAGGTACAAACCTGCTTTTTAGTGCCCGCGTGGCGCTCAGCGGCATAGCCCACGCATAAACCTGCCAGCAGGGTGTCGAAATATTTCTCTTCCTCGCTGAGTGGCAGGTAATCCGGTTGCCCAACCAGATGACGTAGGTAGCGGTAAAACGCTTCCTCGCGCTGTGGCTGTTGGGCGAAGATGACTTTCACCATATCCTGCGTGCTTTCTCCCACCACAACGGCGGAAACGCGCATACCCAGGTCACCTTCAACGGTACGTTTGACGAACGGTTCAGGAACACCATGCAAGACGGTGTCGGGGGAGAGGGTATTCGCGCTGGCCGAATAGACATCCGTGGTGGCTCCGCCCATATCAATCAGCATGAACTCCTTCCATGCGTTGTCGTAATCGCTAATGGCTTTGACTAACTCATAGACTGTCCATGGCGTCGGCATTGGCTCTTCGCCTGTTTCGCCGACAATGACGTCCAGACCTTTACCTTTGACAATGCGTGACAAGAACACATCGCAAATCGCCTGGCGTGCGGCAAACGGATTCGGGTGATCGAGGTCAGGTAGAATGTTGTCTACCGTGGTCAGATCTTTGTCTCCCAGAATCGTTTGAATTTCGTCCTGAATGTCCCGATTTCCGGCGTAGATAATGGCGCAATCAAGCTTTGAGCCTGCCAGAGCGCGCGCATTCGCCAGGCCGTAACTTTCTTCGCCGCCGTCTGTACCGCCGGTAAACAACAGAATGTCTGGTGGTGATGATTCCAGTTCCTGGATGTCATGACGGTTCAGTTTGTACGAATAATATTGCGCGATTTTCGCTCCTGCCGAATGGGCGGTAACTTTTGCCGATTCCAGCGTAATGGAAGGCACCAGCCCCATTGCTGCTACGGCGAGCCCACCTTTGGCCGAGGAGGAGTATTTCAACTGTACTTCACCACTTTTCAGTAACGGGCGAGCATCGGCAACATTCAGCACCTGATTCAGGCTGGCAAAAAAACCGTCTGCCAGATGATGTGTGGTGGTTGGGGTCAGGACATGGTTTACCAGGGTTAATTCCTCGCCTTCATGAGCAAAGAGGGCAGCCTTGGTCCATGTCGAGCCGATATCGACAGAAACTGTTTGCATCAGATGGCCTCTTCCAGACAACGCTGCTCGAGGCCATTGTGCTGGTGAATATCATTAGTGATAAGCGCGCAGACATCTTCCAGGTCGTGGCTCGGCGCGAAGACGCGGTTAAACCCCATCTCTTTAAATTTCACTTCTACATCGGCGAAGTCATGTTTCCCGACGACCAGGTTGCCGCCGACGTACAGCAGAATGTCGCCGAGGCCACGCTCGATGCAGCGCTCACGTAATCCGAGGCAGTCAATATCACCATGACCGTAGATAGACGACACCACGATGGCATCGGCACCTGTTTCAATTGCGGCATCAATATATTCATCCTGGCTCACCATCACCCCGAGGTTTATTACGTGGAAATTATGAGCCGTGAAAACGCGATCCAGAACTTTATTACCTACTGCATGGCAGTCAGCACCGATGACGCCAATAACAAGTGTAGATTTCTTCATGGGTAATCCTCTGTAGGGCTGATGGTCAATAAGTGAAAATTGTTTTCTAATATTTAGAACATGGAGTGCGACAACCTTTTAATAGGGTTGGAGTTTCTGTGGAAGCTGAAAAGGAAGCAATTGATCTATTTTCAAAATATCCTGCGCAAAATGATTGTTATATTTCTTGGTTATAAAATGTCATTAAAATCAATGTGTTGTTATTGTTTCTTGTTTCTTTTTTTAATTTGTTAGGGAAATGAGTAATAAATGACTTGCCATGTTTGTGATCGAAATCTTATTTTGTTGCGATGCTCATTCATGCGACGCTTTTTATAATTTCAAAAATTATTTCTGCTAAATAACTTGTGAACGGCATAACGGTTTTTTATTTTTTAATCTTATATGGCACAATTATCTTTTGTTAAATTTAAGATAAAAATGATAATGAATTGTTTGTATCAGATTTAATCTTATGTCACATAAAAAAGAGGGAGCAGGTACGATAACTTTCAGTGATGAGTGAAGCGAAGCGCCAACTTTCTGCGGTAAAACCTAAAATGCAATGAGGCGGTCAATGTCAGGCTCTTTCGCTTCTGATTGAGATAGTTACATTACGGTGTTAATCATAAGTAAAATTAAAATGAAAAAATTGTATGAAATAAATATTCACTGACTTGCTAAACAAAAAACTGTGAGCTACCCAGCAATAGTGACTCTTTATCTGTTGGCAAATTTGTCCGTCTGGCCGGTTAAAAGATCGTGTACATTTAAATAAATATCCTATCATTTGTAGTAACGGCAATTACTCATTGAAAAACATGTCGTTAACATGTTGTTTACTAGTCACCTGACTGCTAAACACTATTAACATTGGTTTTGGAAATTGATTTAAATCAATGTTTAAAACTTGGTAAACGATCTCAAAAGAGGTTAAATTGCTGCAGATCAAATTGGTCTGAAAGTGGTAAATTAGCTATAAATTGATCATTATCGAAAAATGCAAATTTACCTCGATAAAAACCTGTTTATTGTAAGGATTTTACGGCGTATTATAATTGCGGGATCAATTTGAGTGTTTTATTAACATGTTTGTAACCTATCGTCATTGTCCTTTCTTCAAACGAGAAGAAAGAGCTGCGGCGGAGGGGAGCAGATAAATTTGTATTGGGGCATGCGTGTGACCCTTTCTAACGGGGTTCACTCTCGGAGTCTTCATGCGATGAGCAAGGAGTCATGATGTTAGATATAGTCGAACTGTCACGCTTACAGTTTGCCTTGACCGCGATGTACCACTTCCTGTTTGTGCCACTGACGCTTGGTATGGCGTTCTTGTTGGCCATCATGGAAACGGTCTACGTCCTTTCCGGCAAACAGATTTATAAAGATATGACCAAGTTCTGGGGCAAGTTGTTTGGTATCAACTTCGCTCTGGGTGTGGCAACCGGTCTGACCATGGAGTTCCAGTTCGGGACTAACTGGTCTTACTATTCCCACTATGTAGGGGATATTTTCGGTGCGCCGCTGGCGATCGAAGGTTTGATGGCCTTCTTCCTCGAATCCACCTTTGTAGGTCTGTTCTTCTTCGGCTGGGACCGTTTGGGTAAAGTCCAGCATATGTGCGTCACCTGGCTGGTGGCTTTAGGTTCAAACCTGTCCGCACTGTGGATTCTGGTTGCGAACGGCTGGATGCAAAACCCAATCGCCGCGGATTTCAACTTTGAAACCATGCGCATGGAGATGCTGAGCTTCTCTGAACTGGTGCTCAACCCGGTAGCACAGGTGAAATTTGTTCACACTGTCGCCTCTGGTTATGTAACTGGTGCGATGTTCATCCTTGGCATTAGTGCGTATTACATGCTGAAAGGCCGCGACTTCGCTTTCGCAAAACGCTCATTCGCGATTGCTGCCAGCTTCGGTATGGCTGCTGTACTTTCTGTTATCGTTCTGGGTGATGAGTCCGGATACGAAATGGGTGACGTACAGAAAACCAAACTGGCTGCGATCGAAGCCGAGTGGGAAACTCAACCTGCTCCTGCTGCGTTTACTTTGTTCGGTATTCCCGATCAGGATAAACAAGAAAACAAATTTGCGATTCAAATTCCTTATGCGCTGGGCATCATTGCCACCCGCTCTGTTGATACACCGGTCATTGGTCTGAAAGACCTGATGGTGCAACACGAAGAGCGCATCCGTAACGGTATGAAAGCCTATCAGTTGCTGGAAGAACTGCGTGCTGGTAGTACCGATCAGGCCGTTCGCGACCAGTTCAACAGTATGAAGAAAGACCTGGGTTATGGTCTGCTGCTGAAACGCTATACCGATAAAGTCACCGACGCGACGGAAGCGCAAATTCAGCAGGCAACAAAAGATTCTATCCCACGTGTTGCACCGCTTTACTTCGCTTTCCGTATCATGGTGGCGTGCGGCTTCTTGCTGCTGGCAATTATTGCGTTGTCCTTCTGGAGCGTAATTCGTAACCGTATCGGTGAGAAAAAATGGCTGCTGCGTGCGGCGCTTTACGGTATTCCACTGCCGTGGATTGCTGTAGAAGCAGGTTGGTTTGTTGCCGAATATGGTCGTCAGCCATGGGCGATCGGTGAGGTGTTACCAACGGCGGTTGCAAACTCATCGTTAACAGTAGGTGACCTATTGTTCTCCATGATCCTGATTTGTGGCCTGTATACCCTGTTCCTGGTGGCAGAATTGTTCTTAATGTTCAAGTTTGCACGCCTCGGCCCAAGCAGCCTGAAAACCGGTCGCTATCACTTTGAGCAGTCCAATGTGACTTCTCAGCCGGCACGCTAAGACAGGAGTCGTCAAATGATCGATTATGAAGTATTGCGTTTTGTCTGGTGGCTGCTGGTCGGCATTCTGCTGATTGGTTTTGCGGTCACTGATGGCTTCGACATGGGGGTGGGCATGCTCACCCGTTTCCTCGGTCGTAATGATACCGAGCGTCGAATTATGATTAACTCCATCGCCCCGCACTGGGATGGTAACCAGGTGTGGTTGATCACCGCGGGTGGCGCATTGTTCGCTGCCTGGCCGATGGTGTATGCCGCTGCATTCTCCGGTTTCTATGTGGCGATGGTTCTGGTGCTGGCGTCCTTGTTCTTTCGTCCGGTCGGTTTTGATTACCGTTCCAAGATTGAAGACACTCGTTGGCGTAACATGTGGGACTGGGGCATCTTTATTGGTAGCTTCGTTCCACCGTTGGTGATTGGTGTGGCGTTCGGTAACCTGCTGCAAGGGGTTCCGTTCCACATTGATGAGTACCTGCGCCTTTACTACACAGGTAACTTCTTCCAGTTGCTGAATCCGTTTGGTCTGCTGGCGGGTGTTGTGAGCGTTGGGATGATCATCACCCAGGGCGCGACCTATCTGCAGATGCGTACTGTGGGTGAGTTACATCTGCGTACCCGCACCACCGCTCAGGTAGCGGCGCTGGTGACTCTGGTCTGTTTCGCGCTGGCGGGTGTATGGGTGATGTACGGTATTGACGGTTATGTTGTGACTTCTGCAGTTGATCATCATGCGGCGTCTAACCCGCTGACCAAAGAAGTCGCGCGTGAAGCAGGCGCATGGTTGGTGAACTTTAATAATGCACCGATCCTGTGGTTGATTCCGGCACTGGGTGTGGTTCTGCCGCTGTTGACTATCCTGACCTCTCGTATGGAGAAAGGGGCATGGGCGTTCGTCTTCTCTTCATTGACGTTAGCCTGCATCATCCTGACTGCTGGTATTGCAATGTTCCCGTTTGTGATGCCATCCAGCACCATGATGAACGCGAGTCTGACCATGTGGGATGCAACGTCCAGCCAGCTGACGCTGAACGTGATGACCTATGTGGCATGTGTGTTCGTGCCAATTATTCTCCTCTACACCACATGGTGCTACTGGAAGATGTTTGGTCGTATCACCAAAGAAGATATTGAACGTAACACACACTCTCTGTACTAAGTAAGGAGCTTAAAATGTGGTATTTCGCATGGATTTTGGGAACGCTTCTTGCCTGTGCATTTGGGATAATCACAGCGCTGGCGCTTGAGCACGTTGAATCAGGCAAGGCCGGACAAGAAGATAGCTGATGACCAACATTATCGCGATAGTATATGCGGTAATGGACAAGCGCCCCTTGCGGGCGCTTTCCTTTGTGCTGGCAATCGTGTTGGCCGGCTGCATATTCTGGGAACCGTCACGTTTCGCGGCCAAAACCAGTACGCTTGAAATCTGGCATGGTTTTCTGCTGATGTGGGCGGTCTGCGCAGGCATCATTCATGGCGTTGGCTTTCGTCCTCGCGCCGTACACTGGCAGGGCATCTTCTGCCCGCTGATCGCAGATATCGTCCTCGTGGTTGGTCTGATTTTCTTCTTCTTTTGAATAAGAAACATCCTTAAATATTTATGGGCTTGCATAAGCCCATAATTTTTTACTCTCCGTTTACTTTCCCCCATTCCAAAGCACCATTCCCGCGCGTATAGTAGCGAAGTTCGAAAGCACCAACCTAATTGCATTACCGGGATGTAAAGTGAAGACAGCGCGATATACAACGACATTCTTGATGCATCGCGGCGGCAAGAACGCGAGTCACCAGGGGCTTACAAAGTTAAGCGACCGGTGTGAGTGGGCAAAGCCAACAAAGAGGCAGTAAGAATGAATAAGTATATTTTCCGATGGCCGGTTCGTGTCTATTATGAAGACACCGATGCCGGTGGGGTGGTTTATCACGCCAGTTACGTCGCTTTTTATGAAAGAGCACGCACAGAGATGCTGCGTCATCATCACTTCAGTCAGCAGGTTCTGTTGGCCGAACGTGTAGCCTTTGTGGTGCGCAAGATGACCCTTGAGTATTTTGCGCCTGCCCGGCTCGACGATATGCTCGAAGTCCAAACCGAAATTACGTCAATGCGTGGCACCTCATTGGTTTTCACGCAACGCATTGTCAACGCAGAGAACACCGTGCTGAATGAAGCCGAAGTTCTGATTGTTTGCGTTGATCCACTCAAAATGAAGCCTCGTGCGCTTCCCAAGTCTATTGTCGCGGAGTTTAAGCAGTGACTGACATGAATATCCTTGATTTGTTCCTGAAGGCAAGCCTTCTGGTTAAACTTATCATGTTGATTTTGATTGGTTTCTCAATCGCATCCTGGGCTATTATTATCCAGCGGACCCGTATTCTTAATGCTGCTTCACGTGAAGCCGAAGCATTTGAAGACAAGTTCTGGTCCGGCATTGAGTTGTCGCGCCTGTACCAGGAAAGTCAGGGGCGTCGTGATAATCTGGCGGGTTCAGAGCAAATTTTTTATAGCGGGTTCAAAGAATTTGCGCGTCTGCATAGGGCGAATAGCCATGCGCCTGAAGCGGTCGTTGAGGGGGCATCCCGTGCGATGCGTATCTCGATGAACCGTGAACTGGAAACGCTGGAAACGCATATTCCATTCCTCGGCACTGTCGGCTCCATCAGCCCGTATATCGGTCTGTTCGGTACCGTTTGGGGGATCATGCACGCCTTTATCGCGCTGGGCGCGGTAAAACAGGCGACGCTGCAAATGGTTGCGCCGGGTATCGCGGAAGCGTTGATTGCAACGGCTATCGGCCTGTTTGCGGCAATTCCGGCGGTTATGGCTTACAACCGACTGAATCAGCGCGTGAACAAGCTGGAACTGAATTACGACAACTTTATGGAAGAGTTCACCGCGATTCTGCACCGCCAGGCGTTTACCGTTAGCGAGAGCAACAAGGGGTAAACCATGGCCAGAACGCGTGGACGAGGTCGTCGCGAACTTAAGTCCGAAATCAATATTGTCCCGCTGCTCGACGTACTGCTGGTGCTGTTACTGATCTTTATGGCAACCGCGCCGATCATTACGCAGAGTGTGGAAGTTGACCTGCCGGATGCGACCGAATCGCAAGCCGTCAGCAGTAACGACGAGCCACCGGTCATTATTGAAGTTTCCGGTATTGGGCAATACAGCGTGGTCGTTGAGAAAGACAGGATGGATCAACTGCCGCCGGAGCAGGTTATCGCGGAAGCGAAAAGCCGCCTGCAGACCAATCCGAAAACAGTATTTTTAATCGGTGGTGCGAAAGACGTGCCTTATGATGAAATAATTAAAGCGCTGAACTTGTTACACAGTGCAGGCGTAAAATCGGTTGGCCTGATGACGCAGCCAATCTGATGACTGCATATTGCTGGCTTGAAAGATAGCGCGTAACAGGCGAACAGTTTTTGGGAACCGAGAGTGTCAAAGGCAACCGAACAAAACGACAAGCTCAAAAGGGCGATAATTATTTCAGCGGTGCTGCATGTCATTTTATTTGCAGCGCTGATCTGGAGTTCGTTCGATGAGCACATTGATGCTTCAGCCGGCGGCGGTGGCGGTTCGTCTATCGACGCCGTTATGGTCGATCCTGGTGCCGTTGTTCAACAGTACGATCGCCAGCAGCAACAGCAGGCAAGTGCGAAACGTGCAGAAGAACAGCGCGAAAAACAGGCGCAACAGCAAGCAGAGGAACTTCGTGAGAAGCAAGCTGCTGAGCAAGAACGACTGAAGCAACTGGAAAAAGAACGTTTAGCTGCGCAGGAAAAAGTGCGCGAGCAGGCGGAACAGCAGAAGCAAGCAGAGGCCGCCGCCGCGAAAGCGCAAGAACAACAGAAACAGGCTGAAGAGGCTGCGGCGAAGGCTGCTGCAGACGCGAAGGCCAAGGCTGATGCTCAGGCGAAACAAGCGGCAGATGCCGCGAAGAAAGCTGCTGCGGACGCACAGAAAAAAGCTGAGGCAGAAGCCGCTAAAGCCGCTGCTGATGCGAAGAAAGCTGCCGAAGCACAAGCTGCTAAGGCTGCCGCAGATGCTGCGAAGAAAGCGCAGGCTGAAGCCGCTAAGCAAGCAGCAGCCGAGAAAGCTGCCGCTGAGAAAGCAGAAAAAGCCGCCGCCGCGAAAGCAGCCGCTGCTGAAAAGGCTGCCGCTGACAAAAAAGCAGCTGCTGAAAAAGCTGCGGCAGATAAAAAGGCTGCTGCTGAGAAAGCCGCTGCCGATAAGAAAGCTGCAGCAGATAAAGCTGCTGCTGCGAAAAAGGCTGCCGCCGAAAAAGCCGCCGCAGCATCTGGCGTTGACGACTTGTTGGGCGACCTAAGCTCCGGTAAGAATGCACCGAAATCGGGTGGTGGAGCGAAAGGAAACGGCCAACCGGCGAAAGATAGTGGTACAAGTGGTGCAAATGGCGGTGCATCTGGCGCTGATATCAGTGCTTACGCATCTCAAATTCGTAATGCGATTCAGAGCCGTCTGTATGGTGCCGATTTGTATGCGGGAAAATCCTGCGTATTACATATCAAGTTAGCGCCTGATGGTCTGTTACTGGATGTGACCGAAGAGGGCGGGGATCCGGCATTGTGCCAGGCTGCGCTGACGGCTGCGAAAACAGCCAGAATTCCTAAACCGCCTAGCCAGGCTGTTTATGAAAAAGTAAAAGATGCCAAACTGGACTTTAAACTGTAATAACGACCCCTGAGAAATCGGGGGAAACGGTCTAAGGTTGAGACAGTGTTCTGGTAGTTTTGTGTATTTGAGTTTGTTAACATTCTGCTAAATTATCGTGGGCTTTCCGTCCAGATAAGGGAGATATGATGAAGCAGGCATTACGAGTTGCATTTGGTTTTCTGATGCTGTGGGCAGCGGTGCTGCACGCAGAAGTACGTATCGAGATCACCCAAGGGGTGGACTCGGCACGCCCGATTGGTGTTGTCCCCTTCCAGTGGGCAGGACCGGGTGCTGCACCTGAAGATATCGGTGGTATCGTGGGTGCTGACCTGCGAAACAGCGGTAAATTTAACCCATTAGACCGTTCTCGCCTGCCGCAGCAGCCGGGTACCGCGCAGGAAGTTCAACCTGCCGCATGGTCTGCTCTGGGTATTGATGCCGTAGTGGTTGGCCAGGTCACACCGAATCCAGATGGTTCCTACAGTGTTGCTTATCAACTGGTTGATACCGGTGGCGCACCGGGTACCGTACTGGCACAGAACACGTATAAAGTGAACAAGCAGTGGTTGCGTTACGCAGGCCATACCGCAAGTGACGAAGTGTTTGAAAAACTGACCGGTATTAAAGGTGCATTCCGTACCCGTATCGCTTATGTTGTTCAGACTAACGGCGGTCAGTTCCCGTACGAGTTACGCGTGTCCGACTACGATGGCTACAACCAGTTTGTGGTACACCGTTCTCCGCAACCGCTGATGTCTCCGGCGTGGTCTCCGGACGGTTCAAAACTGGCGTACGTAACCTTCGAGAGCGGTCGTTCTGCACTGGTTATTCAGACATTGTCTAATGGCGCAGTTCGTCAGGTAGCGTCGTTCCCACGTCACAACGGTGCACCTGCGTTTTCTCCGGATGGCAGCAAGCTGGCGTTTGCCCTGTCTAAAACCGGTAGCCTGAACTTGTATGTCATGGACATTGGTTCCGGTCAGATTCGTCAGGTGACGGATGGTCGCAGCAACAACACGGAACCGACCTGGTTCCCGGACAGCCAAAACCTGGCCTTTACGTCTGACCAGGCTGGTCGTCCGCAGGTATACAAAGTTAACGTTAACGGCGGTGCTCCGCAGCGTATTACCTGGGAAGGTTCGCAAAACCAGGATGCGGATGTGAGCAGCGACGGTAAATTTATGGTAATGGTAAGCTCGGCAAATGGTCAGCAGCACATTGCCAAACAAGATCTGGTAGCGGGTGGCGTACAAGTTCTGTCGTCAACGTTCCTGGACGAAACGCCAAGTCTGGCACCTAACGGCACTATGGTAATCTACAGCTCTTCTCAGGGGATGGGATCCGTGCTGAATTTGGTTTCTACAGATGGGCGTTTCAAAGCGCGTCTTCCGGCAACTGATGGTCAGGTAAAATTCCCTGCCTGGTCGCCGTATCTGTGATAATAAATAATTGATTAATAAAGGAATCATTGAAATGCAACTGAACAAAGTGCTGAAAGGGCTGATGATTGCTCTGCCTGTTATGGCTATTGCGGCATGTTCTTCTAACAAGAACGCCAGCAATGACGGCAGCGAAGGCATGCTGGGTGCCGGCACTGGTATGGATGCAAACGGCAGCGGCAACATGTCTTCTGAAGAGCAAGCGCGTCTTCAGATGCAACAGCTGCAGCAGAACAACATCGTTTACTTCGATCTGGACAAGTACGATATCCGTTCTGACTTCGCTGCAATGCTGGATGCTCACGCTAACTTCCTGCGTAGCAACCCGTCTTACAAAGTCACCGTAGAAGGTCATGCGGACGAACGTGGTACTCCTGAGTACAACATCTCCTTGGGTGAGCGTCGTGCAAACGCCGTTAAGATGTACCTGCAGGGTAAAGGCGTTTCTGCTGACCAGATCTCCATCGTTTCTTACGGTAAAGAAAAACCTGCAGTACTGGGTCATGACGAAGCGGCTTACGCCAAAAACCGTCGCGCCGTACTGGTTTACTAAGAGAATTGCATGAGCAGTAACTTCAGACATCACGTGTTGAGTCTGTCGTTACTGGTTGGCATAGCGGCCCCTTGGGCCGCTTTTGCTCAGGCGCCAATCAGTAGTGTCGGCTCAGGCTCGGTCGAAGACCGTGTCACTCAACTCGAGCGTATTTCTAACGCTCACAGTCAGCTTTTAACCCAACTCCAGCAACAACTCTCCGATAATCAGTCCGATATTGATTCCCTGCGCGGTCAAATTCAGGAAAATCAGTACCAGCTGAATCAGGTTGTTGAGCGCCAGAAGCAAATATTGCTGCAGATGAATAATCTTGGCAGCGGTAGCGCGCCTGCTGCGCAATCTGCAGGTGGCGATCAGAGTGGGGCGGCAACCCCAGCACCTGATGCAGGCGCTGCGACAACGTCAGGGGCGCCCGCGCAAACTGGCGATGCGAATACCGATTACAATGCGGCAATTGCTCTGGTGCAGGATAAATCTCGCCAGGATGACGCGATTGAAGCATTTCAGAACTTCATCAAAAAATACCCGGACTCAACTTACCTGCCCAATGCGAATTATTGGCTGGGTCAGTTGAATTACAATAAGGGTAAAAAAGATGATGCAGCGTTCTATTTTGCTTCGGTAGTAAAAAACTTCCCGAAATCACCGAAGGCTGCAGACGCGATGTACAAAGTCGGCGTCATCATGCAGGACAAAGGTGACACAGCAAAAGCTAAAGCGGTTTATCAGCAGGTTATCACTAAATACCCTGGCACTGATGGCGCGAAACAAGCGCAAAAACGCCTTGGCGCGATGTAATGACCACGACACGACCAGAAATCGTGTTATTTCTGGTCGTGTCGTGTGATTCCTAAGCAGTTGAGTTATTTACATCGAAATTTTTGTTGCGCTAAAATCTGAAATCAGTAATATATGCCGCCGTTGCCAAGGGATATCAAACAAACCAAAAGCAGCGCAAAAGCGGGTCGTTAGCTCAGTTGGTAGAGCAGTTGACTTTTAATCAATTGGTCGCAGGTTCGAATCCTGCACGACCCACCAATCGCTAAGGTGGAACGCGATTGTAAAACGTGAAGGATAACGTTGCGTAAGCAACGGCCCGTAGGGCGAGACGAAGTCAAGTCATCCTGCACGACCCACCACTAACTCAGTTAGTAAGTAGTATCCAGCGTAGTATCGGGTGATTAGCTCAGCTGGGAGAGCACCTCCCTTACAAGGAGGGGGTCGGCGGTTCGATCCCGTCATCACCCACCACTCGGGGCGTTAGCTCAGTTGGTAGAGCAGTTGACTTTTAATCAATTGGTCGCAGGTTCGAATCCTGCACGCCCCACCAACTTTAACATCGTACTCAGATGTTAAACGTGAAGGATAACGTTGCGTAAGCAACGGCCCGTTAGGGCGAGACGAAATCGAGTCATCCTGCACGCCCCACCAATTTATTGGTGGTACCGAGTAAAAATTTTCAGGTTATTCCCGAGCGGGTCGTTAGCTCAGTTGGTAGAGCAGTTGACTTTTAATCAATTGGTCGCAGGTTCGAATCCTGCACGACCCACCATCCTAGAAGTATAAAGAAGTAAACCCCATAAGGGGGCGTTAGCTCAGTTGGTAGAGCAGTTGACTTTTAATCAATTGGTCGCAGGTTCGAATCCTGCACGCCCCACCAGTGTAAAAAAGCGCCCTAAAGGCGCTTTTTTGCTATCTGCGATTTAAAAGATTTGAACCTGCAGGCCCGCCGGTCGCCATCCGGCACTCATCACTCGCAATTATTGTGACTTTTCTGCGCCAATCCGCTATCTTGTTTAGCATATAAAACAAATCAAACCGAATATGGCGTGCGTCACGCTTTTAATCGGTTAATTCGTTAAGCCAGTAAAACGAGAAAGCAAGATGAGCGTGATGTTTGATCCAGAAGCAGCAATTTATCCGTTTCCGCCGAAGCCAGGGCCGCTGAGTGTGGATGAAAAGCAATTTTATCGTGAAAAAATCAAGCGCCTGTTGAAAGAGCGTGATGCCGTTATGGTCGCGCACTATTACACCGATCCTGAAATTCAGCAATTGGCCGAAGAGACCGGTGGCTGTATTTCTGATTCTCTGGAGATGGCGCGGTTCGGTGCAAAACACCCAGCTTCTACGCTGCTGGTTGCGGGCGTGAGGTTTATGGGAGAAACCGCCAAAATTCTCAGCCCGGAAAAGACTATCCTGATGCCAACCTTACAGGCGGAATGTTCATTAGATCTGGGCTGTCCGATAGACGCGTTCAGCGCATTCTGCGACGCGCATCCGGATCGTACCGTGGTGGTTTACGCCAATACTTCAGCCGCCGTTAAAGCTCGTGCTGACTGGGTCGTGACCTCCAGTATCGCGGTTGAACTTATTGAGCATCTTGATAGCTTAGGTGAAAAAATCATCTGGGCTCCGGACAGACATCTGGGTAACTACGTGCAGAAACAAACCGGCGCAGATGTGCTCTGCTGGCAGGGGGCCTGTATTGTCCACGACGAGTTTAAAACCCAGGCTTTAACGCGCATGAAAGGACTGTACCCTGATGCTGCGGTGCTGGTGCACCCGGAGTCACCTCAGTCTATCGTTGATATGGCCGATGCGGTTGGCTCAACCAGTCAGCTCATCACCGCAGCTAAATCGTTACCGCATAAGCAGCTGATTGTGGCGACTGACCGGGGCATTTTTTACAAAATGCAGCAGGCCGTTCCGGATAAAGAGCTGCTTGAAGCTCCAACGGCTGGCGAGGGGGCCACCTGTCGTAGCTGCGCGCATTGTCCATGGATGGCGATGAACGGCCTCAAGGCCATTGCTGAGGGGCTGGAGCATGGCGGCGCGGCGCATGAAATACATGTTGATCACGCACTGCGAGAAGGGGCATTGTTGCCATTAAATCGTATGTTGGAATTTGCGGCTACACTACGAGCTTAATACTTTATTTTTGCTCTGGGGGAAAAGATGGACTTTTTTAGCACGCAGAACATTCTGGTACATATTCCGATTGGCGCAGGTGGTTACGATCTATCGTGGATCGAAGCCGTGGGGACGATCGCCGGGTTGCTGTGTATTGGCCTGGCGAGTCTTGAGAAAATCAGCAATTACGTTTTCGGTCTGATAAACGTCACGCTGTTTGCGATTATCTTCTTTCAGATCCAGCTTTATGCCAGCCTGTTGCTGCAAGTCTTTTTCTTTGCCGCCAACATCTACGGTTGGTATGCCTGGTCCCGGCAAACCAACCAGCATGAAGCGGAATTGAAAATTCGCTGGCTGCCGTTGCCAAAAGCGATCGGCTGGCTGGCGGCTTGTGTGGTGGCGATCGGCCTGATGTCGGTCTATATCGATCCGGTCTTTGCGTTGCTGACTCGTATTGCGGTCAACATAATGCAGGCATTGGGACTGCAGGTTGCTGTGCCTGAACTGCAACCCGATGCATTCCCGTTCTGGGACTCCTGCATGATGGTGCTTTCGATTGCGGCGATGATCCTGATGACGCGCAAATACGTTGAAAACTGGCTGCTGTGGGTGATCATCAACGTAATCAGCGTGGTGATCTTTGCCCTGCAAGGCGTATATGCCATGTCGCTGGAATATATGATCCTGACGGTTATCGCCCTCAACGGGAGCAGGATGTGGATCAACAGTGCGCGTGAGCGAGGTTCCCACGCGCTGTCTCATTAATGGTGATGATGTGAATGGCCGGACACACCCTGATACAGGTGGCAGTCCGGTCCATTGCACGGCTGATACTCCATCTGAATCGTCGCGTGTTCAATCTGGTAATGATGGATAAGGAAATGCTGAATACGCTCCAGCAGCGCATCATGATCGTGCGGCGGGATCACCTGCACATGCAGCGTCATTACCGGCTTTTCTCCCACCATCCAGACGTGGACATGGTGCACATTGCGGACTTCGGGAATATCCCGGCTGAGATGGCGCTGCAGTGCGGCGATATCCAGCGCCAGCGGAGCCCCTTCCAGTAATTCGTTGACGCTATCTTTTAATAATCGCCAGGCGCTGCGCAGCACCAGTACGGATACCAAAATTGAGAGGATCGGGTCCGCAGGCGTCCAGCCCGTCCAGATAATAATCAACGCAGCGATGATTGCCCCGACCGAGCCGAGTAAATCGCCCATCACATGCAGCGCTGCGGCACGGACGTTCAAATTTTTCTCTTCGCTGCCGCGATGTAAAACCCAAAAAGCAAGCACGTTGGCCAGTAAACCCGCGACAGCAATAACCATCATCATGCCGCCCGCCACGGGACGAGGTGTCTGGAAGCGCTCAATCGCCTCCCAGACGATTAAAATGGTGATAACGACCAATGCGATGGCATTAACGAATGCGGCCAGCGTCGTGAGCCTCAGCCAGCCGAAGGTGTGGCGTATTGTGGGTGGGCGACGGGAAAACTGAACGGCCAACAGCGCGAAAAGCAGCGCTGCCGCATCCGTAAGCATATGCCCGGCGTCGGCCAGCAAGGCCAGTGAGCCTGAAAGTATTCCGCCCACCACTTCGACCAACATAAATCCGGCGGTAATGCAGAATGCGAACATCAGTCGGCGGGCGTTATTGTCTTTGGGTTGCTCAGAGGAAGTATGAGTATGTGCGTGCGCCATTATGCCATCCCTTTGTTATTCTCATCTTTACTGTATGCCATCATACCGTTTTTGGGACGATAAAATTAAAAAGGAGAGCTATTGCTCTCCCGTTATTAGCTTTATTTTCAGCGTTACTGCGTGGTGCCGTCAGTTTTGGTATCAACATCATTGTTGATGCCGTTTCCAGTCTCAACCTTCTTGTTCACATCAGGACAGCGACCGTCCTTACACATGGTGTTTTTGTGCATCTCGTCTTTGGTCATCCCCTCATGGTTCATTGATGAACCGTTCGGGTGCAGCATCGTGCCACCTGAATTCACGTTACTGTTGTCGACATTATTCGGCGCTACGTTTTCGCGAGCGTCTGGTGCGACCTGACCGGCATCTGCCGAGGAATTTGCCTGGCCATTATTGGACTGCGAGTTGGTTTCAGCGGCCAGCGCCGCACTGCTGGCGAGGCTGAGGGTAGCAGTAAGAAAGAGTGAAGCCAGCTTAGTCATATGCATAATATGCTCCTGTTAAGGTCGATATGTCGGATAACGTCTTCCAACAGTGCATGTGCCAGTTACATCATCAATACGTGGTTAATCGTTTTGCTTTGGAAATTAAAACCAGCATACAATCTTGAAATCTATGAAAATTTAAGATGTTACAGTTAGAAATTGTAGTCTGGATCTCATTTTTCGCTACATTATTGCGTTTTTTTACCAGATTCCAGGATTAATCCGTCCAAAGTGTAAAACCCCGTTTACACCTTATGACTGAAGATATAGATTGGAGGGATTGCATTCATTTATATAAGTATGGCAACGCTGGAATAATCATGAATTATCAGAACGACGATTTACGCATCAAAGAGATCAACGAGTTATTACCGCCAGTCGCACTGCTGGAAAAATTCCCCGCTACTGAAAATGCCGCAAATACGGTGGCTCATGCCCGTAAGGCAATTCATAAAATTCTGAAAGGGAACGACGATCGCCTGTTAGTGGTGATTGGGCCGTGCTCTATTCATGATCCGGCTGCCGCCAAAGAGTACGCCACTCGCCTGCTGGCGCTGCGCGAAGAGTTAAAAGGCGAGCTTGAAATTGTCATGCGAGTCTATTTCGAAAAGCCGCGTACCACCGTCGGCTGGAAGGGGCTTATCAACGATCCGCACATGGACAATAGCTTCCAGATCAACGATGGACTGCGCATTGCGCGTAAACTGCTGTTGGATATCAACGACAGCGGATTGCCAGCTGCAGGTGAATTCCTCGATATGATCACGCCGCAATATCTTGCCGACCTGATGAGTTGGGGCGCTATTGGAGCACGTACCACTGAGTCTCAGGTGCACCGCGAACTGGCATCTGGTCTGTCCTGCCCGGTTGGCTTTAAAAACGGTACTGATGGCACGATCAAAGTTGCGATTGATGCAATCAACGCCGCAGGGGCACCACACTGCTTCCTGTCTGTGACCAAATGGGGTCATTCGGCGATCGTGAATACCAGCGGTAATGGTGATTGCCATATCATTCTGCGCGGTGGCAAAGAGCCGAACTACAGCGCTCAGCATGTTGCCGACGTGAAAGAAGGTCTGATTAAAGCAGGGCTCTCTGCGCAAGTGATGATCGACTTTAGCCATGCCAACTCCAGCAAGCAGTTCAAAAAGCAGATGGATGTTGCGAAAGATGTTTGCGGGCAAGTTGCTGGTGGTGAAAAAGCGATTATTGGCGTGATGATCGAAAGCCATCTGGTCGAGGGTAATCAGAACCCGGATAGCGGCGAACCGCTGACCTACGGTAAGAGCATCACCGACGCCTGCATTGGCTGGGAAGATACTGATGCGGTGTTACGTCAACTGGCGGATGCGGTAAAAGCGCGCCGCGGTTAAACGTTAGCCTACCAGAAAGATAAAAAAAGCGCGGATAGTCCGCGCTTTTTTATGCGACACGCAGAAATTACTTCGCTTTACCCTGGTTCGCAACGGCAGCTGCTTTTGCGGCGATCTCGTCAGCGTTACCCAGATAATAGTGTTTGATTGGTTTGAAGTTTTCGTCGAACTCATACACCAGTGGTACACCCGTCGGGATGTTCAGTTCGAGGATCTCATCTTCGCCCATGTTATCCAGGTATTTCACCAGCGCACGCAGGGAGTTACCGTGAGCGGCGATAATCACTCGCTCACCGCTTTTCATGCGCGGCAGGATGGTTTCATTCCAGTAAGGGATAACGCGATCGATGGTCAGCGCCAGGCTTTCGGTAACCGGTAACTCGTTGTCGGTCAGCTTCGCATAACGCGGATCATGACCCGGATAGCGTTCGTCATCTTTAGTCAGTTCCGGTGGGGTGACCGCAAAGCCGCGACGCCATTGCTTAACCTGCTCGTCACCGTATTTTTCCGCAGTTTCCGCTTTGTTCAGCCCCTGCAGCGCGCCGTAATGACGTTCATTCAGTTTCCAGGATTTCTCAACTGGCAGCCAGGCCTGATCCAGTTCATCCAGTACGTTCCACAGGGTGTGGATGGCACGTTTCAGCACAGAGGTATATGCAAAATCGAAGCTATAGCCTTCCTCTTTCAACAGTTTACCTGCTGCTTTCGCTTCGCCCACGCCTTTCTCGGACAGATCAACGTCATACCAACCGGTAAAACGGTTCTCCTTGTTCCACTGACTTTCACCGTGACGTACCAGAACCAGCTTAGTTACAGCCATACACTCACTCCTATAAATCATATTGAATGATAATAATTCTCATTATATTGCCGTAATGCGTCAGCGGCAATCCTTACGCATAACCATAGCGAAAATAGCGCCACAGTGTAAGGTTCTTGTGAACTCAAGGTTGCGATTTTGTCTTTGAACGGTGGGGATTTGAACGGTTCTACTGTGATAAACAAGCAACAGGCCCGATTCGTTACGTCATCGGGCCTGGGAGGGGGAACGATTAAGCTGGTATAAACCGGTATTCCGTCACGCTGGTGTACTCTTCGCCAGGACGCAGGAAGCAGTCTGGCTGCGGCCATTCCGGATGGTTCGGGCTGTCCGGCAGGAACTCGCTTTCCAGCGCCAGACCTTGCCAGTCGGCGTAGGCGTCAGGACCACGGGATGGCGTACCGCCGAGGAAATTTCCGGAATAAAACTGCAAAGCCGGGGCAGAGGTGTAGACCTCCATCTGCAGTTTTTCATCCTGTGACCACAGATTCGCGATCGGTTTGCGGCTATCGCCTTGCGCCTGTAGCAAGAAAGCGTGATCGTAACCTTTTACTTTCCGCTGATCGTCATCGGCCAAAAATTCGCTGTCGATAACTTTCGCCACGCGGAAATCGAACGAGGTACCAGCCACCGGCTTCAGTCCGTCGTGTGGGATACCCATTTCATCCACCGGCAAGTACTCGTCAGCGAAGATCTGCAGCTTATGTTGACGGACATCGGTTGTATCACCGTCGAGGTTGAAATAAACGTGGTTGGTAAGATTCACCGGACAGGGCTTATCGACCGTGGCGCGGTAGGTGATCGAAATACGATTATCGTCAGTAAGGCGATACTGCGCGGTCGCGCAAAGATGGCCAGGAAAGCCCTGGTCGCCATCTTCAGACGTTAGGGCGAACAGCACCTGACGGTCATTCTGATTGACTATCTGCCAGCGACGTTTGTCGAAACCGTCCGGCCCGCCGTGCAGCTGGTTGTTGCCCTGGCTTGGTATTAATTCAACGGTTTCACCGGCAAAAGTATAGCGGCTGTTGGCGATACGGTTAGCGTAGCGACCAATCGACGCCCCCAGAAATGCAGCCTGTTCCGGATATTGTTCCGGGCTGGCGCACCCGAGTAATGCTTCGCGCACGCTACCATCGCTCAGCGGAATACGCGCAGAGAGCAGGGTCGCGCCCCAGTCCATCAGCGTGACCACCATCCCTGCGTCATTGCGCAGGGTAATCAGGCGAAACGGCTGACCGTCCGGAGCCTGCACAGGGATTTCGTTTAACATTGTCCGGCTCCTTGTGAAGGTTTGCAGACGTAGAATGTTTCTTTGATACCGGTTTTTGCTTCGTATTGCTCAGCGACAGCTTGTTGCACGGCAGGCACCAAATCTTGCGGGATCAGCGCCACGATGCAGCCGCCGAAGCCGCCGCCAGTCATACGTACACCGCCTTTATCGCCGATGGTCGCTTTGACAATTTCAACCAGCGTATCAATTTGTGGCACGGTGATTTCAAAGTCATCGCGCATTGAGGCGTGAGATTCCGCCATCAATTGTCCCATACGCAGCAGGTCGCCTTTTTCCAACGCCTGCGCGGCTTCAACGGTACGCGCATTTTCCGTGATGACGTGGCGGACGCGTTTGGCGACAATCGGATCCAGCTCGTGGGCGACAGCGTTAAACGCTTCAAGACTGACATCACGCAGCGCCGGTTGCTGGAAGAAACGTGCGCCGGTTTCACACTGTTCGCGACGGGTGTTGTACTCGCTGCCGACCAACGTGCGTTTAAAGTTGCTATTGATGATCACCACCGCCACACCTTCCGGCATGGAGACAGCTTTGGTGCCCAACGTACGGCAGTCGATCAGTAGCGCATGATCTTTCTTGCCAAGCGCGGAGATCAGCTGATCCATAATGCCGCAGTTACAGCCGACAAACTGGTTTTCAGCTTCCTGGCCATTCAGGGCGATTTGTGCGCCGTCGAGCGGCAGGTGATAGAGCTGTTGGAATACCGTACCCACAGCGACTTCCAGCGAGGCGGAAGAGCTAAGACCTGCGCCTTGCGGGACATTACCGCTGATCACCAGATCCGCACCGCCAAAGGCGTTACTGCGTTTTTGTAGATGCTTCACCACGCCACGCACGTAGTTCGACCACTGCTGGCTGTCGTGGGCGATAATCGGCGCATCGAGAGAGAACTCATCAATCTGATTGTCGTAATCAGCGGCGATCACGCGAACTTTTCGATCGTCGCGCGCGGCACAACTGATGACGGTTTGATAGTCGATGGCGCAGGGCAGAACGAAGCCGTCATTATAATCGGTGTGTTCGCCGATCAGGTTTACGCGACCCGGTGCCTGAATAGTATGGGTGGCTGGGTAGCCAAACGTTTCTGCAAACAGAGATTGTGTTTTTTCTTTCAGACTCATTATTTAAACTCCGGATTCGCGAAAATGGATGTCGCTGACCGCACGCAGTCGCTCAGCCGCTTGTTCTGCCGTCAGGTCACGCTGGGTTTCCGCCAGCATTTCATAACCGACCATAAATTTACGCACGGTCGCGGAACGCAGCAGCGGCGGGTAAAAGTGCGCGTGTAACTGCCAGTGTTCGTTTTCTTCACCGTTGAACGGCGCGCCGTGCCAGCCCATAGAGTAGGGGAATGAGCACTGGAACAGGTTGTCGTAACGACTGGTCAGTTTTTTCAGCGCCAGCGCCAGGTCAGCACGCTGTTCATTGGTCAAATCAGTGATACGCAGCACATGCGCTTTCGGCAGCAGCAGCGTTTCGAACGGCCACGCGGCCCAGTAAGGCACAACCGCCAGCCAGTGCTCAGTTTCTACGACCGTACGACTGCCGTCCGCCAGTTCGCGCTGGACGTAATCAACGAGCATCGGTGCGCCCTGTTCAGCGAAGTACGCTTTCTGCAGGCGATCTTCACGTTCGGCTTCGTTGGGCAAAAAGCTGTTGGCCCAAATTTGACCGTGCGGGTGCGGGTTAGAGCAGCCCATCGCCGCGCCTTTATTCTCAAATACCTGCACCCAGGGATAGGTTTTTCCTAACTCTTCAGTCTGTTCCTGCCACGTCTGTACAATTTCTGTCAGCGCAGGGACGCTGAGTTCCGGCAGCGTTTTGCTGTGATCGGGCGAGAAGCAAATCACGCGACTGGTACCGCGTGCGCTCTGGCAACGCATCAACGGATCGTGACTGTCCGGCGCGTCCGGGGTATCTGACATGAGGGCCGCAAAGTCATTAGTGAAGACATAAGTCCCGGTGTAATCCGGGTTTTTGTCGCCGGTAACGCGCGTATTGCCAGCGCACAGAAAGCAGTCCGGGTCATGCGCAGGCAGTACCTGCTTAGAAGGAGTTTCCTGCGCCCCTTGCCACGGACGTTTGGCGCGATGCGGTGAAACAAGGATCCACTGCCCGGTGAGCGGGTTAAAACGGCGATGTGGGTGATCGACAGGATTGAATTGCGTCATGATTGGTCCTTAATCCGAATATCCCTGTGGGTGGCGTGACTGCCAGTGCCATGTGTCTTGTGCCATTTCATCCAGCGTGCGGGTCACGCGCCAGTTGAGCTCGCGATCGGCTTTGCTGGCATCAGCCCAGTAGGCCGGAAGATCGCCATCACGGCGCGGGGCGAAATGGTAATTAATCGGTTTACCGCAGGCTTTGCTGAAGGCATTGACCACGTCCAGCACGCTGCTGCCGATGCCTGCGCCAAGGTTGTAAATATGCACACCCTGTTTGTCCGCCAGTTTTTCCATTGCGACAACGTGACCGTCGGCGAGATCCATCACGTGGATGTAGTCGCGAACGCCGGTGCCATCTTCAGTAGGATAGTCGTTGCCAAATACGGCAAGGGACTCGCGGCGACCCACGGCAACCTGTGCGATGTAAGGCATCAGGTTGTTGGGAATACCCTGAGGATCTTCCCCCATATCCCCTGATGGATGCGCGCCAACCGGGTTAAAGTAGCGCAACAAAGCAATGCTCCAGTCGGGTTGGGCTTTTTGCAGATCGGTCAGGATCTGTTCCACCATCAGCTTACTTTTGCCGTACGGACTTTGCGGCGTGCCGGTGGGGAAGCTCTCAACATAAGGAATTTGCGGCTGATCGCCATAGACGGTCGCGGAGGAGCTGAAAATGAAGTTTTTCACGTTGGCGGCGCGCATGGCGTTTACCAGACGCAGAGTTCCATTGACGTTGTTGTCATAGTACTCCAGCGGCTTGGCCACGGATTCTCCAACGGCTTTTAACCCGGCAAAATGGATGACCGTGTCAATGGCATGATCGTGCAGAATTTCGGTTATCAGCGCTTCGTTACGGATATCTCCTTCCACAAAAGTCGGATGCTTACCACCTAAACGTTCAATGACGGGCAGAACGCTGCGCTTGCTGTTGCAGAGATTATCCAGGATCACCACCTCGTGACCGTTTTTCAACAACTGCACGCAAGTGTGGCTTCCGATGTAACCGCTACCACCTGTAACCAATACTCTCATAATTCGCTCCGTTAAGCCTATGGTATGCAATAACCATAGCATAACAAAGATGCGAAAAGTGTGACATGGAATAAAATAGTGGAATCGTTTACACACTGGTGTTTTCACATATTTGCAGTGGTTATTTTATTTTAAATCATTACGTTAGATTGTTATCTCAGCGTTTGTCTGAAAAAAAAGACAGAAAAAAGGGCGTATTCAAACGCCCTGGTATGAAAATTAACGCAGTGATGTTTGTTGATAGGTGTAGATATCGCCCTCGGGCACAAACTCCAGACGGTGGGTAATGCAGGCTGGGGCATCTTCGGCGTGATGAGAGACGAACAACAGCTGAGTTTCGCCTTGACCGATCAGCACATCTACAAAACGACGAATCAGTTGGCGATTGAGCGGATCTAACCCTTGCAAAGGCTCGTCAAGAATCAACAAGGTAGGGTGTTTAACCAGCGCGCGAACAATCAGCGCCAGCCGCTGTTGACCCCAGGAAAGACTATGGAATGGCGCATCCGCAGTACGTTTATCGATGCCAAGGATATCCAGCCACTGTTGTACCAGTTTGTGCTGCCTGTCGGAGACGGCCTGGTAAATGCCAATTGAATCAAAATAACCGGAGAGAATAACGTTGCGTACGGTCGTACTCACCCGATAATCCAGATGCAGACTGCTGCTGACGTAGCCGATGTGTTTTTTGATATCCCAGATAGTTTCACCGCTACCCCGACGGCGGCCAAACAGCGTCAGATCGTTACTGTAGCCCTGGGGATGATCGCCGGTGATTAAACTGAGCAGGGTTGATTTTCCCGCACCGTTGGGGCCGACGATTTGCCAGTGCTCGCCTGGGTTTACCTGCCAGCTCATATGATGAAGGATAGGGCGATCGTTATACGAGACGATGCCATTGTTAAGTACAATTCGTGGCTCGTTATCTGACAACGTGCGGCGCACCGAAGGCTCATCCGGCTCGGGTAACTGAATACCTTCCAGTCGTTCGCTATGGGCAAGTTGAGCGATTAATGCCTGTTGCAGAAGGTCGGCTTTCGCGCCGGTTTCTGTCAGCGTGCAATCGGCAAGCACGCCGGCAAACTGCACGAACTCGGGAATTTCATCAAAGCGGTTAAGCACCAATATCAACGTAAAGCCAGCCTGGTGCAGGTCAGCGAGCAGTTCTGCTAACTGGCAGCGGGATGCCACATCCAGCCCGTCAAAGGGCTCATCGAGGATCAGTAAATCCGGTGCGGACATTAACGCCTGGCAAAGCAGAGTTTTACGTGTTTCTCCGGTCGAAAGGTATTTGAAACGCCTGTTGAGAAGGGCAGAGATGCCAAACTGCTGAGCCAATGTAGCGCAGCGGGCGGGATCGCTGATCTCATCCTGAATGATTTCTGCGGTGGTGCGCCCGGTGTCATCTTCACTGGGGCTGAGAAGATCGGTGTTGTTTCGCTGCCACTCGTCGCTGACCAGCTTCTGGAGCTGTTCAAAGGAGAGTCGGGTGATACGCGTAAACTGACAGTGGCGCTCGCCTTTCAGCTGCGGTAATTCCCCTGCCAGCGCGCGGGCCAGCGCAGATTTCCCGCTACCGTTAGAGCCAACAAACGCCCAGCAATCACCCGCGTTTAACGTCAACGCATCTAACTGGAGCGTTTTTGTGTCGCTAAGACGAAACGTGCCTTGCGAAATTTGCAACGATGACATTTTGTATCCCATTATTTGCAGCGATTAATAACAGGGATACGTGTTCTTCAAGCTGATGTCAATCACTCAGCATAGTGTGGCGATAATCACCCTGTCAGCATTGAAAAAAGCAGTGACGTTCGCGCCTTCCTGCAGCGTCGCACTATTTTCTGTCGGAATGGTTGCACACAGTGTCTGGCCGTCTGGCAGCGTCATCAATACCTCGCACTGTTCTGCGCCGCGTTCGATATGGCTGATCGTACCCTGCAGCTGGTTGTCGGCAGCCTGAGCGATAGCGTCATCCTGGGTAATTCCGACCCACGGCGCTTTCAGCAGAATCAACACCTCTTTGCCTTCATCAAGGCCCAGACGCTCGCCGCTTTGTGCCGTGATCGCCACCTTCAGGCGCGTTTCGCCATCGGCCAGCAGGACGTCGACATGCTGCTGTACCAGGGAGTGATCGCGGGCGGTAATCGTGCCAAACCACTGGTTACGGGCGCTGGTTTGCAGTGAAAAGCGAGAAATTGCCGCCAGCAGGCTGTTAAGTGGCAGCGCATCATCATCACTCAAAACATCAAAGGCTTTTTGTTGGATTTGCGCCAGCAAATCGTACAGCTGGATTAAACGTTGGCCGTAGCGGGTTAACACCGCGCCGCCGCCGCCTTTACCGCCTGTGGCACGCTCAACCAGCGTCTGCTCGCTGAGCTGGTTCATTTCGTTAATTGCATCCCAGGCACTTTTGTAGCTGATGCCTGCATCCTTCGCGCCCTGACTGATGGAGCCGGAAAGCGCAATGTGCTTCAGCAGAGAAATGCGACGGGGATCGGCAAACAGTTTTTGCTGAAGTTTCAGCGTAAGAAGGATTTCGGCCTGCATCACAAGCTCCTGGCAAAAAAAGGTATTGTGACGGAAAACCGTGCCTGAGCAAAGCCGACCGCACAAAAGGGGAGTGCTTTTCTGCGTTATGGGGTTAGAATACAGCTAAGGACTATATCTGGAGTTGACCATGTTAGAGTTATTGAAAAGTCTGGTATTCGCCGTAATCATGGTACCTGTGGTAATGGCCATTATTCTGGGTCTGATTTACGGACTGGGTGAAGTGTTCAACATTTTCTCCGGTATCGGTCAGAAAGACCAGTCCAGACAGAATCATTGATTCCCCAAACGCCCGCTCAGTCGGGCGTTTCTATTTTTTCGCCTTTCTGTTTGTTTTCTCTGACTGCCGTTTCTCAAGATCCTGCTTTCCCTGCCGATATTTTCTTTGTGTAACCTCTAATTGGTATCAATAACCTCTGGGAAAATCCTGTTTTACTCGTTATATTTGCGACTACATAACGAAACGCAAAGGAGTTACAGATGGCACGTACATGGTTACCCTTGTTTGCAGGGGCAACACTTTCTCTTACCGTTGCCGGGCATGTGCTGGCGGATGAAGGAAAAATTACCGTTTTCGCAGCGGCATCATTGACCAACGCGATGCAGGATATTGCAACGCAATACAAAAAAGAGAAGAACGTTGACGTCGTCTCCTCTTTTGCTTCTTCTTCCACACTGGCGCGCCAGATTGAAGCCGGTGCACCAGCCGATCTATTTATTTCTGCCGATCAGAAGTGGATGGACTATGCGGTGGACAAAAAGTCGATTGATAGCGCAACGCGTGCAACGTTGTTGGGTAACAGCCTGGTGGTTGTGGCACCGAAAGCGAGTGAGCAGAAAGCGTTTGCCATCGACAGCAAAACCAACTGGACCAGTTTGTTGAACGGTGGACGTCTGGCCGTTGGCGATCCAGAACATGTTCCAGCAGGCATTTATGCCAAAGAAGCGCTGCAAAAACTGGGTGCATGGGATACCCTTTCCCCAAAACTGGCGCCTGCTGAAGACGTACGGGGTGCGTTGGCGCTGGTTGAACGTAACGAAGCGCCGCTGGGGATTGTCTATGGTTCCGATGCCGTCGCCAGCAAGGGCGTAAAAGTAGTTGCGACTTTCCCGGAAGATTCGCACAAAAAAGTGGAATACCCTATCGCGATTGTTGATGGCCACTCCAACGCAACGGTTAGCGCGTTCTATGATTACCTGAAAGGACCGCAGGCTGCTGAAATCTTTAAACGTTATGGATTTACGACCAAGTAATGATACTGACCGATCCTGAATGGCAGGCCGTTATATTGAGCCTGAAAGTTTCTTCCCTGGCCGTGTTGTTTAGTCTGCCATTTGGGATCTTCTTTGCCTGGTTACTGGTGCGATGCAAATTCCCGGGCAAAGCGCTGCTCGATAGCGTGCTGCATTTACCGCTGGTACTGCCGCCTGTGGTGGTGGGGTATCTGCTGTTGGTCTCTATGGGACGGCGTGGATTCATCGGCGAATGGCTGTATGACTGGTTTGGCATCACCTTTGCCTTTAGCTGGCGTGGTGCCGTGCTGGCCGCTGCGGTGATGTCCTTCCCGCTCATGGTGCGGGCTATTCGTCTGGCGCTGGAAGGTGTCGACGTCAAGCTGGAGCAGGCCGCTCGTACGCTGGGCGCCGGACGCTGGCGCGTCTTTATGACTATAACGCTACCGCTGATGCTACCCGGCATTATTGTTGGTACGGTGTTGGCGTTCGCCCGCTCGCTTGGCGAGTTCGGTGCAACAATTACCTTTGTTTCCAATATACCTGGCGAAACCCGCACTATCCCTTCGGCGATGTATACCCTGATCCAGACTCCGGGCGGCGAAAGCGCGGCGGCAAGATTATGTATCATATCCATTGTATTAGCGCTGATTTCGCTGCTGATTTCTGAATGGCTGGCGCGTATTAGCCGTGAGCGGACGGGGCGATAATCATGTTGGAACTTAATTTCACCCAGACGCTGGGGACGCACTGTCTGACGCTCAACGAAACGCTGCCCGCCAGTGGGATCACCGCGATTTTTGGCGTTTCAGGCGCGGGGAAAACCTCACTGATTAACGCCATCAGCGGTCTGACACAGCCGCAGTCCGGACGCATCGTGCTCAACGATCGGGTATTAAACGACGTTGAGAAGGGTATCTGCTTAACGCCTGAAAAACGCCGGGTGGGTTATGTTTTTCAGGATGCGCGTCTGTTCCCGCATTATAAGGTGCGCGGCAATCTGCGCTACGGCATGGCGAAAAGCATGGCCGGACAGTTTGATAAGCTGGTGGCGTTGTTGGGCATTGAACCGCTGCTTGATCGTCTGCCCGGCGGGCTTTCCGGTGGTGAAAAGCAGCGTGTCGCCATCGGTCGGGCGCTGCTGACCGCACCTGAGTTATTGCTGCTTGATGAGCCGCTCGCCTCGTTGGATATTCCGCGTAAGCGTGAACTGCTGCCTTATCTGCAACGTCTGGCACGCGAAATTAATATTCCGATGCTGTACGTCAGCCACTCGCTGGATGAAATTTTGCACCTGGCCGACAAAGTAATGGTGCTTGAAAGCGGGCAGGTCAAAGCGTTCGGTTCGCTGGAAGATGTCTGGGGCAGCAGCGTGATGCACCCGTGGCTGCCGAAGGAGCAGCAAAGCAGCATTCTGAAAGTCAGCGTACTGGAACATCATCCACACTACGCGATGACCGCGCTGGCGCTTGGCGATCAGCATTTGTGGGTCAATAAACTGGATCAACCACTGCAAACCGCGCTGCGTATTCGTATTCAGGCCTCTGATGTTTCGCTGGTGCTACAACCGCCGCAGCAGACCAGTATTCGTAACGTGCTGCGGGCGAAGGTCGCGCAGTGCTATGACGATAACGGTCAGGTGGAGGTTCAGCTTGAAGTGGGTGGTAAAACGTTGTGGGCGAGGATCAGCCCATGGGCCAGGGATGAACTGGGGATCAAACCCGGCCAGTGGCTGTATGCCCAAATTAAGAGCGTGTCGATTACTGCCTGATTACAGCAGGTGGGAATAGATAAATTTCGCGATGCTGTCGGTGGTGTTATCACCAATCACGATATTGGCGCGGGCTTTGACCGCGTCGTCCGCATTACCCATAGCCACGCCAGTGCCTGCGGCTTCCAGCATGCTGATATCGTTAAAGTTATCGCCAAAGGCAATGACGTTTTCCATTGACCCCCCCTGGGCTTCAATCCACTGGGTCAGGCGCCGTCCTTTGCTGTTGCCTTTACGGGCAATGTCGACCTGATCGTGCCAGGACCATTCACACTCCAGTCCCAGCTGTTGTTCAACATGCTTACCAAACTGTTGCAGTTTCGGAATATCTTCGTCGGTCAGGGCAAATTTCCAGACGGCGTTGACGTCATGCGCAGCCTTCGCCAGCGAAGGCACCTGGGTGAAGGTTGGGCGCTGCTCCGGCGGCAGGGTTTGCGCCCAGTGAGCGGTACGCACCACATGCCCGGTTGGGCGCTCATACAGCATGGCTTCATCCACATACATCAGCCCGTGGATCTGATGCTCATCCAGCATGTCGATCAGCTGTAATGCCTGGTCTACCGGGAGGGGATCGGATTCCAGTACCTTTTTTGCTTGATAATCATACAAGTAGGTGCCGTTGCAGCAAATTGCAGGTGTATCCAGCTCCAGTGCCTGATAAAAAGGATGAATAGCAACGTGATGGCGACCTGTGACAATGATAAGTTGGTAGCCTGCTTCTCTGGCGCGCGAGAGCGCTTCGAGAGAGGATGGCAGCAAGTTTTTTTTCGGGGTCAGCAACGTACCGTCTAAATCCAGGGCAATCACGCGTGCGGTCATAGGTTTTTCCAGATTAAGGTTGAGAATTTTGTCTGCTGGAATGGTACACCGAGACGGGAGCCGGACAAAATTCTGAGCCTTAATTAAGCATTCACCGTTAAAAGCGTCTACCTTAGGCGTGTGTCAGGCAATTGCTGCCACCTGCCAAAAAGCAAAGGAGTATTCATGAAGCAAACCGTTTATACCGCCAGCCCTGAAAGTCAGCAAATTCATGTCTGGAGCCTGAATCACGAGGGGGCGTTGACGCTGACGCAGGTGGTTGATGTGCCGGGTCAGGTACAACCGATGGTCGTCAGCCCGGATAAGCGCTATCTCTATGTTGGCGTGCGCCCGGAGTTTCGCGTGCTGGCTTATCGTATTGCGCCTGATGACGGTGCGCTAACCTTCGCGGCAGAGTCTGCGCTGCCGGGTAGCCCGACCCATATTTCTACCGATCATCAGGGGCGTTTCGTGTTTGTTGGCTCTTATAACGCGGGCAGCGTAAGTGTTACCCGCCTTGAGGATGGACTGCCGGTAGAGCTGGTTGATGTGGTTGAAGGTCTGGACGGTTGCCACTCGGCCAACATCTCACCGGATAACCGTACCCTGTGGGTTCCGGCGTTGAAACAGGATCGTATTTGCCTGTTTGACGTCAGCGATGATGGCCATCTGGTCGCGCAGGAACCGGCTGAAGTGACTACCGTGGAAGGCGCGGGCCCGCGTCATATGGCGTTCCATCCGAATAAGCAATATGCCTACTGTGTGAACGAGCTGAACAGCTCTGTTGATGTCTGGGAGCTGAAAGATCCGTACGGCAAGATTGAGTGCGTGCAGACGCTGGATATGATGCCTGCTGATTTCTCAGACACCCGTTGGGCGGCAGATATTCACATTACACCAAATGGTCGTCATCTGTACGCTTGCGATCGCACTGCCAGCCTGATTACGATCTTTAGCGTGTCAGAAGACGGTAGCGTGCTGACGAAAGAGGGTTTCCAGCCTACCGAAACTCAGCCGCGTGGTTTTAATATCGATCACAGCGGAAAATACCTGATTGCTGCCGGGCAAAAATCGCACCATATCGCGGTGTATGAGATTGCAGATGAACAAGGACTGTTGACAGAGAAAGGTCGCTACGCGGTAGGGCAAGGTCCAATGTGGGTGGTGATTAACGCGTACTAAAACGCGCTGGCGTTACAAACGATCCGCAATCTGGTAAAGGTTGCGGATTTTTTTTATTTAATGAGCGGTAGATTTTCCTGACATTCAGCAACGGATGTCCAAAGGCTATCTTTGTCATCTGACCATAAATTCAGCAGAAGGGAGAAAAATCGCTCAGCGGGAGGGGAGAGAATAGCGTCCTTACGGCGAATAATCCCCAGCGTACGTCTAATGACAGGCTCAACCAGGGGGATCCCTATCAGCGTTGGATGCGGCGTTTGCGGCATGGCAAGTCCTGGTAACGCGGAAACGCCCAATCCCGCCTCAACCAGGCCCAGCGAGGTGGACAGATGGCGGACCTCGTAAAACCAGTTCAACTTCCACGGTTTATCAGTTAAATATTGTTCAATCAATAATCGGTTACCGCTTGAGGAGCGAACGCCTATCAGTTTGTAATTCAGTAATTCTTGCCACTCCACCAACTGTTTATTGGCGAGTGGATGATCGCGCCGACAGGCCAGAACAAACGGTTCATTAACCAGTGGAGTGAACTCGATAGAGGAATTTGTGATGTTGTTCATGTTTATCCCAAAATCAGCCTCGTTGCAAAGTACGGATTCCATACAATTATTCGTACCTTGTTCAATAATTCGCACTTTGATATTGGGATACAGCTCATTAAATTTCCCGATTGCCAATGGTAAGAAATAGAACACGGCGGTAGGAATACAAGACAATGTCACTATGCCATGATGGTGAGCATTCATTTCACTAATGCTAAAAATGGTTTCATCTAAGGCTCTAATTAATTCTCTGGCTTCAGGTAATAATCTTTTCCCCGCTTTTGTTAATGTAACTTTGCGAGTTGTTCTTTCAAAGAGTTGAGTGTGTAAATACTCTTCCATCTTTTTAATCCTGCGTGTTAATGCAGGTTGCGTAATATTAAGTAACTTGGCGGCATTGTTAAAAGAATCGGACTCTGCCAGCGTGACAAACGCCTTCATGCTTGATAATTCGTGTTTCATTCTGACTCCGGACTAAATCGGGGAAGCCCCTTCCTATGATGAAAGCGTCCAGTGTATCTGCAATTCTTAAATTTCAATTAATAAAAATAAATCATTAATCTCCTAAACAAAGTCATTAGCCACCCTATTCATGACATGCAACCATGTACTCAGTGGAAATAATATTGAGAGCATAATCATGAAAAAAATACCTTGCGTTATGATGCGCGGAGGAACCTCCAGGGGCGCATTTTTATTAGCACAAGATCTACCGCAAGAAGAAAAACTGCGTGATGAAGTATTGATTAAAATTATGGGTTCTGGCAATGCGCTGGAAATAGACGGTATTGGCGGTGGCAATCCGTTAACCAGCAAAGTCGCGATTATTAGTCGTTCAAATGACCCGAAAGCTGATATCGATTATTTATTTGCGCAGGTATTGGTGCATGAGCAACGGGTCGATACCACGCCGAACTGCGGTAATATGCTTTCCGCCGTTGGCGCGTTTGCTATTGAAAAGGGACTAATTAATGCCGCAATGCCGACAACGCGCGTTCGTATTCGCAATGTAAACACCAACACGTTTATCGAAGCTGATATACAGACGCCGAACGGTGTTGTGGAGTATGAAGGAACATCAAAAATTGACGGTGTCCCGGGCACATCTGCCCCGATTGCGCTGACGTTCCTCAATGCCGCAGGTTCTAAAACTGGGCAAATCTTCCCGACAGGTCAGCAGATTGATTATATCGACTCGGTTCCCGTGACCTGTATGGATATGGCGACACCAGTGGTGATTATTCCTGCTGAATACCTGGGGAAAACGGGTTATGAATCCGCGCAAGATTTAGATGCAGACCGCGAATTATTGGCGCGCATCGAGTCTATTCGTTTACAGGCCGGTGAAGCTATGGGCCTGGGAAATGTCAGTAATAAGGTTATCCCTAAACCTATTCTCATCTCGGCACCCCAGCACGGTGGCGCAATTAATGTTCGTTATTTTATGCCGCACTCTTGCCATAAAGCACTGGCAATTACCGGGGCGATAGCGATCGCCAGCAGTTGTGTCATTAACGGTACTGTTACGCTTCAGGTAACACCAGGCACGCATGACGGGAATATCACTATAGAACATCCTGGTGGGGCCCTTGATATTCATTTAACTAATGAAGGGGATGAACCTGCAACCCTCAGAGCTTCGGTTATTCGTACCGCCAGGAAAATATTCACTGGTGACGTTTACCTTCCCTGACAGCATTGACCTCATTTTGCTGTGATTACGGAAAATCGAAAAGAATTCTGTACTTAATATACAGATTATCCAGGACTCAAAAATGAACGTTAAATCATTATGGAAGCTAATATTAATATTAGCCATCCCCTGTATTATCGGTTTCATTCCTGCTCCTGCGGGATTAAGTGAACTGGCATGGGTGCTTTTTGGTATTTATCTTGCTGCGATTGTCGGGCTGGTGATCAAACCGTTTCCTGAACCGGTGGTATTATTGATTGCCGTTGCCGCCTCAATGGTGGTTGTCGGAAATTTAGGCGGCGGCGTACTTAAAACCAGCAGCGTGCTGAGTGGCTATGCTTCCGGTACGACATGGCTGGTTTTCTCTGCGTTTACTTTAAGCGCTGCTTTTGTGACGACGGGGCTGGGTAAGCGCATTGCCTATATTCTGATCGGTAAAATAGGTAACACCACGCTTGGCCTGGGATACGTGGCTGTGTTCCTTGACCTGGTATTAGCCCCGGCAACACCGTCAAATACGGCGCGCGCGGGTGGCATTGTATTACCCATCATCAATAGTGTTGCGGTGGCGTTAGGCTCTGAGCCAGACAAGAGCCCACGTCGCGTCGGTCATTACCTGATGATGACGGTGTATATGGTCACTAAAACAACCAGCTATATGTTTTTTACTGCGATGGCCGGAAACATTCTGGCATTAAAGATGATCAACGATATCTGTCACTTGCAGCTGAGCTGGGGGGGATGGGCGCTCGCGGCTGCGCTGCCTGGATTAATCATGCTGTTATTGACGCCATTAGTTATTTATTTTATGTATCCACCTGAAATTAAAAAGGTAGATAACAAAACTATTGCTAAGGCCGGGCTTGAGGATTTAGGGCCAATGAAAGGGCGCGAAAAAATGCTGCTGGGCATTTTCGTCCTCGCGCTATTAGGATGGATCTTTAGTAAAACTCTCGGTGTTGATGAATCTACGGTAGCGATTGTCGTAATGGGAACAATGCTCTTATTTGGCGTAGTTACCTGGGATGATGTGGTTAAAAATAAGGGCGGTTGGAATACCTTAATCTGGTATGGCGGTATAATCGGTTTGAGTTCTCTGTTATCAAAAGTGAAGTTTTTTGACTGGTTAGCTGAACTTTTCAAAAATAACCTCGACTTTGGTAACCACGGGAATATTGCGTTCTTTGTGATTCTTTTTTTGAGCATTATTGTTCGTTATTTCTTTGCCTCTGGTAGCGCCTATATTGTGGCCATGATGCCGGTATTTGCCATGTTGGCGAATGTATCCGGGGCTCCACTGATGTTAACTGCATTGGCATTGCTCTTTTCTAACTCTTACGGCGGTATGGTTACCCATTATGGCGGTGCTGCGGGACCGGTTATTTTTGGCGTCGGGTATAACGACATCAAATCGTGGTGGTTGGTTGGCGCAATGCTGACGTTTTTGACGTTCCTCGTCCATATTACGCTGGGTCTTTGGTGGTGGAATATGTTGATTGGCTGGAACATGCTCTAACTAAATCACATCGTTCATTGGTTGTCTGTGCTCAGGTGAGAATACAGCAATGTGGAGTATCTAATGATTAAATTATATGAGAAAGGGATTTATCTCTCCGGTAATAATGAAATTATCGCTGAGGATGAGGTGTCTGAGTCTATCTGTAAAGAAGAGGCGAAAAAAGGAACTATCGCGTGGTCGATTCTCTCAGCGCATAATACGTCCGGTGACATGAATAAGCTTAAAATTAAGTTTGATTCATTAGCTTCACACGATATTACCTTTGTCGGGATTATTCAGACCGCTAAAGCATCAGGGATGGAGCGCTTTCCATTACCGTACGTTCTGACCAACTGCCATAACTCATTATGCGCGGTAGGGGGAACCATTAACGGTGACGATCATATGTTTGGCCTGTCGGCGGCACAACGATACGGCGGAATCTTTGTGCCGCCACATATTGCTGTCATCCATCAGTACATGCGCGAAATGATGGCTGGTGGCGGCAAAATGATCCTCGGTTCAGACAGCCATACGCGTTACGGCGCATTAGGTTCGATGGCGGTGGGGGAAGGGGGCGGTGAGCTGGTTAAACAGCTGTTAAACGATACCTGGGATATTGATTATCCTGGCGTTGTGGCCGTTTATCTGACCGGCAAGCCTGTAGCGGGCGTAGGTCCCCAGGATGTGGCCTTAGCTATCATTGGCGCGGTATTTAAAAATGGCTACGTCAAAAATAAGGTCATGGAGTTTGTCGGCCCTGGCATTCGGCATCTTTCAACGGATTTTCGCAACAGCGTTGATGTGATGACCACCGAAACTACCTGTCTAAGCTCCGTCTGGCAAACGGATGATGACACTCGCAGTTGGCTGGCATTACACGGTCGCGAACAGGATTATCGCCCGCTCAAACCGCAGCCGATGGCCTGGTACGATGGGTGCATTTATGTCGATCTGAGTGCGATTAAGCCGATGATTGCGCTGCCATTTCATCCAAGTAATGTCTATGAGATTGCTACACTCAATGAAAATCTGACGGATATTCTCCGGGAGATTGAAGTTGAATCTGCGCGAATCGCGCAAGGTAAAGCCAGCCTGGCGTTACTGGATAAAGTGGAGAATGGACGCTTAAAAGTGCAGCAAGGTATCATTGCCGGATGCTCGGGAGGCAACTATGAAAATGTGATTGCTGCGGCACAGGCATTACGTGGTCAATCCTGTGGCAATGATGCTTTCTCGCTGGCAATCTATCCCTCTTCACAACCAGTGTTTATGGATTTAGCGCAGAAAGGCGTCGTTGCGGATTTGCTGGGGGCGGGAGCCGTCATCAGAACCGCGTTCTGTGGCCCATGCTTTGGTGCGGGCGATACGCCAATCAACAATGGTCTTAGTATCCGCCATACCACGCGTAACTTCCCCAACCGCGAAGGTTCGAAGCCGGGCAACGGGCAAATGTCCGCCGTTGCGCTGATGGATGCACGTTCGATAGCGGCAACGGCCGCCAACGGGGGATACCTCACTGCTGCAACGGAGCTGGACTGCTGGGATGCGTTGCCAGACTATGCGTTTAACCCTGCGCCTTATAAGAGCCGCGTATACCAGGGCTTTGTCAAAGGGGCCACGCAGCAGCCGCTCATTTATGGCCCGAATATTAAAGACTGGCCGGAGCTGGGCGCATTAACGGAAAATATTCTGCTGAAAGTGGCCTCAAAAATCCTTGATGATGTGACAACGACGGATGAGCTTATTCCGTCCGGAGAAACCTCTTCGTATCGTTCCAATCCTTTGGGATTGGCTGAATTTACACTTTCCCGACGCGATCCCGGCTATGTTGGCAGAAGCAAGGCGGTCGCTGAACGGGAAAAACAACGTCAGGCGGGTGACGTTAGCGAACTGGCGTCCGTTTTCGCACGCATCCAGCAGATTACTGGTCAGGAAAATATGCAACCATTGGAGACTGAGATTGGCAGCATGATTTATGCCGTCAAGCCTGGAGATGGTTCTGCACGCGAGCAGGCGGCAAGCTGTCAGCGAGTGATCGGTGGATTGGCAAATATCGCCCAGGAATATGCCACCAAACGTTACCGTTCCAATGTGATCAACTGGGGTATGTTACCGCTACAAATGGCAGAGAAACCCTCTTTTGAGGTCGGGGACTATATCTATATTCCCGGTATTCGCCGTGCGCTGGATGCGTGCAGCCGCGAGATAAAAGCGTACGTTCTTCATGATGATGGCGCAGTGAGTGAAATCAGCTTGTATATGGAAAGCCTGACCGCCGAGGAGCGTGAAATTATTAAAGCGGGGAGTTTGATTAACTTTAATAAATCGCGTTTGGTGTAACACCATAAAAAAGGTCGCCAGCGTCAATATGGCGACCTTTTTTTATTCAGGCATTACTGTTTCGGCTCGGCAACCACTTTGCTACCGATGCCGCGGTTGTTGTATTCCCACATGCGGTTGAAGTTGGTGTCGTTCAGGTTGCGCTGGATTTCACCTTTGTCATTTTCCGCACCGGTATTACCAGCAAATGGACGCTTCGCGATAACACTGTCACCCCATGGTTTAGCCATGTTGAAACCTTCGTTGATCACGCTGTCGCGGATAACGACCTGACCATTAGTGTTCGAATCGACATCCAGCGAACGGCCTAACTGTGCCACGCCATCACCGCTCGCCGTAAAGCGGCTATTTGTACCGAGGAAACCGTAATAGATGTTTGACAGAGTAGCCGGTGCAAACACATAGGCTTCCTTCTGTGTGCGGGAGTTCACTACGCGGAAATCGGTGTTCTCGAACACCACTGCGCCGCGACCGGAAACAATATCCACATCACCTTCAATGTAGCTGTTGGTTACCAGCGTACGTGGTTGACGATCGTTTTCCAGACGGTTTTGTACACCGCTGTTGGTCACGAAAAACGTATTCTGGCGGCCAAGAATGTTGACCTTGTTGATCTGCACTTTATCGCCATCGGTACGCAACGCAACGGCCGGGTGGTTACCCGCATCAACGCTGTCACCCAGATTGTTTTCGATGGTCAGATTCTGCAATTGCAGGCCGTTATTCTGCGACCAGACGACAGCAGAACACATCACGCCAATATTCGCGCCGCGTTTGTTCTGGCAATTATCAAACATATACCACGCCGGTTTGCCTGGCATATATTTACCGCCCGGGTTCACCGTATGGCGCCAGTCTGCAGGACTCATGTCACCGTCAATGGCCAGGCCAATTTTCACATCCAGTGGTTTTTCGCCCATGCCGTACAGCGTCAGGCTACCCGTTGCAGCCGGGATATAAACCGTACCCTGATATTCACCTGGCAAAATCGCGATGTACTGACGTTTGTTAGTACGTTTGATGATTGCCGCATCCACTGCCGCCTGAATGCTGGTATGGGTGACGCCCTGAGTCCCTGCCGGGCCGACAACAAAGTCAGGTTGCGCAGGCAGAGAAATAGCAGAAGGGCTCCACGGCTGAGTATTTGGCGTCAGCGCGGAAAAATAGTGTGCAGCGACGAAATTTTTCGCTTCATTGGCCGACAGAATCGGGCGCGAGGAGGTACCTGGCGCGCTCTGATCGGAAGGAATTTGATCGGGCGGTGTAGAGCTACAGGCGGTCAGCGTCACGCCAAAAGCCATTGCCAGCGCCAGACGGGAAACTGATGAAATATTCACAGGTTGCTCCGGGCTTTGAAAGTTATCCATTGAAGCCTGCTTTTTTATACTAAGTTGAGCGAAACGGAAAGGCGAAAAGGTAAAAAGTTGTTTTTTATAGCAGCAATAGCGGATGTGGAGCGTTCTGAAGTCACAATTAAATAACATTTATCGCCCTTCAGGTTGACAACATCCGCAGGATCTCAATAAATGTCTATACAACCTATGACAAGTGGTGAGTGGAATGCAGCAATTTTTCCCTGATGATGCCATCTGGCGTAATGTCCGTCTGGCGACCATGGATCCTGAACGTAATACCCCGTATGGGCTGGTGGACGATCATGCGCTGATTATTCGTCAGGGCAAAATTCGCGCTATCGTGCCGGAATCCTCATTATACCGTACACATGACAATACCTTTGATATGCAGGGCAGATTGATTACGCCGGGTCTGATTGACTGCCATACGCATCTGGTGTTTGGTGGAAACCGCGCAGGCGAGTGGGAACAACGGCTCAACGGGGCCTCTTACCAGCAGATAAGCGCCCAGGGCGGGGGGATCAATGCCACCGTATCAGCGACTCGCAGCGCCACGGACGAACAACTTTTACACGTTGCCCATCAGCGGATGGACCATCTGATCAACGAAGGCGTTACGTTGCTGGAAATTAAATCCGGTTACGGTCTGGATTTGCAGACAGAAGAGAAGATTTTACGCGTGGCGGCGGGGCTGGCGGCGGAAAATATCGTGGAAATAAGTCCGACGCTGTTGGCTGCGCATGCGACTCCAGCGGAATTCAGGGATGATCCTGACGGCTATATTACGCTGGTGTGCGAGACCATTTTGCCGCAGCTGTGGGAACAAGGTTTGTTTGAGACCGTCGATCTGTTCTGTGAAAGCGTCGGATTTAACCTCGCGCAGAGTGAACGGGTATTTCAGGCCGCACAGGCGTTGGGCATTCCGGTTAAGGGTCACGTTGAACAGTTGTCGCTGCTCGGTGGCGCGCAGTTGGTCAGCCGCTATTACGGGTTATCCGCCGATCATATTGAATATCTGGATGAAGCGGGCGTCGCGGCGATGAGCCAAAGCGGCACGGTCGGCGTGCTGCTGCCCGGCGCGTTCTATTTCCTCAAAGAACAGCAGCGCCCGCCGGTAGAGCTGCTGCGTCAATATCAGGTCCCAATGGCGGTGGCGACGGATTTCAACCCCGGCACCAGCCCATTTATCAGCCTGCACTGGGCGATGAACATGGCCTGCGTCCAGTTTGGTTTAACGCCGGAAGAAGCATGGGCTGGCGTAACTCGCCATGCGGCCCGGGCGCTGGGGCGTCATGCCACTCACGGACAACTGAAGGCCGGGTTTGTGGCCGATTTTGTGGTGTGGGATGCGACTCTTCCTGTCGAGATCCTGTATGAGCCTGGGCGTAACCCACTCTACCAGCGCGTATTCCGAGGACAACCATCATGATGAACTGGCATCCCGCTTCTCCCGCGCTTTGGCAAGGTCGCGATGACCGCGCTGAATCGCCAACTGCGCTGCGCCTGTTTCAGACCATCACGCTCAGTGCAGCGTTTAGCCCTGAAAACTATCGCGAGAAGATAGCGCTATTGGGATTTGCCTGCGATGAAGGCGTGAAACGTAATCAGGGACGCACGGGCGCCGCCGGAGCCCCCGATGCACTGCGCAAAGCGCTGGCAAATTTAGCCAGTCACCACGGTCATGATCGGCTGGTGGATCTGGGTAATATTGTGGCGCAGGCTCCCGATCTCGAAGGCGCGCAGCAGGCGTTACGCCATGCTGTGCAACGCTGCCAGCAGGCTGAAATGCGCACCTTCGTGTTGGGTGGGGGGCATGAAACCGCCTTTGCCCACGGCGCGGGTGTGCTGGATGCTTTCTCGCGCTCAACCGTAGGTATCGTTAACCTCGATGCCCACCTGGATTTACGTCATGCTGACCAGGCGACTTCTGGTACGCCTTTTCGCCAGTTGGCTCAGCTCTGTGATGCACAGCAGCGTGAATTTCATTACGCCTGCTTTGGCGTTAACCGCGCCGCCAACACTCAGGCGTTGTGGGATGAAGCGCAGCAACGCAATGTTACCGTGGTGGAGGATCTGCACTGTCATAACGCGCAGGCGCAGATGGCGCAGTTCATATCAAGCGTCGACGTTATCTATCTGACTATCGATCTCGACGTTTTGCCGGTCTGGGAAATGCCTGCGGTGTCCGCTCCTGCCGCGCTGGGTGTACCGCTGTCTACATTGCTCAGGCTGATTGAGCCGCTTTGTCGCAGTGGTAAATTACAAGCGGTGGACATGGTTGAATTTAATCCCCGTTTTGACGATGATGGCAACGCGGCGCGCGTTGCGGCGCGGCTTGGCTGGCAAATCGCACACTGGTGGCACTGACGTGCCTGATAACGTTACGCTGCCATTTGGCAACTCTTATTCTCAGCTTAAGGAAGGCTTACGCATGCAACCATCCCGTTCTGCTCCGGCGCCTTTTTACGAAAAGGTCAAACAGGAGATCAGCGAAAAGATAGCCAGCGGTATCTGGCAAGCTCACGATCGCATTCCGTCTGAGGCAGAGCTGGTGGCGCAGTATGGTTTCAGCCGCATGACCATCAACCGGGCGCTGCGTGAGCTAACCGATGAAGGTTTACTGGTGCGTTTGCAGGGCGTAGGGACGTTTGTTGCCGAGCCAAAAGGGCAGTCCGCGCTGTTTGAAATTCGCAGCATCGCGGATGAAATCAACGCCCGTAAGCATCAGCACCGATGTGAGGTGCTGACCCTGGAGAGAACCTCGGCAAACGTGCAGCAGGCTTTGGAGTTAAACGTCAAAGAGGGCACCTCCATTTTTCACTCTGTCATGGTGCACTACGAGAACAACCTACCCGTGCAGATTGAAGATCGCTGCGTGAATGCCGAAATTGTGCCCGAGTATCTGGCGCAGGATTACAGCCAGACCACGCCGCACGCATACCTTTCACTGATAGCCCCCTTGACCGAAGGTGAGCATATCGTTGAGGCCGTTCGCGCCAGCGCCGAAGAGTGCGCGCTGCTGAACATCAAAGAACACGATCCCTGCCTGCTGATCCGCCGCAAGACCTGGTCCGCGTCATCCATTGTCTCTCATGCCCGTTTGCTGTTCCCGGGTTCCCGCTATCGTCTGCAGGGGCGTTTCATGTCCTGATCCAGGAGATGAAAACCGTGATTGCTGCCGCAGTATAATAAAATTGTATCTTAATTGTTAAATTTGACCTTGTGATAGCTTGTATAGACAAGTATATGTTACTTATCTGTCCGAACGTTCGCGAGGAGTGCTCTACCATGTCTCATAGCAAGTATCGTCAGCAGGATATTCGTGCCCCACGAGGCACCACCTTAACGGCCAAAAGCTGGCTGACCGAAGCGCCGCTGCGCATGTTAATGAACAATCTTGATCCCGATGTGGCAGAAAATCCGCATGAGCTGGTGGTTTACGGTGGGATCGGTCGTGCGGCGCGGGACTGGGAGTGCTATGACGCCATCGTCAACGCGTTGATCAAACTGGAGACCGATGAGACGCTGCTGGTCCAGTCCGGTAAACCGGTTGGCGTGTTCAAAACCCATGACAACGCGCCGCGCGTGCTGATTGCCAACTCCAACCTGGTGCCACATTGGGCTACCTGGGAACACTTCAACGAGCTGGATGCCAAAGGACTGGCGATGTACGGTCAGATGACCGCCGGGAGCTGGATCTACATCGGCAGCCAGGGCATCGTGCAGGGGACGTATGAAACCTTCGTTGAAGCAGGTCGTCAGCATTATCAGGGTAACCTGAACGGACGCTGGGTACTGACCGCCGGGCTTGGTGGCATGGGCGGGGCGCAACCGTTAGCCGCTACGCTTGCAGGGGCGTGTTCGCTGAACATTGAATGCCAGCAGAGCCGGATCGATTTCCGTCTGCGTACCCGTTACGTGGACGAGCAGGCGACATCACTGGACGATGCGCTGGCGCGTATCGATAAGTACACCCGCGAGGGTAAAGCAGTCTCTATTGCGCTGTGCGCGAACGCCGCCGACGTTGTGCCGGAACTGGTGAAACGTGGTGTGCGCCCGGATATGGTCACCGACCAGACCAGCGCCCACGATCCGCTGCATGGTTATCTGCCGTCCGGCTGGAGCTGGGAAGAGTATCAGGCGAAAGCGGTGTCCGATCCGCAGGGCACGGTGCAGGCGGCGAAACGCTCCATGGCAACACACGTCGAGGCGATGCTGGCGTTTAGCAAAATGGGCGTGCCGACGTTTGATTACGGCAATAACATTCGCCAGATGGCCAAAGAGATGGGCGTGGAAAGCGCTTTTGATTTCCCCGGCTTCGTACCAGCTTACATTCGACCGTTGTTCTGTCGCGGCATTGGCCCGTTCCGTTGGGTGGCGCTTTCCGGCGATCCGCAGGATATTTATAAAACCGATGCCAAAGTGAAAGAGATCGTGGCAGATGATACACATCTGCACCACTGGCTGGATATGGCGCGTGAGCGGATTAATTTTCAGGGTTTACCGGCGCGTATCTGCTGGGTCGGCCTGGAGTGGCGTCAGAAACTGGGGCTGGCGTTTAACGAGATGGTGCGTAGCGGTGAAGTGTCCGCGCCGATTGTTATTGGCCGTGACCATCTGGACTCAGGTTCTGTTGCCAGCCCAAACCGCGAAACTGAAGCCATGCGCGACGGTTCTGACGCGGTATCCGACTGGCCGTTGTTGAATGCACTGCTTAATACAGCCAGTGGCGCGACCTGGGTATCACTGCACCACGGTGGCGGGGTAGGAATGGGCTTCTCCCAGCATGCCGGGATGGTGATTGTGTGTGATGGTACCGATGAAGCCGCTGCGCGTATCGCCCGGGTCTTACACAACGATCCGGCGACCGGGGTGATGCGTCACGCCGACGCCGGGTATGACATTGCGGTGGAATGCGCCGTCGAAGAAGGGCTGAATTTGCCGATGATTGCTGCGACGCAGGAGAAACGCTGATATGAACACCATGACATTAACACCGGGTCATCTGAGCTTTGCGCAACTACGCGACATCTGGCAGCAGCCGGTCAAACTGAGCCTGGATGCTGCCGCGATTGATGCTATCAACGCCAGCGTCGCCTGCGTCAATAATATTGTCACTGAAGGCCGCACGGCGTATGGCATTAATACGGGGTTTGGCTTGCTGGCCCAGACCCGTATCGCCACGGAAGACTTGCAGAATTTGCAGCGCTCGCTGGTGCTTTCCCATGCGGCGGGCGTCGGCGATGCGCTCGATGACGCCATGGTTCGCCTGATTATGGTGTTGAAAATCAACAGTCTGGCGCGCGGTTTTTCCGGTATTCGTCTGAGCGTGATCGATGCGCTGATCGCACTGGTGAATGCCGAAGTGTATCCGCTTATCCCGGCGAAAGGCTCGGTGGGAGCATCGGGCGACCTGGCGCCGCTTGCGCATATGTCTCTGACGCTGCTGGGCGAAGGTAAAGCGCGCTGGCAGGGGGAATGGCTTCCGGCAACTGAAGCGCTGAAAAAGGCCGGGCTGGAGCCAATTACGCTGGAGGCGAAAGAAGGGCTGGCGTTGCTCAATGGTACTCAGGCTTCCACCGCCTTTGCGCTGCGCGGACTAATTGAAGCTCAGGAGCTGTTCGCATCTGCAACGGTGTGCGGGGCGCTGACCACCGAAGCCGTGCTGGGTTCTCGTCGTCCGTTTGATGCCCGTATTCATGCCGCGCGAGGACAGCGTGGGCAGATTGATGCTGCGACGCTGTACCGTTACGTATTGACCGACACCAGCGCACTTTCACAGTCGCATCATAACTGTGAAAAAGTGCAGGATCCGTATTCTCTGCGCTGTCAGCCACAGGTGATGGGGGCATGTCTGACGCAAATGCGCCAGGTGATGGATGTTCTGCTGGTGGAGGCCAATGCGGTTTCAGACAACCCGCTGGTATTTGCCGAAGAGGGGGATGTCATTTCTGGCGGCAACTTCCATGCTGAACCGGTGGCGATGGCGGCAGATAATCTGGCGCTGGCGATCGCGGAAATCGGGTCGTTATCAGAACGACGTATTGCGCTGATGATGGACAAACATATGTCGCAGTTGCCGCCGTTCCTGGTGAAAAACGGCGGGGTGAACTCCGGATTTATGATTGCTCAGGTAACCGCGGCCGCGCTGGCGAGCGAGAACAAAGCGCTGGCGCATCCGCACAGCGTGGACAGCCTGCCGACCTCCGCCAACCAGGAAGATCATGTCTCTATGGCGCCAGCGGCGGGCCGCAGACTATGGGAGATGGCGGCGAATACGCGCGGCGTGATTGCCGTAGAATGGCTGGCGGCGTGTCAGGGGATTGACCTGCGAGAAGGGTTAACCTCAAGCCCGCTGCTGGAGCAGGCGCGCCTGGCTTTGCGCGCGCAGGTTGCCCACTATACGCAGGATCGCTTTTTCGCCCCGGATATCGAGTGCGCGACCGAACTGCTAGCCCAGGGAACCTTGTTGAAACTGTTGCCTGAGTTTCTGTAACACAATGCCGGATACGCTGTCGCTTATCCGGCACAGAGGTTAACTAAACATCGCCGTAATCGAGGCGCTGGCGAGCGAGTGGAAATGGACATTAAATCCGACCATCGCGCCGCTGGCACCCTCATCGACATCAAGATGCTCCACATCCAGCGCATGAACCGTAAAGATATAACGATGGGTTTCACCTTTCGGCGGCGCGGCGCCACCATAACCTGCTTTACCAAAATCCGTGCGTGTTTGCAGTACGCCTTCCGGCAACGCAACCAGCCCTGAGCCGTACCCTTGCGGTAAAACCCGGGTATCTGCAGGCAGGTTAACCACCAGCCAGTGCCACCAGCCGGAGCCGGTTGGCGCATCAGGATCGTAGCAGGTTACGACAAAGCTTTTGGTCCCAGCGGGTACGTCATCCCAGGCCAGATGCGGGGAAATGTTATCCCCGTCATACCCCATGCCGTTAAAGACGTGGCGATGAGGAAGCTTTTCGCCATCGCGCAAATCATTACTGATTAGTTTCATGCTGACTCCTCTCGTTAGCCAAAAAGTGTAGTCAGAAACCGTAGAGCTTACCGCTGATTAATCGCTAAAAAATGTTGCATTGCGCACAGCCTCGTTGACGGCCTGGGTCAAGCGACGCAATTGTTCGGGCTTGATAATGTACGGCGGCATCAGATAAATGAGCTTACCAAACGGTCTTACCCACACGCCCTGTTCGACAAAGAATTTTTGCAACGCGGCCATATTCACCGGGTGCGTGGTTTCGATGACGCCGATGGCACCAAGCACGCGCACGTCGACGACCCAACCGGAGTCTGCCGCCGGGGCGAGTTCTGTCCGAAGCTGCGTTTCTATGGCCGCTACCTGCGAACGCCAATCGCCGGTTTCGAGTAACGACAGGCTGGCGGAGGCGACGGCGCAGGCCAGTGGATTACCCATGAAAGTTGGACCATGCATAAAACATCCGGCTTCACCGTTGCTGATGGTTTCTGCGACCTGACGCGTGGTCAGGGTAGCGGAAAGGGTCATGGTTCCGCCGGTTAACGCTTTGCCAAGGCACAAAATGTCCGGAGTGATATCGGCGTGCTCACAGGCAAACAGCTTGCCCGTGCGACCAAATCCGGTGGCGATTTCATCGGCAATCAGCAAAATGCCTTCCCGGTCACACATTTTACGGATGCGCTTTAACCACTCAGGATGGTACATGCGCATGCCGCCAGCACCCTGCACAATCGGCTCAAGGATCACCGCCGCAATTTCGTGGCGATGTGCGGCCATCAGACGGGCAAAAGGCACCATATCCAGTTCGTCCCATTCGCCGCCCATCCGGCTTTGCGGAGCGGGCGCAAACAGGTTCTCCGGCAGATAACCCTTCCACAGACTGTGCATTGAGTTTTCAGGATCGCAGACCGACATCGCGCCGAAAGTATCGCCGTGATAACCGTTACGAAATGTCAGGAAACGCTGACGGGATTCGCCTTTGGCCTGCCAGTATTGCAGTGCCATTTTCATCGCGACTTCCACGGCGACCGAACCTGAATCCGCGAGAAAAACGCATTCCAGCGCCTCTGGCGTCATCGCCACCAACTGGCGACACAGCGCAATGGCCGGGGCATGGGTAATGCCGCCAAACATCACGTGCGACATAGCATCAATCTGCGTTTTCATCGCGGCATTCAACTGTGGATGGTTGTAACCGTGGATCGCCGCCCACCAGGATGACATACCGTCAATCAGCCTCTCACCGTTGGCTAATATCAGTTCACAACCTTCGGCACGCGCCACCGGATAAACCGGCAGCGGGGAGGTCATGGAGGTGTAAGGGTGCCAGATATGGCGTTGGTCAAACGCAAGATCGTCCGTTGTCATAATCGACTTGTAAACCAAATTAAAAAGATTTAGGTTTACGAGTCTACACCAAACTGACAACGAAACGTATACCAATATGGCTCATTCTTCTCGCTGGACAATGTCGCAAGTCACCGAATTATTTGAAAAACCGCTGCTGGATCTGCTGTTTGAAGCGCAGCAGATTCATCGTCAGCACTTCGATCCGCAGCAGGTTCAGGTCAGTACATTGTTGTCGATAAAGACCGGTGCCTGCCCGGAAGATTGTAAATACTGCCCGCAAAGTTCCCGCTATAAAACCGGCCTGGAAACGGAACGTTTGATGGAAGTTGAACAGGTTCTGGACTCTGCACGTAAGGCGAAACAAGCCGGTTCAACGCGGTTTTGCATGGGTGCGGCGTGGAAGAATCCTCACGAACGCGATATGCCTTACCTGGAACAGATGGTTCAGGGCGTGAAAGAACTGGGGCTGGAAGCCTGTATGACGCTGGGCACGCTGGACGAATCTCAGGCCCAGCGCCTGGCCAATGCGGGTCTGGACTACTACAACCACAACCTCGACACCTCGCCGGAATTTTACGGCAATATCATTACCACCCGTTCGTATCAGGAGCGCCTGGATACGCTGGATAAAGTGCGTGAGGCGGGCATTAAAGTGTGCTCCGGCGGGATTGTGGGACTGGGGGAAACGGTCACCGATCGCGCGGGTCTGCTGCTGCAACTGGCGAACCTACCCACCCCGCCAGAAAGCGTCCCCATCAACATGCTGGTGAAAGTAAAGGGCACGCCGCTCGCCGATAACGACGATGTGGATGCGTTTGATTTTATTCGTACTATCGCCATTGCGCGCATCATGATGCCGACCTCGTACGTGCGTCTTTCTGCCGGACGCGAGCAGATGAACGAACAAACCCAGGCAATGTGCTTTATGGCCGGGGCCAACTCGATTTTCTACGGCTGCAAATTGCTGACCACCCCGAACCCGAACGAAGATAAAGACCTGTTGTTGTTCCGCAAACTTGGTCTGAATCCGCAACAAACGGCGGTGCTGGCGGGCGATAACGAACAGCAGCAACGTCTGGAACAGGCGCTGCGTACTCCGGATACCGACGATTACTACAACGCGGCAACCGTATGACCTGGCAGCAAAAAATAGACGATGCGCTCGCTTTGCGTCGTTCTGCCGATGCCCTGCGTCGGCGCTATGCGGTGACGCAGGGCGCCGGTCGTTGGCTGCAGGCAGACGATCGCCGGTATCTGAATTTCTCCAGCAACGACTACCTTGGCTTAAGCCACCACCCTCAGATTATCCGTGCCTGGCAGCAGGGGGCAGAGCGTTTTGGGGTCGGCAGCGGTGGCTCGGGTCATGTCAGCGGTTATTCGGTTGTGCATCAGGCGCTGGAAGAAGAACTGGCCCACTGGCTGGGCTATTCGCGGGCGCTGTTGTTCATCTCCGGTTTTGCGGCTAATCAGGCGGTCATTACCGCGCTGATGGGCAAAGAGGATCGGATTGTCGCCGACCGACTCAGCCATGCCTCGCTACTGGAGGCTGCGAGCCTTAGCCCCGCCGTGCTACGTCGCTTTACCCACAACGATGCGCAGCATCTGGAACGTCTGCTGGCTGCCTCCTGTCCGGGGCAGCAGTTGGTGGTGACCGAAGGCGTGTTCAGCATGGATGGCGACAGCGCGCCACTGGCTGAAATCCACGCGGCGGCTGAGCGGCAAAGCGCATGGCTGCTGGTGGATGATGCCCACGGTATAGGCGTTACCGGTGAGGAAGGGCGCGGTTCATGCTTCCATCAACAGGTGAAACCTGAGCTGTTAGTGGTGACCTTCGGGAAGGGATTTGGCGTCAGCGGCGCGGCAATCCTGTGTTCAGACAGCGTGGCCGATTATCTGCTGCAGTTTGCCCGTCATCTGATTTACAGCACCAGTATGCCTCCGGCGCAGGCTCAGGCTTTACGCGCTGCGCTGACAGTGATCCGCAGCCGTGAAGGTGACGAGCGCAGAGCAAAACTGACAATGCTTATCCGGCGTTTTCGCGCCGGCATGACGACCCCTGATTTAGTGCTGGCGCATTCAGACAGCGCTATTCAGCCGCTGATCGTTGGCGACAACCATAAAGCCTTGCAACTGGCGCAGGTATTACGGCAACAGGGATGCTGGGTGACGGCAATCCGTCCACCCACCGTGCCGGTCGGCACCGCCAGACTTCGTCTCACGCTAACCCAGGCGCATGAGCCCCAGGACATCGACCGCTTGCTGGAGGTGCTGCATGGCGCAGGTTGATAAGCAAGCCATTGCCGCCGCGTTTGGTCGCGCGGCTTCCCTCTACGAACAACACGCTGAACTCCAGCGCCAGAGCGCCGATGCGTTACTGGCACGACTGGAGGGTCGTCAGTTCGACCACGTGCTGGATGCGGGCTGTGGCCCGGGGCGTATGAGTCGTTACTGGCGGCAGCAGGGGAGCAAAGTCAGCGCCCTGGATCTGTCGGCGCAAATGTTGGCAGAAGCACAGCGTCACGATGTTGCTCATCACTATTTATTGGCGGATATCGAAGCTCTACCGCAGGCGAGCGCCACTTTTGACCTGGCCTGGAGCAATCTGGCCGTGCAGTGGTGTAGCGATTTACGCGGCGCGTTAAGCGAGTTGTACCGGGTGGTACGCCCGGGCGGGATAGTGGCGTTTAGTACCCTGGCACACGGCTCGATGCCAGAACTGCGTCAGGCGTGGCGAGCGGTTGATGACCGGGAGCATGCCAACCGTTTTTTGCCTGTGGAACAGCTGGAAAGCGCCCTGGATGGCTGGAATGTTGACTACCAGTCGCATACCATCACGCTGTGGTTTAACGACGCGCTAAGCGCCATGCGCTCGCTGAAAGGCATCGGCGCGACGCATTTGCATGATGGCCGCGAGCAGCGCTTACTTACCCGTTCACAGTTGCACCAGGTGCAGTTAGCCTGGCCCCAGCAGCAGGGGAAATATCCGCTGACCTATCATCTATTTTTGGGAGTGATTCAACGTGACTAGCACGTATTTTGTCACCGGGACAGACACCGAAGTGGGTAAAACTATTGCCAGCTGCGCGCTGCTCCAGGCGGCGGGGTTGTTGGGATTACGAACCGTCGGCTATAAACCCGTGGCGTCCGGTAGTGAAATAACGGCTGAAGGACTGCGCAACAGCGATGCGCTGGCTCTACAGCGCAATAGCGTTGTAGCCGTGGATTATGCAGCCATCAATCCGTATACCTTCGCGGAACCTACCTCACCGCATATCATCAGTGCTGACGAAGGGCGCCCCATTCAGGCCTCCGTGATGTCTGCGGGATTACGCACGCTGGAAGAGCAGGCTGAATGGGTACTGGTAGAAGGCGCGGGCGGATGGTTTACGCCGCTTTCGCCAACACTGAGTTTTTCTGACTGGGTAAAAGCGGAGCAACTGCCGGTGATTCTGGTGGTTGGCGTTAAGCTTGGTTGCATCAATCACGCCATGCTGACCGCTCAGGCGGTGCAGCAGGCCGGACTGACCCTTGCCGGATGGGTCGCCAATGATGTGACGCCGCCTGGAAAACGTCATGCAGAATATATGGCGACGCTCAGGCGTGTGCTTGCGGCACCGCTGCTGGGGGAAATTCCCTGGCTGGCAGAAAAGCCGGAGCAGGCATCAACAGGGCATTATATCGATCTTAGCGCTTTGTCTGCGTTGTCCCCCAGTCGTTAATTAGCGGGTCGCCGAACGGTGTTATTTGCCCCTGCGCTACGTTACGCCCACGGTGTAACAGGCAATAGCAATCGGCGACCCGTCGAATAAACGGCAGGCTCTGCTCCGCGAGCATAATGGCGATGCCAAGTTCCTGGCTTAGCTTGACAATCAGATTACCCAGCCTGTGGATATAAGCCTGACCACTTCCTCGCGTGGGTTCATCGAGGATCAGCAGGCGCGGGCGTGTGACCAGCGCGCTGGCGAGCGCAAGCTGGTGCTGATTTTCCTCCGACAATGCCACTCCTTTGACCTGACGCAGTTCGAAAAGCTGTGGAAACAGGTGGTAAATATCGCTGCTGTTCATCGTTTCGCTTTCTTCAACCGCCTGACGCGCAATATGCAGATTTTCCTCGACCGTTAGTTGTGAAAAAATCCGTCTCTCTTGTGAAACGTAGTTAATACCCAGCGCAATGCGATTTGCCGTCGGAATCGGACTCAGGTCGCGCGGCGGTGCGCCAGCCTGATGCCAGAACATGGTTCCGCTTTCAATCGGTAAATTGCCGATAATGCAATTGGCAAGCGTAGTCTTTCCCATCCCCGGAAGCCCCAGCACGCCGGTACATTTGCCGGGCAGCAGGTCGAGATCCACATCCCACAATGAGTGTTGATTGCCGTAATAGTGATTCACTGCGCGAAGACTCAACATAGATTTCTCCATCATGATGTTATCGGCCCCACTAACAGGTCGTCGGAAGAAACCTGCAATTCTCTTGCCAGAAGCGGGATTCGTGGTAGAAACAGCGTGATAGCATACTAAAAACGCAAAAAAGTCCGGTTCATCAGATGGGAAGGGCTGTTTTGTGCACATTGCCAGTGCCTGGCGGTATCGTGATGGTGCAGGCAGGAAAATGATGAAAATGCGAGCAAGATCCCGGCCATTCCAGGTTGCTTCGTTAGCTGATAAATATCAAAAAATAGCGATAATTTTTTTTTATGCCTGCGGAAAAGAGAGTCAGGGTGTTTTTGCCAGGCTACAGTCCATACGGGCTGGAGGCAGTTATCCACTATTCCTGTGGATAACCTTGTGTATTAGAGTTAGAAAACACAATGTAAGCGAGAGAAGACGCGGGTTGCGACTAAATTGATGCGAAAGACGGCTTGTGATAATAATCATTAAATTACAGAAAGTTAGATAAAAGCAATGGCTGTCGCCGAAGTGTCATGTGTTGCCACAAAACTTTCATCGGGTAGCTTGACAAATGTTAAAAAAGTCATTGCTTTGGGGATAACACGTTTTTACTGGTGTTTTATCTTGTCTCTGGCCAAATTTTAGCCTGTAGTCACGCTCGTTCAGATGGCGTATCAGAAATATTCTGGCGTGTTACTGTTTTTTCATCCAGTATTTTTTACTGGCAAAATATACCACTGCGAGTAAAATTACACACCTGCCCGCCCATTGCTTCAGGTAGCTGCTCATGAGTAAACCGTTCAAACTTAATTCCGCTTTTAAACCCTCTGGCGATCAGCCTGAGGCAATTCGCCGTCTGGAAGAAGGGCTGGAGGATGGTCTGGCGCATCAGACGCTACTGGGGGTGACGGGGTCTGGGAAAACATTCACCATCGCTAACGTGATTGCGGACTTGCAGCGTCCTACCATGGTGCTGGCCCCCAATAAGACGCTTGCTGCTCAGCTGTACGGTGAGATGAAAGAGTTCTTCCCGGATAACGCGGTGGAGTATTTCGTCTCTTACTACGACTATTATCAGCCGGAAGCCTACGTACCCAGTTCTGACACCTTCATCGAGAAAGATGCTTCGGTCAACGAACATATTGAGCAGATGCGCCTGTCGGCAACTAAAGCGCTGCTGGAGCGTCGGGATGTCGTCGTCGTGGCCTCCGTTTCCGCTATCTATGGTTTGGGCGATCCGGATCTGTACCTGAAGATGATGCTGCACCTGACGGTAGGGATGATTATCGATCAACGCGCGATCCTGCGCCGCCTTGCGGAACTGCAATACACCCGCAACGATCAGGCATTTCAGCGCGGGACCTTCCGTGTGCGCGGTGAAGTGATCGACATTTTCCCGGCTGAATCCGACGACATCGCGCTGCGTGTGGAACTGTTTGATGAAGAAGTTGAACGCTTATCGCTGTTTGACCCGCTCACCGGGCAGGTCGAATCCACGATTTCGCGCTACACCATCTATCCTAAAACGCACTACGTGACGCCGCGCGAACGTATCGTGCAGGCGATGGAAGAAATCAAAGTTGAGCTGGCAGAGCGGCGTAAAATTCTGTTGGCAAATAACAAATTGTTGGAAGAACAGCGGTTAAGCCAGCGTACACAGTTCGATTTGGAAATGATGAATGAGCTGGGTTACTGCTCGGGGATTGAAAACTACTCCCGCTATCTGTCCGGGCGTGGCCCCGGTGAGCCGCCGCCGACGCTGTTTGATTACCTGCCTGCCGACGGTCTGCTGGTGGTGGATGAATCCCACGTCACAATTCCACAAATTGGCGGCATGTATCGCGGAGACCGGGCGCGTAAAGAGACCCTGGTCGAATACGGATTCCGTCTGCCCTCGGCGCTGGATAACCGTCCGCTCAAATTTGAAGAGTTTGAGGCGTTGGCTCCACAAACCATCTACGTTTCAGCGACGCCGGGTAACTATGAGCTGGAGAAATCTGGTGATGAAGTGGTCGATCAGGTAGTACGACCGACCGGCCTGTTGGATCCGGTCATTGAGGTGCGTCCGGTGGCGACGCAGGTTGACGATCTGCTGTCGGAGATCCGCACCCGTGCGGCGATTAACGAACGTGTGCTGGTCACTACGCTCACCAAACGCATGGCGGAGGACCTCACCGAATATCTCGAAGAACACGGTGAGCGGGTGCGCTATCTGCACTCTGACATCGATACCGTGGAACGCATGGAAATCATTCGTGACCTGCGTCTGGGCGAGTTTGACGTGCTGGTGGGTATCAACCTGTTACGTGAGGGGCTGGACATGCCTGAAGTCTCGCTGGTGGCGATTCTGGACGCAGACAAAGAAGGGTTCCTGCGTTCTGAACGTTCGCTGATCCAGACCATTGGTCGTGCGGCGCGTAACATCAACGGTAAGGCTATTCTTTACGGCGACAAAATTACCGCCTCAATGGCCAAAGCGATTGGTGAAACTGAACGTCGTCGTGAGAAACAGCAGCTTTACAACGAAGAACACGGCATTACGCCGCAGGGGCTGAATAAGAAAGTGGTCGATATTCTGGCGCTGGGTCAGAATATTGCGAAGACCAAGGCGAAAGGCAAAGGGAAGTCACGCGCAGGTGCGAAGTCTGAGGTTGTCGAACTGGATATGACGCCAAAAGCGCTGCAGCAGAAGATTCACGAGCTGGAAGGACAAATGATGCAGCATGCGCAGAATCTTGAATTTGAAGAGGCCGCGACGATCCGCGACCAGTTGCATCAGTTGCGCGAGCTGTTTATCGCGGCGTCTTAACGCGATGTTGAAGGTGGGGGAGACCCGTCATCCGGCCTGGAAACGTCAAGGTTGTGTATGCCTGATAAGCGTCAGCGCCATCAGGCAAATTCGCTCAGCCTAACGCCTGTACCGCTTTTTCCAGCGCGCTATGCAATAGCTGGCGATCATGGCGGTAGGGAATATCGCTGGCTTCCAGCACTTCCTGAATGACAACGCGATTGGTAACGGTGGAAACATCCACTTTCGGGCCCACAACTACGGCATCAATCACTTTCTTGCCAACATACTGTTCAATGATTGCCAGCTTATCGTTGAGTGTCAGGCTGGCTGCTGGCAGGCTTAACTCGCGGCCGAGATTACCGATGTAGACCATCGGGGCCGGCGTGCGACGTAACGCCTGCGCCAGATCGTCGAGCAGCAGGATCGGCATCAGACTGGTGTAAAAACTGCCTGGCCCTATCAGAATCAAATCCGCTTCGGCGATAGCTTCAACCGCTTCCCGCGTGGTGGGGACTTTTGGCGACAGCATCAGCTCCTGAGGAGGGATAGTGAGCTGATCGATATTCACTTCGCCATAGACTTCATGCCCCTGATCGTCGATAGCCATCAGATCCACTGGCAGCTCCGACATCGGAATTAAATGCGCATCGACCTTCAGCAGGTTACGAATTAAATTGATGGCTTCTAAAGGCCGCACGCTGAGGTGATCGAGTGCCTTTAACATCAGATTTCCGAGGTTATGCCCGGAAAGTTCGCCATTTCCGCCAAAACGATACTCAAACATAGCGGATGCGACGCTGGGCTGGGTAATTAACTGGTTGAGACAGTTACGCATGTCTCCCCAGGCGATCCCGCCTTCAGAGCGACGAATACGGCCTGTCGAGCCGCCGTTATCGGTCGTGGTGACGATACCCGTCAGGCGTGAGCCTAAAGGGGAAAGTGAGGAAAGAACGCGTCCTAATCCATGCCCTCCGCCGAGAGCGACAACGCGGTCCAAATCTGCCAGGGTGCGAGTGCGCATAGAGTTTCCTGATATCAATTGATCGGCGCTACAGTACCGTAAATAGCGTGTTTTCAGCAATTATCCAGTTGGCATCTGGCGAAATTTATTATCTGCGATCTACCCCTTTCTGACGATATCGACCTGACGGCAAGATGATGTATATCAATGCAAAACTATGGTTTTTGCTTATTCTGTAGCGAAAATGCACGATCGTGTCGCTATATACATATTTATATAGCGAAAGTGTACATGGCAAAAGCGTCATTTACACGCTAGTATCGGCATAACCACAATGTACTCGAAGTATGACGAGTATAAACACTCTAGCCTCTGCACCTGGGTCAAATGATACGGTGCTTTGGCCGTGACAATACTTGAATAAGTTTGTCACCAGGGCGCAGGAAGAAATGACTACGTCTCCCGTATTTGGAAAGGTGTACATGGGCTCTCAACTTACCGATGCTTTCGCGCGTAAGTTTTACTACTTACGTTTGTCGATTACAGATGTGTGTAACTTTCGTTGCACCTACTGCCTGCCGGATGGCTATAAGCCCGGCGGGGTCACCAATAACGGCTTTTTAACCGTTGATGAAATTCGTCGTGTCACGCGTGCGTTCGCCAGTCTGGGAACGGAGAAAGTGCGTCTGACAGGTGGCGAACCTTCATTGCGTCGCGACTTTACCGACATCATCGCCGCCGTGCGTGAAAACGACGCCATCCGTCAGATTGCGGTGACCACCAATGGTTATCGTCTGGCGCGCGATGCCGCCGTCTGGCGCGATGCCGGGCTAACCGCGCTAAACGTCAGCGTCGACAGCCTGGATGCCCGTCAGTTTCATGCCATTACCGGGCAGGACAAGTTTCAGCAGGTGATGGCAGGTATTGACGCCGCCTTTGATGCGGGTTTTGAAAAAGTGAAAGTCAACACCGTGCTGATGCGCGACGTAAACCATCATCAGCTGGACACCTTCCTGGCCTGGATCCAACCACGGCCGATCCAACTGCGTTTTATTGAACTGATGGAAACAGGCGAGGGCAGCTCGCTCTTCCGTAAACACCATATCTCCGGCCAGGTACTGCGCGATGAGCTGCTGCGCCGCGGCTGGATTCATCAGATCCGACAGCGCAGCGACGGCCCGGCTCAGGTTTTCTGCCATCCTGACTATGTTGGCGAAATTGGTCTGATCATGCCTTATGAGAAAGACTTCTGCGCTACCTGCAACCGTCTACGCGTTTCCTCTGTCGGTAAGCTTCATCTGTGTTTATTCGGTGAAGGTGGCGTTAGCCTGCGTGATTTGCTGGAAGATGACGCTCAGCAGTCGGCGCTGGAAGAACGCATTTCAGCTGCGCTGCTGGAGAAAAAACAGACCCATTTCTTACATCAGAACAATACCGGTATTACGCAAAACTTATCTTACATTGGCGGCTGATCGCTAAAAGGAGTTTTTCATGAGTCAGGTAAGCGCTGAATTTATCCCGACACGCATTGCTATTCTTACTGTTTCCAATCGTCGTGGCGAAGAAGATGACACCTCCGGCCATTATCTGCGTGACTCGGCGCAAGAAGCGGGTCATCAAATAGTCGACAAGGCGATTGTCAAAGAGAACCGTTACGCCATCCGCGCCCAGGTTTCAGCCTGGATTGCCAGTGACGACGTGCAGGTTGTGCTCATCACCGGCGGCACCGGGTTAACCGAAGGGGACCAGGCGCCGGAAGCGCTGCAACCGTTGTTCGACAGAGAAGTTGAAGGGTTCGGCGAAGTCTTCCGTATGTTGTCGTTTGAAGAGATTGGCACCGCGACGCTGCAATCCCGGGCGATTGCCGGAGTCGCCAATAAAACGCTGATTTTCGCCATGCCGGGGTCGACCAAAGCGTGTCGTACCGCCTGGGAAAATATTATTGCGCCGCAGCTTGATGCCCGTACGCGTCCGTGTAATTTCCACCCACATTTGAAGAAATAAGTATGTCGCAACTGACTCATATTAACGCCGCTGGCGAAGCGCATATGGTGGATGTCTCCGCCAAAGCGGAAACGGTACGCGAGGCGCGTGCCGAAGCCTTTGTTACCATGCGTAGTGATACGCTGGCGATGATTATCGATGGCAGTCACCATAAGGGCGATGTATTCGCCACGGCGCGTATTGCGGGTATTCAGGCCGCCAAACGGACCTGGGATCTTATCCCGCTGTGTCATCCGCTGATGCTGAGCAAGGTGGAAGTCAATCTGCACGCCGAGCCTGAGCACAACCGCGTACGCATTGAAACGCTGTGTCGCCTGACCGGGAAAACCGGTGTCGAAATGGAAGCGTTAACGGCTGCCTCCGTAGCGGCGTTGACTATCTACGATATGTGTAAAGCGGTGCAAAAGGATATGGTGATTGGTCCGGTGCGTCTGCTGGCAAAAAGCGGCGGCAAATCCGGAGATTTTAAGGTGGATGCGCATGATTAAGGTTCTCTTCTTTGCTCAGGTACGCGAACTGGTAAATACCGATGCGTTAGAGGTCGCCGCCGAGTTTGCAACGGTAGAAGCGCTGCGTAAGCATCTTGCGGCAAAAAGCGATCGCTGGGCGTTGGCGCTGGAAGACGGTAAGCTGCTGGCGGCGGTAAACCAGACGCTGGTCGATTTTGACCATACCCTTAACGCGGGTGACGAAGTGGCTTTCTTCCCACCGGTAACCGGAGGCTAAGATGGCTGAAACGCGAATTGTTGTTGGCCCTGCGGCGTTTCGTGTCGGGGATGAATATCCCTGGCTGGCCGAACGTGACGAGGACGGCGCGGTGGTCACTTTCACCGGGAAAGTCCGCAACCACAATCTCGGCGATAGCGTGCAGGCGTTAACGCTGGAACACTATCCAGGGATGACCGAAAAAGCGCTGGCGGAGATTGTCGACGAAGCGCGTTCGCGCTGGCCGCTGGGACGAGTAACAGTGATTCATCGCATTGGCGAACTGTGGCCGGGTGACGAAATCGTTTTTGTTGGCGTGACCAGCGCGCATCGTAGCAGTGCGTTTGATGCCGGGCAGTTCATTATGGATTACCTGAAAACCCGCGCGCCGTTCTGGAAGCGCGAGGCCACGCCGGAAGGTGAACGTTGGGTTGATGCTCGCGACAGCGATAAGCAGGCGGCAAAACGCTGGTAGAGTAGTACACTTGTGTTAGGCTCATACTGATTCAGGAGATTGTCATGGACCGATTCCCACGATCCGATTCTATTGTGCAGGCGCGTTCCGGTCTGCAAACCTATATGGCGCAGGTCTATGGCTGGATGACTTGCGGGCTGTTGCTGACGGCGTTTATCGCCTGGTATGCGGCAAATACGCCTGCGGTGATGATGTTTGTTTTCTCCAGCAAAATCACCTTCTTTGGCCTGATCATCGCCCAACTGGCGCTGGTGTTTGTCCTGTCTGGCATGGTGCAAAAGCTTAGCGCGGGTGTGGCGACCACGCTATTTATGCTCTACTCGGCGTTAACCGGTCTGACGCTATCAAGCATTTTCATTGTCTATACCTATTCGTCTATCGCCAGTACCTTTGTGGTCACCGGCGGGATGTTCGGTATCATGAGTTTGTACGGCTACACCACCAAGCGCGATCTGAGCGGCTTCGGCAATATGCTGTTTATGGCGCTGATTGGTATTGTGCTGGCCTCGCTGGTTAACTTCTGGCTGAAGAGTGAAGCGTTGATGTGGGCGGTGACGTACATAGGGGTGATTGTGTTTGTCGGCCTGACCGCCTATGACACGCAGAAGCTGAAAAATATCGGTGAGCAGATCGATCTGCGCGACAGTTCCAACTTGCGTAAATACGCTATTCTTGGGGCGTTAACGCTGTATCTGGACTTCATTAACCTGTTCATGATGCTGCTGCGTATCTTCGGCAATCGTCGTTAATTTTCCGCTACCGGATGGCGTAAGCCGCCATCCGGTGAATTATTTCGCCATCGCCTTCTCGTTTTTTACCCGCAACTTTTTTGCCCGACTCTCCAGCAGCAAATAACACACCAGTGCCAGAAGTAGCGGAATAAAATAGTACAACACGCGATACGCCAGCAGAGCGGCAATAATCGTTCCCTGAGACGTTTTCTCTCCTGCCAGCAGCGCCATAAAGACCGCTTCCAGCACGCCGATCCCCGCCGGAATATGCACGATTACGCCGGCAATACTGCTCACCAGCAGCACGCCCAGCACGAAGAAATAATCGATATTCTGACCGAGCAACAACCAGATAATCGCCCCCATTACCATCCAGTTAGCACTGGATATCGCCATTTGCGCGAGGGCAAATTTCCAGGAGGGTAGCACCAGCTTTTGGCCCTTGATGGTGATGTGTCGATGCTTAGCGAAGGCGCAAAACCACAGATAAACGACAATAATCAGCAGCAGCGCTACGCCTAAAATACGCAGCGTACCTTCATCGATATACCAGTGTGCGGGCAGTTCAACGATGCCGAAGGTAAAAATAAAACCGCCCAGCAGAATATAGCCCAACCAGTTGGTGGTAATGCTCAGCGAAAAAATGCGGGTGATTGTGCTCCCCGGTAATCCGAGGCGAGAGTAGAGTCGATAGCGCATCCCAATACCGCCTACCCAGGTGCTTAACGTCAGGTTGAAGGCGTAACAGATAAACGACACCAGCATGACCTGACGTTTTGCCAGCTTATGGCCGCAATAATAGCGTCCGAGCAGGTCATAACAGCCGTAAAGCAAATAACTGACAATCACCAGCCCCACGGCGCTGAGCAGGGCAATCCGGTTGTAATCGCGGATGACCGTCCACACCTCCTGCCAGTTGACTTTGCTGGCATAAACCACCAGCAATACGATGACCGCAATAAAAAACAGCCATGTAAGGATCTTTTTCGCTAATCGCCAGCGTCGGTGGCTTTTTACCATCAGGATTTTCCTCCTGCATCCTCAGTTGGAATACGATCCTGCGTTTCCAGCGTGGGCTGTGCGGGCGGCTCTACCTCAGCCAGATGCGGGGTATGCGCCGGTAGCCAGCCGACCAGAGCCGGGAAGTGGCGTAAAAAGTGGAACGCCAGTACGCTTTTGGTCAGGTTCCACCAGGTGCGCTTGGGCAGCATGGATTCATCAACACGCTTGCAGTCCTGCGCAATGATAGGGTTCAGGTTGTCACGTAAAGTCTGGTTAAACGTGCGGTCATGAATAATCAGATTTGCCTCCAGATTGAGCGACAGGCTCAGGGGGTCGAGATTGCTGGAACCGACCGTTGCCCAGTGGTCATCCATCAGTGCCACTTTGCCGTGCAGAGGCCTACGCCGGTATTCATAAACATGGACGCCGCCTTTAACCAGATAGTTGTACAGCAGGCGGGCGCCAACTTTTACAATCGGCATATCCGGTTCACCCTGGACGATGAGTTTTACCCGCACGCCGCGTCTCGCTGCTTTACGCAGGGCATGCAGCAGGCGATAGCCCGGAAAGAAATAGGCATTGGCAATAATCACTTCCCGCCTTGCCTGGGTTAGCATTTTCAGATAGTGGCGTTCAATATCATCACGATGTTCTTCATTATCACGCCAGACAAACAGTGCCTGTGCTTCGCCGGGATGATGATTATCGACGGCCCGATGATGACGTCGCCACCAGCGTCGTACTGCGCTTTGCCCCGGTAAGTTCTCCAGCACGAATGTCAGGATATCAGCCACAACAGGGCCTTCAACGCGAACGGCGTAATCCTGCTTGGCCTCCGGGCCGTAATCAGACATATGTTCAGCGGAATAATTGATGCCGCCGACAAAAGCAACACGATCGTCAATGACCACTATTTTGCGATGCATTCGGCGAAAGAGATTGGTGCGCATACCGAACAGGCGCGGACGTGGATCGTAGTAGCGGAAGACAACGCCGGCTGTGGTCAGCTCTTCAACAAAACGGTCGCTAAGATCCGGCGAGCCGTAGCCATCCAGCAGCACCTCTGCTTTGATTCCTCGCCGGGCGGCTTCGAGCAACGCGGCATGCAGCTGTTTTCCTACCGCATCTTCAAACCAGATAAAGGTCTCAAGGATAATTTTTTGTTGCGCCTGTTTAATGGCGTCAAAAACGGCGGGGTAGAATTGATCGCCGTTTTCCAGCAGTTGAATTTGATTGCCTTCACGCCAGCCATATTTCATAAATGAATCTCCGCACTCAGAGGGGCATGATCGGACAAATGTCGCCAGTGACGCAGCGCTAGCGTCGTTGGGGTACTGGCATTCGCGTTTTTCACATAGATCCTGTCCAGACGCAGCAGGGGAAACTGCACCGGAAATGTGCGTGCTGGGCGACCGTGGGCGCGGGTAAAAATCTCGTCAAGTCCGGCTCTGGTTTTCAACGGGTGATTGGCCGTTTGCCGCCAGTCGTTGAAATCTCCAGCGATCACCACCGGTTCCGCGTCGGGCAGGGCATTGACCCAATCAGCCAGCATCGCAAGCTGGGCCTGGCGATGAGCTTCGCGTAAACCGAGATGCACACACATGACATGAATGGGGTGGGAGAGCATTGGTGGCGCGATACGGCAGTAAAGCACCCCGCGCTTTTCACTCGCGCCGACCGACACATCACGATTTTCATCATGTTCAATGGGATAACGCGATAGCACCGCATTACCGTGATGCCCCTGCGGGTACACAGCATTACGCCCATAGGCGAAGTCGCTCCACATTGTGTCCGCCAGAAATTCGTAGTGGGTGGTATCCGGCCAGTTCTCAATGCGCAATGAGTGAGCTTCGTGCGCACCCATCACTTCCTGCAGGCATACAATGTCCGCACCAACCGTTCTGACGGCTTCCCTTAGCTCAGGCAAAATAAAACGCCGATTGAAGGCGGTGAACCCTTTGTGAGTATTAATGGTGAGCACATTGAATGAAAATTGAACTCCCGATCCGCTCATGAGCCTCCCGTTGGCGTCACTTCCTAAATAAAATAGTGTAGTCATCGTCACAAAAAGATGCAGTGTTGCGGAATTTTCCGTAAAGTCCGGTACTCTGAACAATTAGTTGAAAATCCTTCAGGAGAAAAGCCATGAGGTGGCAACAACGTGTTCGTGTCGCAACGGGTCTAAGTTGCTGGCAGATTGTGTTGCATTTACTGGTAGTGGCGTTGCTGGTAATGGGCTGGATGAGCGGCACGCTGGTGCGCGTCGGCCTGGGATTATGCGTCGTTTACGGCGTAACAGTTTTATTAATGCTGGCCTTGCAACGTCACCATGAACAGCGCTGGCGCGACGTAGCGGATGTGCTGGAAGAACTCACCACCACGTGGTATTTCGGTGCTGCGATGATCGTGCTGTGGTTACTGTCACGCGTGCTGCAAAACAACGTTTTGCTGGCACTGGCGGGGCTGGTGATCCTGGCCGGACCCGCCGTGGTCTCGCTGCTGGCGAAAGACAAAAAGCTACATCACCTTGCGTCGAAACATCGCATACGCCGCTGAGCCGGTTGTGGCCGCTATCACCAACAGCGGCCACAAACTTCCCCAGACAATCTGCAGACTCGCATCCTTCAGGTAAATCTGTTTCGTAATGTCCGTAAAATGGCGGATTGGGTTAATCCACGTCAGATTCTGTAACCACACCGGCATATTTTCGACCGGCGAGACGTAACCTGAGAGCAAAATCGCCGGCATCATAAACACAAACACGCCGATAAACGCCTGCTGCTGTGTCGCGCACAGCGATGAAATCAGCAAACCAAAGCCGACCAACGACAGCCCGTAAATCACCATCGTGAAATAGAACAGCCCCAGTGAACCGGCAAACGGAATGTCATAAGCCCAAATGCCGATTGCCAGCACAATGGTGGCCTGAAAGGTTGCCACAATTAGCGCGGGAACCGCTTTGCCGATGAAAATCTGCCAGGTGGTAAGCGGAGAGACCAGCAGCTGATCCAGCGTGCCTTGTTCGCGCTCACGGGCAACCGACAGCGAGGTGACGATCATTACGCCGATAGTGGTGATCATCGCGATCAGCGACGGTACTACGAACCATTTGTAATCCAGATTCGGGTTATACCAGTTACGCACGACCAGCTCGCTATTGTTTGGTTTCGGCTTGCCGTCCATCAGCTCCTGCTGATACGTCTTAACGATCTGCTGCAGGTAGTTGGCGGCAATTTGCGCGCTGTTGGAGTTACGCCCATCGAGGATAATTTGCATGGGTGCCTGCTGGAAGGTGTCCAGATTGCGCGAAAAGTTGGCCGGGAAGCGCACCAGCAGCAGGGCTTTTTGCGTGTCGATAGTCGGCTTAATTTCCTGGGGACTTTTAAGCAGCAGAACATGGGTAAAGGCGCTGGCGCGGGCGAAGCGTTGGGTTAACTCCACCGAATGTTTACCGTTGTCTTCGTTATAGATAGCGATCGTGGCGTTGGTCACTTCCAGAGTCGCCGCAAACGGGAACAGGACCACCTGAATCAGTACCGGTAAAATCAGAATGGCTCGCGTCTGCGGTTCGCGTAACAGCGATTGCAGCTCTTTGCGAATTAACGTCCATAAGCGATGAAACATGCCCGTCCCCTTAATCCAGCCGACGTTTGGTTTTAAGCCACGTCAGGCCAATAAACATTACCGCCGAAGCGATTAAAAACAGCACGTTGATAATTAGCACCACAGGAATATTTCCCGCCAGAAACAGGCTTTGCAGGGTGCTGACGAAATAACGCGCCGGAATAATGTAGGTTACCGCCCGGATAATCGCGGGCATGCTGTCTATCTGGAAGATAAAACCTGACAGCATAATCGAGGGCAGGAAAGCGGCGTTCAGCGCCACCTGAGCGGCGTTAAACTGGTTGCGGGTAATAGTCGAAATCAACAGGCCCATGCCGAGCGTACTCAGCAGAAACAGGCTGGTAATGAAAAACAGGATTAGCAGCGAGCCGCGATAGGGCACGCCGAGAATAAATACCGACACCAGCATACACAGCAGCATCGCCAGCATGCCGAGAAAATAATAGGGGATCAGTTTACACAGCAGCAGCTCTACGCGGGTGACTTCGGTAGAAAGCAGCGCCTCCATGGTTCCGCGTTCCCATTCGCGCGCCACTACTAATGAGGTGAGGATCGCGCCAATGACCGTCATTATAATTGTTACCGCTCCGGGAATAATAAAATGCTGGCTGATGGCTGCCGGGTTAAACCAGTAGCGGGTCTGCACGTCGATCAAGGGCTTGAATGATTCTCCACGATCTTCCGCCCGCTGTTGTTGCCAGATCTGCCAAATACCTTCGACATAACCCTGCACAAAGTTGGCAGTATTGGGTTCGCTGCCGTCGGTGATCACCTGGATCGGCGCCACGTCGTTTGGTCGCGCCATCTGCTGGGCGAAATCCACTGGGATCACCACCAGCCCGCGAATGCGCCCGGCCTGCATTTTCTCAATCAATTCCTGACGGTTATCGCTGATAGTGGCGTCAATATACGGCGAGCCGGTCATGGTATGGGTAAAATCCAGCGCCTCTTCGCTTTGCTGTTCGAGCAAAATCCCTACCCGTAGCTTGCTGGAGTCGAGGTTGATCCCGTAGCCGAAAATAAACAGCAGCAGCAACGGGATCACCACCGCAATCAGCCAACTGCTGGGATCGCGGACGATCTGGCGGGTTTCTTTCACGCACAGCGCGCGTACGCGACGCCAGGAGAGAGCGGAATTACTCATGCGCGTGCTCCTTATCCCAGTCATTGATTAGCGTGATAAACGCCTGTTCCATCGTCGGATCCGGCGTGTCGTTGTCGGCAGCCTGAGCTTTCAGGTCGTCCGGCGTACCGCTGGCAATCAGTTTGCCGCGATACACCAGCCCGATGCGATCGCAGTACTCCGCCTCGTCCATAAAGTGGGTAGTCACCATTACCGTGACGCCTTTTTCCACCATGCTGTTGATATGCAGCCAGAACTCGCGGCGAGTGAGAGGATCGACCCCCGAAGTGGGTTCATCGAGGAACAAAATATCGGGTTCATGCATCAGCGAGCAGGCCAGCGCCAGGCGCTGCTTAAAGCCCAGCGGCAGTTCGTCGGTGGCGTGAGACGCGATGCTTTTCAGACCGAATGCCTCGCTCATACGATCGATTTTCTCCTTCTGTGCCCGACCGCGCAGGCCGTAGACGCCGGAGAAAAAGCGCAGGTTCTGCTCAACGGTCAGGTTGCCGTACAGCGAGAATTTTTGCGCCATATAACCCAGATGCTGGCGCGCTTTGCCGGAGCTGACCTTCAGGTCCATGTCCAGCACCAGCGCTTTGCCATACGTGGGAACCAGCAGGCCGCACATCATTTTAAAGGTCGTGGATTTGCCTGCGCCGTTGGGCCCTAGCAGGCCAAAAATCTCGCCGCGCTGCACGGCAAAGTCTACGTGGTCGGTCGCGGCAAAATCGCCAAATTTCTTGGTCAGCGCTTTGGCTTCGATCACCGTTTCGCCAGGCGTGCCTTCTACGGTATGCAGGATAGCGCCCAGTGGGGACTCCGATGTCCCGGCTCCGCCGAGTAAATCGATAAAAGCATCCTCGAAACGGGGGGCGGTTTCGTTGATGGTTACTTCCGGCATGCCGTCAGCGTGTTGAATCTGCTGAACTGTCACGTCCTTTTTCAGGATTAAACGGACGGATTTCCCCTGAATCATCCCGTCGCTGACCAGCGGCAGTTTTAACGCGCGTTGCAGCAGTCGGCGGTTATTTTCCTGCGGACTGCTCATCAGGAAGCTTCGACCCGCCATGGTTTGCGTCAGCTGAGTGGGATCGCCCTGGTACAACAGCTCACCTTCGTTCATCAGCAGTACATCACGACATTGCTCTGCTTCATCCAGGTACGACGTACTCCAGAGGATCAGCATACCGTCCCCGGCCAGCTCATGAACCATTTGCCACAATTCGCGACGGGATATAGGGTCGACACCGACGCCAGGCTCATCCAGCAGCAGCACTTTGGGTTCGCCGACCAGCGTACAGGCCAGCCCGAGCTTTTGTTTCATGCCGCCGGAAAGTTTGCCGGCCAGTCGTCCGGTAAATGGCCCCAGCGAGGTAAATTCCAGTAACCGGGCAAAGGTTTTTTCTCGCGTTTCACCGGTGACGCTGCGCAAATCGGCATAGAGATTGAGGTTCTCCATGACGGTCAAATCTTCATACAGACCAAATTTCTGCGGCATATAGCCCAGCACCGCATGCAGCGCGCTGTCGTCCTTGATGGGATCAAAACCAATCACCGCAGCACTTCCTGCATCGGGTTTTAACAATCCTGCCAGCATGCGCATCAGCGTGGTTTTCCCCGCGCCGTCCGGTCCGACAAGTCCGGTCACGTAGCCCGCATGCACGGTACAGTCGAGCGGGGCGACGGCGGGTTTTTCCATTCCGGCAAAGTTTTTTGTCAGCCCTTTGAGCGTAATAACGGCATCATTCATGCCGTGCCTCGTCACTAAATTTGATCGTTACCGGCATTCCCTGGCGCAGCGCATCGTCCGCGTCGGTCACCACAATACGCAGGCGATAAACCAGATCGGTGCGCAGGTCAGGAGTTTCAACTGTTTTCGGCGTAAACTCGGCAGTAGGCGACACGAAGCCGATTTTACCGTGATACGGTTTGTCCGGACGGCCATCGGTGTAGAGCAGGATTTCGCGTCCCGGTTGGGCCTGGCTCAGATTCCGCTCATCTACGTAGGCGCGAACCCAAACCGGACGCGTAAGCGACAACGTCAGTACCGTGCCCCCTTCGTTCAGCATGCTACCAGGTTCCACCGCACGGGTGAGTAGTGTGCCGTCAGACGGGGAGATTAGCGTGGTGTCGTGTAAATTGAGCTCTGCCTGCGCAAGCTGGGCCTGAGCTTGTTCGAGCGTGGCTTTCGCCTGTTCAATGTCCTGTACACGATTACCGCTGCGATACTGGGTAAGTTTGTCCTGCGCAGATTTCAGCGAAGCCTGCGCCTGATCGCGTGATGAACGGGCATTTTCCAGATCGTTGGCGGAGATGGTGCGGCTTTTCCACAATCCTACCTGCCGATTATAAAAGTTCTGCGCGTAATCATAGGCGGCCTGCGCCTGTTTGACGGCCGCTGCTGCCTGAGCAATCTCTTCTGTGCGATACCCGGCCAGCATCAGATCGTATTGCGCCTGGGCGGCGGCAACATTGGCTTTCGCCTGCATTAACGCGTTTTCATATGGGGCGTGATCCAGTTCACCCAGCACCTGACCGGCTGTAATAGCATCGCCTTCGTCAACCGCCAGTGAGGCCAGCCTGCCGCCAACGCGAAAACTCAGGTTGACGCTACGGATATCGACATTGCCGTACAACGTCAGGCCGTTATCTTGCCGACTTTGATACCACCACGTTCCACCGGCAATCACGGCAACGAGGGCCGCGATAACCAGCCCGAGCACGACAGGTTTTTTCATGACTCCAGACTCCTTTGCGTTAAACCTTGCAGAATAAGATCGATGTGACAGGTGATCGTTTGGTCAATCAGCGCGCTTTTATCTTCATCAAATTGTGACCAACCTGTACGCAACAGAATGGTTTCTTTCCCAAGACGAAAGGCCAGCACCTCGCCGAGGATGGCGTGGGTGTGCAGAATCATTTGGGTATCGTTGGCATCGCCGCCTGTATAAGCAGCAATCAGGCGTGTTAAGTGTGTATGCAGCGGATTGATAACCTGGTCGTGCACCAGTTGATAAGCCGCGGTGGGTGAAAGCTGTTCGCGCGAGATAAATTTGCTCAGATTTACGGTGTCTTCCTGGGTGAGCAGCGTGATCATATTTTTGCAGGCGCGCAGGATCAATTCGCGCATTGCGCCACGATCCGGCTTTGGCTGGGCAAACAAACGCTCAGCTTCTTCAGCGTGCGGGCGAAACTGTGAGCCGATAAAATCCGCAATCCACTGGGCACAGGCGAGATACAAATCCTCTTTTGAGCCAAAATAGTAGGTGATAGCCGCAATATTTTGCCCGGCTTGCGCGGCGATATCGCGCGTGGTGGCATGCAGACCATACTCGCCAAACTGTGCCAACGCGGCGGCAATAAGCTGATTTTTTGCCTGTTCACCTTTGGTTGTCATGGTGGGTGTATTCATGGCACGACTCTGATCTTAATCAATCGATTGATTAAGATTATGACTGATGTGCAACCTTGTCCAGTCCGGGGCGTTATTTTCCTCAGCAGGGATAATTTATGCGGCACATCACAAAAACTGCTACACTCCGCCCCTTCATGACATTGTGGTTTTTGTCATCTCTATTGTATGTATCTCCCTGAAAACGACACCGGTAACGGTCAGGGCGGTTCGGAGTTGTTATGTCTTTTGATTCCCTTGGTTTAAACCCTGATATTTTACGTGCCGTTGCCGAACAGGGTTACCGTGAACCTACCCCTATTCAGCAGCAGGCAATCCCTGCCGTGCTGGAAGGCCGCGATCTGATGGCCAGCGCCCAGACCGGTACGGGGAAAACGGCAGGTTTTACCCTGCCGCTGTTGCAGCACCTGATTACTCATCAGCCGCATGGTAAAAGTCGTCGTCCGGTGCGTGCGCTGATCCTCACGCCAACCCGCGAACTGGCGGCTCAGATTGGCGAAAACGTACGTGATTACAGTAAGTATCTGAACATCCGCTCGCTGGTGGTCTTTGGCGGCGTTAGTATCAACCCGCAGATGATGAAGCTGCGCGGCGGCGTGGATGTGCTGATTGCCACGCCTGGCCGTTTGCTCGATCTGGAACACCAGAATGCGGTGAAACTGGATCATGTTGAGATCCTGGTACTCGATGAAGCTGACCGCATGCTGGATATGGGCTTCATTCACGACATTCGTCGTGTTCTGGCGAAGCTGCCGGCAAAACGCCAGAACCTGCTGTTCTCTGCAACGTTCTCTGACGATATTAAATCGCTGGCCGAAAAGCTGCTGCATAACCCGCTGGAAATTGAAGTGGCGCGTCGTAATACCGCGTCAGAGCAGGTGACTCAGCATGTGCATTTCGTGGATAAAAAACGCAAACGTGAACTGTTGTCGCAGATGATTGGTCAGGGCAACTGGCAGCAGGTGCTGGTATTTACCCGTACCAAACACGGTGCGAACCATCTGGCGGAACAGCTAAATAAAGACGGTATTCGCAGCGCGGCGATCCACGGTAACAAATCTCAGGGGGCGCGTACACGTGCGCTGGCTGATTTCAAATCCGGTGATATTCGCGTGCTGGTGGCGACGGATATCGCCGCGCGTGGCCTGGACATTGAAGAGTTGCCGCACGTAGTGAACTACGAGCTGCCAAACGTCCCGGAAGATTATGTGCACCGTATTGGTCGTACCGGTCGTGCTGCCGCCACTGGCGAAGCGCTGTCTCTGGTGTGCGTCGATGAACACAAGCTGCTGCGTGACATTGAGAAGCTGCTGAAAAAAGAGATCCCGCGTATTGCGACGCCAGGCTACGAGCCGGACCCATCCATCAAAGCCGAGCCGATCCAGAACGGTCGTCAGCAGCGTGGCGGTGGCGGTCGCGGTCAGGGTGGAGCCGGGCGTGGCCAGCAGCCGCGTCGTCAGGATGGCGGTGCGCCAAAAGCGAAACCGCGTAGCGGCGAAGGCAAACCGGCGGGCGATAAGCCTCGTCCACCGCGCCGTCCGCGCAAACCGTCTTCCGCGCAGTAATTGCGAGCCCGGCCGAAAGGTCGGGCTTTTCTTTTTGCGACACGTACCAGAAAGTGCCACAATAGTGGCTGTTTATACAGTATTTCAGGTTTTCTCATGGCACTAACGGCCGCGTTAAAAGCGCAAATCGCCGCCTGGTATAAGGCGCTTCAGGAACAGATCCCCGACTTTATCCCCCGTGCGCCGCAACGGCAGATGATTGCCGACGTCGCGAAAACGCTGGCAGGTGAAGAAGGGCGGCATCTGGCGATTGAAGCGCCGACCGGAGTGGGGAAAACCCTGTCGTACCTGCTCCCCGGTATTGCCATCGCGCGTGAAGAACAAAAAACGCTGGTGGTCAGTACCGCCAATGTTGCTTTGCAGGATCAGATCTACAGCAAAGATTTACCGCTGTTGCGCAAAATTATCCCTGACCTACGTTTTACCGCCGCGTTTGGTCGCGGACGCTATGTTTGCCCGCGTAATTTAGCGGCGCTGGCCAGTACCGAACCCAATCAGCAGGATCTGCTGGCCTTTCTCGACGATGACCTGACGCCCAATAACCAGGAAGAACAAAAGCGCTGCGCCAGGCTAAAAGGCGATCTCGACAGTTACAAGTGGGACGGGCTGCGCGATCACACGGATATCGCCATCGATGACGGACTCTGGCAACGCCTGAGCACCGATAAAGCCAGCTGTCTGAATCGTAACTGTCACTACTATCGTGAGTGCCCCTTTTTTGTCGCCCGCCGCGAGATTCAGGAGGCTGAAGTGGTGGTGGCCAACCACGCGCTGGTGATGGCGGCTATGGAAAGCGAAGCTGTGTTGCCGGAGCCGAAAAATCTGCTGCTGGTCCTTGATGAAGGCCACCACCTGCCGGACGTCGCGCGTGATGCGCTGGAGATGAGCGCAGAAATCAGCGCCCCCTGGTATCGGCTCCAGCTGGATCTGTTCTGCAAATTAGTGGCGACCTGCCTGGAACAGTTTCGCCCGAAAACTACGCCGCCGCTGGCGAACGCCGAGCGTCTGAACGCTCACTGTGAAGAGTTGTATGAACTGATTTCATCGCTTAATAGCATTCTTAATCTGTATATGCCCGCTACTCAGGAGGCGGAACACCGCTTTGCGATGGGCGAACTGCCTGCAGAAGTGATGGAGATTTGTCAGCGTCTGGCAAAGCTTACTGAAATGCTGCGCGGGCTGGCGGAACTGTTCCTCAACGATCTCAGCGAAAAAACTGGCACGCACGATGTTGTGCGTCTGCATCGGGTTATTTTGCAGATGAACCGGGCGCTGGGCATGTTTGAGTCGCAAAGCAAACTGTGGCGGCTGGCATCGATCGCGCAGTCGTCAGGCGCGCCGGTGAGTAAATGGGCGACGCGCGAGGTGCGTGACGGGCAAATCCACGTCTGGTTCCACTGCGTGGGGATCCGTGTGAGCGATCAGCTTGAACGCCTGCTGTGGCGTAGCGTCCCGCATATTATTGTCACTTCCGCAACGCTGCGCTCGCTCAACAGCTTCTCGCGTTTGCAGGAGATGAGTGGGCTGAAGGAAAAAGCAGGGGATCGGTTTGTCGCGCTGGATTCACCGTTTAATCACGTTGAACAGGGCAAAATCGTCATTCCGCAGATGCGCTACGAACCGTTAATTGATAACGAAGAGCAACATATCGCGGAAATGGCCGCCTATTTCCGCGAACAGTTAGAAAGCAAAAAGCATCAGGGGATGCTGGTGCTGTTTGCCAGCGGTCGGGCGATGCAGCGTTTTCTTGAGCACGTCACCGATCTGCGTCTGCTGTTGTTGGTGCAGGGCGATCAGCCGCGCTATCGACTGGTAGAGTTGCACCGCAAACGGGTGACCAACGGCGAGCGCAGCGTGCTGGTTGGGCTGCAATCTTTTGCTGAAGGTCTGGACTTGAAAGGCGACCTGCTGACCCAGGTGCATATTCACAAAATTGCATTTCCGCCGATCGATAGCCCGGTGGTGATCACCGAGGGCGAGTGGTTGAAAAGCCTGAATCGCTATCCTTTCGAGGTTCAAAGCCTGCCTGCGGCGTCATTCAATTTGATCCAGCAGGTTGGGCGACTCATTCGTAGCCACGGCTGCTGGGGAGAAGTGGTTATTTATGACAAACGTTTATTGACCAAAAATTATGGCAAGCGTTTACTGAACGCGTTACCCATATTTCCGATAGAGCAACCTGCTGTGCCAGACGTTATAGTAAAACCAAAAGAAAAAACGAAACCTACGCGTCGCCGTCGGCGTTAACGATGCGAGCAACAGGCAAGGAGTTATCGATGGATTACCGCAAAATCATAAAAGAGATTGGGCGAGGAAAAAATCACGCGCGTGACCTGGATAAGGATACTGCTCGCGGACTGTATACCCATATGTTGAACGGCGACGTACCGGAGCTTGAAATGGGCGGCGTACTGATTGCGCTACGTATTAAAGGCGAAGGCGAAGCGGAGATGCTGGGCTTTTACGAAGCAATGCAAAACCACATCCTTCGCCTGACCCCGCCGGTTGCCAAACCCATGCCGATTGTCATTCCCAGCTACAACGGCGCGCGCAAGCAGGCGAATTTGACGCCGCTGTTGGCGATTTTACTGCATAAGCTGGGCTTCCCGGTGGTGGTGCACGGCGTCAGCGAGGATCCTACCCGCGTGCTGACAGAAACCATTTTCGAGCTGATGGGGATTGCGCCGACGCGGCATGCCGGGCAGGCACAGGCAAAGCTGGATGGTCATCAGCCGGTGTTTATCCCGGTGAGAGCGCTGTGTCCTCCGCTGGAAAAACAGCTGGCGATGCGTTGGCGAATGGGGGTGCGCAACAGTGCGCACACGTTGGCCAAATTAGCGACACCGTTTGCTGAAGACGCCGCGCTGCGTCTTTCCAGCGTGTCACACCCGGAATACGTCTCGCGTGTGGCAAAATTCTTCAGCGATATCGGTGGACGTGGCCTGTTGATGCACGGTACCGAAGGCGAGGTGTACGCCAACCCGCAGCGCTGCCCGCAGATAAGCCTGATCGATTCGTCCGGTGTGCGAGTGCTACAGGACCGACAGAGCGAGATGCCTGACGAGCCGGTACCGCTGCCGGTGGCAAAAGATCCGGAAACCACTGCGCGCTGGATTGAGCGTTGTCTGGCCGGCAGTGAGCCGGTTCCGGCATCGTTGAAAATCCAGATGGCCTGCTGCCTGGTGGCAACCGGTGAATCCGCGACGCTGGCTGAAGGACTTGCTCGCGTCGAACAAAACTTCTGATTTTTTATTCCCCGACGGGCCATTTTCCAGGCCTGTCGGTTCTCTCTTTTCGCCAACGTGAAATTTCTGCACGTTTATTGACCTCCTGAGCGCCGTGGCGCAGCATAGTTTGTTGAAAAATAAGAAACACAATCAACACGCGACACAACAGGAGATAACAATGAACAGTGGACATCGCTTCCCTGCGCCAACGCTGCACGCATTTACCCAGGCCGTTTTTCAGCAGATGGGAAGCAATGAACAGGAGGCGCGACTGGTGGCCGATCATCTGATAGCCTCTAACCTCGCCGGTCATGACTCCCACGGCATCGGCATGATCCCCAGCTATATTCGCTCATTCTCGCAGGGACATCTGCAGATCAATCGTCATGCCAAAGTGGTTAAAGATGCGGGGGCGGTGATTACGCTTGATGGCGATTGTGCCTTTGGTCAGGTGGCGGCGCATGAAGCCATCACGCTGGGGATTGAAAAAGCGCGTCAGCACGGTATTGCCGCCGTGGCATTACATAATTCGCATCATATTGGACGTATTGGCTACTGGGCGGAGCAATGTGCGGCGGCAGGTTTTGTCTCAGTGCATTTTGTGAGTGTGGTCGGGATCCCGATGGTTGCACCGTTTCATGGCCGCGATAGTCGTTTTGGCACTAACCCCTTCTGCGTTGTTTTTCCGCGTAAAAATACCTTCCCGCTGTTGCTGGACTATGCAACCAGTGCCATCGCGTTTGGCAAAACCCGTGTGGCATGGCACAAGGGGGAGCCGGTGGCTCCGGGATGCCTGATTGATACAAACGGGGTGCCTACAACCGATCCTGCGGTAATGCAGGTTTCTCCGCTGGGATCGTTGCTCACGTTTGCCCAACACAAAGGTTATGCGCTGGCCGCGATGTGTGAAATTATGGGTGGTGCGCTTTCAGGGGGTAAAACCACACATGAAGAGAGCCTGCAGACCAGCCCGGACGCCATCATCAACTGTATGACCACTATTATTATGAATCCGGAACTGTTTAGCGCGCCGGACTGTGACAACCAGGTTGCGGCATTTGCCGAATGGGTGAAAGCGTCCCCGCATGCTGAAGATGCCCCGATCCTGTTGCCTGGGGAGTGGGAGGTGAATACTCGCGAGGAACGGCTGGAACACGGTATTCCGCTGGATGCCGGAAGCTGGCAAGCGATTTGTGAGGCGGCACTGCAAATGGGCATGCCAGACGCCGTGTTGCAGGAATTCCGTCAACGACTGGAACACTAAGCAAAAAAAAGCCCGTCCAGTGGCGGACGGGCAAACAAAGGGTAACAAACAGGGTCAATGAGGGTTGGAGCATTGGGTCGTACAGGTAATCTTTCGGTTATTTATAGATAACCGCGGTGCCGCTCATTTTGTCTTTACCGACAGCGGAAGTGATGCTGTAACCAGATGCACCAGCAGCAGCCGCTTTCTCAGCCAGTTTGGCTTCCAGGCCATCCAGTGTGGTGGCCCCATCAGCAGAAACTACACCAATTTTATTCATGCTTTGTGCCTGAGTGGAGGAAACCGGCTCGGCAGCGAAAACGCCAAATGACAGGGTAGACAGGGCGATAGCAGCAACAGCATATTTAATGTTTTTCATGATTAATCTCTCGCAGGTTTGTTCTGTTAGTTAGTGTTCTGTTAAGAAGACGTTGTTTCGTCGATGTGATAAGTATCACGTTTTTTTTGGCGAGAGAAAATCGAATAGAATTGACGACATCAATCAAAAAAATTGAATGACAAATAACTTATTGAATATTAATAAATTCAGATGAGGGATTTACAGTTCTTGTCACTACGCTTTACAGAGAAACCAACAACGGCACATTTTGCCACACAGAGTGCAAAAAAGCGTGCTCGTAAAGGAAATCGTATGCGCTGAAACTTTTGGTAAAGATGAGTCAACGTAGCTGGCTATCTTTCGAACCTCTGCGATTATATCCTGAAAATGCTGCATTATGTGAATCTTTATCCTGTTGGCATGTGATGCACAAGCGTACGCCAGGTACTGCCTCACGCCTGGCCTGTGGGATAGGATTGCCGCATTCTTCGCATTCATACAGACTTTCCCCCGTCGGTAACTCACCACGGGCGCGGGCAACAGCATCTTCAATAGTATTGTTGATCTGTTCGTTAACTGCGTCGTCATTTGCCCATCCGGATGCCATATGTACCTCCTGCTGATGTCTACAGAATAAGTATAGCGAATGTGATGGGCGAAAAACGACCACGCATCAGCGGTATCAGATTTCAGACCATTCGCGCAGCAGGTTATGGTAGAGATTGAGTAACGACAGGATCTCGCTACTTTCCCCATGACGCGCCTTCAGGGACTGAATGTTTTTATCCAGTTCAAAAAGCATGGCGCGATTTTTGTCATCTCGGATCATCGACTGGATCCACATAAAGGATGCCACACGAACCCCACGGGTTACCGGCGTAACGCAGTGCAAGCTGCTGGAAGGGTAAAGCACCAGATCGCCCGCTGGAAGTTTTACCGCGTGCTGGCCGTAGGTATCATTGACCAGCAGTTCTCCTCCCGCATAATCGTCGGGATTACTGAGGAATAAGGTGGCGGAAAGGTCTGTGCGCATCCAGCCGTTTTCCGGATGACTACGTACCGCGCCGTCAACGTGGAAACCGTAGGTTTCATGGTCCTGGTAGCGATTAAACAGCGGTGTGGAGAGCGTTTTCGGTAATGCTGCGGCGAAGAAAAGCGGGCTGTTATTCACCGCAGTTTGTACCGCTTGTTGCAAAACGCCGTAACGCTCGCTTTGCGTATCCACCTGCTGGTTGTTTTTTACCTGCGCGCCCTGGGCGCCGGTGGTTGCTCGGCCATCAATCCAGTCGGCAGCGTCCAGTTGTTCGCGAAACCAGGCGACATCCTGCGCCGACAGAACGCCGGGAATGTGGTACATCATCAGTGTTTCTCCTGAAAGTGGGGCTTTCGCCCCACGAGATGGATCAGAAATGCATATTGGCGGTGAGCAGGAAGGTTCTTGGCTCGCCCGGATGGTAACGGTATCCGCTCTTGTTGATGGAGGATACATAATCGGTGTCGAACAGGTTATAGACGTTCAGCTGGAAATCGAGATTGCGATTCACGCGATAACCCAGCCTGGCGTCGGCGACCCAGTAACCTTCAGTATAAGATGGCGTACCCACTGCGCCGTCCGAACCGCGATGCATGCTGCCCACGTAGCGTGCGCCCGCGCCAACGGAAATATCATCGGTAGCCTGATACTGGCTCCACAGCGTGAAGGCATGTTCTGGCGTATAGGGCAGGGAAGAAGAACCATCCTGAGCAATGTTTTTGCCGCTGTGGATCGTGGCGCGTTGCTGGGTGTATCCTCCAATAACCTGCCATGCGGGGGTGATGTTGCCAGCTACGGAGAGTTCGTAGCCTTCAACGCGTTTCTCCCCGTACTGGGAATATGTTCCGTCGTCGTTCTGCTCTACTTCATTCTCAATATCTGTGCGGAAAATCGCGGCGGTTAACAGCAGGCGCTTATCCAGCACCTCCCATTTGGTGCCGATCTCGCTGGTTTTCGCTTTCTGTGGTTTGAAGTCGGTACGGTTTGCGCTGTTACCGGTTCCTCCCTGCGCAAGGGCAAAGTTGCTGCCGCCCGGCGGTTGCTGAGAAACGGCATAGTTAATGTAGACATTGCCGTTATCGGTCAGGTGATACAGCGCGCCCGCTTTCCAGTTCACCAGATTGCCTGATTTGGCAGTATCCACAGTGGTGACCGGGGAACCTTTGGCGACGCCTGTCGGACATGCAATTGCACCACGGCCGGAAGCGCCGCAAGCGGTGGCGCTGTCATATTCAGTGCGGTAATTGTCGAGGCGAATACCGCCGTTTAGCTCAAACTCACGGGTAATTTGTAGCGTATCAAAAGCGTATACGCCAAAGGTATCGGTTTGCCCGTTAGCGTTGGCACCGCTACGCGATAATCCGCCGATATTCACGTCGCTGTTGGGATGATAAATATTAACCGGCGGCGGGGTGAGCGGGGCTACACCATAGTTGGTTTGTGTTTCGCGCGCCAGTTCCACACCGGTACTGATATCGTGGCCGATGGATCCGGTGTAAAATTTTGAGGTCAGGTTAGTCTGGTTGGTCAGGATTTTGTTACTGACATCTTTGGTATTTGCCAGGCGTGACCATGTCCAGGTGTCGACGCTGCTGGTGGGTTGCGTAATGTTAGACGCACCGCCCATCACCGCCGTCATCAGATAATCCTGTTTAATACGCGACCAGCGGGTGGTGTTGCGAATCGTGGTGCTGTCGCTCAGGTCATGTTCAAAACGCATTGTCGCGGTATCGGTCGTCGAATCGTCGTAATCCGAGTTGGTACCGTAGAAGTTATGCGTATCGACTTTTCCTGAATGATTCAGTGCAGACGTTCCTGCGGAAGGCGCAGAGTAACCCGGCAGGCCGATAGTGGGGATGCCTCCATCCGGCGTGTTGTGCTGAGTCACGTGCAGATAGTTCAGATACAGTCGGTTCTCGGTGCCTAAGCCAAAAGCGAGAGAGGGGGCCACACCGTAACGTTCATTCTTTACGTTGTCGCGACCGGCATCATGTGTTTTTTCGCCCATCAGATTTAAACGTGCGGCTGTGGTGTCGCCGATAGCCTGGTTAATGTCCAGCGTACCACGGCGGAACCAGGCGCTGCCGACGCTGGCCGACGCATCGATCCCGGAGTCGGTGCGCGGCTGTTTACTGATCATATTGATGGAACCTGTCGGTGCGCTACGCCCATAGTCGGTGCCGGAAGGGCCTTTGATCACTTCGACCTGTTCGGTATTGAAGGTATCGCGCGTGACGCTGCCAATATCACGAATACCGTCGATATAAATACTGTTTGAGGTATCCGCACCACGCATATAAACCGCATCACCGGTAGTGGAATTGCCGTTTTCGCCAGCGAAAAACGCGCCAACGCCCGGTACGTTTTTCAGCGCATCGGTCAGATTTGTTGCGCCTTGATCCTTAATCACTTGTTCAGAAATCACCGTCATGGTGCGGGTGGTATCCGCTACCGGGCGGGAGAATTTAGGGTCGGCAGACTGTGTTGGGGCATATAGCGAAGGTTTGGTTGCTTCAACGACCAATGTATCTTCTTGTTTTTTATCCTGATCGCCTGCAGCGACAGCCTGGGCTACCGGAGACAGGCCAATGCACAGACCAGCAAAAAAAGTCAGTGAATGAAAACTACTGGACGGCAAGTTGCGATTTTTATCCATGTTAATAAGTGACTTATTATTTTTGAGTAGACGGTTTCACTCACGCTAAGGGACATCTCTGTGGATGTTGTACCCTGCAGGTCTCGCGAAAATGAATGTGTAATTGATAATGATTTTGATAATCATTTCTAATCAGTGAGGAGTTTTAGCATTCATTAATTCAAAAATAAATACATTTATTTACATTGGATTCAAAATTCCAACATGATGATTACGATTTGAGCTGTGTGTGGCGTGATGAGAGCGCAAAAAACTGCATTCGGGTCGAATGCAGTTGGGATGAGGTGGGGGCTACTTATAAATAGTTGCGGTACCGTACATCTGGTTTTTACCGCCCGCAGAGTTAACAACAAAGCCTTTTGCGCCTTGTTCTTTCGCTTTTTCTGCCAGCTTGTCTTCGAGATCGCTCAGGTTAGTTGCACCGGTAGCAGATACTGTGCCGGAAGCGTGTAACTGACCGGTGGCTGGGCTGGTGTAGGGCTGTGCAGCAAATGACGCAAAGGTCATGCCGGCCAGTACGGTAGCGGCAAGTAATGTGAGGCATTTCTTCATGGTGATATCCTCTGAAAAACAACAGGTGTGCCTGATAAGTTTAGGTCGCCAGCAGATGACATTTACCGCAAAAAATCGATGATGAACCGTCTGTTTTTTGAACAAAGAAATCGGTATGAAGCAGGCATAAAAAAATCAAATTTCCACGAAGTGCGTGTTTACCCCGTGACGTTATGCGGGTATCTTACGCCGCTGTTAAAAGGAGAATGCTATGCCCCCCCAGAAACCGGGATTACACCCACGCAATCGCCACAATGGCCGTTATGATCTTGCGACTTTATGCCAGGTTACCCCAGAGCTGACGCAATTTCTCACCCTCACGCCAGGCGGTGAACAGAGTGTTGATTTCGCCAATCCGCAAGCCGTCAAGGCGCTCAATAAGTCACTGTTGGCGCATTTTTATGCGGTGAAAAACTGGGATATTCCAGACGGTTTTTTGTGTCCTCCTGTTCCTGGCCGCGCTGATTACATTCACCACCTGGCCGACCTGTTGGGGGAAACCAACGGCACCATTCCGGCAAATGCGAGCATCCTGGACATCGGCGTAGGGGCAAACTGTATTTATCCGTTGATCGGCGTGCACGAATACGGCTGGCGATTCACGGGCAGTGAGACCAGTAGCGAAGCGTTTAACAGCGCTCAGGCGATCGTAAACGGCAATCCGGGGTTAACCCGTGCTATTCGTCTGCGTCGCCAGAAAGATGCTACGGCAATCTTCAACGGTATCATTCACAAAAATGAGCAGTATGAAGCCACATTGTGTAACCCGCCATTCCATGATTCTGCGGCCTCAGCCCGCGCAGGAAGCGAGCGTAAACGTCGTAATCTGGGGCAAGATAAAGATGATGCGCTGAACTTTGGCGGACAGCAGCAGGAGCTGTGGTGTGAAGGCGGTGAAGTGGCGTTCATTAAAAAAATGATCGCTGAAAGCCAGGCCTTTGGTCGCCAGGTGATGTGGTTCACCACGCTGGTTTCGCGCGGCGAGAATTTGCCTCCGCTGTATCACGCGTTGACGGACGCGGGCGCGGTGAAAGTGGTCAAGAAAGAGATGGCCCAGGGGCAAAAGCAGAGCCGCTTTATTGCCTGGACCTTTATGGATAACGATCAGCGTCGCCGTTTTATGGCGCGTCAACGTTAAAGCGTTGGCTCGGCTGGCGGCAGCGGTTCGCTTGCCGCAGGCGTTGGGCCATGCACCGGTGCAGGCAAGACCTGATATGTCTGTACCGGCGCGCGTATGTTCGCCAGATCGAAGTATTTCTTCACCTGGCTGTCGAGCGCAAAACGTACCGTCCACTGCTTCAGCGGCAAGGTGGTAAACGAAACCCGCAGCGTGAAGGCCGTATTGGTTAACCCTACAATCCCCGCAAACGACGGCTCGCCGATAATAAGCCCACGGATGTCTTCTTTTTCCATCACCGCAGCAACCGCGTCTTTCAACGCCTGATTCGCTTTATCCGCATCCTCATGGCGGTCTACATCGTAATTGGCGACGACCGATCCTATTCCACGCACAAAGTTGGCGAAGGTCGTTATCGATGACCAGGGAATGATATGGTACGCCCCGGTGTCCTGACGCACGCCCACAGAGCGGATAGACATCCGTTCTACCGTACCGGTGAGAGGACCGATGGTAACCAGGTCGCCGGTGTTCATGCCATTTTCGAACTGAATAAAGATCCCGGTAATAATATCTTTTACCAGCGTTTGCGAACCAAAAGAGATCGCCAACCCCAACGCCCCGGCCCCAGCCAGTAAGGGGGCGATATTGACGCCAATTTCTGACAGCACAATCATGATGGTGATCGTGCTGATGATCACCGCCAGCGCGTTGCGAAACAACGTCAACAGGGTGCGGGTACGCGCGCTGGGTAGCGGGCGGCCGTGAATATCGGAAGCCAGACGATTTTCAATCAGGCTGGCGAGAATCGTCCAACCGATGGCGGAGAAGAATAAAATCAGCGCGATACGGATCAGGATATCCACCGTTTTTTCTCCTGCGCCGTAATGCAGCCAGTTCCAGAAGTCGAACAGTCCCCAGGCATTCAGTAGCAGCATGACCGCGACACACACCGTCAGGATCCTGGCGACGCTTAACGCCGTCGACAACCAACCATTCAGCCGCTTTTGGAGTTCCGGATAGCTGCGCTGGGTATGTGGTGAAAGAGTAATGGTTTTGGCTATCCAGCGGGAAAGCATACCGGAAACAAACGCGGCGATCCCGACGATCACCAGGCTGCGCAGCGTGGCACCCATCATGAATTTCAGGCTGTTGCCTGGATCAAACAGCGAGAAGAAAAACAGCACAATGAAGTAGGCGCTGGCCAGCCAATGCCATACCAACGCAAAAGCGCGAATAAACAGACTGAAAAAAGCGAGGGATCTTTCCGCCAGATTCAACAAATGCTGAGTAATTTCTTTCTTGTTTCTGAAAATCAGGTACAGCGCCCATAGTGTGATACACAACATGATGATGACGTTTGCCATCGCGCCGACCTGCACGTTGACCTGATTCGAGATAATGGGTACGGCAACAATAAGCCCGTAGCCAATCAGGCTGCTCAATGAACTCAATCGGCGATTCCAGTAGCGCGCGCCAGCATCCGGAATGTTAAACGGGCGCAGCTCGGCCACCGTAGGGCAAAATATCAGGCGCAAAATGGCCTTGAAGAACTCAATCAGGGCGAAAGCATTGAGAAACAAACTTTGCTGAAAAGCGATCGTGCGACTGCCGGCGTTCATTTTGTCGCTCAGTATCTGCCCGACAAACAATGTCAGCGCCAGCAGAAGCAAATCGATAACGAATGCGCCAACGATCATCGCCGGAAGCTGGAGCCAGTTGCTGCGCTCGCGGTTTTTGCGCCGTGCCCATTGTCCCATTTTGCGATACAGCGGCAGCGCGCACAGACGAACCAACCAGAAAAAACCGAACACCGACACCGCCAGCATTAAAAAATGCGTCAGGGCATTGGTGAACGTTTGCGAGTTAAAGGTTTTGTGCGGGGCATCGGTAATATTGCGATAAAGCTGGGCAAAGCGGCTGGAGAGGGCTTCACCGTAGTGGCGGGTGACATTCGTGACGTTTTCCAGTACCGTTTTTTCCTCCGTTAGCGTGGGCGGGACAATGGTCGGCACCGGCTGGGCAGGAGGGGCAGTGGCCACTTTGCGTAACTGGCCGATCAGCTCCTGACGCGAGGCGTCATTTTCCAGCACATCGGCCAGTGCGCCGTAAGCCGCTTTTTTCTGTTCAATATCCGGCTCTTTCGCCGGTGTGGTTTGCGCGTTGGTTGACGTTGGCGTGGTAACGCCAGGAATCGTCACCGCCTGGGTCGGAAGACTCAACAGACAAACAATGATGAACAGGATCCCGCGCATGACTCCTCCCATGAGAAAATAAATTCAAAAGGATAAGTATAGATGTCAGGGCGGGAGAGAATTGAAATGAGAGGATTCTGGTGAAAAACCTCCCTTCGGATGAAGGGAGGCAGAGCTATCAGGAAACGTGCTGCAAGAATTCCTGTAAGCGTTGGCTGGGCGGATTTTCAATCAGGGCCTGCGGATTACCGTCCTCGGCAATACGGCCCTTATCAATGAAAATCAGGCGTGAAGCCACTTTTTCGGCAAAACCGATTTCGTGGGTCACAATCACCATGGTCATCCCTTCTTCCGCGAGATCCTGCATTACTTTCAGAACTTCGTGGCGCAGTTCCGGATCCAGCGCTGAGGTTGGCTCATCAAACAACATCATTTTCGGCTTCACCGCCAGCGCACGGGCGATAGCCACACGCTGTTGTTGACCGCCGGACAGCTCAGAAGGGTAGTGGTGGGCGCGCTCGGCCAGTCCCACTTTCGCCAGCAGTTCTTTCGCCAGTTTCTCGGCCTGTTCTTTATTCGCCCCGCGTACGCGCTGCGGCCCGAACATGACGTTTTCCAGCGCCGTCAGATGCGGGAACAGATAGAACTGTTGAAACACCATCCCGGCTTCCTGGCGGATTAACCGCTCGTCTACCTTCGGATCGTTCACTTTCAGACCGTCGACGATCAGATCGCCAGAGGTTATCTCTTCCAGTTTGTTAATGCAGCGCAGCAGGGTAGATTTACCGGATCCGGAGGGTCCGATAATGACCACCACTTCACCCTGTTCAATGTTCAGATCAATATTGTGCAGCACTTGAGTTGGACCAAAGTGCTTAGAAACGTTTTTAAATTCAATCACAGGATTTTCATCCTTCTTTCCAGACGACGCAGAATGAAGCTCAGCACCAGCGTAATGATCAGATAGAACACCGCAACGGCGCTCCAGATTTCCAGTGCGCGGAAGTTACCGGCAATGATTTCCTGGCCCTGACGGGTCAGTTCGGCGACGCCAATGACAATAAACAGCGAGGTATCTTTAATGCTGATGATCCACTGGTTGCCCAGCGGCGGCAGCATACGACGCAGTGCGAGAGGTAAAATTACGTGGCGGATGGTCTCTGTGCGTGAAAGCCCAAGCGCCAACCCTGCCTCGCTGAAGCCTTTATGGATTGAGAGCACCGCGCCGCGGGTGATTTCCGCAATATAGGCCCCGGAGTTGATCATGATGGTGACAACGGCGGCGCTAAAGGGGTCAATGCGTAAATCGTTAAATGCCATTGGCAGGGCGAAGTAAATAAACATCACCTGCACAACGATTGGCGTACCGCGAATAACTTCGATAAACACCAGCGCTACGTGGTTGGCTATCCAACCGCCGAAGGTGCGCGCAAACCCTGCTGCAAGTCCGATTACCAGACCGCCAGCCAGACCGAGGACCGAGATCCACAGGGTCATTTTGGCGCCTTCAATCAAAAGCGGGATGGCGGGCCAGATGGCACTCCAGTCAAACTGCATATGTCGTTCCTGTTACCGTGGTGAGAAAAACAATGAGCCATAACATGATGACTCAAAATTGCAGACCCGGCGGCGCTGGCGCTACCGGGCGTTACAGAACGTTCTTGTTATTTAGGCTCAGTACCGAACCATTTTTTGTAGATTTCGTTGTACGTGCCGTTTTCTTTCAGCGTTTTCAGCGCGCCGTTCACTTTCTCGCGCAGTTCATCGCTACCTTTCGGGAAGGCGATACCGTACTGCTGAGCTTCAAGGGACTCACCTACGGCTTTGAACTGGCCGTTACCCGCGGTTTTAATGAAGTAAAGAATGTTTGGCGTGTCGTGCAGCACGGCGTCTGCGCGGTTGGTGCCCAGTTCCATATACGCGTTATCGATGTTCGGGAACTGACGCAGGTCTTTAGTTTTGATGTTAGCTTTCGCGTAATCAACGGAACCGGTGCCGCTCTTCACTGCGACAACTTTACCATCGAGATCTTTCACGCTTTTCACGTCGTTATTATTTGCTTTGACCATCACCAACAGACCGCTTTTATAGTAGCCGTCAGAGAAGTCGATCGCTTTTTTACGCTCATCAGTGATGGTGATACCCGCCAGTGCCAGGTCGATATTTTTGGTTTGCAGAGCCGGGATGATGCCACTGAAATCCATTGGTTTCAGTTCATAATCCAGCTTCAGTTCTTTGGCCACGGCAGCCCACAGATCCACATCAAAACCAACGTATTTGTCACCCTGCTTGAATTCAAACGGTACAAACGCAGTGTCGGTTGCGACAACCAGTTTCTTATCTGCGGCATGGGAGGACACCGCAAAAGCCAGGGTAAGTGCAGCCAGTGAAACTTTTAATACAGACTTCATAGGATTTCCTTTTATATCCACGGGGCGATCCCCTGCGAGAACATATGGCTTAATGAAATAATCGTGCCAATTTTGCAACTCATTGTTTTAACAAGAGGGTGTCTTGTTTTTCTGCACAATGAATAGGGCAAAGAAGGCGGTATGCACTGTTTTGGGGCACTCATTTGGTGCGTACCTGGCACGGTGCAAACGGTATCACTATTTAGCGTAAAAAATGTTGATAAAACAATCTTTCGTTAACGATTGTGTGAAGTGATTATTACAAATAATTTACTTTGAAGGGGGGAATGATCAATGCTGTGCACCATAGATGTGCAAAACCCCCGCCGGGGCGAGGGTTATATAGGTAATTCTTATGTCTGTTGTTATTCAATGTTGGCTTCGATAAACCACAGGAATTTGTCGAGGTCGCGTGAAGCGGCGGTGAAGATATCTGCGGTATCTTCGTCTTTTGCTTCGCCAATGGCTTTACGGACGCTGTTAGCGACGACGGCATAGCGGTCAGCCAGTTCTTTCAGGTGATCCTGTACGCTATGGATATCCAGTGGATAGCTTTTCAGAGGCGTTTTGCTGTTAATAACCTGAGTTGTACCCAATGCCACACCACCTAGCTGTACGGCTCGTTCAGCCATCGTGTCGAGGTGATCGGTCAGGGCAGTACGGAAACCATCCAGCATTTCATGTACGGCAATGAAGTTCGCGCCGCGCATATTCCAGTGGGCCTGTTTGGTGATCAACGACAGGTCGATGAATTGGATCACTTGCTGATTCAGCAGCTCAACAGTCGCTTTCTTTTCGCTGTCTGTCACATCGTTGCGGGTATAAAGGAGGGCAGATGCTTTTGTTTTTACCAATTTTGCGGTACTCATATTTTCATATCCTCTTGATGTTTATGTCCCAACTCTTCAACGAAAATAAGTATAGCGCTAAATTTGGATTTATCTTCCCGGTGTTACCTATTACTTTAATAGTGAAGAGACGATGAATATAAAATAGTTGATAAAATCAGTATCTTATGGTGGTTTTGGATGGGGTGATGTTATTTTTATGTTAATGTAAAAAATGAATCAAATATGCGAATGAGAAAAATCTATTTATTAGAATAATTATTACGCAAATTTACAATTGGATATTCTGCATGATTATGCAAACCATGCAGAATATTAAGGGGTTAATTTACGTCAACTTGTTTTATTTGTGGTTCTTTGCGAATAGTGAGCGTAGAACCCATCGATGCGACAATAATGGCGCCCAGCGCAAGCGTCTGAATTAGTGTCAGCGTTTCACCGAGGAAGATCATTCCGGAAACCGCCGCCAGCGCCGGTTCCATGCTCATCAACGTCCCAAAAGTACGCGTTGGCAGTCGCGTCAGCGCAATCATCTCCAGCGAATAGGGAAGCGCAGTAGAGAGGACCGCAACGGCCAGGCCTAATGGCAGAATGGACCAGTGCCACAGGGCATCGCCGACCTGGAGCACACCGATAGGGACAAAAATCAACGCCGCAATTAATGACCCTACCGCAACGGTAGCTGGGCCGTGTTCCGCGCCGGCACGTTGCCCGGTAAGAATATAGATTGCCCAGCAGGCACCAGCCCCCAGCGCCAGCGCAGCACCGGTTAAATCGACGTGAGAAACGTCCTGACCTAATGGCAGCAGGAACCACAGTCCGAGTACAGCCAGTGCAACCCAAATGAAATCCACCGGACGTCGGGATGAAAATAGCGCTACCGCGAGCGGGCCGGTGAACTCCAGCGCCACGGCAATTCCCAGCGGTACGGTCTGAATTGACAGGTAGAAGAGGTAGTTCATCCCGCCCAGCGACAGGCCGTAAAACAATAGAGGAAGACGCTGCTCTTTGGCGAATCGTAAACGCCAGGGTTTAAAGAAGGCGATAAGGATGAGGGTGCCCAGTGCAAGGCGCAGTGCAGTCACCCCCGGCGCGCCAACGAGAGGGAACAGCGATTTTGCCAGAGATGCTCCACTTTGAATGGAGGACATAGCAATCAGCAAAACCAAAATAGGCAACCAGACTGGCGCTTTACGTAACGACCCCGGCATCCTTTCTCCTGTCTAAATATGTCAATAGAAGTAAAACAGCGAGTGTAATGGAAATACACTCATGTGGTTGAGTATTCGTTGAAAAAAAATTGCTCAGTTCCGTACAATGGGATGAAATTGATGGATTAATAATCTGTGTGATTAGGAATAATCTGGATGAATGTGCCATATTGTGCGCGCAATAATGGCAGTTTACGTTAGAAAAGTGATGTTAATTGAAAGAGATAGCGGGTTTCTGAAATGTTCTGTTACATGAAAGACCCCGTTAGACATCGCTAATCGCAAAGAGTTTCCCATTAATTTTTGGTATATTTAAAACTTAAGATTTACTTGAAGCACATTTGAGGTGGTTATGAAAAAAATTGCATGTCTTTCAGCACTGGCCGCTGTTCTGGCTTTCTCCGCAGGTACTGCTGTAGCTGCTACTTCTACCGTTACCGGTGGTTACGCTCAGAGCGATGCTCAGGGCGCAGCGAACAAAATGAACGGTTTTAACCTGAAGTATCGTTACGAGCAGGACAACAACCCGCTGGGTGTTATCGGTTCCTTCACTTACACTGAAAAAGATCGTACCGATGCTTCTGGCGACTACAACAAAACCCAGTACTACGGCATCACTGCTGGCCCGGCTTACCGTCTGAACGACTGGGCGAGCATTTACGGCGTAGTGGGTGTTGGTTACGGTAAATTCCAGAACGCAGCATCCCCGGCTGACAACCACACCACCAGTGACTACGGTTTCTCCTACGGTGCTGGTCTGCAGTTCAACCCGATCGAAAACGTTGCTCTGGACTTCTCCTACGAGCAGAGCCGTATTCGTAGCGTTGACGTTGGCACCTGGATCGCTGGCGTGGGTTACCGCTTCTAATCACTTCGGTGATATAAAAAATCCGCCTCTCGGGGCGGATTTTTTTTGCCTGCAATTTGAGCTGTTAGCGAGATTTGGTCTCGAAGATGTCGGTACCAAGGTGGTTGTAATCCACCTTCTGCAGCTTAAAGTTGGTGATATACACCGGACCGGCCTTTTTCTCTGAGATAAAGCGGTAGCTGTTGGTAATTTCTTTTGCGCTGATCCCCGTCCACTGCGAGAAAAAGCTCAAGAAATCATTCGCTGAGCGACGGGCTTTTATCACCCGATGCGCTTTATCATCGCTCGACAGCACCATGAAAGGCACTTGGAAATTCTGCTGGAACTGATCGTCATGCGCCAGGTACTGCACCTCTTTTCCACGCTCTTTAAAGGCGAGGCCATGATCGGAGAAATAGACCATCGAGAAGCTATTGCCGCTGTTACGTAACTGTTCGTAAAGCTGGCGCAGCAGGTCATCCGTCTGCGTCATGGTGTACAGGTAACAGGAGGTCTCTTTTGACTGGACAAAAGTTTCGTATTTTCCTTGCGTACGGTCGCAGGCCTGCGGATGCGAGCCCATTAAATGCAGTACGATCAGCTGCGGCTGCGTGCGCTCGGTTGCCAGCACCTGGGCGGTCATCTTCAACAGCGCTTCGTCGCGGGTGTTTTTGTCTGCTTCGAAATCACCGTTTTTGAGGAACTGAACTTCATCTGCTCGCTTCGCAATACTGGCAATAGCCGTATCGTATTCACCAATCTGTCCCTGATTGGAAAACCACCACGTCTGGAATCCTGCGCGGTTGGCCAGAGTAACAAAGTTGTCCTGGAACTGGGGCTTATTATCAACTACCCGATTCAGGGTTAAGCCGAGTGATTTTTGCGTAGAACCACTGGCGGCAATGTAATCCGCGAAGATATAGCCGTTAACCGAGCTGGCAAACGGGGTGTTATCCCAGTGGCCGCCAAACGCGCCTAACGCATCGCGGCGGGCGCTTTCACCGATCACCACCACGTAGGTGTGATACTTCGGCTTCACAGCGGTTACCGTCCAGCTGTCTTTGACGCTCGACAGCTTCGCCATACGCTCCTGCTCGTCGAGCACTTCGTTGTTATTGACGATCACGTCCTTGGCAAATCGGAAAACCGGATAGCCGGTATCTTTCAGCTTGAACACGCCACCCCAGGCCAGGTTTTGCACCGGGTTAACAAAGAACGCGACAATGCTGAATAACAAACAAACGCTGTCGAACTTATTCCAGCCGCGCTTTTGTTCATCTTTTTTACGACGTACGGCGATAACACCAAGGGCGAAAATAAACATGCCAACCAGATAGCTGTACCACGGGAAGATGGTCAGAATTTCGGTGGACTCTTCCATATTGGTAGAGTGTAGGGCCAGTAGCGTGTTGAAGTTCGGCGAACCGTATGCCTGGCCGAACGGAAAATACATTGCCGCAATCAGCGAGCAAATGCCAATCAGCGCTTTCTGCGCGCGCGGCGCACTGCGCCACATCAGCATTAATATACAGGTGAAAGCAACGCTATAGAGCAGGCTAAGCGGATAGCCCAGCGCAAGATTGATCAGCAGAGACTGTAAGAAATAGAGGCCAGTCCACGGACTAATCGCCCGGCTGCGAGCAATGATTGAATCTTTGAGGGTTAAATTCATATGCCACTGTTACAAAAACGCCATGTGCTTACCCTGGCGCTAAGGGTCATTGCCTGCCTGAGAGAGCGAGAAGAGGGATAGGGTCCGCATCCGCGAGCCGCAATATACGCAGGGCTGCGAAAAGATAGAGTGTGTGCAAGAGAAGGTCAACTACTACAAAGAAATTGTTTTGCGAGGGACGTGGCAAAACTGACAAAAAGAAGGGTTATTGGCACAAAAACGATCGCTGTATTCGGGTGACCGCAGGAAAAAGAAGCGGCGTACCGCAACGCCGCATTATTTTTCTGAAGGTTTATCCTGCTCTGGTTTGCTGTTAATCATGTCGCACAGCATAGAGATCAGCATTAACCGTACTTTAAAGGGAGAGTGGCTAAACACGCGTATACACCTCTTAAATTCATTCATATAAACCTCCTGACTTCACGATCCCATCAGTCCGTGAGGGATGTCTTTATTATATACAGATATAGCACAGGCTATATTATATAGCTATTGCTAAAACGTTAATTTTTTGTGCCCACGCAACTCTGGTTTACAATGAGCCTTCTCTAATCAGATGCCGTTAACGCGTCACAGTAACGAGGAAGCAGAATGAGTCGTCGCGCAGGTACGCCAACAACAAAAAAAGTGACGCAATTGGTGAATGTCGAAGAACACGTTGAAGGGTTTCGTCAGGTTCGGGAGGCGCATCGCCGCGAGCTGATTGATGACTACGTAGAGCTGATTTCCGATCTCATTATTGAGGTGGGGGAGGCGCGCCAGGTTGATATGGCCGCGCGGCTTGGGGTTTCCCAGCCGACGGTTGCTAAAATGCTTAAGCGCCTGGCTTCCGTCGGGTTGATTGAAATGATCCCCTGGCGGGGCGTGTTTTTAACCGCAGAAGGAGAACGGCTGGCTCAGGAGAGTCGGGAGCGTCATCAGATCGTAGAGAATTTCCTGTTGATTTTAGGCATCAGCCCGGAAATTGCCCGTCGTGACGCGGAAGGAATGGAGCATCACGTCAGTAAGGAAACGCTGGAGGCTTTTAGCCGGTTTACGCAACAGCAAGGAACAGGCTCTGAATGAGTTTCCCTTTACTACGCGCCTTGCAGCGCGATCGCTTTTTCCAGCTGTTAATCATCGTCGGGGTTGCACTGAGCCTGTTCACGCCATTTGCGCCCCGGCTGTGGCCAGGTGCCATTGACTGGCACACGATTATTACGCTTAGCGGCCTGATGTTACTGACCAAAGGGGTCGAGCTCAGCGGCTATTTTGATGTGTTAGGGCGCAAAATGACCCGCCGCTTCAACACAGAACGCCAGGTGGGAATATTTATGGTGCTGGCGGCGGCGCTGCTGTCGACGTTTCTGACCAATGATGTGGCGTTGTTTATTGTTGTTCCGCTGACGATCACCCTGAAAAAATTATGCGCTATTCCGGTGAATCGCCTGATTATCTTTGAGGCGCTGGCGGTTAACGCCGGATCGTTGCTCACGCCAATAGGTAACCCGCAAAACATTCTGATGTGGGGGCCTCTGGCTTGTCATTTGCCGCATTTACCTGGCAAATGGCGCCGCTTGCGGGGGCCATGATGCTGACGCTGGTGGTGCTGTGCTGGTTCAGTTTCCCGAATAAAGCATTGCATTATCACACCGGTACGTCCGCGCCTGACTGGCAACCGCGTCTGGTGTGGAGCTGTCTGGCATTGTATATCGTCTTCCTGGCGGCGTTGGAGTTAAAACAAGAGCTGTGGGGGCTGGCAATCGTCGCTGCAGGGTTCATGGTGCTGGCTCGCCGCGTGATCCTCAGCGTTGACTGGACGTTGCTGTTAGTGTTTATGGCGATGTTTATTGATGTGCACTTGCTGACGCAACTCCCGGCCTTGCAGGGGATCACCCACCAGATTGGCACGCTTTCAGCGCCGGGGCTGTGGTTGACGGCCATTGGCCTGTCGCAGTTTATCAGTAATGTTCCTAGTACAATTTTGCTGCTGAACTACGTCCCGCCGACGCTATTGCTGGCCTGGGCGGTCAATGTGGGCGGCTTTGGGCTGTTGCCGGGATCGCTGGCGAATCTTATTGCTTTGCGCATGGCAAACGACCGCCGGATCTGGTGGCGTTTTCATTGGTATTCGATGCCGATGCTGATATGGGCGGCGCTGGTGGGGTATGGTTTGTTGCTGATGCTGTCATAGCGGCGCAGAGACAATAAAAAAGGCGGATGATTCATCCGCCTTTTTCGTATCAGGTATGTGCTTAGTTCAGACGAACCGGCATACCAGAACGGTTCTGTACCGCCTGCTCAACGACGGCCTGATCGACGTCAGGCTGACCGGTGATGCTGGTAATGCTCTTATTCAGCGTAATTGGTACGATTTCCCCGCCTTCGAACTGTGCTTCAGTGGTAGACAGTGGGTTGTGTACCTCAATGTAACGGCTGCCGTCTGGTTCGGTAGTGGCTTTTACCGGCTCATCGATAAACTGTACGCGGGTGCCGACCGGCACATTTTCAAACAGGAACTTGATGTCGTCGTTACGCAGACGCACGCAACCATGGCTGACGCGTAAGCCGACGCCGAAGTTAGCATTGGTGCCGTGGATAGCGTACAGGCGACCGATATACAGCGCGTACAGCCCCATCGGGTTATCCGGACCTGCCGGAACAACGGCTGGCAGCGGTTCGCCCGCTGCGCGGTATTCCGCATGCATTTTCGCCGTAGGCGTCCAGGTTGGACCCGCTTTTTTACGTTCTACTTTGGTGGTCCAGTTGATTGGCGTGTCTTTGCCCAACTGACCGATACCGATCGGCAGAACAATGACGGTGTTAGTGCCTTTCGGGTAGTAGTACAGACGCATTTCAGCGCTGTTAATCACAATACCTTCATGCACGGTATCCGGCAGGATCAACTGCTGAGGGATGTTCAGCACGGTACCGCCTTTCGGCAGGAAGGTATCCACGCCCGGGTTAGCTTCCAGCATGTTAGACAGACCCATCTGATACTCTGCCGCAAAATATTCCAGCGGTTGGGTGTTGCCTTCAGGAATCGTGATGACCTGGTTTTGGCCAATCAAACGGCTGCCATCGGTAGGCAGCGGGTACGTGACGGCAGAGGCGGTGTTACAAAAACCAACTATTGCGAGTGCCGCCGCGAAAAGCGTTGTTAATTTCATATTCATGTTCATGTATGCGAGATTCAGTGCCAGGCAGGCTAGTGGGTTGAGATTTATGTAGTGTTGGGCACGCATTATATGTGCAATCTGAGCAACAAGGAATTCGGATGTGTACTAAATCACATTTTTTTCCTCACGCTTTCACTTTACCCCTTCAGCATCAAGGCGCGATCTTATCGCAGACTTATGGCATAATAAGCGGTTTGTCACATATTTCTTTCTCTTTCAGGATACGCCAGTGTTAGTTTCCAGCAACGTCACCATGCAGTTCGGCAGTAAGCCGCTGTTTGAAAATATTTCCGTCAAATTTGGCGGCGGCAACCGTTACGGCCTGATTGGCGCGAACGGTAGCGGTAAATCCACTTTTATGAAAATTCTCGGCGGCGACCTCGAACCGACGCTGGGCAACGTTTCCCTCGATCCGAACGAGCGCATCGGTAAGCTACGTCAGGATCAGTTCGCCTTTGAAGAATTCACCGTGCTTGACACTGTCATCATGGGTCACGGTGAACTGTGGGAAGTGAAGCAGGAGCGCGATCGCATTTATGCGCTGGCCGAGATGAGCGAAGAAGACGGCTATAAAGTTGCTGACCTCGAAGTTCAGTATGGCGAAATGGACGGCTATTCTGCGGAAGCGCGTGCGGGTGAACTGCTGCTGGGCGTCGGTATTCCGGTAGAGCAGCATTATGGCCCGATGAGCGAAGTCGCGCCCGGCTGGAAACTGCGTGTGCTTCTGGCACAGGCGCTGTTCTCTAACCCGGACATTCTGCTGCTCGACGAACCAACGAACAACCTGGATATCGACACCATTCGCTGGCTGGAGCAGACACTCAACGAGCGTGACAGCACCATGATCATCATTTCGCACGACCGTCACTTCCTGAACATGGTCTGTACGCACATGGCGGATCTGGACTACGGCGAACTGCGTGTTTATCCGGGTAACTACGACGAATACATGACGGCGGCAACTCAGGCGCGTGAACGTCTGCTGGCCGATAACGCCAAGAAGAAAGCACAGATTGCCGATCTGCAATCCTTCGTCAGTCGCTTTAGCGCCAACGCGTCTAAATCTCGTCAGGCAACCTCTCGTGCGCGCCAGATTGATAAGATTAAGCTTGACGAAGTGAAAGCGTCCAGCCGTCAGAACCCGTTCATCCGCTTCGAACAGGATAAGAAACTGTTCCGTAACGCGCTGGAAGTGGAAGCGCTGGCGAAAGGTTTTGATGAAGGCCCGCTGTTTAAAAACTTTAACCTGCTGCTGGAAGTGGGAGAGAAGGTTGCCATCATTGGTGCCAACGGCGTGGGTAAATCCACCATGCTGAAAACGTTGGTTGGCGATTTGCAGCCAGACAACGGTACCGTGAAGTGGTCTGAGAACGCCCAGGTTGGTTACTACGCGCAGGATCATGAATACGAGTTTGAAAACGATCTGACCGTTTTCGAATGGATGAGCCAGTGGAAACAAGAAGGCGATGATGAGCAGGTTGTGCGCAGCTTCCTTGGTCGTCTGCTGTTCAGCCAGGACGATATCAAGAAACCTGCAAAAGTGCTCTCCGGTGGTGAAAAAGGACGCATGCTGTTCGGTAAGCTGATGATGCAGAAACCGAATATCCTGGTGATGGATGAACCGACCAACCACCTGGATATGGAATCTATCGAGTCGCTGAACATGGCGCTGGAAATGTATCAGGGCACGCTTATCTTCGTTTCTCACGACCGTGAGTTCGTCAGTTCCCTGGCGACCCGCGTGATTGAGATTACGCCGGAACGTGTGATCGACTTCACCGGCAACTACGAAGATTACCTGCGTAGTAAAGGTATTGACGGTTAATTTACCCGTCGTCTTTCGTGTTACAGGTGTGTTGGCTGCACCTGTTCACCCCGGTCACTTACTTATGTAAGCTCCCGGGGATTTACAGGCTGACCGCCTTCCTGTAACGCGAAATACTTAGGGAAAATTGTGTAAGCTACATATTAAATAATCCCCAGCGCGCGTTTACCGTGGATATTCAAATCCTCCAGTGTGAAGCGTCCTTCCCAATGAGTTTCATAATCCTCTCGAGGGAAATCACCTGGCGATGCGCCTTTTTCCAGCGCGGCTTTTACTTTGTGAGCGTAGGCCAGATTCTTTTCGCACATCGGTGCGGCAGGGATATACATCACGTTGCCCCAACCTTGTTGATTTTCTACCGGCGCGACGGAGTGAATAACATCACAATGCCACCAGACGGAATCTCCGGCTTCCAGTTGTGGAATGCTGGTTAGCGCTTCAATCAGCAGCGGATGCCATTGCGCGGAAATCGGCAGGACTCTGCCGGGCGCTACGCCGCAAAGTTCATCTTCCGGCACATCGTCAAGCAATGGGCGTAACAGCACATACGCCATCGCTTCAGGAATAGGGACCACATGCAACAATCCCTGACCGGGCAGCATATCGGATAATGCAGTCCAGCCCTGGAAGGTACGGAATACTGAACATTTGGTGGTGTTATCCACGGTGTACTCTTCTACTTCGGTGCGATGCGCAGCCTGCCACGGATCGTACTCTTCCAGTTTACCATTGAAAACATTCGCAAAAACCTGCTGATATGCCGGCAGAAGCCAACGTTCCAGCGCGCCGGAATCCGTATGCGCGCCCAACCCTTTGGACGTTGTTCCCGGCGGACGACGACGTATGCGGTCAGGGTAGATAACGCTGACATCCGGGTTAAACCATTGTTTCCCTTCGCTTGTAAACGTCCACAGGCGATTAAGGAATGACTGTGCATTGGCCATTTCTTCGCTCTGGCGGGCCTGCATCTGCGCCTGGGACCAGTAGATGGGGTAGATCTCCGGGCGGGATGCGCTGAGGGTGCCAAAAAAGTTATCACCGGGGCCTTTGTAGACCTCATCAAAATGGTTGCGATCCAGGTAATCGAGCATCGACTGATCCCATGCCAGCGCCTGTTCGCGGGGGAAATGCCCCTTAATAACCGCGCATCCGCGACGCTTAATTTCTTCACGCTGCTCTGCACTCACGCGACCCGCTTTGATATCCGCATAGGACAACACAGGCCATACCGGGGTGCCTTGCGCTTTGAGGGCGTTGATTTCCGCCACGCGGGTGGCAATGGCATCGCTCAGCTGGTTGAAGATCAACTGAACATCCCCAAGCTGTGCCCGCAGTTGCTGTTTCATCTGACGGATTGCCGCTTTGTGATCGGCAGGCAACGTGTCGCTGGTAAAAGTAAAAGCCATAACCACCTCGCATTAACTTTCATTCGAAACTAAATTTGATTGCAAGTGATAATATAAGTTAAAAATTAGTTAATGCAAGTTTAAAAATATGCTGGTGTGCGCAAAGTGAGAATAGAGTGAAAGCCGGGGCGAGCGCCCCGGTTATGGGATCAGCTGTTAAAAGGGGAGGTGTTGTCCAGCACCGCCTGAATCACGTTCAGCGCGCCTTGATGGTTATTGTCATCGGTCTGATAGCGGGCAATCGATTTGATGCTCTCTGCCGCATTGGCCATGGCGAAAGAGTAGTGCGCCATCTTCAACATTTCCGCGTCGTTACCGCTATCGCCAATGGCGACTACGTTTTGCGGTGACAGGTTCCAGCGTTTTAACAAACGGCTGATTCCGTTAGCTTTATGTAAGCCGGGAATTATCAGGTCGATAAACCCAAAGCCGCTGGTGACAGGCTTCATGATGCCATCAAGAGCAGTATGCAGGTGATCGATAACCAACGGGATTTGTTGGTCGGGTAAATTCAGCGAGAACTTGAACAGCACATCGTTGATGTCCTGATAATCCTTTACGGGTTTCAGGCGATGGTAGTGTTTTGCCATCAACGCGACAAAGGACTCTGGGGCATTTTCGCTCACGTAGGCGCTTTGCAGTCCACAGGCCACAAAGTTGAGCTGCTTATCTTTGAGCAGTTCGCCAATGACAATGCGTGATTCGTGGCGGGTAAGCTCACCGTGAAACAGCTGTTTGCCGTGTTCAAACACCAGTGCCCCGTTCTCGGCGACAAAAGAGATCTCATCTTTGAGCTCCGGGAAGAAGGATATTAGCTGGTAATACTGGTTGCCGCTGGCCACGACAAATTCAATATCTCGTTTTTTCAGTTCCTGATACTGCGCCATAAAGCGTACGCGATCGTAATGCTTGGCGTCGTCGAGAAAAGTTCCGTCCATGTCTGTGACGATAACTTTGATGGTCATACTTGCTCCTGGCTCATAACTGCGACCTGAAACATTTTAATAACAATGTGAGCTAAAGCACAAATTTAATTTCGAATGAAAGAGGGAGAGGGGCGATTGAGTGGGCCGGATAAGCAACTGCGCCATCCGGCAGTGGTGAGGGATGAGAACCGGATGTCGGTACGAGTACCTAATCCGGCTCACTGACCTTGCTTATAACATATGTTCAGTACGGGCGATGATATCGTCCTGCGCATCCGGAGACAGCGCGGTGAAGAAGGCGGAATAACCCGCTACACGCACCACCAGATCACGGTACTGATCCGGGTGTTTTTTGGCTTCAAGCAGCGTTTCACGAGAAACGATGTTGTACTGAATATGCCAACCTTTGTGCTCTTCAAAGAAGGTACGCAGCAAAATCATCAGCTTCTGTTTATCAGACTCATTTTCCAGCGTGGCCGGGTTCAGCTTCTGATTTAACAGCACGCCACCGAGGATTGAACCAGTAGGCAGTTTACCCACCGAGCCAATTACCGCCGTTGGACCGAGATGGTCCGTACCGGAGGCCGGGCTTGCGCCTTCTGCCAGCGGGGTGTGCGCTTTACGGCCATCCGGCGTTGCCATGGTTGCCGCGCCGAACGGTACGTTTGCAGAGATAGACGAGGTCCCGGCGTAGTAGTTGCCGCCAACCGGACCACGGCCGTAACGCGGGTTGTGATACAGCTTCAGTTCGTCAATGTAAGTCTGATAAGCGCGGGCCAGCAGCGCATCAACGCTATCGTCATCGTTGCCGTACTTTGGCGCACCGTTGATCAGGCGTTGGCGCAACTGCTCGTGGGTCAGACCATCAAAATCATCGGCCAGCGCGGCGGCCAGCTGTTGTTGGCCGATAGCCCCCTGCTCGAAGACCAGTTTTTTCACTGCAGCCAGGCTGTTGCCGAGGTTGGCGATACCCACCTGCAGGCCGGATACCCAGTCATACTTCGCGCCACCTTGCTTAATACTTTTCGCACGTTCAATACAGTCATCTACCAGCGCGGAGCACAGAATATCGTGTACGTTTTCTTCCAGCATGGTGTCGACGACATACTCTATTTCGATGGATTTGCGCGTGTAATAGCGGATCTGCGTATCCCAGGCGTCCATCACTTCATCGAAATTATTAAAGTTGCCAGCTGAGAGCGCTTTCTCTTGCGGCAGGAATACTTTGCCGCTGGTGGCATCGCGTCCGCCTTCCAGCGCCGCCAGCATTACGCGGGCAAAGTTTATAAAACTCATGCCGGTGCAGCGGTAGCCCCATTTGCCGCCAACGGCGGTTTCGATGCAACCAATAGCCGCGTAGTCATAGGCGTCCTGCGGTTCAATGCCCAGCTTAATGAATTCCGGAATGACGATTTCGTCGTTGTTAAAGGCTGGCATCCCGAAGCCGCAACGGATCACCTGTACGCAGGCATCCAGGAAGTCATTACTCATCCCCGCATGATAACGCACGCTGAGATTCGGCTGAGTGGAACGCAGTCTGCCACAGGACTCCAGAATGGCGTAGGAGAGCGGGTTGACGGCATCCATCGCCTGACCGTTGACCAGGTTCTGGCCACCAATGGTCACGTTCTGATACAGCGGGCTGCCCGCCGAGGCTTTCGAGTGGGAGCCGGAGCGGATTTTGTTCACTTCCAGCAGCTTCAGCCAGCAGCTGTGCAACAGCTCAATGGCGTGCTCACGATCGAGACTCTGGTTCAGTTCTACGTCACGACGATAGAACGGATAGAGGTACTGATCCATACGACCAAATGATACCGAGTGACCGTTCGATTCAATTTGCAGGATTAGCTGGATGAAGTAGCACAACTGTAGCGCCTGCCAGAACGTTTTTGGCGGTTCATGGGCGATGACATCGCAGTTTTCCGCCATGGTCAGCAATTCATCACGGCGGCTGGTGCGCGTTTCTGTGGACGCCATTTTACGTGCCAGTGCGGCAAAGCGCTCAATGTGCAGACTGACGGCTTCCAGCACAATATCAATCGCTTTCAGGAACTGATCGCCATGGAGGTCTTGCAGACAAGTCAGATTGATGCGGGAACGACGTTCATCGACTTTATGGCGCAGGCCGTCGAGACCTTTTTCCAGCAATAGCGGGAAGTTCACCGCCAGGTGCGCGTCACCGGAGGTCATATTACCTTCAGCTTTGATAATGCCTGTTTCCAGCAGCCCTTTTTGTTCGTCAGTAAACATGCCGTAGCAGCGATCCTGTACGGTCTGACCGCGCCACCACGGACACACTTCGTGCAATGCGCGCTTGTTCTCTTCACTTACCGCGAAACCTGCGCCAGGCCTGTCGGCAAGATCGTCGATCTCTTTTTCAATCCAGGAGACGGTGTATTCCGGGAAGATTGGCGCGGCGCGTACTTCGCTTGCCTGGTTACCGATGATTAGCTCGTCATGCTTGATCCAGATAGTGCGTTCCGCCAGGTGATGAGCCAGTGCCAGCGCGCGGCGAACCGGGATGGGTTTATCCAGATGCTGCTGATACATCTCGGTATAGTGCTGGGCGCGCTCGGTACAAACCGGTGGTTTCACAATGTGGATCAGGGCCGTTTTATGCGCTTTGATACGGTCGCTAAGTGTGTCCAGTTTCAGAGTGGTCATGGCGATTATCCTCGTAGGGTCGCGGTTAAACCTTTAAGGCTGGCGTACTGCTGGGCAAATTCGAGCAGCGCAGGCGCATCAAGCGGTTTATCCGGGGCATTGTAGGGTTGATTGAGTAAGTGGTATTTGTTGATGCCCAGCGTGTGGTAGGGCAAAAAATGGATCTCTCCGACGTGGAGTTCGTCGGCGGCAAAATCGGTAATGGCCTGAATAGCCGCTTCGTCAGCATTGAATCCCTGAATCAGCGGGACGCGGATAATTATTTTTTTACCGGCGGCGGCCAGTTTTTTCAGGTTTTCCAGCACGCGAGAGGCGCTGCCATCAGTCCACTGTTTAAACGGCGCATCGGCGACATGTTTTAAATCGGCCAGGAACAGATCAACGTAAGGTAACGAAGGTTCGATATACTTCCATGGAACATGCAGACAAGTCTCTACCGCAGTATGAATGCCCGCCTCGTGGCTGGCCTGGAATAATTTAGCCGCCAGCTCTGGCTGCATAAACGGTTCGCCACCGGAAAGAGTGAGCCCCCCACCGCTGCGATCGTAAAACGGTTTATCACGTAATACGGTCGCCATGATGTCATCCACGCTTTTTACCTCTCCACAGACGGTCAGCGCCTGGGTAGGGCAGCAGTGGGTCAGCGCCGTCAGAGCATTATCGGTCAGTTTTTCGCGATGAATCAGCAACCCGCTCAGCGCCCGCTCAATCACTGCCGGTGCTGCCTTAGCACAAAGATCGCAACCATCGAGGCACAGACGTGCGTCATAAAGCAGATCCTGCGTCCGGGCGCGACTTTCCGGATTCTGACACCACCGACAGCCCAGGGAACATCCCTTAAAAAACACCACGGTGCGGATACCGGGACCATCATGAGTGGAATAGCGCTGGATATTAAAAATCATAAGCGGCCTCTTTTCTTTCATATAAAGATTAAATTACTTTCGAATGAAAGTTATATTGACGTGCGTCAACTAACCGTGAGGTTTCGCCGTGCTACCTTTTATTCATGCTAATTATTCGTTTGAGGAAAGGTTATGGAACTCTATTTAGATACGTCTGACGTTGCCGCAGTTAAAACGCTGGCGCGTGTTTTTCCGCTGGCAGGGGTGACCACTAACCCAAGCATTGTGGCGGCAGGTAAGCAAACGCTGGATGTGTTACTGCCGCAACTGCAGGACGCAATGGGCGGGCAAGGACGTCTGTTTGCTCAGGTAATGGCGACCACCGCCGAAGGGATGGTCAGCGATGCGCGTAAACTGCGGGCAATCATCGCGGATATCGTCGTGAAAGTGCCGGTTACGGCAGAAGGTCTGACGGCGATTAAGTTGCTGAAAGAAGAAGGTATCCCGACGCTGGGTACTGCGGTTTACGGTGCTGCTCAGGGGCTTTTAGCTGCGCTTGCGGGGGCGGAATATGTCGCGCCATACGTTAACCGCGTGGATGCTCAGGGGGGAGATGGCATTCAAACGGTGACCGATCTGCAGGCCTTATTGAAAATGCATGCCCCACACGCCAAAGTGCTGGCCGCCAGTTTCAAAACGCCGCGTCAGGCGCTGGATTGCCTGCTGGTGGGCTGTGAGTCCATCACGCTGCCGTTGGATGTCGCTCAACAGATGATAAGCTCTCCGGCTGTTGATGCTGCCGTAGCCAAGTTCGAGCATGACTGGCAGAGCGCATTTGGCCGTACTTCTATTTAAGCCAGAGTGCCGGGACTCCTCCCGGCATTATTGCCCGCAGACCTCACACCCTGGATTACGCATCAGTTTCATTTCACGAAACTGGCAGGTCATGGCGTCGTACATGACGATTTTTCCAGATGCCGGTTTACCGTAGTTTGCCAGCAGCTTAATGGCTTCCATCGCCTGTAACGATCCGATTACCCCGATCAGGGGAGCCATTACGCCGGCCTCTACGCAGGTCAGGGCGTTTTCACCGAACAGGCGGCTCAGACAACGGTAGCAGGGCTCGCCTTCCTGATACGTAAAGACGGTAATTTGTCCTTCCATGCGGATTGCCGCACCAGAAACCAGCGGAATCTTCGCGACATAGCATCCGGCATTCAGCTGATTACGAATGCTGACGTTATCCGTACAGTCCAGCACCAAATCGTGTTCGGCGATAAGTCTGTGAATCTCACTATCGTCCAGTAGCGCATTCACTGGCGTAGTGGCGACATAGGGGTTAATCCGCGCCAGGGCGTCGCGGGCGGATAGCACTTTCGGCTGTCCAACGGTTGCATCGCTGTGCAGCGTCTGACGTTGGAGATTTGACACGGAGACCGTGTCAAAGTCGAGCAGGGTTAAATTTCCGACGCCTGCGCCCGCAAGATACTGAGTTGCCGCGCATCCCAGTCCGCCCAGACCAACGACCAGTACCCGAGCCTCCTTGAGCGCTTCCTGACCTTCGAAATCGAAGCCGCGTAGAATGATTTGCCGGTTATAGCGCATCATCTCCTGGTCGCTGAGTTCTGCCATTACAGGCCTCCAAACAGTGCGTTAAACGGCTCGACCTCAACCCATTCTCCGGCTTCGACGTTACCACGATCGCGTTCCAGCACGATAAAACAGTTGCCCATGCTAAAGGAGCTAAAAATATGTGAGCCCTGATGTCCGGTGGTGGTGACTTCCAGTTCACCTTCTGCATTGCGCTGCAATACACCGCGCTGAAAATCCAGACGGCCAGGCGTTTTCTTCAGGCGTGATGCGGTGCGCACGCGCTGGCGTGGAGGCAGTCCACAGGCGGTGTTACCGCTGAGTTTTGCCAGTAGCGGTTGGACCAGTTGATAAAAGGTGAGGGCCGCAGACACCGGGTTACCCGGCAGGCCGCAAAACCAGCTATTGCTCAGTTTGCCAAAGGCGAACGGTTTGCCCGGTTTGATGGCCAGCTTCCAGAAGGCGATTTCTCCCAGCTCTTCCAGAATAGTTTTGGTGTAATCCGCTTCGCCAACTGAAACACCACCGGAGCTGATAACGACGTCAGCCTGGCTGTCGGCTTCGATAAAAGCGGCGCGCAACGCGTTGGGATCGTCGCGAATAATTCCTAAGTTGATCACCTCGCAGCCTAACTGCTGCAGCATAAGGTGAACGGTCAGACGGTTAGTGTCATAAATCTGTCCGTCCTCCAGCGGCTGACCAGGCAATTGCAGTTCATCGCCGGTGGAAAACAGCGCCACGCGGACTTTGCGCACAACGGGGGCATCGGCAATACCGAGCGAAGCCAGCACAGGAAGCTCGGCAGTTGTCAGGCGAGTCCCGGCGGGAAACACCACCGCGCCGTTTGCAATATCTTCACCGCGCAGACGTATATTTTGCCCACTGCGGACTTTGGCGGTAAAGCGCACACCGTCGTCCGTTTGTTCCGTTTGTTCCTGCATCACTACTGCTTCGCAACCGGCAGGAACCGGGGCACCGGTCATAATGCGGATGCAGGTTCCCGCAGGCCATTCGCCATGGAAAGGCTGACCAGCAAAGGCATTACCCGCTACCGCAAGAGGCTGCTCAGTGTGTAAATCGGCTAATCGCACCGCATAGCCATCCATTGCCGAGTTATCGAATCCCGGGACATCAATCGGGGAGACGATGTCGGTGGCCAGAATGCGGCCAAAGCATTCAACCAGTGGTAGCGTTTCGACGGCGGTGAGCGGGGTGATACGCGAAAGCATCTGAGAGAGAGCCGTTTCAAGCGGCATCAGTCCGGCGGTAAATTCCATGAGAAGACTCCTGCGAGGCAAAATCGAATCCGCTTATTATGTCAGAAAATGGACGCGGACAGTATGCCACCTCAGACTTAGGATCAGATATGCTCCAGGTTTTATGCCAGAAGTAGCGTGACAGAAAAAATGCAGTATAGACTCACTATTTCCGCTCTTTTTCCCCTGGGGGCTAGATGACTAATATTATCCCGAACGCAATTCGACGACAGGTGGATGCCGCCAGTACGCTCATCCGCCAGATTTTCGAAGGCAATCTTGTCGCCATTCATTTGTATGGTTCTGCTGTTGAAGGCGGCTTAAAACCCCAAAGCGATATAGATTTGTTGGTCACCTTACGTAAACCAATGGATGCCTGGCAAAGAAAAAAAGTGATGCAGGATTTGTTGAACATCTCTGCACCTCCCGGCACCTCAGAGCAATATCGCGCGCTGGAAGTCACCATCATTCTCTACTCGCAGGTTGTACCCTGGCGATTCCCACCTGCGAGGGAGATGCAGTTTGGCGAATGGTTGCGTGATGATATCTGCGCTGGCGTGTTTGAACCGGCGCAGGAAGATCCCGATCTTTCTATTCTGCTGGCCCAGGCCCGGCGCGCCAGCATACCGTTATTCGGCGAACCCGCTGAGACGTTATTCAACGTAATTCCTTTTACCGATGTCGTGCAAACATTCCGACATATTCTTGAGATGTGGCAGACACCGGACGATTTAATAGGGGACGAGCGTAATATCATCCTTGCTCTGGCACGCATCTGGTATAGCGTGGTTACGGGCAATATTGTCGCTAAAGATGAGGCTGCGTCCTGGCTCATACCGCAATTACCCGTTGAGCACGCTGGTACGCTGCAAGCTGCGCGTGCGGAATACCTGGGGTTAACCAAACAGAACTGGGCTGCGTGTATGCCGTCTGTTGAACGCTTTGTGTTTTATGCAAAAAAACAGATTACCGATCGCTTGAATTAATTTATTCAATAACGTCGAGGAATCTTTTTTCTGTTGAACACCGCTGCATGACCTGATGCGATGGGGTGTGCGGGGCGGGCCTTTACCTTTACATGACGTCTGCATCTTTCTATATTCAAAAATCGAATCAATATGCTACAGAAATTCTGATATTTATAACCCCGGAACGAGCCACCTTATGGACGAATAAAATGGGTAAAGCAGTCATTGCAATTCACGGCGGCGCAGGGGCTATCACCCGCGCGCAGCTGAGCCAGGAGCAAGAGTTGCGTTATATACAGGCGCTGTCGGATATCGTTGAAACCGGCCAGCGGATGCTTGAAGACGGTCGTAGCGCACTGGATGTGGTTACCGAAGCCGTACGTTTGCTGGAAGAGTGTCCGTTGTTTAACGCCGGAATTGGCGCGGTGTATACCCGTGATGAAACCCATGAGCTGGACGCCTGCGTGATGGACGGTAATACGCTGAACGCTGGTGCCGTCGCCGGGGTAAGCCATTTGCGAAACCCGATTCTCGCAGCGCGCCTGGTGATGGAACGCAGCCCCCACGTCATGATGATTGGTGAAGGGGCAGAAAATTTTGCCATTGCGCAGGGTATGGCGCGTGTTTCGGCGGATATTTTCTCGACGCCAGAACGCTACGCACAGCTGCTGGCAGCGCAAGCGGTGGGGGATACGGTGCTGGATCACAGCGCGACTCCGCTGGATGAAAACAACAAAATGGGTACCGTGGGTGCGGTTGCGCTGGATATGTTTGGCAATCTGGCGGCGGCAACTTCGACCGGCGGGATGACCAACAAATTACCGGGGCGGGTGGGTGATAGTCCGCTGGTCGGCGCAGGCTGTTATGCCAATAACGCAAGTGTGGCTGTCTCCTGCACCGGAACCGGTGAAGTTTTTATTCGTGCGCTGGCGGCCTATGACATTGCGGCGTTGATGGATTATGGCGGTTTGAGTTTATCAGAGGCGTGTGAGCGCGTAGTGATGGAAAAATTACCGGCACTCGGTGGTAGCGGCGGTTTAATTGCCATCGATCATGAGGGCAATGTTGCTTTGCCGTTTAACAGCGAAGGCATGTACCGCGCCTGGGGATACGCAGGCGATACGCCCACTACCGGTATTTATCGGGAAAAAGGAGATACCGTTGCCACACAGTGATGAGCTTGATGCCAGTGATGTGCTGTCCGTCAGCAACCTGAATATTGCCTTTGAACAGGAGCAGCAGCGCATTAGCGCGGTGCGCAATCTGTCGTTTCGCCTGAAGCGTGGCGAAACGCTGGCGATAGTGGGCGAGTCTGGTTCAGGAAAGTCGGTCACGGCCTTGTCGCTGATGCGTCTGATTGAACAGTCAGGCGGTGAGGTGAGCTGCGATGAAATGCTTCTTCGACGCCGTAATCGACAGGTTATTGAGCTGGGTGAACAGAGCGCATCGCAGATGCGTCACGTACGGGGCGCGGATATTGCCATGATCTTCCAGGAGCCCATGACATCGCTCAATCCGGTATTTACCGTGGGTGAGCAAATTGCCGAGTCAATCCGCTTGCATCAGGGAGCCAGCCACGAAGAGGCGATGGTGGAAGCTAAACGGATGCTCGACCAGGTGCGTATCCCTGAGGCGAAGGCGATTTTGTCGCGCTATCCGCACCAGCTTTCCGGCGGCATGCGTCAGCGGGTGATGATCGCCATGGCGCTGTCGTGCCGCCCTGCGGTTTTGATTGCCGATGAACCTACCACCGCGCTGGACGTGACGATTCAGGCGCAGATCCTGCAACTGATAAAAGTGTTGCAGCAGGATATGTCGATGGGGGTGATTTTTATTACCCATGACATGGGCGTGGTGGCGGATATTGCCGACCGTGTGCTGGTGATGTATCAGGGCGAGGCGGTAGAAACCGGCAGCGTAGAGCAGATTTTTCATGCTCCCCAACATCCTTACACCAAAGCACTGCTGGCAGCCGTGCCGCAGCTTGGGGCGATGAGCGGACAAGCCTATCCGCGCCGGTTTCCGCTCATTTCGTTACACGATCCCAGTCATATAGAGCCCCAGACTGAACAGGATACCGTGGTTGAAGGCGAGCCAATTCTACAGGTACGTAACCTGGTGACGCGATTTCCTCTGCGTAGCGGCATTTTTAATCGGGTCACTCGCGAGGTGCATGCGGTAGAAAACGTCAGCTTTGACCTGTGGCCCGGAGAAACGCTCTCGTTGGTGGGCGAGTCGGGATGTGGGAAATCCACCACCGGGCGCGCGCTGCTGCGCCTTGTCGAGTCTCAGCGCGGAGAAATCATTTTTAATGGACAGCGTATTGATACTCTGGCCGCCAGTAAATTACAGCCGTTGCGTCGGGATATTCAGTTTATTTTTCAGGACCCGTATGCTTCACTCGATCCACGTCAGACGGTGGGATATTCCATTTTAGAGCCGCTACGGGTCCATGGATTACTGCAAGGTGATGCGGCGGCAAAACGGGTTGCATGGCTGCTGGAACGCGTAGGATTGCTCCCTGAGCATGCCTGGCGCTATCCGCACGAGTTTTCCGGTGGTCAGCGTCAGCGTATCTGCATTGCCCGGGCGCTGGCGCTCAATCCCAAAGTGATTATTGCCGATGAGTCCGTCTCGGCGCTGGATGTCTCAATTCGTGGGCAAATTATCAACCTGTTGCTCGACCTGCAGCGGGAAATGGGGATCGCGTACCTGTTTATTTCCCACGACATGGCGGTGGTGGAGCGCATTAGTCATCGTGTGGCGGTGATGTATCTTGGACAAATCGTTGAGATTGGCCCCCGACGCGCGGTGTTTGAAAATCCGCAGCACCCGTACACCCGCAAACTGATGGCGGCAGTCCCGGTCGCCGATCCATCGCATCACCGACCGCAGCGTGTGCTGTTGTCGGATGATATCCCCAGCAATATTCGCAAACGCGGTGAAGATATTTCCCCCGTTTCACTCCAGTTAGTGGGCCCGGGGCATTATGTTGCGCGCGGGCAGCCAGACAATGCGCTTTCGCGTTTATAACAGGCAGGCAGGGTTTAAGGAGAATAACATGACAAAAATTGTTGCTCGGAAATGGCTGGTTGCTGTGGGAGTGGCCTCTGCGCTGGCCGCATCGCCTGGCTGGGCCGCCAAAGACGTAGTGGTGGCGGTAGGATCCAATTTCACCACGCTCGACCCCTATGACGCGAACGACACGTTGTCGCAGGCAGTAGCGAAGTCGTTTTATCAGGGACTGTTTGGCCTTGATAAAGAGATGAAGCTGAAAAATGTGCTGGCGGAGAGCTATACGGTTTCTGATGATGGCCTGACTTACACTCTTAAGCTGCGTCAGGGCGTGAAATTTCAGGATGGCACCGACTTCAACGCCGAGGCAGTTAAAGCTAACCTCGACCGGGCCAGCAATCCGGAGAATCGTCTGAAACGCTACAACCTGTATAAGAATATCGATAAAACCGAGGTTGTCGATCCGTCAACGGTGAAGATTACGCTGAAGCAGCCGTTCTCTGCATTTATCAATATCCTGGCGCACCCGGCAACGGCGATGATTTCTCCCGCCGCGTTGGAGAAATATGGCAAGGAGATTGGTTTCCACCCTGTCGGCACCGGGCCATATCAACTTGATACCTGGAATCAGACGGATTTTGTGAGGGTTAAGAAGTTCGCGGGTTACTGGCAGCAAGGGCTGCCAAAGCTGGACACGATTACCTGGCGTCCGGTGACCGACAACAACACGCGCGCGGCCATGCTACAGACCGGGGAAGCCCAGTTTGCCTTCCCGATCCCTTACGAGCAGGCGGCGTTACTGGCGAAGAACAAAAACCTGGAACTGGTGGCGAGTCCGTCTATCATGCAGCGTTATATCAGCATGAACGTCACGCAAAAACCGTTCGATAACCCGAAGGTGCGTGAGGCGCTGAATTATGCCATCAACCGTCAGGCGCTGGTGAAAGTGGCGTTTGCCGGTTACGCGACGCCGGCAACGGGCGTTCTTCCGCCATCGATAGCTTACGCGCAAAGTTATACGCCATGGCCATACGATCCGGCGAAAGCGCGCGAGCTGCTGAAAGAAGCGGGTTATCCGAACGGTTTTACTACCACGCTGTGGTCTTCGCATAACCACAGTACCGCGCAGAAAGTACTGCAATTTACCCAGCAGCAGCTGGCGCAGGTGGGTATTAAGGCACAGGTGACGGCGATGGATGCTGGTCAGCGCGCCGCGGAAGTCGAGGGTAAAGCGCAGAAAGAGAGCGGGGTGCGGATGTTCTACACCGGCTGGTCTGCCTCTACCGGGGAAGCGGACTGGGCGCTGTCACCGCTGTTTGCATCACAAAACTGGCCGCCAACGTTGTTTAATACGGCGTTCTACAGCAATAAGCAGGTGGACAGTGATTTAGCGGCGGCATTGCAAACCAACGATCCGGCGCAGAAAGCGAAGCTGTACAAGGATGCGCAGGATATCATCTGGAAAGAGTCGCCGTGGATCCCGCTGGTTGTGGAAAAACTGATTTCGGCGCACAGCACCAGACTGACCGGGTTCTGGATCATGCCGGATACCGGATTTAGCTTTGATGATGCGGATTTAAAATAAGCGATTCATTCGGCCCCGCAAACCAGGGGCCGGCGAAGGGAGCGTGATGCTTAACTATGTTTTCAAGCGCCTGCTGGGGTTGATTCCAACGCTGTTGATTGTTGCGGTGCTGGTGTTTTTATTTGTTCACCTGCTACCCGGCGATCCGGCACGGTTGATTGCCGGACCGGAAGCCGACGCCGAGGTGATCGAACTGGTGCGTACGCAGTTGGGTCTGGACCAGCCGCTGCATATTCAGTTCTGGCATTACATGACCAACGTGTTGCAAGGTGACTTCGGGATCTCGATGGTTTCTCGTCGCCCGGTTGCAGAAGAGATAGCCAGTCGTTTTATGCCGTCGCTATGGCTGACCATTGCCAGTATGGCGTGGGCGGTGTTATTTGGCATGACGGCAGGGATTATCGCTGCGGTATGGCGCAATCGCTGGCCGGACAGATTGAGTATGACGCTGGCGGTCACCGGGATCTCTTTTCCGGCTTTTGCGCTCGGTATGCTGCTCATGCAGATATTCTCCGTTGAGCTTGGGTGGTTGCCAACCGTTGGCGCTGACACCTGGCTGCACTATATCCTTCCGTCAATTACGCTGGGTGCGGCGGTGGCCGCGGTGTTAGCCCGGTTTACTCGCGCATCGTTCGTCGATGTGCTCGGTGAAGACTATATGCGTACCGCGCGGGCCAAAGGGGTGAGTGAAACCTGGGTAGTATTAAAACATGGTTTGCGTAATGCGATGATCCCAGTGGTCACCATGATGGGGCTACAGTTTGGCTTTTTGCTTGGCGGTTCTATTGTGGTTGAGAAGGTGTTCAACTGGCCTGGTCTTGGGCGACTGTTGGTGGACTCAGTCGAAATGCGTGACTACCCGGTGATTCAGGCCGAGGTGTTGTTGTTTTCTCTGGAGTTTATTCTTATTAACTTAGTGGTGGATGTGCTTTACGCCGCCATTAATCCGGCTATCAGGTACAAGTAAGGATGCGATTTTTTAACTGGCGCCGACAGGCGATTTTAAATGCAATGCCTCTTGTTAAGCCAGAGCAGATACGCACGCCGTGGCATGAGTTCTGGCGTCGTTTTCGCCGTCAGCGCATGGCGATGATTGCGGGTGTATTTGTCCTGGTCCTGATCGCGGTGGCGGTTTTTGCTCGCTGGTTGACGCCATTCGATGCCGAGAACTACTTCGATTATGACCGATTAAATGATGGCCCCTCAATGCTGCATTGGTTTGGCGTTGACTCGCTGGGGCGGGATATTTTTAGCCGCGTGCTGGTTGGCGCGCAAATCTCGCTGGCGGCGGGGGTCTTTGCCGTATTTATTGGCGCGGCGATTGGCACGGTGCTGGGTCTGCTGGCGGGATACTACGAGGGCTGGTGGGATCGGCTGATTATGCGTATCTGCGATGTGCTGTTCGCCTTTCCCGGCATTCTGCTGGCGATAGCCGTGGTCGCCGTGCTGGGCAGCGGCATTGCGAACGTGATTATTGCCGTGGCCATTTTCTCCATTCCTGCCTTCGCGCGCCTGGTGCGCGGAAATACGCTGGTGCTGAAGCAGCAGACGTTTATTGAATCTGCGCGCAGTATTGGTGCCAGCGATGCGACCATCATTTTTAACCATATCTTGCCGGGGACGGTTTCATCGATCGTGGTCTTTTTTACCATGCGAATCGGCACGTCGATTATTTCTGCCGCAAGCCTGTCATTTCTGGGATTGGGCGCACAGCCGCCGACCCCGGAGTGGGGGGCTATGCTCAATGAAGCACGGGCGGATATGGTGATCGCGCCGCACGTGGCGATTTTTCCGGCGGTGGCGATATTTCTGACGGTGCTGGCGTTTAATTTGTTGGGCGATGGCCTTCGCGACGCGCTGGACCCGAAGATAAAAGGATAAATTCAGGCCTGATAAGACGCGCTAGCGTCGTCATCAGGCGTTGCCGGATGCGGCGTAACGCCTTATCCGGCCTACGGTTGAGTTACGCTTATTAAACGCGTGAACCCCACAGATCGTATTCATCTGCGTTTTCGACTTTCACGCGAACGATATCGCCAGGCTTCACCCTTGTTTCGCCATTCAGGTATACCGCGCCGTCGATTTCCGGGGCATCAGCCATGCTGCGACCAATCGCGCCTTCTTCGTCAACTTCGTCCACGATGACCAGAATTTCGCGGCCCACTTTCTCCTGCAAACGCTCAGCAGAGATCTGCTGTTGCAACTGCATAAAGCGGTTCCAGCGTTCTTCTTTCACCTCTTCCGGGACTTGATCCGGCAGCTCATTGGCTCCTGCACCCTCTACCGGACTGTATTTAAAGCAGCCCACGCGGTCCAGACGCGCTTCCTTCAGGAAGTCGAGCAGCATCTGGAAGTCCTCTTCCGTTTCGCCCGGGAAGCCGACAATAAAGGTTGAACGCAACGTCAGCTCAGGACAGATTTCACGCCACTGTTTGATGCGCGCCAGCTGTCTGTCCACGGAGCCTGGGCGTTTCATCAGCTTGAGAATACGCGGGCTGGCATGCTGCAGCGGGATGTCCAGATACGGCAGGATTTTCCCTTGCGCCATCAGTGGGATCACATCATCAACGTGTGGGTACGGGTAAACATAATGCAGACGCGTCCAGATCCCCAGTTTTGATAACTGCTCGCAAAGATCAACCATGCTGGTTTTGACCGGCTCGCCGTTATGGAAACCGGTACGATGCTTCACATCCACACCGTAAGCGGAGGTATCCTGAGAAATCACTAAAATTTCTTTAACGCCCGCATCGACCAGACGTTTAGCTTCGCTGAGAACATCGCCAATCGGACGACTCACCAGATCGCCACGCATCGACGGAATAATGCAGAAGGTGCAGCGGTGGTTACAGCCTTCAGATATCTTCAGATAGGCATAATGGCGCGGTGTTAGCTTGACGCCCTGTTCAGGAACCAGGCTCAGGAACGGATTATGCTTTGGTTTGGGCACGTAATGGTGTACGTGCTCCAGAACCTGCTCGTAGCTATGCGGCCCGGTGATTTCCAGCACCTTCGGGTGGACTTCACGGATCTGATCGACTTTTGCGCCCAGACAGCCGGTGACGATCACCTTGCCGTTTTCGTTCAGCGCTTCGCCAATCGCTTCCAGAGACTCCTGGACTGCGCTGTCGATAAAGCCGCAGGTGTTAACGATGACCATATCCGCGTCGTCGTAGCTTGGCACGACATCATAGCCTTCGGTACGAAGTTCGGTCAGGATGCGCTCAGAATCGACAAGGTTTTTCGGGCAGCCGAGGGAGACAAAGCCGATTTTCGGCTGGTGGGTTACATTGCTCATAGCGTAAAAAGTGTTCAGTTATTGGAATATTCAGGGCAGGGATTCTACAGAGTTCTGAACAAAAATTGTATCGCAATCTCATTCCATCAGCGGCCTGCCCGGCCTGGAATTAAAGATTATTTGTAAATTATGTTAATTTTAAGTGATGGATTGATCCTGGACACGACTTTGTTCAAAAATTAACCATACTATTAAGTTGCACCATAGTTGGAAAGAGGAGGAACAAAGTATGGTTGTTGACAGACTGAGAACCGATCTTCTCAACAAATTGATAAATGCCCGTATCGAACTTGCCGCTTATCTGCTGTTGAGAAAAGCGAAAGGCTACATGTCAGTCAGCGAGAGCGATCGTCTGCGTGATAATTTTTTTGCACTGAATCGCGAATTGCACGAGCAATCACAGCTTCACGGTATGCATCTTGATCAGGAAGAGTGGAATGCCCTTCATCGTGCTGAAGGGGCGTTAGCCGCCGCTGCTGTTTGTCTGATGAGTGGACATCACGATTGTCCAACGTTTATCGCCGTTAACGCAGAGAAACTGGAAAACTGCCTGACAACGCTGACGCTGAGTATCCAGAGTTTAGAATCTTACCCAACGCTGGAACTCGTCTGAATCAGGGGGAGGGCGCTCCCCCTTTTCGTTAAGATTATGTAAATATGACGGGGTAATTCCCCTTGCTGGCTACGCTTTATGCAGAGCCATTAAGGAGGTGTTATGCGTCGACTCTTGCTCTGTGCTATTCCACTTGCGCTGTTTTCCTCTTATGCCGCCGCGGTAAAAGTGGAAGTGCTGCAAACCAAACTCGATCACCCGTGGTCGCTGGCTTTTTTACCCGATAATCGCGGTATGCTCATTACGCTTAAAGGCGGTCAGCTTCGACTCTGGCAGTCTGGGAAGGGGCTTTCCGACCCGCTGACTGGTGTCCCCAAAGTCTGGGCGAAGGGGCAGGGGGGACTGCTTGATGTGGCGTTGGCCCCGGATTTTACCCAATCCCGCCGGGTGTGGCTAAGCTTCGCGGAAGCCGATAGTGAAGGTAAAGCCGGCACGGCGGTAGGTTTCGCAAGACTGAGCGACGATCTCAAACATCTGCAAGGGTTTCAGACCGTTTTTCGCCAACAGCCAAAGCTCTCTACCGGAAACCATTTTGGTGGACGTATGGTGTTTGATGGCAACGGCTATCTGTTTATTGGCCTCGGTGAGAATAACCAACGTTCAACTGCTCAGGATTTGGATAAGCTGCAGGGCAAGGTCGTACGGCTGACCGATGAGGGCAAAATTCCACCGGATAATCCGTTTGTGAATATGGCGGGAGCGCGGGCAGAGATTTGGTCGTATGGCATCCGCAACCCGCAGGGGATGGCGATGAACCCGTGGAGTGATGTGTTGTGGCTCAATGAGCATGGTCCACGCGGAGGCGATGAAATCAATATCCCGGAGAAAGGGAAAAACTACGGCTGGCCGCTCGCGACCTGGGGCGTTAACTACAGTGGGCTTAAAATTCCTGAAGCAAAAGGCCAAATTGTTGCGGGTACGGAGCAACCTATCTTTTACTGGGAAAAGTCACCTGCGGTCAGCGGAATGGCTTTTTATAATAGCGATACTTTCCCGCAATGGCGGCAGAAGTTGTTCGTCGGTGCGTTGAAAGAGAAAGCGGTGATCGTACTGAGCGTTAAAGGGAATACCGTCGCCGAAGAGGAGCGTCTGTTGCAGGAAAGGGGGCAAAGGATCCGTGATGTGCGCGTCGGACCAGACGGTTATTTGTACGTGTTAACCGACGAGTCCGACGGGGAATTACTAAAAGTGAGTCCCTGATTGAGTTAGCTGACCGGGATCATCACGATTTTTTGAAACGCCGGGCGCTCGGTCAGTTGTTGATACCAGCGTTCCAGATGCGGGCGCGGGGTCCAGCTCAGGCCAACGTTGTACAGATTATAGATGAACGGCGCAACGGCGATATCGGCAGTGCCAAATTCAGCTCCGGAGAACCATGGCTGGTCCGCCAGCGCGTTGTCCAGTATGGCAAACAGGTTATCGCATACCTTCGTTCCGGCCTCAATGGCCGCCATGTCGCGTTTCTCCGCCGGCGTTCTGACCAGACCAAATAAGATAACCCGATGCGCAGGACTCAGCGTCTGGTTCGCCCAGTCCATCCATTTTTCACCGACGGCGCGCGTGGCCGGGGCGTCAATCCACAAACGATTTTGTCCATACTGAGCCGCCAGATAGCGAACAATGGTATTGGATTCCCACAATACAACATCCGTTTCATCATCGCGTAGCAGCGGGACCAGTCCGTTTGGGTTCAGAGCCAGATAGTCGGCATCGTGGTTACCGCCATGCTGTCCACCCGCCAGAATTTGGTTATACGGCAGTTCCAGTTCTTCGAGCGTCCACAATACTTTTTTTACGTTGGTCGAGTTATTGCGACCCCACAATGTAATCATAGTAACCCCGCAAATAAATTGAGCAGCTTTATGGCTGCAAATGTCGTCTGGCTCGCTCACATGGTGGGGTAAACCTAATATTTACGCAACAAAGTCTAAAAAAATCGTGCCAGAGGCAGCGCAGCGCGGCGATATTGCATAAACTTTAAAAACTTTACCAACTTACGGTTTCTTTAAGCTCGTTAGTGCGTTATTACTCACCGCACTTATTGTTACACGTCATCCATCAGTCCTTTTCTGCATGGGTTGGCCGAGGTCGCTTGGTCGGTTTTGTGTAAACACGGTGTGGTATGACGTGGTTTTTTTGGAATGGATACTCGGGTGGCATTTATGACGCAATACTTCTCTTCACTTCGCAGCCTGGCTGCAGGTTCTGCACTCTTAATCCTTTTGGCACCGACCGTACAGGCGGCGGAGCAACCAACGGCCCCACCGAGCGTGGATGCGCGAGCCTGGATCCTGATGGATTACGCCAGCGGTAAGGTGCTGGCGGAAGGTAATGCTGATGAGAAACTGGATCCTGCCAGTCTGACCAAAATCATGACCAGCTATGTAGTCGGTCAGGCGCTGAAGGCTGGGAAAATTAACCTCAACGATATGGTCACTGTGGGTAAAGACGCCTGGGCGACCGGTAATCCGGCGCTGCGCGGTTCTTCGGTCATGTTCCTTAAACCCGGCGATCAGGTTGCGGTGTCCGATCTAAACAAAGGCGTTATCATTCAGTCTGGTAACGATGCCTGTATCGCACTGGCTGATTATGTTGCCGGCAGTCAGGAATCGTTCATCGGTCTGATGAACGGCTACGCGAAAAAACTGGGGCTGACCAACACCACTTTCCAGACGGTGCATGGCCTGGATGCGGCAGGACAATTCAGTACCGCACGTGATATGGCGCTGCTCGGGAAGGCGTTAATCCACGATGTACCGGAAGAATATGCTATCCACAAAGAGAAAGAATTCACCTTTAATAAAATCCGCCAGCCGAACCGTAACCGTCTGTTGTGGAGCACCAACCTGAATGTGGACGGTATGAAAACGGGTACTACGGCCGGGGCGGGGTACAACCTGGTCGCTTCCGCGACTCAAGGCGATATGCGCCTGATCTCCGTGGTGTTGGGGGCGAAAACTGACCGCATCCGATTTAATGAGTCAGAAAAGCTGCTGACCTGGGGTTTCCGCTTCTTTGAAACCGTCACGCCGATTAAGCCGGATGCCACTTTCGTGACTCAGCGCGTCTGGTTTGGTGACAAGAGCGAAGTGAATTTGGGCGCAGGGGAAGGTGGTTCAGTGACCATCCCGCGTGGTCAGCTCAAAAACCTGAAGGCCAGCTTTACCCTGACCGAACCCCAGTTAACTGCGCCGCTGAAGAAAGGCCAGGTTGTGGGGACTATCGACTTCCAGTTGAACGGGAAATCCATCGAGCAGCGCCCGTTGATGGTGATGGAAGATGTGCAAGAGGGCGGTTTCTTTAGCCGTATGTGGGATTTTGTGATGATGAAATTCCACCAGTGGTTTGGCGGCTGGTTCTCTTAATCACACCGATTGCCGGATGACGCTATCGCCATCCGGCATTATCTTTTAATACATCAGCTTTATACGTTGCGCTTTAGCGTACTCAACAAAGTCATCATCAGGGCGGCTGTCGCTGATGATGGTATCGAAACGTTTTACCTCACCCATCCTCGCCGGACGCACCTTACCAAACTTACTGTGATCGACCACCAGAACGTGATGCTGCGCCATCGACATCGCCCAATGTTTCACCGGCAGCTCTTCCAGGTTAAAACAGGTCGCGCCTTTCTCAATGTGAACGCCCGCAGCGGAATAAAAAGCGATATCCGGACACAGGTTATTTAGCGTTTCCTGGAAATCAAGCGGTTTAAAAATGGCGTTGCTGGCATGGAATTCGCCACCACACAGAATGACGCGGCACTGCGGCTTTTCCTGCAGCACCAGAAATGTATTTAGCGAGTAGCAGATTGCGGTAAAAGGCAATTCATTGTCGATAGCTTCAATGATCCACGGCGTGGTGGTACCACAGTCGAAAAAGAGGGTCTGGTGCGCCTGCACGAGGCTTGCGGCCAACTGAGCGGCGCGGCGTTTTTCATCAACCAGCCGGGATTTTTGATCGCTGATTAAATAGTGATTTGCGCTGCGGGGTTCCAGAACAATATAGCCCCCGAGTAGTACGACGGGAGCGTCGTTATTATTCAGATCGCGACGAATGGTCATCTCAGATACGCCCAGCAGCGTCGCGGCTTCTTTTAGATGTAGTTTATCGCTGCGTTTCAGCGCCTGCAGTAATTGACCAATACGCTCGTCGCGTCGAGTTTCCATAGTTCCCCTGGAGAGTAGAATAAGTGCTCAGTGCCGCGCTTAATACTACTCTTTTTACCGTGGGTTAGTCACGCACCCAGCCTTTACGGATAGGTAACGCGAAACAGATGCGATAGCAATTCTGCAAACCGAGGTACAGGGTTTCGCCAAACCGTTGCCAGATCATCTGGGCGCTCAGGCAACCGATCAGTCCGGCAAGTAAGCCTCCCAGCATATCCAGCGGCCAGTGTACGCCAAGGTAAACTCGCGACCAGGCAATCGCCACGGCAACGACCATCAGCAGAGCGCCCGTCCACAGGCGATGCCAGAACAGGAAAGCCAGTGCAAAAGTAAAGATAACCGTACCATGATCGCTCGGGAAAGAGTCATCTGCCGCATGATGCAGGAAGTTGTAACCGATGTGGTTTACAAACGGGCGATCGTGAGGGAACAGATGTCCCATCAGCCAGGAAATAGTCAGGCCGACCGCCAGCGCAATCGCCATTTTTATGACCAACTGGCGCTGGAGGGTAACCTGGGCGCGAGGCCCCCAAAGCCAGAGCACAACGGCTAACAGCGGTACGATGTTAATCAGATCTTTGGCAATGAAAATGGCAAGCGATATCATCCATTGCGCAGAGTCCGGCGTGGCATTGATGAGATAAAAAAGTGAGTTGTTCAGATTTTCCAGCATAACGTCCAGACTCAGCGTAATGGTTAAAAAGACCCATGGGAGCGAGAGCATAAAATTGCTTTCACGGGATAAAAAGCGGTCTTGTCTTATTTGTCTGCTAAATGACTATTTTTGAGACAATTAATGAGACTTATTGAGCATGATAGCGACCACAACTTAAATTAACCTTAAAGCAAAATCTTCTTGAGCAAATGAATGTAAAAATGTGCGCTTTTTGCTTTCAAATCACATAATTCACTATCACCAGTACGGCGCATTTATTACACTTTGCGCGATTTTTCTATAGCTAAGAGACTGCATGCAGAACCGTTTATCTTCAGGCGCCCGTTTGGGGCGTCAGGCATTACTTTTCCCTCTCTGTCTGGTGCTTTACGAATTCTCTACTTATATCGGCAACGATATGATCCAGCCTGGAATGTTGGCGGTGGTGGAGCAATACAATGCAGGATTAGATTGGGTACCCACATCCATGACCGCCTATCTGGCTGGCGGCATGTTTTTACAGTGGCTGTTAGGACCGCTATCGGATCGTGTTGGGCGTCGTCCGGTGATGCTAACCGGCGTGTTCTGGTTCATTGTGACCTGCCTTGCGACCCTGCTTGCGCAGAATATTGAACAGTTTACTTTCCTGCGTTTTTTACAAGGGATAAGCCTGTGCTTCATTGGCGCAGTGGGCTACGCCGCCATACAGGAGTCGTTTGAAGAAGCGGTCTGCATAAAAATTACCGCGCTGATGGCAAACGTGGCGCTAATTGCACCGCTGCTGGGACCATTAGTTGGCGCAGCCTGGGTGCATGTTCTGCCGTGGGAAGGCATGTTTATCTTGTTTGCAGCTCTTGCGGCCATCTCCTTTTTTGGTTTGCAACGTGCGATGCCGGAAACAGCAACCCGGATGGGCGAAAAGCTGTCCATTAAAGAGCTGGGTAAAGATTATAAACTGGTGCTCAGAAACGTACGTTTTGTTGCAGGTGCGCTGGCACTGGGTTTTGTCAGTCTGCCGTTATTGGCCTGGATTGCGCAATCCCCAATTATTATCATTAGCGGTGAACACCTCAGCAGTTACGAATATGGTCTGTTGCAGGTGCCGATTTTTGGTGCGCTGATTGCCGGTAACCTGGTGCTGGCTCGTTTGACCTCGCGAAAAACGGTGCGTTCGCTGATTATTATGGGTGGCTGGCCAATCGCTGTCGGGCTGATTATTGCCGCTGCGGCCACGGTGGTGTCATCCCATGCATATCTTTGGATGACGGCGGGTTTGAGCATCTATGCATTTGGTATTGGCGTGGCGAATGCGGGGCTGGTCCGTCTGACGTTGTTTGCCAGTGAAATGAGTAAAGGAACAGTTTCTGCCGCCATGGGCATGCTGCAGATGCTGATTTTTACCGTCGGTATTGAACTAAGTAAACACGCTTATCTGTTGGGAGGCAACGGCTTGTTCAGCCTGTTCAATCTGGCAAGCGGCGTGCTATGGCTGATTCTGATGGTTATCTTCCTGAAAGATAAATGGGTAGGGGATTCCCGGGAAGGCTAAAGCCCGGTTGTCCGGGCCTGGCAGAAACTTAGTGGTGATCGTCAATCTGATGTTCGATGATCATGCCATCATTTTGTTGCCGTCTGTGCTGAGGTGTTAATGCGTAAATGGTGCTTCATTGTTTAACACGCGGTCGATAATATCCAGGACGCCCTCTTCGTTGTTCGATCCCGCGCGATATTTCGCCGCCTGGATAACCGGTTCATGGGCGTTCGCCATTGCAAAACTAAACCCTGCCTGGCGCAGCATCTCGATATCATTTCCGCCATCGCCAAACACGACAACCTCATCGTCGGTAATATTCCAGCGTTGTTGCAGCAGACGCAGACCGTTTGCTTTATGCACGCCGGGAATAATTAAATCGATGCTGCCGTAGCCGGTATGTACCGGAACCATAATATCGCCAATCGCCTCATGAAGATCTGCCTGCACCTGTGGAATGCGATCGTCGGAGATATTCAGGCCAAATTTGAAGAATACATCGTTGATGTTGTCGAAGTTATCGACAAATTCAAGACGATGATAGTACATGGCGGAAACAGCCTTATGTTCATCGCTGTACTGCTTCAGCGTATAAGCGCTGCTTTTACCGCAGGCGATAATATCAATGTCCGTACGTGTCAGCAGATGTTCCACGATGGCCTGAAAATCGTCTTTTGCCAGTTCGCCGTTAAAGACATCTTCCCCTTCACTGACCACCCAACCGCCGTTTTCGGCAACAAAGGAGATTTCACTGGCCAGCTCGGGGAAAAAGGAGATGAGCTGGTAATACTGGTTGCCGCTGGCGACCACAAAGCGGATGCCTTGTTCTTTCATCTGGCGGTATTGCGCCATAAACCGTTCACGATTATAGGTTTTTTGATCGCTTAAAAATGTGCCGTCCATGTCGACCGCAATTAACTTAATAGCCATTAGCTGTTCTCCATCACAGTGGTATTTTTGAGATCGGGTTTCGCCACCGCTTTTGCGACGATGGCGGCAACAAGCACCAGCGTCAGCACCACCAACATAGCGCTGCGCAGGCCGTAGTGTTCACCAAGGTATCCCAGCAGCGGCGGTCCAACCAGGAACGCCAGATAGCCGGTGGTTGCGACAACGCTGACGCGGGTTGGCGCATCAGGGCCAGTGTCGCTGGCAGCCGAAATGGTCAGTGGGAAGCCGAGCGACGCGCCGAGCCCCCACAGAATAACGGAAACTCCGGCCACCCATGTACTGTCGACAAAAATAATCAGGCTAATCCCGAGTGCGCCCATTAGCGCACTGGCGCGTACCACCGTGACGCGACTGTAACGGTCGATGAACCAGCCGCCGGTAAATCGGCCAACGGTCATGCCCAGCGTAAATCCGGCATAAATAAGCGAGCCTGATGTCGGGCTAAACCCGTGTCCGTCCACCATCAGCAGTGGAAGCCAGTCGTTGGCGGAACCTTCAGCAAATGCCATTGCGAGCACCACGACGCCAATCAGCAATAACTGGATATCGCGATAAAAAGGCAGCCCTTTTTCGCTGGAGTGAGAGCCGTCAGCGGCATTTTTACCCGTGCCGTCAGGAATCGCTTTGATGGCGATGAAGATAGGAGTGATAGCTACCAGCGCCGCCAGCAGAATATGCGCGGTTGCCGGGACGCTGAAGGCGGTAAGCATCATCCCGACTCCTGCGCCCGCCAGCGTTCCGAGGCTGTAAAAACCATGCATCATCGGCAGCACGGTTTTATTCATTTCGCGTTCAACCGCCGCACCTTCGACGTTGATAGCCACTTCTGCTGCGCCAAAGCTGGCGCCAAACACGGCCAGACCAAATGCGAAAAGCCATGCCGAATTCAGCCAGAGTGCCACGCTGAGGATAGTCATTCCGATAACTGCACACGACATGGTGGTGCGGATCACTTTCCGCGTGCCAAATCGTTTCACCAGCCAGGCCGAACAAAGAATGCCACTCATCGAACCAATAGAGAGTCCAAACAGCACCGCGCCCATTTCGGCGGTAGAGATGGAGAGAATATCTCTGATGGCAGGGGTACGCGTTGCCCAGGAGGCCATTAATAATCCTGGTAAAAAGAAGAACGTGAACAGCGCCCAGGTGCGACGTCTTAAGGCTTTGCGTGATGAGATGCCAGTCATGAATTCGAGCCAAAGAAAAGAGGAAAGAAGACAACATTAGCAAGGTTGTGTACATTTGTACACAAACGCAAGAAGAGGTAATGCAGTGCGACGTGCGAACGATCCGCAGCGGCGGGAAAAAATAGTTCAGGCCACCCTTAAAGCGGTAGTAATCCATGGTATTCATGGGGTTACACACCGTAAAATCGCTATGATTGCCGAGGTGCCTCTGGGCTCAATGACCTATTATTTTGCGGGAATAGATGAGCTGCTGATGGAGGCATTCAGCTGTTTTACGCATACTATGTCTCATCAGTATCAAGCTTTTTTTGCCGATGTCGTTGATGCGCAGGCGGCCTGCCATGCCATTACCGATATGATTTACAGTTCCCAGGTCACAACGCCCGATAATATGGAACTCATGTACCAACTGTACGCATTTGCCTGTCGTAAACCGGCACTGAAAACGGTGATGCAAAACTGGATGCTGCGCAGCCAACAAACGCTGGAGCAGTGGTTCGAACCGATTACCGCGCGGGCGCTGGATGCGTTTATCGAGGGGATGACGCTGCATTTTGTCACGGACAAAAAACCGCTGCAGCGAGAAGATATTCTGATGATGGTGGAGCGTATTGCCGAATTGCCGCAGAGATAAAATCCTCAAAATGGTTTGTCGAGGCGGGTAACGGCCTGACGTAAAAAATCAATGACTTTTACCGCCTCTGGCGTCAACGGTCGGGCGGCTTTTTTTACCGTCCCGATATCCATATAAGTAATAAAATCATCAATCGTGCTGTGCATGACGCGCAGACCATCCAGTGACCACGGGCGATACACCTGGTCGGATAAAATGGTTATCCCTCTGCCTTTTGCAACCAGGCTTCTTATTGCTTCAAAAGAGTTGCTGTGAAAACTGATATTGGGCGTATAGCCACGCTGCTGCCAGTAATCGATAGCAGCGCATGGCGTGAAAAGCGGGTAAATTAGCTTACGGTGGCGCCCCCGGTAATATTCACCACTGTGGCGGTCATGGCGCTGGCATGGTCTGAAGCGAGAAAGGTTGTAACCTCAGCGATTTGTGCAAGCGTAGGCAGGCGCGCGAGCATAGTACTTTGCGCCGCCCCCCTAACCATTGATCGACGGTTAACCCCATTGACTGTGCTTTAGCGGTGAAAATTTCTCCGGTATAGGAGCCTGCCGCTACAGCATCCACAATCGCATGCGAGCGCACGCCGACGACACGAATGTTTATTGGTCCTGTCTCGCTGGCGAGCGCCTTAATAAAAGCCTCAGTTCCTGCACAGCCGACGATATGGCCGAGATGCCCGGGCATCGCCATCGGGGCTGCGGGCGCAACGATGGTGAGAATAACGCCCGCTCGATTGCCGCCCATGTGCGGCGTTACGGCTTTTGCGATATTGAACTGCGCCGCAAGAAAAGGGGTGATACCGCTCATAAACTCAGAGAGGGATAATGCATCGATGCGCTTGCCCTGTTCGTCCATAAATCCCGTTGCGTTAACCACCACATCTATTCCACCGGTTTGCTGCGCAAGTTGAGTAATTTGTTTTGATGCGTCGTGTTCGTCGAGTACATCGGTGATAAAGGTATCGACGGTACCGCCTGCTGTTCGGATGCTGCTGGCGGCCCAATCCAGCTTTTCCTGACGGCGCGCGCCCAGATACACATGGGCGCCTTCGCGCGTCATCGCCTGCGCAACCGCATTACCAATCGCGCCGCTGCCACCGAAGATCACTGCGACTTTGCCTGAGAGTAACATAGCAACCCCATCACCATTTAGCACCGAGTAAAGTATGTGCCATAACGGGCATGCTGCAAATTTAGTCTCAGATAGCTGAACTTAGAATTTATACTACAGAATCCTGATATAACTATTTTAAATTAAAGTATCTCATGATGAATGAGATAACTAAGGCTAGAAAACCTACACCTGCCACTGGTCCTTTTTCAGTATTTAACAGGAAAGTTGTGGTGATTCTGAATATACCGCCTAAGCCCAGAGGGGTAATGATTTTTACAAATACACCTAAAGGATAATTAAAGCCGATACAAAAAATTGTTAAAGTTCCTGGATTTAAAAGTAAGAAAAATCAAGTGGATAGAATATGGTTTTTGATGCCAGTACGCATTAGGATTACGCCGATGACAACCATCGATAATGATAGCAGGATAGGTCTTATACCAACGATAATGTATTCAACAGTCTTCCCGATATCGTTATCAACATTACTCTGCACACCTGAAAAATACTCTCTTAACTTCCTGTTTAGAAGTTTTCTATGAGACTTAGGCATGAAGTAATCCCACCCCATAAAAATTGCTGCTGTGATCTGGCAAGCCAAAATAGTTTCGTTACTGAAAGTCATCAAACTGTCCTGAGTCACTTTTATATTTATGTACGAAAGACTATACAACGACATAAGAGGACACAACACCTAAAAAGAATCTATGTAGAGATCTTTAAAATTAGGCCCAAGCATCCAACTAAAGAAACAATGCAATACGCGCTGCAAAATTTGCGCGGGAATCGTTGCCTCGTGGCGCTCGCAGAGAGAGAAGTCGACAAATGTCAGCAAATATGGACCAACTGATCGTACAGATTGGGCTATGACTCCCCTGAGGCAGTACGGTAACAGTCATTCATTAGATGGGTTTGAATTTCAGGCAACAAAAAACCCATCAACCTTGAACCAAAACGGCGGGGTTGATGGGCTCCACAAATTGGGGACATCAAAGAAAAGCAGTGGCAATAGTTATGACTGACGCCTTGAAGAAAAGTTCTGCTTAACTGCAAAAATTTTTCGTTTAAGGGTAAATTTCAGCGCTAACCAAGGCCGGGCCAGACAATGACGATCAGCGTCCCCGCTAATGTCAGCAGCACGTTGGCGATTGCGTAGGTCCCGGCATAACCTAATGCGGGGATATTGCTGCGTGCCGTATCGCTGATGATTTCCATTGCCGGAGCGCAGGTTCGTGCCCCCATCATGGCGCCAAACAACAGAGCGCGGTTCATACGTAATACGTAAGCACCGAACAAGAAACAGATGACAACCGGCACCAGGCTGACAACCAGACCGGCAATCAACATTTGGCCACCGACGACACCAAGGCCATTGCCAATGCCGCTGCCCGCGCTTAAACCGACACCTGCCATAAAGACCATCAGGCCAAACTCTTTCACCATGTTCAGCGCACCCTGTGGGATGTAGCCAAACGTTGGGTGGTTGGCACGCAGGAAGCCCAGCATGATCCCCGCGAACAGCAGTCCAGCCGCATTCCCGATGCCGAAGCTGAAATTACTGAACTGGAAGGTGATCATCCCGATCATCAGACCGATGATAAAGAAAGCGCAGAAGGCCAGCAGATCGGTCACCTGACTGTGAATCGAAATGAAGCCGATACGATCGGCAATGGTTTTCACGCGGCGAGCATCTCCGCTGACCTGCAATACGTCACCTTTATTGAGCACGACGTTGTCATCAATCGGCATTTCAATCTGGCTACGGATCACGCGGTTGAGGAAACAACCGTGATCGGTCAATTTCAACTGGGCCAGGCGACGACCAACGGCATTATGGTTTTTCACCACAATTTCCTCAGTGACGATGCGCATATCGAGCAGATCGCGATCGAACACCTCTTTACCGTTACGGAAGCTGGGATCGAGGCGGGCATGCGCGTCCGGATAACCCACCAGGGCTATCTCATCGCCCATTTGCAGCACTGCATCACCATCCGGATTCGCCAGGATGCCGTTGCGACGGATACGTTCAATGTAACAACCGGTCTGACGATAAATACCCAGTTCGCGCAGATTTTTACCATCGGCCCATGCCACCAGCTCCGGGCCTACGCGATAGGCGCGAATGACCGGCAGATAAACCTTACGCGTGGCGTCGGTGTCCAGACCGCGTTCGCGTGCGATTTGTTGGGCGCTGGTTTGTAGATCCTGATGCTGAAGTTTTGGCAGGTAGCGGGCGCCGACAATCAGGCTGACCAGACCAATCAAATAGGTGAGCGCATAACCGAGACTTAGGTTGTCGAGAGCGGTCGACAGTTGTGTTCCTGTCATCCCCGAGTGGCGCAAGGTGTCACCTGCGCCGACCAGCACTGGCGTTGAGGTCATTGAGCCGGCCAGCATACCTGCCGTCAGGCCGATGTCCCAGCCAAATAGCTTACCCAGCCCCAGGGCGATCAGCATTGCGCTGCCGACCATCACCAGAGCAAGCATTAGATAATTTTTCCCATCGCGAAAAAAAATCGAAAAAAAGTTGGGGCCGGCTTCGACGCCGACACAAAAAATAAACAGCATAAAGCCGAGATTTAATGCATCGGTGTTAATACTAAAGTGCTGCTGGCCTAATAATAGGGACACCACTAAAACGCCAATGGAATTACCGAGTTGGACTGAACCCAGGCGCAATTTACCCAGACATAAGCCCAGAGCCAGGACCACAAATAATAACAGGATGTAATTCCCATTTAACAAATCTGCGACGTTTATATTCACGGAGGCTAACTTCTTGTTTACTAGTAAGCTATTGAAAGAAATGGCAATTTACGCTAATGTTTTTGCCAGAAATTAAGGGGGCGACAGCGTCATACACAGCCCCGAATAATGCAGCGTAACAATATATGCGGCTAGTTTAATCTCATTACGTATCAACGGCTATAAGAATCGTGTGAGTGTGTTTTTGGCATGGAATGCCAGGTTACTTTATCTGACTGGACGCCTGTAGGCGAAAAGAGTGTTCGATAGAGAATGTGTCAGGAGGAACGATTGAAACATAAGCGAAGTTGGGCGGGTGCGGTCTGTTGCTTTGTGCTCTTTATTGTAGTGTGTCTTTCGTTAACGCTGAACGTGAAAGGGGCATTCAGAGCGGCAGGGCATCCTGAGGTCGGATTATTATTTTTCATCCTGCCTGGTGCTGCAGCAAGCTTTTTCTCCCATCGTCGGGAGGTGCTCAAACCCCTTCTTGGTGCAATGTTGGCGGCGCCGTGCTGTCTGTTACTGATGCGGTTCGTTTTTATGCCGACGCGTTCATTGTGGCAAGAGCTGGCGTGGTTGTTTAGTGCAGTGTTTTGGTGCGCGCTTGGCGCATTATGTTTTTTGTTTATCAGCAGCTTGTTCACTCAGCATCAACGACGGAAAAAGAACTGATAACGCCCTCCAGCGGAGGGCGTAGAAACAGCTATCAGGCGAACAGATTCATGTTCTCTTTTGCCCACGCTTCAAAATCCGTGCAGCCGCCGATGTGTTTTTGATCAACAAAAATCTGCGGTACGGTTTCAACTGGCTTACCTACCGTCTTTTCCAGATCGGCCTTCGTAATACCTTCGGCATGGATATCAATGTAGCGGAAGTTAAAATCGTCATGCTCATTGCTTAATTTTTCTGCTAATTCTTTTGCGCGCACGCAATATGGGCACCCCGGACGACCAAAAATAACGGCAAACATCTCTCTCTCCTCGAACTTATCAGGCCGGATGGCAATACTTGTTATGATGCCGCGATTTGTGACGGATGGAAAGCAGGTTCAGCCTGTTGCTTTGATATCCTCAAGCTATAACTGTTAAACACGACAAGGTGGAACGTTTTATAATGAAAGCCATTTCGCCGGGAGGCCGCTTATGCGCACAATTGGTGTATTACCCAAAAGCGTATTGATGCTGGAAATAATAGGGATGGTTTTGTTATCGCTGGCGCTGCTATCGCTTAACGATTACCTCTCCTTACCCGCACCGCTTAACAGCCCGTTAGCCTGTGTGGTAATGATATTTCTGGGCGTGCTGCTGATGCTTCCCGCCGCGGTGGGATTAACGTGGCGTATTGCTAAGATGCTGGCGCCGCAGCTGATGTCACAAGCCCCCGGCGATTCTTCCCGTTCAGACAGAGATAAAAGAGATGACGCCAACCATTGATTTATTACGCAGCCACCGTTCCATTCGCCATTTCACCGATGATGCTATTTCGGATGCACAGCGAGAGGCGATCATTGCCGCCGCTCAGGGGACGTCAAGCTCGAGTTTTTTGCAGTGCACGACCATCGTTCGCATCACGGACAAAGCCCTGCGCGAATCACTGGCTACCTTATCCGGCGGACAAAAACATGTGGCGCGGGCTGCGGAGTTCTGGGTGTTTTGCGCTGATTTTAATCGGCATCTGCAGATTTGTCCTGACGCGCAACTTGGGCTGGCGGAACAACTGCTGCTGGGTGTGGTTGATACTGCGATGATGGCGCAAAATGCGTTAACAGCGGCAGAATCGTTGGGACTTGGCGGTGTGTTTATTGGCGGTTTGCGTAACAATATTGAACCGGTTACCGAACTGCTGAAGCTTCCGCAACACGTTCTGCCGTTGTTTGGCTTGTGCCTGGGCTGGCCTGCGGATAACCCGGATATCAAGCCGCGTCTGCCGGCGTCGCTGGTGGTGCACGAAAACCAGTATCAGCCACTCAACAGCGAGGTTTTGTCGCAATATGATGAGCAGCTTGCGCAGTATTATCTGACTCGTGCTAGCAATGCGCGTCGCGATACCTGGAGCGATCATATTCGCCGTACCATTATCAAAGAAAGTCGCCCCTTTATCCTGGAATATTTGCATAAACAGGGATGGGCCACGCGCTAAAGATTTTAACCCAGTGTATGATATGCCAGCTTCAACCAGGTCATTCAGAGAGGTACAGGGTGAAAATTGCCATTTTGTCCCGGGACGGAACGCTCTATTCTTGTAAGCGCCTGCGCGAAGCGGCGATGCAGCGCGGTCACCTGGTAGAAATTATCGATCCCCTTTCTTGCTATATGAACATTAGCCCGGCGGCGTCCTCAATTCATTACAAGGGCCGTCAGCTTCCCCATTTCGACGCGGTGATCCCAAGGATTGGTTCGGCGATTACCTTTTATGGTACGGCGGCGTTGCGCCAGTTTGAGATGTTAGGTAGCTATCCGCTGAATGAGTCGGTAGCGATTACGCGGGCGCGCGATAAGCTGCGTTCGCTGCAGTTGCTGGCGCGTCAGGGGATTGATTTGCCCATCACCGGAATAGCTCACTCTCCGGATGATACCAGCGACATGATTGACATGGTTGGTGGTGCGCCGCTGGTGGTGAAACTCGTTGAAGGCACGCAGGGGATTGGCGTGGTCCTGGCGGAAACTCGGCAGGCCGCAGAAAGCGTAGTGGATGCTTTTCGTGGGTTGAATGCCCATATCCTGGTTCAGGAATATATCAAAGAAGCGAAAGGACGAGATATTCGCTGTTTTGTGGTGGGTGACGAGGTGGTGGCCGCCATTGAACGCCGGGCGAAAGAGGGCGATTTTCGGTCTAATCTCCATCGTGGCGGGGTCGCCACGATTGCGAATATCACGCCTCGTGAAAGAGAAATTGCGCTCAAAGCCGCGCAGACTATGGGTCTGGACGTTGCAGGCGTTGATATTCTGCGCGCTGAACGTGGGCCGCTGGTCATGGAAGTCAACGCGTCTCCTGGACTGGAAGGGGTGGAGAAAACTACCGGAATAGACATTGCCTGCAAGATGATCCAGTGGATCGAGCGTCACGCTACTCCTGAATTTTGCCTTAAAATCGGCGGCTAAGCACAATATCGATTGCTGTCGTAGTATGACACGCGCTTTTTGCGTAAGCTGTGCCGGTATTTTTTTCATCAATTGAGGTCGCACATTATTATGACATCACTGGTCGTTCCCACTCTGGATACGTTGCGTCAATGGCTCGACGACCTGGGCATGAGTTTTTTTGAATGCGATACCTGTCAGGCACTGCATTTACCGCACATGCAGAATTTTGACGGCATCTTTGATGCAAAAGTTGATTTGGTTGATAACGTCATTCTGTTTTCCGCGATGGCAGAAGTCAGACCTTCTGCTCTGCTGCCCCTGGCCGCCGATCTGTCCGCGATTAACGCCAGTTCACTAACGGTGAAAGCCTTTCTGGATATGCAGGATGATAATCTGCCAAAGCTGGTGGTTTGCCAGTCTTTATCCGTTATGCCGGGCGTGACGTTTGAGCAGTTTGAATATTTTATTCACCAGAGCGAAGAACAAATATCGATGGTGATCCTCGAAGCTGGCGCGCATCAACTGTTATTTAACGCTGAAGAAGATGGGCAAAACAGCAGCGCTGAAGTTCATTTCCTCCATTAATTCTTCCTGCATCAGGACATATATTGCGCAGCCGCTGCCAGAGCGGTTGCGTATTGCCATTTTTTATTCTGTATTTAACCTTTCGTTAAAGAATTATTCACCTGTGTTCGACGCCTTCCGCTTTACGTCATAGACAATTCCTGCATAAAAAATTGATAAAAGACGTTTTTTAATCTGGGCTATATCCACAAATCCTGGCTAAAGTTATTCTTGCAAAGCGTATCAACCCCCTCATTCAAACAGCCCCTTGTGACCTGACCTACGGGCGCAATGCATGTTGAATGCATGGGCAGATACCAGCGCGCAATGGCGGCGTGAGGAGAGGCCTCTCTTTTCATAGGTGCCGCATGAAAGAATATGCACGTTTCTTGCATATCATTAGAGTGTGACATTTTTGTTCGTTTGTTAACGAACTTTCAGAAGGAAAGAGATTATGACCGCCTTAAATAAAAAATGGTTATCAGGCCTGGTTGCGGGTGCTCTGATGGCCATCTCTGCCGGCACGCTCGCTGCTGAACAAAAAACGCTGCATATTTATAACTGGTCTGATTATATTGCCCCGGATACGGTGGCTAATTTCGAAAAAGAGACCGGAATTAAAGTTATCTATGACGTATTTGATTCTAATGAAGTACTGGAAGGTAAGCTCATGGCTGGCAGCACCGGCTTTGATCTTGTCGTTCCATCCGCCAGTTTCCTTGAGCGTCAACTGACCGCAGGCGTCTTCCAGCCGCTGGATAAGAGCAAATTGCCGGGCTGGAAAAACCTCGATCCAGAACTGCTGAAGCTGGTGGGCAAACACGATCCGGACAACAAGTTCGCGATGCCGTATATGTGGGCAACCACCGGCATTGGTTATAACGTCGATAAAGTCAAAGAGGTGCTGGGGCCGGATGCGCCGGTCAATAGCTGGGATTTGATCCTCAAACCAGAAAACCTGGAAAAACTCAAAAGCTGCGGTGTCTCCTTTCTCGATGCCCCCGAGGAAGTGTTTGCCACCGTGCTGAATTATTTGGGCAAAGATCCAAACAGTACTAAAGCGGATGATTACACCGGACCAGCAACAGAGCTGCTGTTGAAACTGCGTCCGAATATTCGCTACTTCCACTCTTCACAGTACATTAACGACCTGGCAAACGGTGATACCTGTGTGGCGATTGGTTGGGCGGGTGACGTATGGCAGGCGGCAAACCGTGCGAAAGAAGCGAAAAATGGCGTCAATATTTCTTTCTCAATTCCGAAGGAAGGTGCGATGGCCTTCTTTGACGTGTTCGCGATGCCAGCCGATGCGAAAAACAAAGACGAAGCCTATCAGTTCCTCAACTACCTGTTGCGTCCTGATGTGATTGCGCATATTTCCGACCACGTGTTCTATGCCAATGCCAACAAAGAAGCGACAGCACTGGTTAGCCAGGAAGTTCGCGACAATCCTGGTATTTACCCGCCTGCGGATGTCCGCGACAAGCTGTTCACGTTGAAAGTTCAGGATCCGAAGATCGATCGTGTCCGTACTCGCGCCTGGACGAAGGTAAAAAGCGGGAAATAACCCGATGTACGGGACGTGACCTGGCAGGATTTACGCCTGCCGGGCAGTGCCGATCCCGGACACACAAAACCCGGCAATACGCACCACCGTGGTGCGTTATTTGCACCGTTTATTTGTTTTATGCCGGAGAGCACCAGAGTGAATGATGCAACCCCACGCCCACAGGCGAAAATCCGCAAGGCGCTGACCCCGCTGCTCGAAATTCGCAACCTGACCAAGTCATTTGACGGTCAGCATGCCGTCGATGACGTCAATCTTACTATCTATAAAGGTGAAATATTTGCGCTGCTCGGTGCGTCCGGCTGTGGTAAATCGACCCTGCTGCGGATGCTGGCGGGATTTGAGCTGCCGACAACCGGGCAAATTATGCTTGATGGCGTCGATTTAGCGCATGTCCCGCCTTATCTGCGCCCGATTAATATGATGTTTCAGTCTTATGCCTTGTTTCCGCACATGACGGTAGAACAGAACATTGCCTTTGGCCTCAAGCAGGACAAACTGCCAAAGGCTGAAATCGCCAGTCGGGTGAATGAGATGTTGGGCCTGGTGCATATGCAAGAGTTTGCCAAACGTAAGCCGCATCAGCTTTCTGGCGGTCAACGCCAGCGTGTGGCGTTGGCGCGTAGCCTGGCGAAACGCCCGAAACTGCTGCTGTTGGATGAACCGATGGGAGCGCTGGATAAAAAGCTCCGTGACCGCATGCAACTGGAAGTGGTGGATATCCTTGAGCGCGTCGGCGTGACCTGCGTGATGGTGACGCACGATCAGGAAGAAGCCATGACCATGGCAGGGCGCATTGCGATCATGAACCGTGGAAAATTTGTGCAGATCGGCGAGCCGGAAGAGATCTACGAGCACCCGACCACGCGTTACAGCGCAGAATTTATCGGTTCGGTGAACGTCTTTGAGGGGTTGCTGAAAGAACGTCAGGAAGATGGTTTGATTATTGAGTCTCTAGGCCTGATGCATCCGCTGAAAGTGGACGCCGATGCTTCTGTTGTCGATAACGTTCCGGTGTATGTTGCGCTGCGTCCGGAAAAAATCATGCTCTGCGAAGCCACTCCGCCAGAAGGATACAACTTCGCGGTAGGTGAAGTGGCGCACATTGCCTATCTGGGCGATTTGTCGGTGTACCACGTGCGTTTGAAAAGCGGCCAGATGCTGAGCGCCCAGCTACAAAATGAACATCGTTATCGTAAAGGCTTACCCACCTGGGGTGACGAAGTCCGTTTATGTTGGGATGCGGACAGCTGTGTGGTGTTGACGGTTTAAGGAGCGAAGATGAGTACACTTGAACCTCCGGCTCGCGTGGATAAAGCGGGGCGATTCACGCTGTTTATGTCGCGGCTGCAAATGAAGCACGGGCGCAAGCTGGTGATCGCGCTGCCGTATGTGTGGCTATTGCTGCTGTTTCTGCTGCCGTTTTTGATCGTCTTCAAAATCAGTTTGGCTGAAATGGCACGTGCTATTCCGCCGTATACCGACCTCGTTTCATGGGCTGACGATCAGCTATCCATCACGCTCAACTTAGGTAATTTCCTGCAACTGACGGACGATCCGCTCTATTTTGATGCGTACCTGCAATCTTTGCAGGTGGCGGGGATTTCGACGCTATTTTGCCTGCTACTGGGATATCCGCTGGCATGGGCGGTGGCGCACAGCAAACCCTCAACGCGTAATATCCTGTTGCTGCTGGTGATCCTACCGTCCTGGACCTCGTTTTTGATTCGCGTGTACGCCTGGATGGGGATCCTGAAAAATAACGGCGTACTGAACAACTTCCTGCTGTGGCTGGGGGTTATCGATCAACCATTGACGATTCTGCACACCAATCTGGCGGTCTATATCGGAATTGTTTACGCCTATTTGCCTTTTATGGTGCTGCCGATTTATACCGCGTTGACGCGGATCGATTATTCGCTGGTGGAAGCGGCGCTGGATTTAGGTGCCCGGCCGTTGAAAACCTTCTTTAGCGTGATCGTGCCGTTGACTAAGGGCGGGATTATTGCCGGATCAATGCTGGTGTTTATTCCGGCTGTTGGGGAGTTCGTGATCCCTGAACTGTTGGGTGGCCCGGACAGCATCATGATTGGTCGTGTACTTTGGCAGGAGTTTTTCAATAACCGCGACTGGCCGGTGGCTTCTGCTGTCGCCATTATTATGCTGCTGTTACTGATTGTGCCGATCATGTGGTTCCACAAATATCAGCAAAAAAGCGTAGGGGAACACGGATGAATAACTTACCTGTCGTTCGCTCACCGTGGCGTATCTTTATTCTGGTGCTGGGTTTTACCTTTCTGTACGCGCCGATGTTGATGTTGGTTATCTATTCGTTTAACAGCTCCAAGCTGGTGACGGTGTGGGCGGGATGGTCAACGCGTTGGTATGGTGAACTTTTCCACGATAGCGCGATGATAAGCGCCGTCGGGATGAGCTTAACGATTGCTGCTGGTGCTGCGACGATGGCAGCAATCCTCGGCACCATAGCTGCCGTAGTGATGGTGCGCTTTGGTCGTTTTCGCGGTTCCAATGGCTTCGCCTTTATGATCACCGCGCCGCTGGTTATGCCGGATGTCATTACCGGTTTGTCGCTGTTGCTGCTGTTTGTGGCTTTGGCGCACGCCATCGGCTGGCCAGCGGATCGCGGTATGTTGACCATCTGGTTGGCGCACGTCACTTTCTGTACAGCGTACGTGGCGGTCGTTATCTCTTCACGTTTGCGCGAACTGGATCATTCCATTGAGGAAGCGGCGATGGATCTTGGCGCCACGCCGCTGAAGGTCTTTTTCGTCATCACGCTACCGATGATTATGCCAGCAGTGATCTCCGGGTGGTTACTGGCCTTTACGCTGTCGCTCGATGACCTGGTTATTGCCAGCTTTGTCTCTGGTCCCGGTGCTACAACATTACCCATGCTGGTGTTTTCCAGCGTACGTATGGGGGTTAATCCGGAGATCAACGCACTGGCGACGCTGATACTTGGCGTGGTAGGAATTATCGGATTTATCGCGTGGTATCTGATGGCGCGAACAGAAAAACAACGGATTCGCGATATCCAACGTGCAAGACGTGGCTGAAAAAACTAAAATCTGCCAACCTGTCTATTCGGCGCAGCTGTGGTGGCTGCGCCGTTTTCATGGAAGACGACGCGTTGGGATTTTTTAAGAAATCATCCATATCACATGCCCGCTTAAACGTCCCTGCTTTGGTGCAGGTGGCGGCGCTGGCTATTATTATGATCCGCTGTCTCGATCTGTTGATGATTTTTAATACGCTCGGGTTGCGTGGAACCAGTGAGTTTATTCATCGTAGCGTACAGACCTGGAATTTAACGCTGGTGTTTCTGGCTAGCCTGGTGATGCTGTTTATCGAAATTTACTGCGCATTTTCGTTGGTAAAAGGTCGGAACTGGGCACGCTGGATTTATCTGCTGACCCAGATTATCGCCAGTGTCTATCTGTGGGCAGCCTCGTTGGGCTACGGATATCCGGAACTGTTCAGTATTGCGGGAGAGTCTAAACGTGAAATCCTGCATACCCTGGTGATGCAAAAACTGCCCGATATGTTGGTGTTGCTGCTGCTTTTTGTTCCTGCATCCAGCAGGCGGTTCTTCCGCTTGCAATAACGTGTATAATTTTGGCCCCCGGTTAATTTGTAGGTTTTTGTATGCAGTGCGCACTTTATGACGCCGAACGCTGTCGCTCCTGTCAGTGGATAACACAGCCAGTCGCCGATCAACTCTTCGCCAAAACAGCCGATCTGCAAAATCTGCTGGCCGATAATCCGGTCGGTGAATGGTGCGCGCCAGTCAGCGGCCCGGAAAGCGCTTTTCGTAATAAAGCAAAAATGGTGGTTAGCGGCAGCGTAGAGAAACCGCTGTTGGGAATGCTGCATCGTGACGGTATACCTGAGGATTTGTGCGACTGTCCGCTTTATCCTGAGTCTTTTGCGCCCGTGTTTGCCACACTCAAACCGTTTATCGCCCGTGCGGGATTAACGCCCTATAACGTGGCGCGAAAACGCGGGGAGCTGAAGTATCTGCTGTTAACAGAAAGCCGGTTCGATGGCGGCATGATGCTGCGTTTTGTCCTGCGTTCCGACGCGAAACTGGCACAACTGCGCGCGGCGCTACCATGGCTGCAGGCACAGCTTCCGCAGTTAAAAGTGATCACTGCCAATATACAGCCTGTGCATATGGCAATTATGGAAGGGGAGAGTGAAATCTACCTGACGGAACAACAGGCGCTGGCGGAGCGTTTTAACGATGTACCGTTGTGGATTCGCCCGCAGAGCTTCTTCCAGACCAACCCGGTAGTGGCGGGGCAGCTATATGCCACGGCACGCGACTGGGTACGCCAGCTTCCGGTTAATCACATGTGGGATCTGTTTTGCGGTGTTGGGGGCTTTGGTCTGCACTGCGCCACGCCGCAGATGAAACTGACGGGGATTGAAATCGCGCCAGAGGCGATTGCCTGTGCGAAACAGTCTGCGCAGGAGCTTGGGTTACAAAATCTGCATTTTCAGGCCCTGGATTCGACTCAGTTTGCCACCGCCCAGGGCGAAGTACCGGACCTGGTGCTGGTGAATCCGCCGCGTCGGGGAATTGGCAAACCGCTGTGTGATTTTCTTTCTCACATGGCACCGCGTTTTATCATTTATTCCAGCTGTAATGCGCAAACCATGGCGAAGGATATTCGTGAGTTACCAGGGTATCGCATTGAGCGCGTCCAGCTTTTCGATATGTTCCCACACACCGCGCATTATGAGGTTTTAACGCTGCTCAGCCGACAATAACGACCATGCCTGATGGCGCTTCGCTTAACAGGCCTACGCGCCTGCATCAGGCAAATGCATTATGCGAAAAAAAAAGCCCGTACTTGCGTACGAGCTCTTCTTTAAATATGGCGGTGAGGCGGGGATTGACTCGCT
>NZ_JAOWIE010000026.1:0-27114 GCF_030332265.1 Citrobacter sp. Cu231 | reverse complement strand
AGGCTTTTCTCTTCAACCGGACCGGCTGTTTGTGTGAAGTGATTCACATCCGCCGTGTCGATGGAGGCGCATTATAGGGATCCCATTTTTTAGCACAAGTGTTTTTTGGATCTTTTTTGCTGAATGCTTGTTTTTCACCCCTTTCGCTACATTCCTGCGCAATTTGGCTGATTTTTGATAGCTAAATCACTTGCGTAGTCTCGGTAATCCAACCAAAGTCTTCTTTACTGCTCTATTTTCGTTGAGGTGAACATGTCTGATGTATTACGTCCTTATAAGGATCTTTTCCCACAGATCGGAAAACGCGTGATGATCGACGCCAGCAGTGTTGTGATTGGTGATACGCGTTTAGCTGATGACGTCGGAATTTGGCCGCTGGTTGCGATTCGTGGCGATGTAAACTTTGTGCAAATTGGCGCCCGTACGAACATTCAGGATGGCAGCGTTTTGCATGTCACGCATAAATCCACATCAAATCCGCAGGGTAATCCATTGATCGTGGGTGAAGATGTGACGGTCGGTCATAAAGTCATGTTGCACGGCTGCATCATTGGCAACCGCGTATTAGTCGGTATGGGATCGATTTTACTGGACGGTGTGGTGGTAGAAGACGACGTTATGATTGGGGCTGGAAGCCTGGTTCCGCAAAATAAACGCCTGGAGAGTGGGTATCTGTATCTGGGAAGCCCGGTTAAACAGATCCGTCCATTAAGCGATGAAGAGAAGGCAGGCTTACAATACTCTGCTAATAACTATGTTAAATGGAAAGATGAGTATTTAAATCACAGTAACCAAACCCAACCCTGAGAGTCTTCCTGCTGGTCCTGGATCAATGCTTCGGCCTCTTCTTCCAGGTCCCAGCGATGCTGTTGAAATATTTCCAACCACTGCTCAGGCGTAGAGCCACCAAAGCGGGACGCCAACTTCTCTCCTGATATGGCACATGTTAACTGCATACCATGAACCATCGCCGGAAAAACAACAGCACTAATATCTACCTGCCATTTCTCTCGATCGGGAAACTGGATCGCCTGATTCATGCCGACAATTCCTGTTGCAGGCTTTTTATGACAGGCTCAACCTGTGGCAAAACGCCATGCCAGAGTAAAACTGCATGCGCAGCCTGCCCCACCAGCATCCCCAAACCATCGGCATAATGTTTCGCCCCATGCGAAGCACACCAGTAAAGAAACGGTGTGTTCCCTTTCTGATAAAACATGTCATAACAATAGACAGAAGGGTGGATAAGAGATGTTGGAATGGCCGGTATCTCACCGCTTATTCCGCTGGATGTGGCGTTGATGATCAAATCAAAACTGCAATTATCAAGGTCGTTCATTCCCACCGCCTGCACGCTGCCGGTGTGGGAGAATATTTGTGCCAGTTCTTCAGCACGGGAAGGTGTACGGTTAACGATGGTCACCGCACAATCCATAGAAAGAAGAGGCAGTAATACACCACGGGATGCGCCGCCTGCACCAATCAACAGAACTCGCGAACCGGGACGAATAAAAGATAAACGCTCGAGATCGCTTAATAAGCCGATACCATCCGTATTATCTCCCAGTAAACGTCCATCCTCCAACCGCTTAAGAGTATTGACCGCTCCTACAAGCGATGCCCGCTCCGTGAGCTCATCGGCACGTGCAAACGCTTCTTCTTTAAAAGGCACGGTGACATTTGCCCCCTTCCCACCCCCAGCAAAAAAAGCGTTCAGCGTATTCACAAAATCATTGATGGGTGCCAGTACACGCCCATAGGAATGATCAATCTTCAACTGCTTTGCAAATTGCTGATGAATAAAGGGCGATCTACTGTGCGCTATCGGATTACCAAAAACAGCATAGGCTTCTTTCATATTACCCCTGTCGAAACTGTTCACCCGTCAGAGCATCACGGATCTCCGAAGGATTCAAACGACCTCCAGTCACCCCCTCAACCACAGGAAAGTCTGTACCAAACTGCGCGCGAACTTCTTCAACTGTTCTGCAAGGCGGCAGGCCACTCAAATTAGCACTGGTAGAGACTAATGGTTTGCCATAGGCCTGGCAGAGTGCAACCACCAGCGGATGATCGGTGACACGCACGGCCAGCGAGTCAAAACGACCAGTCAACCAACGAGGCGTAGTCGCGGGCGCCGGGAAAACGAAAGTAACAGGTCCAGGCCAGCGGGCGAAAACAGCCTCACGTTGGGCCTCGGTTAGCATACTATCGTCGATATAGGGTTTAAGCTGGTCAAAGTTTGCTGCAATCAAAATTAAGCCTTTATCGACTGGGCGTTGTTTTAACTCCAACAGACGGGTGACAGCCGTTTCGCTGTCAGGATCGCAGCCGACACCAAATACAGCTTCTGTTGGATAGGCGATGACTCTTTCTTGTTTCAGAACCTCTATCGCATCAGCGATAAGTTCTGCGGGCAGGTTATTATTCACTTTTTTAATCCGCCGAAATCGGCTTTCCACATTGTTTACTGGCACAGAAATGCTTCACACCCTGCGCGGTTTTCTTTTCGATGAGCAGTGGATAATGACACTCGGGACACTCCCCAGCTAACGGTTTGAAGTTGATGACAAACTGGCACTCCGGATAGCGCTCGCAGGAATAAAAGGTTTTGCCATAACGGGAACGCCGCTGAACAAGATGGCCAGTCTGGCATTGAGGACAGGTTATTGCTGTTTCATCAGGCTTGTCGATAAGTTCAGTATGTTCACACGCAGGATAATCACTGCATCCAATGAACATTCCGAATCTTCCCTGTCTCAGCACCAGTTCTGCGCCACATGCAGGGCAAAGCTTACCCTCCAGAACTTTGACAATATGTCCGTCCGCAGAAGATTTCAGCGGACGGATGTAATCGCATTCTGGATAGTGTGAACAACCGAGAAACGGACCGTGTTTCCCGGAACGAATAACCAGTTCAGCCCCGCATTGTGGGCAGGGCTCATTTTTACGCACCGTGAACAGTGCTGATTTAGCCATAACAACTCATACTGAATGAAAATTGATTAATGCAGCATACCTTCATTCACTTCAAAGAGTAATTCTTCCATTTGCTGATAGGCATTTTCACAACCTGGAATGTTGAATAGCACCATCAGGATCACCCACTTCAGGTCTTCCAGATCGAACTCTGCCGTATCCAGTGCGAGGACGCGTTCAATTACCATCTCTCGCGTTTCGAGGTTTAGCACCTGAATCTGCTCCAGGAATAGCAGGAACCCTCGACAGCTTGCATCTAGTCGATCGCACTCTTCTGCCGTGTAAATACGTACAGAAAGAGGATCGGATGCCAGCTGCATAGGCTCAGCAAGACCATCCTGATAATCAGCAAGCTTTTCCAGCCAAAGTAACGCGTTGTAAATGTCTTCACGATCAAAACCAGCGTCGGTAAGATCCCGTTCCAGTTTGTCCTGATCCACACGCAGCTCAGCTTCGTTATGGATATATGTCTCAAACAAATACATTAGTACGTCGAACATGGCATGCCCTCCTCAATCGGACATAGCCGCCGGGTACAGCTGCGATCCATCCTGCTAACTCCAGTTCGAGCAGTTGAGCTACTACCTCTGGCACAGGTTGGCCGGCACGTTCAGCGACGACGTCAACAGGTGTTACCTCATCTCCTACGTTAGCCAGGAGCTCAGGAAATGGCAATGCCACCTCTTCGTGATCTGGCGAATAAATTGATTTTTCAGGTTCATCTGGCAACCATGGCAGCCCATATTGCAAATTTTCCAGAATTTCTTCTGGGGCCGTCACAAGCGTAGCTCCCTGCTGAATAAGCCAATGTGGACCTTCACTTCCCGGGCTCCCAATCGCTCCCGGCAGAGCAAAAACCTCCCGCCCTTGTTCCAGCGCGCAACGCGCAGTGACCAGTGACCCGCTACGCTGTGCAGCTTCAACAACCAGGACTCCCTTACTTAGACCGCTGATAATACGATTTCGTCTGGGAAAATTGCGCGGCAAAGGGAGCGCATCCAGTGGAAACTCAGACACCAGTGCGCCTCCAGACTCAATCAGTCGCTCAGCAAGATGGACATGCTGTCGTGGATGAATGGTCTCAAGCCCATTTCCCAACACCGCAATACTTGTGCCCTGGCGGTTTATCGCAGCCTTGTGCGCCACACCATCAATCCCCCGGGCCAGACCACTGGTGATCGTCACACCACATGCTGCAAGCTTTTCACAAAACAATCGCCCCCATCGTTCGCCATACCAGGAGTGTTGTCGGCTACCGACAACGGCAACCTGAAATGAGGGGAGGCACGCGGGATTTCCTGCGACAAAAAGCATCCCAGGATAATCCACAATCGCACGGAGCTGTGGGGGATAATGCTCACTGTCGGCAACCACAAAATGATGGTTGGGCTGCTCAAGCCAACGCAACGTTTTTTCCAGCGTCTGCTGTGAAAAAGTTAAAAACCGTCTGACCTGGCGGGGAGAGAATCCAGCATGATGAAGTACCGTATTATTAATACACGGTTGAGTATTGAGCCAATGCGCAATGCGCACCATCTCATCACCATATAGTTCATTCACTTGCGCTAAACGTAGCCAAATTTCGATTTGGGTCATCCCTGCTCCCCCCTGCCACAAGCAGTCCTGGCAATCTTTGCGATTGGTCACTGATGCTGTCAATCAGAGGGGGTTTTGTCTAGAATAGAGGTAATAATCTTTTCAACTCCTGAACACAACTCTGGATAACTATGTCAGTTTTGCAAGTGTTACATATTCCGGACGAGCGCCTTCGCAAAGTCGCAAAACCGGTTGAAGAAGTGAATGCAGAAATTCAGCGTATCGTTGATGATATGTTCGAAACGATGTACGCCGAAGAAGGTATCGGCCTGGCAGCAACGCAAGTCGATATTCATCAGCGCATCATCGTTATTGATGTCTCTGAAAACCGCGACGAGCAGTTGGTACTCATTAACCCAGAGCTGCTGGAAAAAGACGGCGAAACCGGCATTGAAGAGGGTTGCCTGTCGATTCCTGAACAGCGTGCGTTAGTACCGCGTGCTGAGAAAGTAAAAATTCGCGCGCTCGATCGCAACGGTAAATCTTTTGAACTGGAAGCCGATGGCCTGCTGGCTATCTGTATTCAACATGAAATGGATCACCTGGTCGGTAAACTGTTTATCGATTATCTGTCTCCGTTGAAGCAACAACGCATTCGTCAGAAAGTTGAAAAACTCGACCGCCTGAACGCCCGAGCTTAAGGACAAGAATCAACGTGTCAGACTCACTACGTATTATTTTTGCGGGTACACCTGACTTTGCAGCGCGTCATCTCGACGCGCTGTTGTCTTCTGGACACAACGTCGTTGGCGTGTTTACCCAACCGGACCGCCCGGCGGGACGCGGTAAAAAGCTGATGCCCAGCCCGGTAAAAGTGCTGGCGGAAGAAAAAGGGATACCGGTTTTCCAACCCGTCTCTCTTCGCCCTCAGGAAAACCAGCAGCTGGTTGCTGATTTATGCGCAGACGTGATGGTGGTGGTGGCATATGGCCTGATTCTGCCAAAAGCCGTACTGGAAATGCCACGTCTGGGTTGTATCAACGTTCACGGTTCCCTACTTCCACGCTGGCGTGGCGCAGCACCAATTCAACGCTCACTATGGGCAGGTGACGCAGAAACCGGTGTGACCATCATGCAGATGGATGTTGGCCTCGACACCGGAGATATGCTGCTTAAGCTTTCCTGCCCAATTACGGCGGAAGATACCAGCGGTTCGCTATACAATAAGCTGGCAGATTTAGGGCCGCAGGGGTTGATTGAAACGCTAAAACAGCTGGCAGCTGGTACGATAAAACCGGTTGTACAAGATGAATCTCTGGTTACACATGCAGAAAAACTCAGCAAAGAAGAAGCCCGTATCGACTGGTCGCTTTCAGCCGCTCAGTTGGAACGCTGCATTCGTGCCTTTAACCCGTGGCCAATGAGTTGGCTAGAAATCGACGGTCAGCCGGTGAAAGTCTGGCAAGCTTCGGTCATTGCTGTAAACACCCAGGCTGCGCCAGGTACCATTCTGGAGGCAACAAAGCAGGGTATCCAGATCGCAACGGGCGACGGCATCCTGAACCTCCTCTCTTTGCAGCCTGCCGGTAAAAAAGCCATGAGTGCGCAGGATCTGCTTAATTCACGCCGGGAATGGTTTGTACCCGGTAATCGTCTGTTCTGACGGTTCATCTCTTTAAGCCCGGTGTTTCCGGGCATTTTTATTTTTGCGCTTATGAAAAAACATCTTAATTTACGCAGTATGGCGGCCCAGGCCGTCGAACAGGTTGTCGAAAAAGGACAGTCATTAAGCAACGTACTGCCTGCCATGCAGCAAAAAGTTGCTGATAAAGACAAAGCGTTGTTGCAGGAACTTTGCTTCGGCGTATTGCGCACTCTCTCCCAACTGGAGTGGATGATCCAGCAGTTGATGGAACGTCCAATGACGGGCAAACAGCGCACCGTTCACTATCTGATCATGGTGGGCTTCTACCAACTGCTGCATACCCGTATTCCACCGCATGCTGCACTGGCAGAGACCGTAGAAGGCGCGGTCGTTATTAAGCGCCCGCAGTTAAAAGGGCTGATCAACGGCGTGTTGCGCCAGTTTCAACGCCGCCAGGATGAACTGTTGGCCGAGTTCGCACAAAGCGATTTACGTTTCTTACACCCCTCCTGGCTGGTGAAACGTATTAAGGCCGCTTATCCGCAGCAGTGGGAAGCCATTCTTGAAGCTAATAACCAACGGCCGCCAATGTGGCTGCGTGTCAATCGTAACCACCATACGCGCGATGCCTGGCTGGACCTGCTTAGCGAAGCGAGATTAACCGGCTTCCCGCATCCGGCGTATCCGGATGCAGTGCGTCTGGAAACGCCGGCTCCTGTGCACGCCCTGCCTGGTTTTGACGAAGGCTGGGTAACCGTTCAGGATGCTTCCGCTCAAGGATGCATGACCTATCTGTTGCCGGAAGACGGTGAACAGATCCTCGACCTGTGCTGCGCGCCGGGCGGGAAAACCACTCACATTCTGGAAGTTGCTCCTCACGCTAACGTAATGGCCGTCGATGTCGATGAAAAACGTTTATCACGCGTTTACGACAATCTGAAACGTCTGGGCATGAAGGCAACCGTAAAGCAGGGTGATGGCCGCTATCCACAGCAGTGGTGCGGTGAACAACAGTTTGATCGTATTTTGCTGGATGCTCCGTGTTCTGCCACAGGCGTTATTCGTCGCCATCCGGATATCAAGTGGCTCCGCCGCGACCGGGATATTGTCGAACTTGCGCAGTTGCAGGCCGAGATCCTGAATGCCACCTGGTTACACCTTAAACCCGGCGGCACGCTGGTTTATGCAACGTGCTCTATCCTGCCGGAAGAAAACCAGCAGCAAATTGCCGCCTTCCTTGCTCGTAATCCGGATGCGGTATTAAGCGAAACCGGTACGCCGGAAAAACCTGGACGTCAGAATTTACCAGGTGCGGAAGATGGCGATGGCTTCTTTTACGCTAAGCTAATCAAAAAGTGATGAGATAACGGGTCGCGACTGATGAAAATTATCATTCTGGGCGCAGGGCAAGTTGGCGGTACGCTGGCTGAAAACCTGGTCGGAGAGAACAACGATATCACGGTAGTCGATACCAATGGTGAACGCCTGCGCAGCTTGCAGGACAAGTTTGATCTCCGCGTCGTACAAGGGCACGGTTCACATCCTCGCGTTCTGCGTGAAGCCGGCGCCGACGATGCCGATATGCTGGTTGCCGTAACCAGCTCAGATGAAACAAATATGGTTGCCTGTCAGGTAGCTTATTCACTGTTTAATACGCCTAATCGCATCGCCCGTATTCGTTCACCGGATTACGTTCGTGATGCGGACAAGCTATTCCAATCCGATGCCGTGCCTATCGACCACCTGATTGCGCCTGAGCAACTGGTTATCGATAGCATTTATCGACTGATTGAATATCCGGGTGCATTACAGGTAGTAAATTTTGCCGAAGGGAAAGTCAGCCTTGCGGTCGTGAAAGCCTATTACGGCGGGCCGCTAATCGGCAATGCGCTATCAACAATGCGTGAACATATGCCACACATTGATACCCGCGTGGCGGCGATTTTCCGTCATGATCGGCCGATCCGTCCGCAAGGTTCTACCATTGTTGAAGCAGGTGATGAAGTCTTCTTTATTGCAGCATCACAGCATATTCGCGCCGTAATGAGCGAATTGCAGCGACTGGAAAAGCCTTACAAACGCATTATGTTAGTGGGTGGTGGTAATATCGGTGCTGGTCTGGCACATCGTCTGGAAAAAGATTACAGCGTCAAACTGATCGAACGTAATCAACAGCGAGCATCCGAGCTTGCGGAGAAACTGCAAAATACGATCGTCTTCTTTGGAGATGCTTCGGATCAAGAGCTGCTGGCGGAAGAACATATCGATCAGGTTGATCTGTTCATCGCGGTCACCAACGACGATGAAGCTAACATCATGTCAGCGATGCTTGCCAAACGGATGGGGGCCAAGAAAGTGATGGTGTTGATCCAACGCAGAGCGTACGTCGATCTGGTGCAGGGCAGCGTGATCGATATTGCGATTTCGCCGCAGCAGGCAACTATCTCTGCGCTGCTCAGTCACGTGCGTAAAGCTGATATAGTTGGTGTTTCTTCACTACGCCGCGGTGTCGCGGAAGCTATTGAAGCTGTCGCACACGGTGATGAAACAACATCGCGGGTTGTAGGTCGCTCAATTGATGAGATAAAACTTCCACCCGGAACCATTATTGGCGCCGTCGTGCGTGGCAACGATGTGATGATTGCCAACGATAACCTGCGTATTGAACAGGGCGATCACGTAATTATGTTCCTGACAGATAAAAAGTTTATTACCGACGTCGAGCGGTTATTCCAGCCAAGTCCTTTCTTCTTGTAATAATTTGGGCGCGAATACCGCGCCCTTTTTATTTCCCTTTATTTATCAGGGTCTAATAAATTTTCCTTTGAGCAATACATAAATGGAAATTGCCTAAACATTTGTTAAACTTATAAACGTCAGCTGCATAGGGAGAATAAAATGAGCATTATTAAAGAATTTCGCGAATTCGCGATGCGCGGGAATGTTGTCGATTTGGCAGTGGGTGTCATTATTGGTGCGGCATTTGGTAAGATCGTTTCATCACTGGTTGCTGATATCATCATGCCGCCGCTTGGGTTGTTAATTGGTGGCATCGATTTTAAACAGTTTGCTTTAACGCTACGTGATGCACAGGGAGATATCCCAGCGGTTGTCATGCATTACGGTGTATTTATTCAGAACGTCTTTGATTTCATTATTGTTGCGTTTGCTATTTTTATGGCAATCAAGCTAATCAACAAACTGAACCGTAAAAAAGCGGAAGAGCCGGCAGCACCGCCTGCTCCATCGAAAGAAGAAGTATTGCTGAGTGAAATTCGTGACCTGCTGAAAGAACAAAATAATCGTTCTTAAGCACTCACTGAAACCAGAAGGCCAGTGGTAAAAAAGTGATTCACTTTCTTGCCACTGGCCTCCCAGTTACCCCGATTACCATGTTTACCTTTACGCAGATAACTTCCTTTCCCTTTCTTATTTTTCTCAATGCGCTGTCTGAACAGTGGGTCATGCAGAAGCGCCTCAATGGCGTTGTCCTTTATCTGCCCTTTGGTGTGCTGATAACGACTCATATTATCTCCAGTTTGTAATAGTTTACGCCGCGAGTGTAGACCTGGTCGTTCAATAAATCAACAACCTGATGTAGTTCCGCTGGCGCCTTGCTCAAGAGCTTCAAGGATAGAGCAGTAAACGCTGCTGTGCGCCTTGCCACAACATGCATCATTCAATCGCTGAAGCGATCGTTGCATCGCCTGAAGCTCCGCTATTCGCGCTTCAACCTCCTGCAATCTTTCCTGGACGATCCCTTTTGATTCCTGACAGGTATGGTGTTCAGGATCGATTCGGATCGAAAGTAGCTCGCGGATCGATTCCAGAGTGAAACCAAGCTGACGGGCATAACGAATAAACTTCAGACGCTGAAGATCGCTTTCCGTATAGAGGCGAAACCCACCTTCTGTACGTATTTCATGTTCCATCATCTGCTGCTTTTCATAGTAGCGGATGGTATCAGGCGTTACGTCAGCCAGTTTCGCTAATTCACCAATACGGTACATGCTCTCTCCGCTATTCGTCGTTGACTTTATGTAGCAGCTTATCTGCGTATTCACCGTGTAAAAACTCAGTGCTAAGTCCAGCCTGTCGAAGTTTAAGTTCCAGTAGTGAAAGTCTTCGGCTCACCTCCTGATAACCAGGATCATCTTTGCGGATCCCTGTGAGTAATTCAAGCAGCTGTATTGCCTCTCTGCGCTGCTCAAGCTCAGGAGGAAGACAGCCTGCATTTTTTAATAAACGGAATCCAGCTCGCAGTTCCAGTGGAACATGGGAATCGTCATCAAGAACCAACGGCTTACCTGTACCAGGTAAACGGTCAAACTCACCTTTAGACTGTGCATCAATAATATGCCGCTCTGCCCACTGGTCCAATAACCACATACAACACTCCAGGGGATGAACAAAAAGAGTACTGATATTGTAGATAAGCGGGGATATGACGGATATAAAAAAACCCGCCGAGGCGGGTTTTTTTACGTTACTACAGATTACTCTGCAGCAGCTTCTGTTTTCTCTGAACGATCAACCAGCTCGATGTATGCCATCGGCGCGTTGTCGCCTGCACGGAAACCACACTTCAGAATGCGAGTGTAACCACCGGCGCGGCTCGCGAAACGCGGGCCCAGTTCGTTAAACAGTTTTGCCACGATCTCATTATCACGAGTACGGGCGAATGCCAGACGACGATTAGCTACGCTATCAGTCTTGGCAAGAGTAATCAGCGGCTCAACTACGCGACGCAGCTCTTTCGCTTTCGGCAGAGTCGTCTTGATGATTTCATGACGAACCAGTGAACCTGCCATATTGCGGAACATAGCCTGGCGATGGCTGCTGTTGCGGTTCAGTTGACGACCACTCTTACGATGGCGCATGACCTTATCCTTCTCAGTAAAACCTTAACCTGTGATCCGGTTACTCGTCAGCGATGCTTGCCGGTGGCCAGTTTTCCAGGCGCATGCCCAGAGACAGTCCACGGGAAGCCAGCACGTCTTTAATCTCAGTAAGAGATTTTTTACCAAGGTTAGGCGTCTTAAGAAGCTCAACCTCAGTACGCTGTACCAGATCACCGATATAGTGGATAGCTTCTGCTTTGAGGCAGTTAGCAGAGCGGACAGTCAATTCCAGATCGTCAACAGGGCGCAGCAGGATCGGATCGAATTCTGGTTTCTCTTCTTTAACTTCCGGCTGACGTACATCACGTAAGTCAACGAAAGCTTCAAGTTGTTCAGCCAGAATGGTTGCCGCACGACGAATCGCCTCTTCAGGATCGATTGTGCCGTTGGTTTCCATTTCGATGACCAGCTTGTCCAGGTCGGTACGCTGTTCTACACGCGCTGCTTCAACATTGTAGGCAATACGCTCTACAGGGCTGTAGCATGCGTCGACCAGCAGACGGCCGATTGGGCGCTCATCTTCTTCCGAATGAATTCGGGTAGAAGCCGGCACATAACCACGACCGCGCTGAACTTTGATGCGCATGCTAATAGATGCGTTCTCATCGGTCAGGTGGCAGATCACGTGCTGTGGCTTGACGATTTCGACATCACCATCATGGGTAATGTCGGCTGCAGTCACAGGGCCAATGCCAGATTTATTCAAGGTAAGAATAACGTCATCTTTACCCTGAACTCTCACCGCCAGCCCTTTCAGGTTGAGCAGGATTTCCAGGATATCTTCCTGAACGCCTTCTTTGGTGCTGTACTCATGTAGTACACCATCAATCTCAACCTCGGTCACCGCGCAACCCGGCATCGATGAGAGCAGAATACGGCGCAGTGCGTTACCCAAAGTATGGCCAAAGCCACGCTCTAAAGGCTCAAGGGTCACCTTGGCGTGCGTCGAACTCACTTGCTCGATATCTACCAGGCGCGGTTTTAGAAACTCTGTCACAGAACCCTGCATTGTGTCCTCTCTTTGGTACTAAGCTTTACTTGGAGTAAAGCTCGACGATCAGGTGTTCGTTAATGTCCGCAGACAGATCAGAACGCTCCGGCTTACGCTTGAACGTACCTTCCATCTTGCCAGCATCAACTTCCAGCCAGGTTGGCTTTTCACGCTGCTCAGCCAGCTCCAGAGCGGCTTTCACGCGAGACTGCTTCTTCGCTTTCTCACGAATGCTAACAACGTCATTCGGACTAACCTGATAAGAAGCGATGTTAACAACACGACCGTTTACCATAATTGCTTTATGGCTGACCAGCTGACGTGCTTCTGCACGAGTGGCACCGAAGCCCATACGGTATACAACGTTGTCCAGACGACCTTCCAGCAGACCCAACAGGTTTTCACCGGTGTTGCCTTTCAGACGTGCTGCTTCTTTGTAGTAGTTACGGAACTGACGCTCCAGCACACCGTAGATACGGCGAACTTTTTGCTTTTCACGCAACTGCACACCATAGTCAGACAGACGCGGTTTACGCGCACCGTGCTGGCCAGGAGCTTGTTCAATTTTACACTTGGTATCGATCGCGCGAACGCCAGACTTAAGGAATAAGTCAGTGCCCTCACGACGGCTCAGCTTGAGCTTAGGACCCAAATATCTTGCCATTTTCTTTCTCCAACAATCCTAGAAACGACAGCGTTATACGCGACGTTTTTTCGGCGGACGACAACCGTTATGAGGGATCGGAGTCACATCAGTAATATTAGTGATGCGGAAACCAGCGGCGTTCAGAGCACGAACAGTAGATTCGCGACCTGGACCCGGTCCTTTGACCATAACTTCCAGATTCTTGATACCGTATTCTTTTACGGCTTCAGCGCAACGCTCTGCTGCAACCTGAGCTGCAAACGGAGTGGATTTGCGAGAACCACGGAAACCGGAACCACCGGCTGTTGCCCAACCCAGTGCGTTACCCTGACGATCAGTGATGGTAACGATGGTGTTGTTAAAAGAAGCATGGATATGAGCCACGCCGTCAGAGACTTGTTTTCTTACACGTTTACGTGCACGAATTGGTGCCTTTGCCATTATTCAATCACCCCGATTATTTCTTGATCGGTTTGCGCGGACCCTTACGGGTACGTGCGTTGGTCTTGGTACGCTGACCGCGAACCGGGAGACCACGACGATGACGCAAACCGCGATAGCAACCAAGGTCCATAAGGCGCTTGATGCTCATGCTAACTTCACGGCGCAGATCACCTTCAACGACAAATTTGGCAACTTCGTCACGCAGCGTGTCGATTTGTTCTTCAGACAGCTCACTGATCTTAACATCTTCAGCGATACCCGCGGCAGCCAGAATGGCTTTAGAACGGGTCTTGCCGACGCCGTAGATCGAAGTTAATGCGATCACAGCATGTTTCTGATCAGGAATGTTAATGCCTGCTATACGGGCCACTATGCACTCCTACTATTTAATATGTACGCACCATGCTGAAAAGCCCGTTTTCAGGATACTCAAATGGAAACGCACAGACATACAAAAGATTGGCTGGCTAATCTAGCCAGCTCAACCCAACTTTGCAAGAAAAATATGCGAATAAATCAGCCTTGGCGCTGTTTATGCTTCGGCTCGGCACTGCAAATCACACGGATGACACCATCACGCTTAACGATTTTGCAGTTACGGCATAATTTCTTGACGGAAGCACGAACTTTCATTTTTACTCTCCGTAACTTCTCGGGCGACTGTTAACGGCCGTAGCCTTTCAGATTCGCCTTCTTCAATGCAGACTCGTACTGACTTGACATCATCAGAGTTTGCACTTGAGCCATAAAGTCCATAATCACGACAACAACGATAAGCAGTGAGGTCCCACCGAAGTAGAACGGTACTTTCATTGCATCACGCATGAACTCCGGGATCAGGCAGATAAAGGTAATGTAGAGCGCACCAACCAAAGTCAGGCGGGTCATTACTTTATCGATATACTTCGCCGTTTGCTCTCCCGGACGAATTCCTGGTACAAATGCACCGGACTTCTTCAGGTTATCTGCTGTTTCACGCGGGTTGAAAACCAACGCCGTGTAGAAGAAACAGAAGAATATGATTGCAGACGCATAGAGTAACACATAAAGCGGTTGCCCAGGCTGCAAATACAGCGAAATTGTTGTCAGCCAGTTCCAACCCGTCCCGCCCCCGAACCATGACGCGATGGTCGCCGGGAACAGAATAATACTGGAAGCGAAGATTGCTGGGATTACCCCCGCCATATTCACTTTCAGCGGTAAATGTGTGCTCTGTGCAGCATAGACACGACGACCTTGCTGACGTTTCGCGTAGTTTACCACAATGCGGCGTTGACCACGCTCAACAAATACAACAAAGAACGTCACTGCGAATACTAATACTGCAACCAACAGCAACACGAGGAAGTGCAGGTCGCCTTGACGCGCTTGCTCGATAGTATGGGCAATGGCTGGCGGGAGTCCCGCGACAATACCGGCGAAGATAATGATTGAGATACCGTTGCCGATACCACGTTCAGTAATCTGTTCACCCAACCACATCAGGAACATCGTCCCTGTAACCAGACTTACAACAGCGGTGAAATAGAATGCAAAGCCTGGGTTCATCACCAGGCCCTGCATACCAGGCATATTCGGCAGACCGGTAGCAATACCGATCGACTGGAATATCGCCAGCACCAGAGTACCGTAGCGGGTGTACTGGCTGATCTTACGACGACCAGACTCCCCTTCTTTCTTAATTTCTGCCAGCGTTGGATGAACCACCGTCAGCAGCTGGATAATGATCGACGCCGAAATATACGGCATGATCCCCAGAGCAAAGATAGAAGCACGGCTGAGAGCACCACCAGAGAACATGTTAAACATTTCAATGATGGTGCCTCGCTGTTGCTCAAGCAGTTTGGCAAGTACAGCGGCATCAATACCAGGGATCGGAATGAAAGAGCCAATACGGAACACAATCAGCGCGCCGATTACAAACAGCAGTCTGCGTTTCAGCTCGCCTAAGCCACCTTTGGCACTTTGAAAATCTAATCCCGGTTGTTTAGCCATCTGCTACTTATTCCTCGATTTTACCGCCAGCAGCTTCGATAGCAGCACGAGCGCCTTTAGTAACACGCAGGCCACGAACAGTTACCGGAGTAGTGACTTCACCAGCCAGGATCACTTTCGCGAACTCGATCTGGATACCGATAATGTTAGCTGCTTTCAGCGTGTTCAGGTCTACAACACCGCCTTCAACTTTAGCCAGGTCAGACAGACGAACTTCGGCTGTAATCGCTGCTTTACGTGAAGTGAAGCCGAATTTCGGCAGACGACGGTACAGAGGCATCTGGCCACCCTCGAAACCGCGACGTACGCCACCGCCAGAACGAGACTTCTGACCTTTGTGACCACGACCACCGGTTTTACCGAGGCCAGAACCGATACCACGACCCAGGCGGCGAGCCGCTTTTTTAGAGCCTTCGGCCGGAGACAGAGTATTTAAACGCATCTCTTACTCCTCAACTTTAACCATGAAGGAAACCGCGTTGACCATACCACGAACAGCAGGAGTATCCTCGCGCTCTACGGTGTGACCAATACGACGCAGACCCAGGCCAAGCAGCGTTGCCTTGTGTTTCGGCAGACGACCGATTGCACTGCGGGTTTGAGTAATTTTAATAGTCTTTGCCATGGTTTATTTCCCCAGAATTTCTTCAACGGATTTACCACGCTTGGCAGCGACCATTTCCGGAGATTTCATATTTTCCAGACCATCGATAGTTGCACGAACCACGTTAATCGGGTTAGTGGAACCATACGCTTTAGCCAGAACGTTACGAACTCCAGCGACTTCCAGAACGGCGCGCATTGCACCACCGGCGATGATACCGGTACCTTCGGAAGCCGGCTGCATGAATACACGAGAACCCGTGTGAGTACCCTTAACCGGGTGCTGCAGGGTGCCGTGGTTCAGCGCGACGTTAATCATATTGCGACGGGCTTTTTCCATCGCTTTCTGGATCGCTGCTGGAACTTCACGCGCTTTACCGTAACCAAAACCAACGCGACCGTTACCATCACCAACTACAGTCAGAGCTGTGAAGGAGAAAATACGACCACCTTTAACGGTTTTAGATACGCGGTTAACCGCGATCAGCTTTTCCTGCAGTTCGCCAGCTTGTTTTTCGATGTGAGCCATCTTACACCTCTACCTTAGAACTGAAGGCCAGCTTCACGGGCAGCATCTGCCAGTGCCTGGACACGACCATGATATTGGAACCCGGAACGGTCAAAAGAAACATCTTTGATGCCTTTTTCCAGAGCGCGTTCAGCAACAGCTTTACCTACAGCTGCAGCAGCGTCTTTGTTACCGGTGTACTTCAATTGTTCAGCGATAGCTTTTTCTACAGTAGAAGCAGCTACCAGAACTTCAGAACCGTTCGGTGCAATTACCTGTGCGTAAATATGACGCGGGGTACGATGTACCACCAGGCGAGTTGCACCCAGCTCCTGGAGCTTGCGGCGTGCGCGGGTCGCACGACGGATACGAGCAGATTTCTTATCCATAGTGTTACCTTACTTCTTCTTAGCCTCTTTGGTACGCACGACTTCGTCGGCGTAACGAACACCCTTGCCTTTATAAGGCTCAGGACGACGGTAGGCGCGCAGATCTGCTGCAACCTGACCGATCAGCTGTTTATCAGCGCCTTTCAGCACGATTTCAGTCTGAGACGGACATTCTGCAGTGATACCCGCAGGCAGCTGATGGTCAACTGGGTGAGAGAAACCTAAAGCCAGGTTTACTACATTCCCTTTAACCGCTGCACGATAACCTACACCAACCAGCTGAAGCTTCTTAGTGAAGCCTTCGGTAACACCGACAACCATTGCATTCAGCAGGGCACGCGCGGTACCAGCCTGAGCCCATCCATCTGCGTAACCATCACGCGGACCGAAGGTCAGTGCATTATCTGCATGATTTACTGCAACAGCATCGTTGAGAGTACGAGTCAGCTCGCCGTTTTTACCTTTGATCGTAATAACCTGACCGTTGATTTTTACATCAACGCCGGCAGGAATAACGACCGGTGCTTTAGCAACACGAGACATTTTTTCCTCCGATTAGGCTACGTAGCAGATAATTTCGCCACCAAGACCAGCCTGGCGCGCTGCACGATCAGTCATAACACCTTTAGAGGTAGAAACAACTGCGATACCCATGCCAGCCATAACTTTCGGCAGCTCGTCTTTACGCTTATAAATGCGCAGACCTGGGCGACTGACACGCTGAATGCTTTCTACAACAGCTTTACCCTGGAAATACTTGAGAGTAAGTTCCAGTTCCGGCTTGGTGTCGCCTTCAACTTTAAAATCTTCAATAAAACCTTCTTCCTTCAGCACGTTGGCAATTGCCACTTTCAGCTTGGAGGAAGGCATGGTGACCGCAGCTTTATTCGCGGCCTGACCGTTACGGATACGGGTCAGCATATCCGCGATCGGATCTTGCATGCTCATCTGTCTTTACTCCCGTGATTCAATTGGTAATTACCAGCTAGCCTTTTTCAAGCCTGGTACTTCACCGCGCATGGCGGCTTCACGCAGTTTGATACGGCTCAACCCGAACTTGCCCACATAGCCATGCGGACGACCTGTTTGACGGCAGCGGTTACGCTGACGGGACGGGCTGGAATCACGCGGCAGAGACTGCAGCTTGAGAACTGCGTTCCAACGATCTTCGTCGGTCGCGTTCACATCAGAGATAATAGCTTTCAGTTCAGCGCGTTTTGCGAAGTACTTATCAGCTAAAGCTACGCGCTTTACTTCGCGTGCTTTCATTGATTGCTTAGCCATTCAGTAACCCTACCTTACTTGCGGAACGGGAAGTCAAAGGCAGCCAGCAGAGCACGGCCTTCTTCATCAGATTTCGCAGTAGTGGTAATGGTAATATCCAAACCACGCACGCGGTCGACTTTATCGTAGTCGATTTCTGGGAAGATGATCTGCTCACGGACACCCATGCTGTAGTTACCACGACCGTCGAAAGACTTAGCGGACAAGCCACGGAAGTCACGGATACGTGGAACAGCAATAGTGATCAGGCGCTCAAAGAACTCCCACATGCGTTCGCCACGCAGAGTTACTTTACAGCCGATCGGATAGCCCTGACGGATTTTGAAGCCTGCAACTGATTTGCGTGCTTTGGTGATCAGCGGTTTTTGACCGGAGATTGCTGTCAGGTCAGCTGCTGCGTTATCCAGCAGTTTTTTGTCAGCGATCGCTTCACCAACACCCATGTTCAGGGTGATCTTCTCGACCCGAGGGACTTGCATGACAGAATTGTAGTTAAACTCAGTCATGAGTTTAGCGACTACTTCGTCTTTGTAGTAATCATGCAGTTTCGCCATCGTACTACTCCAAATTACTTGATAGTTTCGCTGTTAGATTTGAAGAAACGGACTTTTTTACCGTCTTCGAATCTAAAGCCTACACGGTCAGCCTTGCCGGTTGCCGCGTTGAAGATAGCAAGGTTAGAGATCTGAATAGCTGCTTCTTTCTCTACGATGCCGCCTGGCTGGTTCAGGGCCGGAACCGGCTTCTGATGTTTCTTAACCAGGTTAATACCTTCAACAATGACCTTGCCGGAAGACAGGACATTCTTAACTTTACCGCGTTTACCTTTATCTTTACCGGTTAACACGATAACTTCGTCATCACGACGGATCTTCGCTGCCATGATTCGCTCCTTAGAGTACTTCTGGTGCCAGAGAGATAATTTTCATGAACTTCTCGTTACGAAGTTCACGAGTTACCGGCCCAAAAATACGCGTACCGATAGGTTGCTCGCTGTTATTGTTTAAAATAACGCATGCATTACCATCGAAGCGAATGACAGAACCGTCCGGGCGACGAACACCCTTCTTGGTGCGCACCACTACCGCCTTCAGCACATCACCTTTTTTGACCTTACCACGCGGAATTGCTTCCTTGATGGTGATCTTGATGATATCGCCGACGCCTGCGTAGCGACGGTGCGAGCCACCCAGAACCTTGATACACATTACGCGACGTGCACCGGAGTTGTCGGCGACGTTCAGCATAGTCTGTTCTTGGATCATTTTAGTGCTCCGCTAATGTCAACTACTACTGAGACCCGAAAATCAGGTCGTTAAAAAAGCCCCATATCGGGGGCGCGGCATTATAACACCGCTTCAACGATATGGGTAGAAAAAATAAACGGCTCATCGCTGAGCCGTTTATTCGTTGAGAATGCCTACTGTATTACAGAACGGCTTTCTCTACAACGCGAACCAGCGTCCAGGACTTAGTCTTGGACAGCGGACGGCATTCGCGGATTTCAACCACGTCACCAGTACCGCATTCGTTGTTCTCGTCATGTACGTGCAGTTTGGTCGTACGCTTAATGAATTTACCGTAGATCGGGTGTTTCACAAAACGTTCGATAGCAACAACGATGGATTTCTCCATTTTATCGCTAACAACGCGACCTTGCAGAGTACGGATTTTATCGGTCATTACGCACCCGCCTTCTCAGTCAGTAAAGTCTTAACGCGTGCGACATCACGACGCACTTGCTTCAACAGGTGAGACTGTTGCAGCTGGCCACTTGCAGCCTGCATACGCAGGTTGAACTGCTCACGCAGCAGATTCAGCAGCTCGGTGTTCAGCTCTTCAACACTCTTCTCACGCAGCTCTTTTGCTTTCATTACATCACCGTCTTAGTTACAAAGGTGGTTTTAATCGGCAGTTTCGCTGCTGCCAGCTTGAATGCTTCACGGGCCAGCTCTTCCGGTACGCCGTCCATTTCATACAGGACTTTACCCGGCTGAATCAAGGCAACCCAATACTCTACGTTACCTTTACCTTTACCCATACGCACTGCCAGCGGCTTTTCAGTGATCGGTTTGTCCGGGAATACACGGATCCAGATCTTACCTTGACGCTTAACTGCACGGGTCATAGCACGACGTGCTGCTTCGATCTGACGGGCAGTCAGACGACCACGGCCAACAGCTTTCAGACCGAAGCTGCCGAAGCTAACATCCGCGCCAGCAGCCAGACCGCGGTTACGGCCTTTGTGCATTTTACGGAATTTTGTACGCTTTGGTTGTAACATCAGCGACGCTCCTTATTTACGGCCTTTACGCTGCTGCTTTTTAGGTTGCGCAGCCGGTTTTTCCGGTTGTTCAACAGCAGCCATACCACCCAGGATCTCGCCTTTGAAGATCCATACCTTAACGCCGATTACACCGTAAGTGGTGTGCGCTTCAGAGGTGTTGTAGTCGATGTCAGCACGCAGAGTGTGCAGCGGTACGCGACCTTCACGGTACCATTCGGTACGTGCGATTTCCGCGCCGCCCAGACGGCCGCTAACTTCAACTTTGATACCTTTAGCGCCCAGACGCATTGCGTTCTGTACAGCACGCTTCATAGCACGACGGAACATAACGCGACGTTCCAGCTGAGAAGTGATGCTGTCAGCAACCAATTTTGCGTCCAGTTCAGGCTTACGCACTTCGGCGATATTGATCTGAGCAGGAACGCCAGCAATATCCGCTACGACTTTGCGCAGTTTTTCTACGTCTTCGCCTTTCTTACCGATAACGATACCCGGGCGAGCGGTGTGAATGGTCACACGGATGCTCTTAGCCGGACGCTCGATAACGATACGAGATACAGACGCTTTAGCCAGTTCCTTAGTCAGGTACTGACGTACTTTAAAATCGCTGTCCAGGTTGTCAGCGAATTCTTTGGTGTTCGCAAACCAGGTTGAGTTCCATGGTTTTACAATACCCAGGCGAATACCATTAGGATGTACTTTCTGACCCATTGCTAGTCTCCAGAGTCTCAGCGATCGGACACAACCACAGTAATGTGGCTGGTGCGCTTCAGGATGCGATCTGCACGACCTTTTGCACGCGGCATAATGCGCTTCATGCTCGGGCCTTCGTCTACGAAAATTTTCGTAACTTTCAGATCGTCAATGTCAGCGCCATCGTTGTGTTCAGCGTTAGCAATGGCAGATTCCAGGACTTTCTTAACCAGTACAGCCGCTTTCTTATTGGTGTAGGTCAGAATATCCAGGGCCTGCGACACTTTCTTACCGCGAATCAGGTCTGCAACAAGGCGAACCTTCTGAGCAGAAGAACGAGCATGGCGATGTTGAGCTAAAGTTTCCATCTCTTCCTCCTACCTTATTTCTTCTTCGCTTTTTTATCAGCAGCGTGGCCGCGATAAGTACGAGTCGGTGCGAATTCACCCAGTTTGTGACCGACCATTTCGTCGGAAACAAATACCGGAACGTGCTGACGACCATTATGGACAGCGATGGTCAAACCGATCATGTTAGGAAAGATCGTTGAACGACGGGACCAAGTGCGCAGGGGCTTCTTGTCTCCGCTTTCCACCGCTTTCTCTACCTTCTTCAGCAAGTGCAGGTCAATAAAAGGACCTTTCTTGAGAGAACGTGGCATGGCTTATCCTCTAAAATTATTTGCTACGGCGACGTACGATGAATTTATCAGTACGCTTGTTGCTGCGGGTCTTCTTACCTTTGGTCTGAACGCCCCACGGAGTTACCGGGTGCTTACCAAAGTTACGACCTTCACCACCACCATGTGGGTGATCGACTGGGTTCATCGCAGTACCGCGAACGGTAGGACGAACACCACGCCAGCGTGCAGCACCTGCTTTACCCAGAACGCGCAGCATATGCTCAGCATTGCCAACTTCGCCCAGAGTCGCACGGCAATCTGCTTCGACTTTACGCATTTCACCAGAACGCAGACGCAGGGTGACATAGGCACCATCACGAGCAACGATCTGAACGTAAGTACCAGCGGAACGTGCCAGCTGACCGCCTTTACCTGGTTTCATTTCTACGTTATGAACGGTAGAACCAACCGGGATATTGCGCATCGGCAGGGTGTTACCTGCTTTGATTGCAGCATCAACGCCAGATTGAATCTGGTCGCCAGCTTTCAGGCCTTTAGGGGCCAGGATGTAACGGCGTTCACCGTCTTTGTACAGAACCAGCGCGATGTTCGCGGAGCGGTTCGGATCGTACTCAAGACGTTCAACAACTGCCGGGATACCGTCTTTGTTGCGTTTGAAGTCAACAATACGATAAGCCTGCTTGTGACCACCACCGATGTGACGAGTGGTGATGCGGCCATTGTTGTTACGACCACCGGATTTGCTGTTTTTTTCAACCAGCGGAGCAAAAGGTTTGCCCTTGTGCAGCTCTGGGTTGACCACTTTAACAACGTGGCGACGACCCGGAGATGTCGGTTTACATTTAACAACTGCCATTGTATTACTCCTCCGACTTACTCAGCGCCGCCGACGAAGTCCAGATTCTGGCCTTCCTTCAGGGTGACGTAAGCTTTTTTCCAGTCGCTACGACGACCGATACGCTGTCCGTGACGTTTAACTTTCCCTTTAACTACCAGGGTGTTAACGACTTCGACTTCGACTTCAAACAGTTTCTGCACAGCAGCTTTGATTTCTGCTTTGGTCGCGTCTTTAGCAACTTTGAGAACGATGGTGTTAGTTTTTTCCATCGCAGTAGACGCTTTTTCAGAAACGTGCGGTGCGCGCAGCACTTTCAGCAGACGTTCTTCACGAATCATGCCAGCATCTCCTCAACTTGCTTAACAGCATCAGCAGTCATTACGACTTTGTCGAAGGCGATCAGGCTAACCGGGTCGATACCAGTTGCATCGCGTACGTCAACCTTGTGCAGGTTGCGCGCAGCCAGGAACAGGTTTTCGTCCAGCTCACCGGTGATGATCAGCACATCTTCCAGAGCCATGTCTTTCAGTTTCTGTGCCAGCAGCTTAGTTTTAGGCGCTTCAACAGAGAATGATTCGACAACGATCAGACGATCCTGACGTACCAGTTCGGACAGAATGCTTTTCAGCGCGCCGCGGTACATCTTTTTGTTAACTTTTTGACTGTGGTCCTGTGGACGAGCAGCGAAGGTCACGCCACCTGAACGCCAGATCGGGCTCTTGATAGAACCTGAACGCGCACGGCCGGTACCTTTCTGGCGCCACGGCTTTTTGCCTGAACCAGTTACTTCAGCACGAGTCTTCTGAGCACGAGTACCCTGACGAGCACCAGCTGCATAAGCAACAACAACCTGGTGAACCAGCGCTTCGTTGAAATCACGACCGAAGGTAGTTTCGGAAACAGTCAGCGCGCTCTGCGCGTCTTTCAATACTAATTCCATTGCTATCCCCTTACGCCTTCACAGCTGGTTTAACGATCAGGTCGCAACCGGTCGCACCCGGAACACCACCTTTAACCAGCAGCAGGTTGCGCTCAGCGTCAACACGTACTACGTCCAGGCTCTGAACGGTTACACGTTCGTTGCCCAGCTGACCTGCCATTTTCTTGCCTTTGAACACTTTGCCCGGAGTCTGGTTCTGACCGATAGAACCCGGAACGCGGTGAGACAAGGAGTTACCGTGAGTAGCATCCTGGGTACGGAAGTTCCAGCGCTTAACGGTACCAGCGAAACCTTTACCTTTAGAGGTACCGGTTACGTCAACTTTTTTAACGTCAGCAAACAGTTCAACGCTAATGTTCTGACCAACGGTGTATTCTTCACCATCTGCCAGACGGAACTCCCACAGGCCGCGGCCAGCTTCTACGCCAGCTTTAGCAAAGTGACCAGCTTCCGGCTTAGTTACACGGTTAGCTTTTTTAGCACCAGTGGTAACCTGAACAGCGCGATAGCCATCGTTAGCCAGATCTTTAACCTGAGTAACGCGGTTTGCTTCAACTTCGATAACGGTTACTGGGATAGATACGCCATCTTCAGTGAAGATGCGGGTCATACCCACTTTTTTACCGACTAAACCAATCATTGTATCAACCTCTCAATCGCTCGATGACCTGATTAACCCAGGCTGATCTGCACGTCTACACCGGCAGCCAGGTCCAGACGCATCAGAGCATCAACGGTTTTTTCAGTTGGCTCAACGATGTCAACCAGACGCTTGTGAGTACGAATCTCGTACTGATCACGCGCGTCTTTGTTAACGTGCGGGGAGATCAGAACGGTGAAACGCTCTTTGCGGGTCGGCAGCGGGATCGGACCACGAACCTGCGCACCAGTGCGCTTGGCAGTCTCGACGATTTCCGCGGTTGATTGATCGATCAGACGATGATCAAACGCTTTCAAACGGATACGGATTCTTTGGTTCTGCATGAGACCAGAGCTCCAATTATTTTATAGACGAAATAGTTACTCCTCAAACCCATTACGATTGATGGGAGAGTGTAACCGTTCTTACAGAGTTCCCCGATTGGGAACATTGTCTGGTATTGCTTTCGCAGTACCGGTGGCTCATATCGAACCGCTGTCAATATTAGACAAGCCCGCGCATTATACGTAAATCTCAGTCTTAAGCAAGTGCCGCGTAGAAATTAATCACTCGCAAATGCGAACCCCCTTCCACTCCGACTGTATGCGCTATGGCGTCGCGTGTTTTCCGTGGAAGGGAATTTACATAACTAACATCCCAGACTTGTATGGCCGCCGGTTTTACCCGAGGGTAACCTTTTTGCCGCACGAGGCTTGCCTATGTACATCGACCTCCCCTTTCTGCTGATTTATGTTTCGCTATCAGCGCTGCTCTTAGTTCAGGATTTACGTACCGGATTGTTGCCCGACAAATTTACCTGCCCGCTTTTGTGGAGCGGTCTTATTTATCATCAGTGTTGCAGACCGGCACAGTTATCCGAAGCGCTTTGGGGGGCCGTAGCAGGTTATGGTGCATTTTCACTGTTCTACTGGGGGTATCGTCTGCTATTTCGACAGGAAGGATTAGGTTTTGGTGATGTCAAATTTCTTGCCGCGCTAGGCGCATGGCATCGCTGGGAATCATTACCCCTGCTGGTTTTACTTGCCGCCGGCATGGCCTGTTGCCTCACTGGAATCACCTGCGTCTGGTGCGGGAGACAGGCGTTAAAAAACCCGCTGCCATTTGGGCCATATCTGGCGGCTGCGGGTTATGTTATTGGCGGGATAAATCTGCTACAGGGCGTTTAGTCACTGACTTTAATTTGCGACTGCAGATAATTTTGCAAGCCCAGTTTTGCAATCAGGTCCAGCTCTGTTTCGAGCCAGTCAATATGACCTTCTTCTTCAGTCAGGATCTCGATCATCATGTCCCGGCTGACATAGTCATGAACGCTATCAGCATAGGCAATGGCTTCGCGTAAATCTTTAGCACCATCGAGTTCGAGTCGAAGATCGGATTGCAGCATCTCTTCAACGTCTTCACCTATACCCAACTTACCAAGATCCTGTAAGTTTGGGAGCCCTTCCAGAAATAAAATACGCTCAATATACTTATCAGCGTGTTTCATCTCATCGATAGATTCATGGTACTCAACATCATTGAGGCGAGTCAGTCCCCAGTTTTTAAACATACGAGCATGGAGAAAATACTGGTTGATTGCGACAAGCTCATTTCCCAATAGTTTATTGAGATAATTTATGATTTTAACATCACCTTTCATTTTATAGTCCCTCCGCTTCCACTCTTAGAGCGTAGATGGGGCTACAGGGATGTCAAAAAAAAGAGTGTGACTTAGGCGATTTCTTTAAATTCTGGCATTTGTGTCAATTCATCCTGCATGACTTCGCGAGCAGCACGAATGCATTTACCACATTGATTTCCAACAGGAATAAATTTACGTAACTGCTGAAAAGACTGAGGGTGAAACTGGCGAACAGCCTGACGTATTTTTTTATCACTTATCGCATTACACAAACAAACGTACATGATCGCTCCCGTTCAATTTCTGTGCAAATTGTAAATGAGAATAGTTATGATTACAATAGCACAACGCTATTTACGCGGTGAGAGAATGAATAAAAAATGCGAATAAATATGACAATCACTAAATAGTAGGCAGCAAAAAGGGCGCCGAAGCGCCCTTTTTAAGCTCAAAGCTAATTAATCAATAATTAGCTCATTACTTTAGCAACAACGCCCGCACCAACAGTACGGCCGCCTTCACGGATTGCGAAACGCAGACCGTCGTCCATCGCGATTGGGTGGATCAGGGTAACAACCATTTTGATGTTGTCGCCCGGCATTACCATCTCAACGCCTTCCGGCAGTTCGATGGTACCAGTCACGTCAGTAGTACGGAAGTAGAACTGCGGACGGTAGCCTTTGAAGAACGGAGTATGACGGCCGCCTTCGTCTTTGGACAGAATGTACACTTCAGATTCGAACTTGGTGTGCGGCTTGATAGAGCCCGGCTTAGCCAGTACCTGACCACGTTCGATTTCTTCACGTTTGATACCACGCAGCAGAACACCAACGTTCTCACCAGCACGGCCTTCGTCCAGCAGTTTGCGGAACATTTCAACGCCAGTACAGGTAGACTTGGCAGTCTCTTTGATACCAACGATTTCAACTTCTTCACCAACTTTGATGATACCGCGCTCTACACGACCGGTAACAACGGTACCACGACCGGAGATGGAGAATACGTCTTCGATTGGCAGCAGGAACGGCTTATCGATAGCACGTTCTGGTTCTGGGATGTAAGAATCCAGGAAGCCAGCCAGTTCGATGATTTTCGCTTCCCACTCTGCTTCGCCTTCCAGCGCTTTCAGAGCAGAACCACGAACGATCGGCGTGTCGTCGCCCGGGAAATCGTACTGAGACAGAAGTTCACGAACTTCCATTTCTACCAGTTCCAGCAGCTCTTCGTCATCAACCATGTCGCATTTGTTCAGGAACACGATGATGTACGGAACGCCTACCTGACGACCCAGCAGGATGTGCTCACGAGTCTGCGGCATCGGGCCGTCAGTCGCAGCAACAACCAGGATCGCGCCGTCCATCTGCGCAGCACCGGTGATCATGTTTTTAACATAGTCGGCGTGGCCCGGGCAGTCTACGTGTGCGTAGTGGCGAGTCGGGGTGTCATATTCAACGTGAGAAGTGTTGATGGTGATACCACGAGCTTTTTCTTCCGGCGCGTTATCGATCTG
>NZ_JAOWIE010000025.1:0-5287 GCF_030332265.1 Citrobacter sp. Cu231 | reverse complement strand
AGGGAACTGCCAGGCATCAAATAAAGTGAAAAAGCCCATCCTGCCGGATGGGCTTTTTTGCGTCTGTGCGCCGTGAAATCCGCCGGCTGCGGCGCAGCGCGTGCCATCGGGTGCAAAGCAACACCCTGAGCCTCCATAACACAAGCCATCCTGCGGTATATGCGGTAAACTAAGCGCGATTTTGCATCAGGAAAGCGTCTATGAATCACTCCCTTAAAGCCTGGAACACCTTCGGCATTGACCAGTCTGCCAACGAGATTGTTTGTGCTGAAAATGAGCAACAACTGTTGAACGCCTGGCATGCTGCCAATGCATCACATCATCCGGTACTGATTCTGGGTGAGGGGAGTAACGTCCTGTTTCTTGATACTTTCCATGGCACGGTGATCGTCAACCGTATCAAAGGTATCGAGGTTACAGAGAAGCCTGACGCATGGTATCTACACGTAGGCGCGGGTGAAAACTGGCATCAGCTGGTACGTTATGCTCTGGAGCACAACATGCCTGGCCTCGAAAATCTGGCGATGATCCCTGGTTGCGTTGGTTCATCCCCCATCCAAAATATTGGTGCCTATGGCGTGGAACTGCAGCGCGTCTGCGAATATGTGGACTGCGTAGAGCTTTCGACCGGCAAACATCTGCGTGTCAGCGCTGCAGAATGCCGATTTGGTTACCGTGACAGCATCTTCAAACATGAGTACCAGGATCGTTTCGCGATTGTAGCCGTTGGGCTGCGTTTAGCTAAACATTGGCAGCCTGTTCTCACTTACGGTGACCTGACACGTCTTGACTCTGCAACGGTAACGCCTCAGCAGGTTTTTGATTCTGTTTGCCATATGCGCACCACAAAGCTGCCCGATCCAAAAGTAAACGGTAATGCGGGGAGTTTCTTTAAAAATCCGGTTGTCAGCGCAGATATTGCACAGGATCTTCTGGCTAAATTCCCGACGGCACCTCATTACCCGCAAGCTGATGGCTCTGTGAAACTGGCTGCTGGCTGGCTTATTGATCAATGCCAGCTGAAAGGTATGCGCATTGGCGGCGCAGCGGTACACCAGCAGCAAGCACTAGTGCTGATCAATGCAGACCATGCTACGAGTCAGGATGTGGTGCAACTTGCGCATCACGTACGCCAAAAAGTCGGTGAGAAATTCAACGTCTGGCTCGAACCGGAAGTCCGGTTTATCGGCCCGCAAGGTGAGGTTAATGCCGTGGAGATCGTTGCATGAAGGATAATACTGTCCCCCTGACGCTTATTTCATTATTAGCCGATGGCGAATTTCACTCCGGTGAGCAACTCGGTGAAAAGCTGGGGATGAGCCGTGCGGCAATCAATAAACATGTCCAGACGCTACGTGACTGGGGTGTTGATGTATTTACTGTCCCTGGTAAAGGATATAGCTTACCTGAACCTATCCAGCTATTAGATTCATCACTTATTCATTCTCAGTTGGATGGTGGAAATATTACCGTCCTGCCGGTTATCGACTCAACCAATCAGTACCTGATGGATCGGATTAGCCAACTTGAGTCAGGAGATGCCTGCGTCGCTGAATATCAGCAGGCCGGGCGTGGTCGCAGGGGACGCAAATGGTTCTCTCCCTTTGGTGCTAACCTATACCTCTCGATGTTCTGGCGGCTGGAGCAAGGTCCGGCTGCTGCAATTGGCCTGAGCCTGGTGATTGGTATTGTCATGGCTGAGGTTTTACGCGATCTGGGTGCGGATAAAGTACGTGTTAAATGGCCGAACGATCTCTATTTGCTCGACCGTAAGCTGGCAGGGATCCTGGTAGAACTCACCGGTAAGACGGGGGATGCCGCGCAGATTGTTATTGGCGCGGGTATTAACATGTCCATGCGTCGGGTTGAAGAGAATGTGGTTAATCAAGGCTGGATTAACCTACAGGAAGCGGGTATTAATATTGACCGTAATACTCTGGCTGCCCGACTGATCCGCGAGCTGCGTGCTGCGTTGGTACTGTTTGAGCAAGAGGGGTTAGCGCCATATCTGTCCCGCTGGAAGGCACTGGATAACTTTATCGACCGTCCCGTTAAACTCATTATTGGTGATAAAGAAATATTTGGTATATCGCGTGGAATAGATGCGCAGGGTGCATTGCTGCTTGAACAAAATGGCGTGGTAAAACCCTGGATGGGCGGGGAAATATCGCTTAGAAGCGCTGAATAATAAGAAGGGGAGCTCAGGCTCCCCTTTTTTATTTATTTACGCAGCCTGACTTGCTCAACGGCATGATTGGCGCTTTTGGTCATAATCAAGCTGGCTCGCTCACGCGTTGGCAATATGTTTTGTTTTAAATTCAACCAGTTAATTTCTTTCCACAGTGATGTAGCCGTGTTGATGGCCTCATCTTCTGACAATTTCGCATAGTTATGGAAATAAGAGTCTGGGTTGGTGAATGCCCCTTCGCGGAATTTCAGGAAGCGATTGATATACCATGTCTGGAGTAATTCTTCTGGCGCATCAACATAAATAGAAAAGTCGACAAAATCAGAAACAAATACATGATGCGGATCGTGAGGGTAGTCCATGCCGCTTTGTAATACATTGAGTCCTTCGAGTATTAATATATCGGGCTGGGCAACGGTTTTGTCGCCATCAGGGATCACATCATAGATCAGATGAGAATAAACCGGCGCCGTAACGTTGGGAACGCCAGACTTCAGATCGGAAACGAATTTAACCAGCCGGTGCATATCATAGGACTGCGGAAAGCCTTTCTTCTTCATAAGGCCGCGATCTTTCAGCACCTGGTTAGGATGAAGAAAACCGTCTGTTGTAATCAGCTCAACCTTACGATGCTCGGGCCAGCGACTGAGCAGCGCCTGCAACACGCGTGCAGTCGTACTTTTGCCAACAGCGACACTGCCAGCAATGCTAATGATATAAGGAATACGCTCGCCGTTGGTGCCTAAAAATTGCTCCAGCACCGCCTGACGCCGCAGGTTCGAACTGATGTAAAAATTTAGCAAACGCGATAGAGGCAAATAAATCTCGGCAACTTCTTCCAGCGATAAGTCTTCGTTTATGCCTTTCAAACGAGCAATTTCTTCCTCGGTCAGGGTCATCGGCACGGAATCACGAAGCGCAGCCCACTGGTTGCGATCAAACTGTAGATAAGGCGACGTTAACGCTTGCTCTTTTATACTCATACGCATGGTCTGGCTGCCATTGCTCTATCAGGTTTGCGGTAAAAAACGAAATCGTCCCCGGTCCGCAATGGCATGCACATTTCAGTTAATTTGGACAATGGGCAGGAGGGTAACACCAGATGAGGGGGAATAATAAGAAAAAATCATCCCCTGAAACGCAATGTGACGGCTATTCCAGATGTATAAAGATGCGCTTTCTCTCTATTGATAACCGCATGTCGGAGCAAAATACCCCTCTGGGAGGGTGCCTGACGTTGGAAATTTGTTCAACCCAAAGAGAAAATAGATTATTTATCGGTCGTATAGTGCAAAATGTGAGCGATAGAACATTTTATGCAATTTTTTAGTTGCATGAGTGCGCATGTCTCCATAAAATGCGCGCTACTTGATGCCGACTTAGCTCAGTAGGTAGAGCAACTGACTTGTAATCAGTAGGTCACCAGTTCGATTCCGGTAGTCGGCACCATCAAGTCCGGTGGGGTTCCCGAGCGGCCAAAGGGAGCAGACTGTAAATCTGCCGTCACAGACTTCGAAGGTTCGAATCCTTCCCCCACCACCACTTTCTGGCAGCGTTAATGCCGCCTGAGTTGGTTAAAAAATTAACCAACTCGAACAGAAAAGAGAGCAATCTCTTTTTTGTTACAGAAAGAACTGGGTAGCCGAGTTTCAGGATGCGGGCATCGTATAATGGCTATTACCTCAGCCTTCCAAGCTGATGATGCGGGTTCGATTCCCGCTGCCCGCTCCAGACGTGCTGATATGGCTCAGTTGGTAGAGCGCACCCTTGGTAAGGGTGAGGTCCCCAGTTCGACTCTGGGTATCAGCACCACTTCACTTCTCCTTCCCGTTTCTCTCTGTTTACTTTTAAAAGCATTCAACAGATCAGGTATATTGCCTGGTTGATGTGGTGATATCACCGATTTATCCGTGTCTTAGAGGGACAATCGATGTCTAAAGAAAAATTTGAACGTACTAAACCGCACGTTAACGTCGGTACTATCGGCCACGTTGACCATGGTAAAACAACGCTGACCGCTGCAATCACTACCGTACTGGCTAAAACCTACGGCGGTGCTGCGCGTGCATTCGATCAGATCGATAACGCGCCGGAAGAAAAAGCTCGTGGTATCACCATCAACACTTCTCACGTTGAATATGACACCCCGACTCGCCACTACGCACACGTAGACTGCCCGGGCCACGCCGACTATGTTAAAAACATGATCACCGGTGCTGCGCAGATGGACGGCGCGATCCTGGTTGTTGCTGCGACTGACGGCCCGATGCCGCAGACTCGTGAGCACATCCTGCTGGGTCGTCAGGTAGGCGTTCCGTACATCATCGTGTTCCTGAACAAATGCGACATGGTTGATGACGAAGAGCTGCTGGAACTGGTAGAAATGGAAGTTCGTGAACTTCTGTCTCAGTACGATTTCCCGGGCGACGACACGCCGATCGTTCGTGGTTCTGCTCTGAAAGCGCTGGAAGGCGAAGCAGAGTGGGAAGCGAAAATCATCGAACTGGCTGGCTTCCTGGATTCTTACATCCCAGAACCAGAACGTGCTATCGATAAGCCGTTCCTGCTGCCAATCGAAGACGTATTCTCCATCTCCGGTCGTGGTACCGTTGTTACCGGTCGTGTAGAGCGCGGTATCATCAAAGTTGGTGAAGAAGTTGAAATCGTTGGTATCAAAGAGACTGCCAAGTCTACCTGTACTGGCGTTGAAATGTTCCGCAAACTGCTGGACGAAGGCCGTGCTGGTGAGAACGTTGGTGTTCTGCTGCGTGGTATCAAACGTGAAGAAATCGAACGTGGTCAGGTACTGGCTAAGCCGGGCTCTATCAAGCCGCACACCAAGTTCGAATCTGAAGTGTACATTCTGTCCAAAGACGAAGGCGGCCGTCATACTCCGTTCTTCAAAGGCTACCGTCCGCAGTTCTACTTCCGTACTACTGACGTGACTGGTACCATCGAACTGCCGGAAGGCGTTGAGATGGTAATGCCGGGCGACAACATCAAAATGGTTGTTACCCTGATCCACCCAATCGCGATGGACGACGGTCTGCGTTTCGCAATCCGTGAAGGCGGCCGTACTGTTGGTGCGGGCGTTGTTGC
>NZ_JAOWIE010000024.1:0-403 GCF_030332265.1 Citrobacter sp. Cu231 | reverse complement strand
CGTAATTCATTACGAAGTTTAATTCACGAGCATCAAACTTAAATTGAAGAGTTTGATCATGGCTCAGATTGAACGCTGGCGGCAGGCCTAACACATGCAAGTCGAACGGTAGCACAGAGGAGCTTGCTCCTTGGGTGACGAGTGGCGGACGGGTGAGTAATGTCTGGGAAACTGCCCGATGGAGGGGGATAACTACTGGAAACGGTAGCTAATACCGCATAACGTCGCAAGACCAAAGAGGGGGACCTTCGGGCCTCTTGCCATCGGATGTGCCCAGATGGGATTAGCTAGTAGGTGGGGTAACGGCTCACCTAGGCGACGATCCCTAGCTGGTCTGAGAGGATGACCAGCCACACTGGAACTGAGACACGGTCCAGACTCCTACGGGAGGCAGCAGTGGGGA
>NZ_JAOWIE010000023.1:0-296 GCF_030332265.1 Citrobacter sp. Cu231 | reverse complement strand
GTAAGCGGCTCGCCAGAACCGTATTGATATTTACTGAGAGGTCAGATCAACTTTCCAGGGCAACAGATCGCGTACCCGGTTTGCCGGCCAATCCTGGATATGCTCAATGACGTAACGCAGCCATTTTTCTGGTTCCACATTGTTCAGACGGCATGTGCCGATCAGCGAGTACAACACCGCCGCATGTTCGCCACCGCTGTCGGAACCCGCGAACAGCCAGTTTTTCCGGCCTACGGCCACTCCCCGTAAGGCGTTCTCTGCGATGTTGTTGTCGATTTCCACCCAGCCATTACTGC
>NZ_JAOWIE010000022.1:0-246 GCF_030332265.1 Citrobacter sp. Cu231 | reverse complement strand
TCATTTTTCGTCTTGCGACGTTAAGAATCCGTATCTTCGAGTGCCCACACAGATTGTCTGATAAATTGTTAAAGAGCAGTGCCGCTTCGCTTTTTCTCAGCGGCGCGGGGTGTGCATATTACGCCATCCCGCTACGAAGTCAAGCATTTAATTGTGCTTTCTTCGCCGAAGTTCTCAGTGGAACCCCGCTGACCCGGCGGCTTGTAATCCGTTGTTCCGTGTCAGTGGAGGCGCATTATAGGGAGT
>NZ_JAOWIE010000021.1:0-211 GCF_030332265.1 Citrobacter sp. Cu231 | reverse complement strand
TAATAAGTGGCGGAACGGACGGGACTCGAACCCGCGACCCCCTGCGTGACAGGCAGGTATTCTAACCAACTGAACTACCGCTCCACCGAATTTCTTTGTCACTACCCGGATTATACATCCCGGTTTACTGTAATTTGATGCCTGGCAGTTCCCTACTCTCGCATGGGGAGACCCCACACTACCATCGGCGCTACGGCGTTTCACTTCTGAG
>NZ_JAOWIE010000020.1:0-168926 GCF_030332265.1 Citrobacter sp. Cu231 | reverse complement strand
CAGGGAGGATAACGTTGCTTCAGCAACGGCCCGCAGGGCGAGGCGCAGCCGAGTAATCCTCCCGGATGCACCATCTTCTCCGAGATAGCAGCAAAACTGTTGTTTAATGGTCTGCGAGATAATCACCAGTACTTTTCCCCCGTTGAATCATTTCCACCAACACTCAGAACCCTCTTCATTCGCTGTCAGCGACAAAATCAATCAATTACGATAAAATAACGTCTGTCATTCGGCTTGTGAGAAGACGATGTACGAACGTTATGCGGGTTTGATTTTTGATATGGATGGCACCATCCTGGATACCGAGCCAACGCACCGTAAGGCGTGGCATGAGGTATTGGGGCATTATGGGTTGCGTTTTGATGAACAAGCCATGGTCGCCCTCAATGGCTCCCCAACGTGGCGTATTGCCCAGTCGGTAATTGAATTGAATCATGCCGATCTTGATCCCCATGCCTTAGCGCGTGAGAAAACCGACAAGGTGAGAAGCATGTTGCTGGACAGCGTCCAGCCTCTGCCGTTGGTTGACGTCGTGAAAGCCTGGCATGGGCGTCGGCCTATGGCGGTAGGAACGGGGAGTGAGAGCGCGATTGCAGAAGCGCTGCTCGCTCACCTTGGACTGCGTCGCTATTTTGATGCTGTCGTCGCAGCCGATCACGTACAACGCCACAAACCTGCTCCTGATACGTTTTTGCTCTGTGCTGAACGCATGGGTGTTGAACCGGCGCGTTGCGTCGTGTTTGAAGATGCCGATTTTGGACTTCAGGCGGCGCGTGCCGCAGGAATGGACGCCGTGGATGTCCGGTTATTGTGAGTGATGGACTGTCGCTCCTGTCACTGTTTGCCAGCAGTTTTCTCAGCGCCACGCTATTACCCGGCAATTCTGAAGTTGTTTTAGTTGCTTTGCTGGTCTCCGGGGTAAGTCATCCCTGGGTCTTAGTCTTAACAGCAACAATGGGTAATAGCCTTGGAGGGTTAACTAACGTTATCCTTGGGCGTTTCTTTCCATTGCGTAAAACATCGCGCTGGCAAGAAAAAGCCACTGGCTGGCTGCGGCGCTATGGCGCTGTCACACTATTATTAAGCTGGATGCCGGTTATAGGTGATTTATTGTGCCTGTTAGCTGGATGGATGCGCATCTCGTGGGGTCCAGTTCTCTTTTTCTTATGCCTTGGCAAGGCGCTGCGCTATGTTGTTGTCGCGGCGGTTACGACGCAAGGCATTATGTGGTGGCACTAATTGTGTTGTGAGATAGCCTTCAGGGTAACCAATACCATTATGCTAATTAAAACGATTTTGACAGGCGGGAGGTCAATTTGATCCCGGACGTATCACAGGCGCTGGCCTGGCTGGAAAACCATCCTCAGGCGTTAAAGGGGATTCAACGTGGGCTGGAGCGCGAAACGCTGCGTGTTAATGCAGACGGGTCATTAGCAACAACAGGCCATCCTGAGGTGTTAGGCTCAGCGCTAACGCATAAATGGATAACGACTGACTTTGCCGAAGCGCTGCTGGAATTTATCACTCCGCCAGGCGATGACATTGAGAAAATGCTCACGTTCATGCGCGACCTGCATCGGTATACCGCCAGAAACCTGGGCGACGAGCGTATGTGGCCGTTGAGCATGCCTTGCTATATTGCCGAAGGCCAGGATATCGAACTGGCGCAGTACGGCACGTCTAATACTGGTCGTCTGAAGACGCTGTACCGTGAAGGCCTTAAAAACCGTTACGGCGCATTGATGCAGACTATCTCCGGCGTACACTACAATTTCTCCCTGCCAATGGCCTTCTGGCAGGCGAAGTGCGGCGTAACCGAAGGCGAAGATGCTAAAGAGAAGATCTCTGCGGGCTACTTCCGTCTGATTCGCAACTACTACCGTTTTGGTTGGGTGATCCCGTATCTGTTTGGCGCCTCTCCGGCCATTTGTTCCTCCTTCCTGCAAGGAAAACCGACAACCCTTCCGTTTGAAAAAACTGACTGCGGGATGTACTACCTGCCGTACGCAACATCGTTGCGTCTGAGTGATTTGGGCTATACCAATAAGTCGCAAAGCAATCTCGGAATTACGTTTAACGATTTGCATGAGTATGTGGCAGGATTAAAGCGCGCGATTAAAACGCCTTCCGAGGAGTATGCAGCGATCGGTCTGGAGAAGGAGGGTAAGCGCCTGCAAATCAACAGCAACGTTCTTCAGATTGAAAATGAGCTGTATGCGCCTATCCGCCCGAAACGTGTTACTCGTCGTGGTGAAACACCATCTGATGCGCTTCTGCGTGGCGGTATTGAATACATCGAAGTACGCTCGCTGGATATTAATCCGTTCTCACCGATCGGCGTTGACGAGCAGCAGGTGCGCTTCCTCGATCTGTTTATGGTCTGGTGTGCTCTTGCTGATGCCCCGGAAATGAGCAGTGATGAATTGCTGTGTACGCGTAAAAACTGGAATCGTGTGATTCTCGAAGGTCGTAAGCCAGGGCTGACGTTAGGTATTGGCTGTGAAGCCGCCCAGTTCCCGCTGCCTAAAGTGGGTAAAGATCTGTTCCGTGATCTGAAACGTGTGGCACAAACGCTGGACAGCATCGATGGGGGAGAGGAGTATCAGAAGATCTGTGATCAACTGGTGGCCTGTTTTGACAATCCTGAACTGACTTTCTCTGCCCGGATCCTGCGGTCTATGATTGATGAAGGCATTGGCGGTACGGGCAAAGCGCTGGGTGAGGCTTACCGAAATCTGCTGCGTGAAGAGCCATTAGAAATATTGCAGGAAGCTGAATTTATTGCTGAAACCGAGGCTTCAAAGCGTCGTCAGCAGGAGATAGAAGCGGCTGATACTGAGCCGTTTAGCGTGTGGCTGGAAAAGCACGCTTGATACAAAAGAAAAAGGCCACTCGGGAGTGGCCAAAATTTCATCTCTGAAAACAGGGATGATGATAACAAATGCGCGTCTTTCATATACTCAGACTCGCCCCGGAACAAAGAGTTCAGATTATTTTAAAAAAATTTATCGGAGGTGGCTAAATGCCGTTGTTAGATAGTTTTACTGTCGATCACACCCGGATGGAAGCTCCCGCAGTCCGGGTTGCAAAAACGATGAATACCCCGCATGGCGACGCAATCACCGTGTTTGATCTACGTTTCTGCATTCCGAACAAAGAAGTGATGCCTGAGAAAGGTATCCATACGCTGGAGCACCTGTTTGCAGGTTTTATGCGTAACCACCTCAACGGTAACGGCGTTGAAATTATCGATATCTCTCCGATGGGATGCCGTACCGGCTTTTACATGAGCCTGATTGGTACGCCGGACGAGCAGCGTGTTGCCGATGCATGGAAAGCGGCGATGGCGGACGTGCTGAAAGTGCAGGATCAGAATCAGATCCCGGAACTGAACGTTTACCAGTGCGGTACGTATCAGATGCACTCTCTTAGCGAAGCACAGGATATCGCGCGTCATATTCTGGAGCATGGTGTGCGCGTGAACAGCAATGAAGAGCTGGCGTTGCCGAAAGAGAAACTGCAGGAATTGCATATTTAGTCTTATTAATTAGCTGTTCTTGTATTGAAATCAACCCCGGCTTATCACCGGGGTTTTTTATTTCGCTATATAATCCAGAGCTATTATATTTATGACGGGAATATAATCTCGTCCAATTAATTCATAACCTGCTAAATAATAAAATGTGATCTGGCAGGCAGAAAATAATGGATAATTAACGATGCCATCTCACACCGATCACATAAATAAAAAAACATAAATAATTAATAGAAAAACATAATGGAATACGCCAGGTATCCAGGTAATAAAAAGACTCTTTTCATTGCTGGTGGATGGGGTTTTTATCAAATCTTATCTGGTATACATTAAACTTTAGGGATAAAAAATGAAGGTGAAATATTTAGCGCTTGTGGTCGGCGCTTGCTTTTCGCATAACCTTTGGGCAGCAAATACCACTATTGAACAGCGTCTTGCCGAGCTGGAGCTGCGCGTGATTAAGGCCGAACAGCGAGCCGCAGATGCTGAGTCGCAAATTCGCTCGCTGAAGCAGCAGCAAGTAGCCGCAGCGCCGACGGTGCAAGTACAGTCTGCTGAACCCACCGCCTCTACGGAAAATCCACCCAAGTTAACGCTATCCGGTTTTAGCGATATTAAGTTCTATGGCGACGTTGAGTTTAACATGGATGCGGCAAGCCGCTCTGGTAGTCTGACATCAACCCGAACCTCGGCAAATAAAGATTGGGCACCTGGAACGAATGAACGTTGGGATATCAACGGGCGTCTGCTACTGGGGTTTGATGGCTACCAACGACTGAATAACGGTAATTTTGCCGGATTCTCGGTTCAGCCCCTGGCAGACCTGACCGGAAAAATGAACCTCGATGATGCGGTGTTCTTTTTTGGTCAGGAAAAAGACTGGAAAATTAAGGTGGGACGTTTTGAAGCGTACGATATGTTCCCGCTGAATCAGGATACGTTTATTGAATATTCAGGTAATACGGCGAATGACCTTTACAGTGATGGCTATGGCTATATTTATATGATGAAAGAGGGGCGTGGACGTAGCGACAGCGGCGGTAATTTCCTGATCAGTAAAACCATCGATAACTGGTATTTTGAAGTGAATACATTGATGGAAAATGGCAGTACGCTCTATATCGAGAAGCAGTACCACGGAATGGACTTAACCAATGATAAAAACGTGGCTTACGTGCGCCCGGTGATCGCCTGGCAAAACGGGCGTTTCTCTACGGCGGTGGCGATGGAAAGTAACGTCGTCAATAATGCCTACGGCTATTATGAGAACGGGAAGTGGATCGATCAGTCCGATCGTACGGGGTATGGTTTTACCATGACCTGGGACGGACAAAAAACCGATCCGGAAGATGGCGCGGTGATTAACCTGAATACTGCTTATATGGACGCGACCGATGAGACCGATTTTACCGCTGGGGTGAACGCGTTGTGGCATCGATTCGAACTGGGCTATATCTATGCGCATAACAATATTGATGCTTTCAATGCCGCTAACCTGGGGGCCGTTTGCGAGGAAGACTGCTGGATCACCGATCCGGGCAGCTATGACATTCACACCATTCATGCCTCATACTTATTCCCTAACGTAATGAATATGAAAAACTTTAATATCTATCTCGGTGCTTATGCCTCATGGGTTGAGGCCGATCCGAACAGTGGCGACAATAGTGAAGATGCACGTTACGGCGGACGCCTGAGATTCAAATATTATTTCTGATGCTGGCCACAATAAAAAAGGGATCCGCAGATCCCTTTTTTTCAGATAGTTAGTGCGCGCCACCGCCGCCGCCTCCCGCGCCGAAGGGGGGTTTAGCGAACCACACCAGACCAAGCAGAACCAGGAAGATCCCCGCCGACATCCAGAAGATTTCGTTGGCTGAAATAATCAGACCCTGATTAGTGATTTGCTGGGCTATCCATCCTGACGCTTGCTGGTGCGTCATCCCTAAATCCTGCAGCTTGTCGTACATTGCCTGAGCATTTGGGTTGTAGGGATTAACGGATTCCGTTAGCTGCGCATGATGCAGCGACTCACGGTTAGTCCACATCGTTGTTGTAATCGATGTACCAATAGAGCCGGCCAGCGTTCGCGTAAAGTTAGACAAGCTCGATGCAGCCGCCAAACGCTCAGGTGGTAAGCCGGACAGCGTGATGGTCGTCAGTGGCATAAAGAAGCAGGCTACCGCGAAACCCTGAATAAACTGCGGCCAGGCCGATGCGCCAAAGTCCATACCCGGTTCGAACGTCCACGCGCGCCAGTAGAAACAGACGGCATACATAATAAAACTGAATGTCACCAACCGACGCATATCCAGCTTGTGCGCAAAGCGGCCGATAATTGGCGACAGGATCACCGGAATAATCCCTACCGGCGCGGACGCCAGACCGGCCCAGGTTGCCGTATAGCCGTAAACCTCCTGCAATAGCTGCGGCAGCAGGACGATGGCGCCGAAGTAGAGCATATAGGCCAGGCTGATACACAGACAGCCGATGGTAAAGTTGCGCGACTTAAACAGCGAGAGATCGACAATGGGGTGCTCGTCGGTAAGCTCCCAGACGATCAGGAAGCTGATAGCCACCACGGCGACCACCGTCAGGAGAATAATCTCCTGAGAGGCAAACCAGTCCAGCTCTTTGCCACGGTCGAGCATAATCTGCAAACTACCGATACCAATGACCAGCAGTGCCAGACCAATGGCGTCGATGCGCCGCTGCTCGGTTTTTGTTTCCCGACCACGCAGTGTTTGCAGGGTCATCAACACCACTACAGCACCGATTGGCACGTTGATGAAAAATATCCAGCCCCAGTGATAGTTGTCGCTGATGTAACCCCCAAGAATAGGGCCACATATTGGGGCAACGATCACCGTCATCGACCACAGCGCCAGGGCGATGGAACGTTTGGCGGGAGGATAGTTATTCAGTAACAGGCTTTGTGACAGCGGAATCAATGGACCAGCGACAATCCCTTGGATCACGCGGAAGAAAATCAGCATGTTCAGGCTGGTGGACATCCCACATGCCCATGATGCAATGACGAAGGCAGTCGTTGACCATATGAATAGTCTTACTTCACCAAAGCGCTTTGCCAGCCAGCCGGTGATCGGAATTGAGATAGCGTTTGCCACCCCAAATGAGGTGATCACCCAGGTTCCCTGGCTCAGTGAAGAGCCGAGGTTCCCGGCGATAGTGGGGATCGCCACGTTAGCAATGGTGGAGTCCAGCACCTGCATGAATGTCGCCAGGGATAGCGCGATCGTCATAATGACGAGCTGCGCGCCTTCCAGCGGTTTTTGCTGTTGCATCACACGCACCTTTGAATTAGCCCGCGTTGGCCCGCACGATCTCTTCGATCATCTTATTGACCGGAGCAAGGTTGATTTCACGTGCATTACTTTCTGATACCGGCGTGGTGCGGACCTGGCTTGCCAGAATTTGTCCGTCACGATTGGAAGTATCCACCGTAACCAGCGTAGACAAACCGATCCGCAGTGGATGCTGTGCCAACTGCTGCTCATCCAGTTCGATACGTACCGGCAGACGCTGGACGACTTTGATCCAGTTACCGGTCGCGTTTTGGGCCGGCAGCAGTGAAAAGGCGCTCCCCGTCCCCATATCGAGGCCGACAACTTTACCGGTATATTTCACGTCATCGCCATAAATATCGGTGACAACCGTCGCGGGTTGACCAATACGAATATGGGCGAGCTGTGTTTCTTTAAAGTTGGCATCCACCCACAGGTTAGTGGCCGGGACAACCGCCATCAATGGCGTTGTTGGGCTAATCTGTGCCCCTGGCTGTACGGCACGGCGGGATACATAGCCGGTCATAGGGCTGACGATTCTGGTACGTTCCACCGCCAGCCAGGCATCGCGCACTTCGGTGGCGGCCTGTTGTACGGCGGGTTGATCTTCCAGCTTGCTACCGAGAATCATTGCCTGGTTAGCATTATACTGCTGGATAGCGACATCAAGCTGAGCCTGAGCGCTGGCAACGGCATCACGCGCATGTTGCAGCTCTTCGCGGCCAATCAGGTTGGCGTTGCCCAGCGGGACACGACGATTAAAGTCGCTTTGTGCCTGCGCCAGCGCGGTTCTCTGCACCTCAATGCTGGCCTGTAACTGCTTGCTGTTGATCATCAACTGGTGCGTCTGACGCACGCTGGAAGCCAGCGCAGTTTTGGCTTTTTCAAATGCCTGTTTGGCATCAGTCTGGTCGAGGGTGACCAGCACATCGCCTTCTTTAACAAAATCAGTGTTATCAGCCCAGACTTTTGTCACGCTGCCTGATACCTGCGCCATGATTTGAACCTGATTCCCTGCCACGTACGCATCGTCTGTATCTTCGTAATGACGCAGTACTAAAAACCAATAAATCCCATATGCCACGGCAATGATAATAAAGAGCAAGGTCAAAAGGAGAAGCATACTTTTACGTTTGCCATTCTTCTTGACCGGTTGCTGCGGGGTTTGAGTCTCCGCATTTGCGCTCATGTTGTTCTCCACGATCTTCTTTTTATCACATCGGCTGAGCCGACCTGTTTATCAGACAGGCCAGCAGTATGCGTGCTGGCCTGTCGGTTTTTTCATTTATAAATCTGGATTTCTGAGCGAGTCGACGCCTTAGCGCAGCGCTTCTAACACCGCGCCATCCTGCTCCATCTGATCAAGACGGGTCAGAAGTTTACGGGTAATTTGCTCAAGCTGATCTTTTTCGGTGGTGCTAAGAGATGACCAGAGCTGGTGCAGGCAGTTATGCTGAGGCGGTAACACCTCCTGCAAAAATGCATGGCCTTTCTCGGTCAATTGCAGATGCAGACAGCGGCGATCGTTATCGCTTTCACGACGTTCGATCCAGCCACGTTTTTCTAACTCATCCGCGATGCGGGTGGCGTTAGTACGTGACGATCCAAGCGCGCAACTCAGTTCAGAAGGCTGAATACTGTGGTTTTCCTGAGACTCCAGCGTAATTAACGCCATAAACAATGTCTCGTTAATCCCTTGAGCTTTCAGCATCTTATTGCGGTTTTCCAGCAGCTTGCCTTGCATGTGCATGCAGAGACGGGTCAGAAGCACTTCCTGATAAGGGAACTCTTCGTAGCGGCTGGCGCGAAATTTTAGCATTTGTTCAATGGGCGTAAACGAACTATCCATTTGGGTATAACCTCATTAATTTCAGCCGATATAGTAACGACAGTGACAAATAAAGTAAATGTATTATTTATTTAAAATGATTTTTTTTATCTATAATCCAACCAGCATTTTCCAGGCTAATCCATAGCCCAGAGCACTCAGTAACGTTGGAATGATGATGCTGCGGGTCTTATAGAAGCTTGCGCCCAGTATGACAAACCCCACCAGTGTAGGCACAAACCGACGAGTGTCGTGCATCACTTCCGGTGCGGTAGACACCACCAGCAGGGCGCAAATTGATGCAATGCCAATGGTGTCGAGTAATATCCCCGTCGCGCCACGCTTCGCCGGGCGAACATTCCCCACGCCAAGACGAAGCGGCAAATAGCGGAAACAGTAGTTAACACAGCCGACCAGCAGGCCAAGCAGCAGAACCTCATAGCTCATCAGGACCTCCCTGCCAAAATGACTGGATGAGTGCGGTCAGACATCCGCAGACAATGCCTGAAAGGATAGCTGCTGGAATGGAAAACAGCGTAACGCCAGCTAACGCCCCGGCCAGTGCAGCAGTTACGCAGAGCGCCTGTTGACGCTGGAAAGAGGCGAGCAGGAAGCTCATGAACAGTGCCGGGAGCATGAAGCCTAACGCCGCCTCAACCGCCGGGTAATCCTTGAGTAAACCGCTGCCGGAAAACGCGCCGATCACCGTACCAAACACCCAGGAGGCCCAGGAGCATAGCGCAATACCGATCATCCAGTTTTCACTCCAGCGCCGGTTATCCCGTACCAGCTTCGCCGTTGCGGCAGCAAAGACTTCATCGGTGAGGCCAAAAGCCCATAGTGCGCTTTTGGGCTTGCTCAGCCGCTGAGCGATGCGGCTGCGCAGGGAAGGGCCATACAAAATATGACGGACGTCCATCGCCATAACAGTAAGGGCCGCGACCCACAGTGAACTGCCAGCGGCGAGCATCGTGGTGATGACAAACTGGCTGGCTCCAGCATAGATAATGCAGGAGAAAAAGACGCTTTCAACGGGACTAAAGCCAAGACGAGTGGCACTAAGACCAAAAGCAAAAGCGACTGGAATATAGCTGATGACTATCGGCAGGCTATCTTTGAAACCTTCAGTTAGCGTTGCAGAACTGGGTTCAGGTTGGGGAACAGGGCTTTCCATAGGGCTATAGGCTTCATTACCGAAATTAATATAACTTGGTTCAATGAGTTATAACCTTAGCAGACTGATGGGCTCCTTAACACCCTGCGGAGCCCAATCAACGGTAAACATGCGCTATACGCTTAATTTACGGCTTCCTGGCGGTGAAAACCTCGCCACCAGACTAACAGGTTGAGTATGGCAACGGTCATACCTGCCAGACAAACGCCAGCCCACCCGGCGTGCTGCCAGGCAGAAGCTGAAATCAGCGAACCGGCCGCCCCGCCGATAAAATAGCTGGTCATGTATCCGGCGGTCAGGCGATTACGTGCGTCTGGGTGAATGCGATAGATAACCGTCTGGTTGGTGATATGTACACCCTGAACGGTGAGATCCAGTACCAGGATGCCGATAATCAGCATGGGTACGGAACTATGCCCCAACCAGATGGCCCACCAGGAGAGCAGCAGTAATAACAAACCTGCAGTGGTGGTGAGATGCGATTTTCCCTTATCGGCAAAACCACCCGCCGGACGCGCACCTAACGCTCCGGCAGCGCCAGCCAGGCCAAACAGTCCGATGGTGCCTTCGGAATAGTTAAACGGCGGTGCAGCGAGCAAAAACGCCATTGAGGTCCAGAGAATACTGAAATTAGCAAAGGTCAGGCAGCCCAGCATCGCGCGGGTACGCAGCAATTTATCATGGGTAAACAGACTGAATACGGAGCCTAACAGCTGTGGATAGTTAAGATGAGTCTCTGATTTCATCTTTGGCAGGCCGCGCCACAGCGCAATCGCCATCAGCGCCATTAATACCGATGCGACCCAAAATACGGTACGCCAGCCGCCAAGATTAGCCAGTAATCCCGCTACGGTGCGCGCCAGCAGAATGCCCAACAGCAGGCCGCTCATAATTGTGCCGACAACCTTACCGCGCTTGTCCGGCGTCGCAAGCGTTGCCGCCAGCGGAACCAATATTTGTGCCACGACGGAGAACAACCCGGTCAGAGCGGTGCCGAGGATCAGCATGACCAGCGACTGGCTGCTGGCGGTAATCAGCATGCCGCCTGCCGCTAACAGTGTCATAGAAACGATCAGCATTCGACGCTCAAACATATCGCCAAGCGGTACTAAAAACAGCAGGCCGGCGGCATAGCCAAGTTGGGCTGCGGTGACGATAAACCCTGCAGTACTGGCAGATAGCGAAAAGTTACGCGCAATGGTGTCGAGCAGCGGCTGTGCATAATAGTTACTGGCGACGGCAAGGCCGGTGGCGATAGACATTAACAGGATTAGCGAAGGGCTAAGTCCCTGAGTGGTTTTCGTCATGGTTTTCAACTGAATAATGGATTGCAGAAAACAATCATAACGGAAGTGATTAAATGTTGCTGATTTGTTGGGTGATGGATTGTGCGGTTTAGAGGAGATAGAGGGAAGCAGGCCGGATATGCCTTAGCGTATCCGGCACTCAGGCGATGTTATTTCTGCGCAGCCAGCGCTTCATTCACCCAGCCGTCGAACTGTTGCTGGTGGGCTTTGATCCAGCCGTCAACGTGACCCTGTACGTCAGCTTCCGAGGCTTTCCCATCATGCATCATCGCGTTCTGCGCGTTAATATCTGCCAGCGGCAGCTTCATGATAGCGAACAGTTTCGCGGCGGCCGGGTTTTTCTCCGCCCAGGCTTTATTGGCGACGATATGCATCGTGTTCACCGGGAAGCCGTAGTTGGCACCGTTTGGCAGTTTGGTATCAATGCCTTTCTGTTCGCCTGGCAGGGAAGAGAACGGCACCTGCAGCCAGACCACATCTTTACCCGGTTTCATCACGTCGCTTACCCAGTACGGTGTCCAGGTGTAGTAAAGAATGGGTTTGCCTTCTTTAAAACGCGTAATGGTGTCGGCCATCATCGCCGCATAGTTCCCGTGGCTGACCTCGACGGTTTTTTCCAGATCGAAGGCTTTGTTCTGGTGGTTAATAACCGCTTCACAGCCCCAGCCCGGTGAGCAGCCCATCATGTCTGCTTTTCCGTCGCCGTTGGTGTCAAAGATTTTGGCGATCTTCGGATCTTTTAACTGGGCGATGTTGGTGATTTTGTACTGCTCAGCGGTTTTTTTATCGATCAGGTAACCCTGTGCCGCCCCCGTAACGAATACCCCCTCGCGATAAAACTTTTTATCTCCGCCCGCCGCGGCGTACATATCATCATGCAGCGGCTGCCAGTTCACAGCGGTAAACGTTGCATCGCCAGAGGCAATGGAGGTATAGCCGACGTTGTAGTCAACTTCGCTGGTTTTGTTAACGGTATAACCCAGCTTCTCCAGCGCGCGGGCGACCAGCTGCGTCTGGAAAGATTCTTCAGAGATAGTGCTCTGGATTGGCTGTACGGTGATGCCTTTGCCCGGCAGGTCAGAAGCGAAAGCGCTGGTGGAGACAAGGGTGGCAAACGCTGTGGCAATAATGATTTTCTGTCGCATCGTTGTTCCTTATTGCACTTCATCCTTCAAGCCGCCTCTTTGTTGGCTGCACTCATGCACCCCAGTCATGTACTACTTGTACGCTCCCGGGGATACATTCGTTTGCCGCCGCGATGCAACTTGAACGATTTTGCGCAAGTTAATGAATTGTAGGCCCGGTAAGCCATGGGCTACCGGGCAACGGGTGAATTACTTCGTGAAAGGGCGAGTGATAAGCCCAACGGGACCTGTGGTGTACCAGCGGCGGTTACCACGGCTACGCGAGTCGCGACCGACGGCCTGCGTCAGGCGGTCGAGAATGATGGCGAGGATCACAATCCCAACTCCGCCAACGGTGGCAAGCCCCATATCCAGACGACCGATGCCGCGCAGAACCATCTGACCCAGTCCGCCGACGGCAATCATCGAGGCGATGACGACCATTGAGAGCGCCAGCATCAGCGTCTGGTTAACCCCGGCCATAATGGTGGGCATTGCCAGCGGGAGCTGCACTTTAAACAGCATCTGGCGCGGGCTGGCACCAAACGAGCGTGAGGCTTCAATCAGATCGGCTGGCACCTGGTTAATCCCCAGAATGGTCAGACGCACAATTGGCGGCAGGGCGAAGATAATCGTCACCACCACGCCCGGGACGTTACCAATACCGAACAGCATGACAATCGGCACCAGATAGACGAACGCAGGTGTGGTTTGCATCGCATCCAGCAGCGGGCGAACAATTTTTGCCGCCCGAGGGCTACGTGCTAACCAGATCCCCATCGGCAGACCGATCACCACGCAGAACAGCAGCGCAGTCAGCACCAGTGCCAGGGTTATCATGGCCTGCGACCACGCGCCGATGGCACCGATTGCAATCAATGAAATCAGCGTAGCAACGCCCATTCCAACGCCGGAAATCTGCCAGGCAATCAAGGCGAACAGGATAATCGCCGCCGGGGCTGGCATACCTAACAGCAGCTGTTGAAAGCCGTTGAGAATGTAATCCACCGGGACACGAATGCCCTGGAAGACCGGACGGAAATGAGTAACAACCCAGTCGATCCCCTCAGTGACCCAGCTATCGAGCGGGATCAGCGTTTTATGGAACGGATCCATAATATTGAAATGCTCTGGCGCCGGCGCGGGGGCGCTGGTCAGCCAGTCCGCGCCACTGCCGTCAGTGGGCGCACCGGATGGCGTACTCCAGGCATCGGCAGTTTGTGCGGCGCTGTCAGTCGCTGGTGTGGTATCCCACGGATTAGTTTGATCAGCCATTGTTTACCCCCTCACGATCTAAAGCCTGTAACAGCATGCGTTTTGAAATGACGCCCACATACTGCTGTTCCTCATCAACAACCGGCACCGCGCACGGGGCCTGGCCGACATGAGAAAGCAACTCGCTGAGAGGAGTTTGTGCATCGACGGCTAGCGGCTCATCGATCAATGCCGCTTCAATACCTTGCGCCTGACTTAACGCTGTTTTTAATGAGTCGATAGAGACAACACCGACGAATTTGTTGCCTCGCTCGATCACATAACCATATTCGCGATCTTTGTCCTGCAATAATTGCAGCGCAGAACGTGGGCCCACCCCGGGCGTTTTTCGAATTAAACCCTCGGGGCTACGGCGCGATATATCTTTCGCACTGAAGACCTGGCTAATATCAACGCCACGGAAGAAGGTGCGGACATAATCATTGGCCGGATTATTCAGAATTTCATCTGGCGTACCGACCTGCACCACTTCACCGTTTTGCATAATGGCAATTCTGTCGCCAATACGCATGGCTTCGTCGAGGTCGTGCGAAATAAAGACCACGGTACGTTGATGCTTCGACTGCAGTTTTACCAGTTCATCCTGCATCTCTGTACGAATTAAAGGATCGAGTGCTGAGAAAGCCTCATCCATTAATAAGATGTCAGGATTAATGGCTAACGCACGGGCAAGTCCCACACGCTGGCGCATCCCTCCGGAGAGTTCATCCGGGTATCCGTGAGCGTAATTCTCCAGACCAACCTGACGTAGCGCATCTAAGGCTTTTTCACGACGTTCATCGGCGCCAACACCGGCTAATTCCATACCGAATGCCGTATTGTCCAGAACCGTCATGTGCGGCATCAGGGCAAAGGACTGGAAGACCATCGCAATCTTTTTTCTGCGCACCTCGCGAAGCTCGGCATCGGATATCCGGGCGATGTCTACACCGTCAATCAATACCTGTCCGCGGGTGGGTTCAATCAGGCGATTGAGAAGGCGTACCATTGTGGATTTACCCGAACCAGATAATCCCATGATGACAAATATCTCGCCTTCTTCAATGGCCAGACTGGCGTTCTTAACGCCAAGCGATAGCCCTGTTTTATCCAGAATCTGCTCTTTTGAAAGTCCTTTTTCAATATATTTGAAGGCTCTCTGCGGATGCTCTCCAAATATCTTATAGAGATTTTTAACTTCTAATTTAATTGCCATGCAATAGAATGATTCCTGTTATTTGTTTATATCGATATATTACCTGATGGAAATAGTGACCTTTTTCTACCCTAACATACTGAGAATCTGAGACAACCCTGAATTTGGCTGTGGCACGAATATTGCCGAAGGCCAGGTGGCGGGATTTCCCATGATATAAGGGCTGAACGCGAATGTGAGTTGCTTGATATTTTTTGTAAATGGCAAGGGAAAAACGCCTGAATTGATGAAATGCAGGCGAATAATGCGGCTGGTATTGAGTGTAGATCACACAATTATATTTGCGCGATAAAAGTGTGATCCTGTTAAAATATTTCCGCGAAAATTGTACGGAATTTCCCGCGAAAATGAGTGCTAGAAATTCCAGTCGTCGTCTTCAGTTTCGACCGCTTTTCCCATCACGTAAGATGAGCCAGAACCCGAGAAGAAATCGTGGTTTTCGTCAGCGTTAGGCGATAGTGCGGCAAGGATTGCCGGGTTGACCTCCGCCATTTCTGGCGGGAATAATGCCTCATATCCCAAATTCATTAATGCCTTATTGGCGTTGTAACAAAGGAAGGCTTTGACGTCATCTACCCAACCGGTCTTTGCATACAATTCTTCCGTATAGCGCGCTTCGTTATCATACAATTCCATCAACAGGTCGAAGGCAAAATTCTTTAACTCCTCACGTGCGGATTCGGAAATATGTTCCAGACCTTTTTGAAATTTATAACCAATGTAATACCCATGAACGGCTTCATCACGAATGATCAGACGAATAAGATCGGCAGTATTGGTCAATTTGCCGCGGCTGGAAAAATACATCGGCAACCAGAAACCGGAATAGAACAGGAAAGATTCCAGAAACACGCTGGCAATTTTCTTCTTCAGCGGTTCGTCGCTGGCGTAATGTGCCAAAACGATCTGTGCTTTGCGCTGGAGTGGGGGACTTTCTTCACTCCAGGCGTAAGCCGCATCCACATCTTTGGTCTGGCACAGGGTGGAAAAAATAGAGCTGTAGGAACGGGCGTGCACCGCTTCCATAAAACTGATATTCGACAGCACCGCCTCTTCATGCGGTGTTAATGAATCTGCCATTAATGCTGGCGCGCCGGCAATATTCTGAATGGTGTCGAGCAGCGTCAGCCCGGTAAAAACGCGGATCGTCAGTTGCTGTTCAGCAGCGTTCAACGTTTGCCAGGCCGGGATATCATTGGAAAGCGGAACTTTTTCCGGTAGCCAGAAGTTACTGGTCAGGCGATTCCAGACTTCGAGATCTTTATTATCCTCAATCTTGTTCCAGTTGATGGCGCTAACGCGGGATAATGTCATTTTGTTCTCCTTACAGCGCGCATGACACGCAGCCTTCTATTTCGGTCCCTTCCAGCGCCAACTGACGTAGTCGGATGTAGTACAGCGATTTGATGCCCTTACGCCAGGCGTAAATCTGCGCTTTGTTGATATCGCGCGTAGTGGCGGTATCGGGGAAAAAGAGCGTCAGTGAAAGCCCCTGATCGACATGGCGCGTTGCCTCAGCGTAGGTATCGATGATTTTTTGCGGACCAATCTCCCAGGCATCCTGATACAAGGCCAGATTTTCATTGGTCATGAACGGGGCAGGGTAGTAAACGCGCCCGGTTTTGCCCTCTTTACGAATCTCCACTTTCGACACAATCGGATGAATGCTTGACGTGGCATGGTTGATGTAGGAGATAGAACCAGTGGGCGGAACCGCCTGTAAATTCTGGTTATAAATACCGTAGCGCATCACATCTTCACGCAGTTGCGCCCACATCTCGCGCGTCGGTAGCGTAATGCCGCTGGCGGCAAACAGTGTGCGGACCTTGTCGGTTTTTGGCTGCCAGTCGCCCTGCAGATACTGGCTAAAATACTCGCCGCTGGCGTAGCGGGACTGCTGGAATCCGGCAAAGGTTTTACCGCGCTCGCGGGCGAGCTTCATCGATGTATTCAATGCATGCCAGGTGATGGTGTAGAAATAGAGATTGGTGAAATCCAGTCCTTCCGGCGAACCATAGGCAATCCCTTCCCGCGCCAGATACCCGTGCAGGTTCATCTGCCCAAGGCCAATCGCGTGCGACGCGCTGTTTCCTGCTTCAATCGAGGGTACGCTGCGGATATGGCTCATGTCCGAAACGGCGGTTAAGCCGCGAACAGCTGTCTCCACGGTGCGGCCAAAGTCGGGTGAATCCATGGTATGGGCAATGTTCAACGAGCCGAGATTGCAGGAGATATCATGCCCTGTATGCGCGTAATTGAGGTTTTCATCGTAGGTGGAGGCGCTGTTAACCTGCAAAATCTCTGAGCACAGATTGCTCATATTGATCCGACCGGCAATTGGATTGGCACGATTCACCGTGTCTTCAAACATGATGTATGGGTAGCCTGACTCGAACTGGATCTCTGCCAGCCGCTGGAAGAAATCGCGGGCGTTAATGTATTTTTTGCGTACGCGTTCGTCGGCGACCAGTTCGTCATACCGTTCACTCACGGCGATATCACCGAACGGTTTGCCGTAAATGCGTTCTACGTCGTACGGTGAAAACAGCGCCATCCGGGCATTTTCTTTCGCCAACCGGAAGGTGATGTCGGGGATTACCACGCCAAGCGAGAGCGTTTTGATACGGATTTTTTCGTCGGCGTTTTCACGTTTAGTATCGAGAAAACGCAAAATATCCGGATGGTGCGCGTGCAGGTACACCGCGCCCGCGCCCTGACGCGCACCGAGCTGATTCGCATAAGAAAACGCATCTTCCAGCATTTTCATGACCGGGATCACCCCGGAGGACTGGTTCTCAATGCGTTTAATGGGCGCACCCGCCTCGCGCAGGTTAGAGAGCAAAAAAGCCACGCCGCCGCCGCGTTTGGAGAGCTGCAGCGCCGAGTTGACCGCGCGTCCGATTGACTCCATGTTGTCTTCAATACGTAACAGGAAACAGGAGACCAGCTCGCCGCGTTGCTGTTTACCGCAGTTTAAAAAGGTTGGCGTGGCGGGCTGAAAGCGCCCGGAGAGCATTTCATCGGTCAGTTGCGTCGCAAGCGCTTCATCGCCCTGCGCCAGAGTGAGCGCCACCATCGTCACCCGATCCTCAAAGTCTTCCAGATAGCGCTTACCGTCGAACGTTTTCAGCGTATAGCTGGTGTAGAACTTCCATGCGCCGAGGAATGTCTGAAAACGGAATCCACTGGCGTGGGCGTGGTCAAATAGCTTCAGCACAAACGCGCGATTGTAGCGGCTTAACACGCTGGCATCGTAGTAGCCTTCATCCACCAACGTTTCGAGACGCGCCTGCTGGCTGGCAAACGCCACCGAATTGGGGCGGACGTGGGCGGCAAAGAAAGCCTCCACCGCCTGATGGTCTTTGTCGAACTGAATGCGCCCGGCTTTATCGTACAGATTCAGCATGGCGTTCAGGGCGTGATAATCCAGCGTCTGCTGCATTACACGTTCTGCGGTTGTCGTTGCCAAAATTCGCTCACTCCTTTTCGAACGTTGTCGATATCGCTTTGGGTGCCCATTAGCTCAAAACGATAAAGCCACGGCACGCCGCATTTTTGTGAAATGACATCACCCGCGCGACCGTAGGCATCACCGAAATTGCGGTTGCCGGAGGCGATCACGCCACGGATTAACGCCCGGTTGTGCGTATCGTTTAAAAAGCGGATCACCTGTCTCGGAACAGCGCCAGCCGTGCCGCCACCACCATAGGACGGCACGATTAAAATGTAAGGTTCGTCTACCCGGATCCGCTCGCGTTCATTAAGCGGGATGCGAATGGCAGGCATCCCCAGACGCTGCATAAAGCGGTGCGTATTTTCGGAGCTGCTGGAAAAGTAGACGAGTTGACTCATGCGCTGACCACTTGAGGTTCAGGACGCAGACGGTTGATCATATCCGGGCGAAATCCTGACCAACTGGTTTCCCCTGCGACCACGACCGGTAGTTGGCGAAAGCCTTGAGCGCGCAAGCTATCAGCCTGGTCGGGCTGTAAATCGACGTTCACCATCTCAAAGTCGAGGCCACGGCTTTCCATCGCTTTCTTGGTGGCGTGGCACTGAACACAGTTATTGCGAGTGTAAATAACAATGAGCATGATTCGTATTTCCATTGAGGAGTGAAAGAATGACGCGACAGACAGCGTCAGGTTGTGTGCATCTTGATACAGATGATACTAGATGTAGTTTTAAAAATATTCAACCATACAAGATATGGGAATTTTAGGTTGATTAGGGCATGAGTGAGGAGTGTGGCGGGGAAGAAGATTGTTGCCGGACAGAGCTATCCGGCAACCGATAAATCACATGCGCATTCCCACAGCCAGGCGGTTAAAGCAGTTCATCAGGCTAATGGCAAACGTCAGGTCGCTAATTTCTTTCGCGCTAAAATGGTCGAGCAGCGGCAGATAAACATCGTCTCCGGCATGGGTGCTGGCGATATCGGTGACGGATTCGGCCCACGCCAGCGCCGCACGTTCCTGCTCGCTGAAGTGGTGACTCACCCGCCAGCCTGCCAGCGCGTCCAGTTTAGCCTGCGCAACGCCTGCTTTGCGCAGCGCTTTACTGTGCATTTCCAGACAAAAGGCGCAGCCGTTGATTTGCGAGACCCGCAGGTAAATCAGTTCCGTCAGCGTAGGTTCCAGCGCGCAGTTCTCCAGCGCTTTGCTTGCCTGAACCAGAGCGTTATAGATTTCAGGACTGAGTTCATAATAGGGCTGGCGTAACATGGTCATGGTATTTCTCCTCGTTTGGATAACCCGCAATGTAGCACTATAATGGACTGCTACAGAGAGCCATATTGTTGCAAAAAAAGCAGACCATAAATGCCGCGCTATCAACAAATCGCCCGCCAGTTAAAAAATGCCATTGAGACAGGTGAACTCAAACCAGGCACAAGATTGCCCTCCAGCCGGACGTGGTCCCAGGAACTGGGGGTTTCGCGTTCGACGGTGGAACATGCCTATGCCGAGCTGGTGGCTCAGGGCTGGCTCGCGCGGCGAGGACAGGCAGGAACATTTGTCAGTGAGCAATTGCGCCTGGAAAAGGCACCTGCGTCTCCCGCGATCTTCGCCGGAGAAAACCCCAGACCGCAAGCTTTTCAGATGGGATTACCCGCACTCGATCTCTTCCCACGTGACGTCTGGGCGCGAGTGATGGGTCGGCGTTTACGCACCCAAACGCGTTTTGATCTCGCGGTGGGCGATGTTTGCGGCGAACGCGCGTTACGTCAGGCGATTGTGGATTACCTGCGCGTTTCACGCAGCATTGAGTGCCAGCCGGAGCAGATTTTTATTACGTCAGGCTATGCGGCATCAGTAACGTTAATTCTGCGCGCTCTGTCTCAACCTGGTGAGGGAATGTGGGTCGAAGATCCCGGCTTTCCGCTGATTCGGCCCGTGGTGGCTCAGGAACAGATTGAGCTGATGCCGGTGGCGGTGGATAGCGATGGTCTGGATGTCTGCGCTGGGATCCGCGACTTTCCACAGGCGCGTTTTGTCATGCTCACACCCGCACACCAAAGCCCGCTGGGTGTGGCCCTGTCATTAGACCGTCGCCATCGGTTGCTGGAGTGGGCGGCTCGCGAACAGGCGTGGATTATTGAAGATGATTACGACAGTGAATTTCGCTACCACGGTAAGCCGTTACCGCCACTTAAAAGTCTGGATGCGCCCCAGCGAGTGATTTATGCCGGCACGTTCAGTAAATCGATGTTTCCGGCGTTGCGCACGGCATGGTTGGTGGTCCCTCTGACTCAGGTCGAACGTTTTCGTCAGCAGGCGGCGCTAACGGCCTGTAGCGTTCCGGTTTTATGGCAGCAAACGCTGGCGGATTTTATGCAAGATGGTCATTTCTGGCGGCACTTAAAACGCATGCGCCAGCATTATGCCGAGCGGCGTCAGTGGATGGAGAACGCCCTGACTGAACAAGGATTCAGCGTCATTCCTCAGGAAGGGGGGATCCAACTGGTGATGACCGTAGAGGGAGATGATGTTGCGTTAGTGCGCAAAGCGAATCAGGCCGGGCTTGCGGTTCAGGCGTTGAGCCGTTGGCGAATAACTTCGGCTGGAAAGGGGGGGATCTTGCTGTCGTTTACCAACATCAGCTCGGTTGTAATGGCGCAACAGGCGGCAAATCAACTGCGGCTGGCACTGACATAATCTGTAGGGTTCTTACGATATTCGTCCCACCCTGGTCACTCGTTTATGGACTTTTCTGAAAGCGTTGCTAATGCTGAATCAGGTAAGGTAAGCCCGCAGTAAAAGATAACGAGGAAAATAATATGTATTTACGACCTGATGAGGTGGCGCGCGTACTTGAAAAAGTGGGCTTTACCGTTGATGTAGTGACTCAGAAAACGTATGGCTATCGTCGTGGTGAAAATTATGTGTACGTTAACCGTGAAGCACGCATGGGACGTACCGCATTAATTATCCATCCCACGCTAAAAGAGCGAAGCTCTTCGCTGGCAGAACCTGCGACGGATATTAAAACCTGCGATCATTACCAACAATTTCCACTGTATTTAGCCGGTGAGACACACGAACACTATGGTATTCCGCACGGCTTTAGCTCGCGAATTGCGTTGGAGCGTTATCTGAGTGGGTTGTTTGGCGACGTTAGCTCAAACTAATAATGCGACTGGCAGGGCCAGTCGCGAAGAGACCTGTCAGGCTTTAGCCTGGTGATAGCTGCTGACCTTAAACAGGCGGCGGCAATAATCAAGAAAGTAGCCATAGACCGCGCCCATCAGCATTGATACCACGATATTCGAACTGACTGCAGCCGTAATCTGGTGCCAGTCTGCGCCAACCGTCAACAGAATAATCACATACACTGGCGACTGGAAGGTGACATAAGCCAGCACGTCCGCCAGATTTTTCCCCCACCCAGCCTGCGTGGTTTTGCGTGCCGCGCGCATAAATAAATCGCGGTACATGCCGTATGGCCACGCGATCAGTATGTTAATGGGGATAGCAACGAGTCTGGAGTACAGGGACTGTTCGAAGCTCATTCCTGAAAGGAATATTTCGATCAACATGTTCACGACAGAACAATAAACAACCATCGCGAACGTGTCTGCTACTGCATGACGCAAGCGTGACTGCGGAGAGAACATGTTAATGCTCCTTGTAAAAAGAGAAAAAAAGGTTTTGAATACCTTTCTGCTAGTGATTTGTCTTGCTGCATTCGCGTTTGAATAGGATATCTGGCTGGATAATAACTATCAACTAGCTTAAAATTTTTATTTATTACCTTTTTGTCGATAAAATGCTCTGTAATGGTGTGTTTTTTGTTCGTTTTGGTGTTTTCGTTGCTGGGTTAAGAAAAAATCTTTTAGATCAACTAGTTATGGTTATTTGTTTTTATGAATTTTTTGCGCTCCTTTTCTGAATGTTGACCAATGTTCAATATATCTACTCGTCGATTCTGCGCGATAGTGTGGCCTGGTTATCAAGTGACGCATCGAGATACCTTGAAGGTATATTTATCGTGGCTATCAGAGGAACGGAAATATTATATAGATAATATAAAAAATGATGCCATAAATACCTGTGTTGGCTTTTTGTTTTATAACATACGAATAAATTAGACTGGAAATATAATAGGTAGTTGCATACAATATTTAGCGTAATACCATTTTTATGTTTTACGTTAAAGAGGTTTTGTTAATATGAGTTCAATGTTAAAAAACTTAAATAATATCCGCTCGCTGCGAGCAATGGCTCGAGAATTTTCTGTTGAAGTGCTGGAAGATATGCTTGAAAAATTCAGAGTTGTGACCAAAGAACGGCGCGATGAAGAAGAACAGCTACAGCGCCAACGTGCAGAACAGCAGGAAAAAATTAATACCTTGCTGGCGCTGATGCAGGCAGACGGGATCAATCCGGAAGAGCTGCTGAGCATAACGTCTGTGACGGCACGTTCAGTTAAAAAACGTCAGCCGCGCCCGGCGAAATATCGTTTTACCGATCTCAATGGTGAAACAAAAACATGGACTGGACAAGGTCGCACACCGAAGCCAATTGCCGAGGCGCTGGCTGCCGGTAAATCGCTTGATGACTTTTTGATCTAATTATGAATGCGGTGAGGGTGTCCTCACCGCTTATTTTCAGCAAACGCCGAAATCACCTTCTTCGGTATATCGCGTCACATCAGCCGCTTTCAGCGTGAATTTCTCACCGCTTTCATTACTGGCTTGTACCGCCACAATTTGATCGTCATTGACTTCGACAACTTTCAGTTTGGGGCCGCCCATGCGCGGTTGAACCAGATCGCCAGGTTGAAACATAGTGCACTCCTTTATTTATCGCAGAACTCACCATAGATCACGTCAATCGGCGGGTACAGCGCTGTTTCAAGGTTTACCGCTTAATGAGTACGTCGGTTCCAGGGCATGATGTCCAGTAATCGTGCCATGCCGCAAAAGCCGGTCACACCAGCGAGTATCAGCCCCGCGCCGACAAAACCGCTCAGCAGGAAGAAGGCGCTATTGACGGCGTAACCCAGAATGACGCCGAACAGGGCAAGGCTACCTGCGGATATCTGCACCTGACGCATCAGCGGTAACGGTTGTGAACTGTCTTTTGCCACCGGCAAACCTGCAGATTTCCAGCCGTCAATTCCGCCCTCCAACAACCAGACCTGCGCAGGAGCGGCAAGAGCACTCAGTTTTGTCGCCGCGTTTTGTGTACGTTTGCCAGACTGACAGTGAAAGATAATCTTTTCGGCGCGGAGATTTGCAGGCAACGCCCCATGCTCGAGCGTCGATAACGGGGCCAGATGCGCCTCAGGGATATGTTCGTGCAGATACTCGTCAGCATCGCGGATATCAATCAGTTTTGCGCCTTGTGCGACCAGCGTCTGCGCTTCGCGTGGGGAAATCGTCCCAATAGTCATGATGGCTCCTTATGGGCAATAAAGTGTCTTTAATGTGGCGATCAGCGAATTCACGGCCGCATTTTTGATGGAGTACAGGATGCGCTGGGCATCGCGTTGGCTGTCTATCAGGCCTTCTTCTCGCATACGTGCCAGGTGCTGCGAAGTGGCGGAGGGACTGAGGCCGGTAATACGGGCTAACTCGCCCGCGCTGGTACCGGGCGAACCGCAGAGCATGCACAAAATCAGCAACCGCTTCGGGTTACTCATCGCTTTGAGCAGAGCGGCAGCCTGTTCCGCGCTGGCCTGGAGTTGTTCAAGTTCTGTCATATGTATTTAAGCATAATCTAAATTAAGTAAATTCTAAAATAAAAAATCAACCTACGCCAGCGTCAAAAGCGTAAAAGAGGGTAAAACAACAGGGCGAGACGGGAGGAGTTAGCTACACTGATTAGTCTTAGAGATAAAATCTCTTTTTAAACAATGGTTAATTTTTTGCTTGTAGGGAGTATGTATGGGTTTCTGGAGAATCGTTTTTACTATTATTTTGCCTCCGCTCGGCGTGCTGCTGGGTAAAGGATTCGGTTGGGCTTTTATTCTCAATATCGTTCTGACGCTGCTGGGCTACATCCCAGGTCTGATCCACGCCTTCTGGATACAGACGCGTAACTAATTCCCCTTCTACAACGGCGCTTTGGCGCCGTTTTCGTTGTGCTCCTTTCTCCTCTGCTACACTTTTCAGGTTGATTGTTTATTATCGAGGTGGATATGGGTCTCTTCAATTTTGTAAAAGATGCGGGTGAGAAACTGTGGGATGCGGTCACTGGAAATCATGACACAGCCGATCTGGCAAAAAAAGTGCAGGAACACCTGAATAAAACCGGTATTCCAGATGCGGATAAAGTGGACGTCCAAATTAACGAAGGCAAAGCCACCGTTTCTGGCGATGGATTAAGTCAGGAGGCGAAAGAAAAAATCCTGATAGCGATTGGTAATATCTCTGGTATTGCCAGTGTCGACGACCAGGTTAAAACCTCTGTGCCCGCGAGTGAAAGCCAGTTTTATACCGTGAAATCGGGGGATACCCTGAGCGCTATTGCCAAACAGGTTTACGGCAACGCTAATCTGTATAATCAAATATTTGAAGCAAATAAACCGATGCTGAAAAGCCCGGATAAAATTTATCCCGGGCAGGTTTTACGTATTCCGCAACAATAATAATGTTCAGGTTTATTGCGTCAGCAATTTGCCGGACATCGCCTGTTGAATAATCGGAATCGGCGTCAGCAGGTGCTGACGCATTAATTCGCTGGCTCGCGGGGCATCGCGTGCCAGAATTGCTTCGATCAGCGTTTGGTGCTGATCGTGTTTATCTTCCAACATCTCAACCGACAGCACCGTTTTACGCAGCCAGATAAACCGGTAGCGCGCCGCCAAATCGAACAGTCGTTCGCGCATTTGCAGCAAATATTGTGAACCGCAGCCGGAGACAATCGCTGAGTGAAACGTCTGATGGCGCTGATCCCACTCGTCGAGCATCTGTTCACTGGCGTCAATCGCTTCAAGCTTAGCGAGCATATGCGCCCGCGCCAGAATTTCAGCTTCCCAGGCATCGTCGCCACGTTCAATCGCCAGCGCGACCAGCATGGCCTCCATATTGGCGCGGGCATCGAAAATATCGAGCAACTCCTGCTCGGACATTGGGGCGACACGATATCCTTTCTGATTGACCACCGTGACCAGCCGCTCGGCAACCAGTTGCGAAAGCGCTTCGCGTAGCGGTCCCACGCCAAGATCATAACGCGAGGTCAGCAGGCTCATACGCAGTTTTTCATCAGGCTGATACACACCGCGGATGATGTCGTTCTTCAGCCAGCGGTATCCATCAATGGCCGTCGGTTGGTGAATGGCGGTCATGGTTTCACTCCTGAACGGATTTCCCGGCCTGAGCCGGGAACAGGTTTAATGCGTATTTTGCAATGGTGCTTTTTGCCACGATAGCAGTTTTTTCCAGCGCGACATAATGGGCACGGTACAAATAATTCCTATGGCTAACAACCCGGTAGAGATAACTTCCAGCTGTTGTGCCGGGCGAAACAGCATTACCACCAGCACAAAGATAATAAACGCGATCACCAGCCAGGTTAGCCACGGATAAAGCCACATTTTCAGTTTGATTTCACCACCTCGCGCCAGCAGGATTTTACGCATCCGCAGTTGGGAAATCGCAATCACCAGATACACCAACAGTGCGATGGCGCCGGAGCTGTCGATCAGGAATTTGAATACTTTGGCCGGGGCATAATAGTTGACGACCACAGTGAGAAAGGCGGCACCTGTCGACAGTAACACTGCAACATAAGGCGTTTTACTGCGGTTTGTTTTGCCCATAAAAGCGGGTGCATCGCCGCGACGACTCAGGGAGTAGAGCATGCGTGATGAGGTATACAGTGCGGAGTTCAGACAACTAGTCACCGACAACAAAATGACGCAGTCCATGATCAGCTTCGCATGTGGGATATGCAGTAACTCCAGCACTGAACGATAAGAGCCCACTTCTTTCAGTCCCGGCATGTTCCATGGGATCAGCGCCACTACCACGAAAATAGAGCACAGATAGAAGATGGAGATACGCCAGATAACCGAGTTGGTGGCGCGGACGATGTGTTTATCCGGGGTATCGGATTCGGCGGCGGCGATAGTGACAATTTCCGCGCCCATAAAGGAGAACATGGTGATCAGCATCGCGCTGAGCACAGCGCCGAAACCGTTGGGCATGAAGCCGCCATGATCCCACAGGCGCGAAACCCCACTGACTTCGGCATAAGGGTAGAAACCGCTAATCGCCACCGCGCCGAGGGTTATAAACGCCAGAATGGCAATCACTTTGCACAGCGCCAGCCAGAACTCGAATTCACCATAATTTTTGACGCTCAGCAAATTACTGCCGGTTAATGCCAGCGTGATAACCAGAGAAAACAGCCAGATAGGGATGCCCGGGACCCAGGAGTGAAGAATAATGGCGGCAATATTCGCTTCCAATGGGATCACCAACACCCAGAACCACCAGTACAACCAACCGATGGTATAACCTGCCCACGGGCCGATGGCCTTATCGGCATAGGTAGAAAACGATCCGGTATCCGGGGTGGCGACGGCCATTTCGGCCAGCATACGCATAATCATCACCACCAGTAACCCAGCGAACAGGTACGCTAATAGCACTGCGGGACCGGCTTCTGCTATCGCCACGCTTGAACCGACAAATAAACTTGCGCCGATAACTCCGGCAATAGACAGCATGGTAACGTGGCGTGATTTCAGCCCGCCCCCTAAATCATGTGATTGTGACACTTGCCCCATCGTTTAAACCTCTCGAAAGTATTGCACTTGGGAGAGCACCCCGGCATTCCCGCGCCGGGGCACGCGTATTATTGTTATTGATCTGTTTGCCGGATAAGGCGCATTTGCATCGCCATCCGGCTCGGATGCAGGGGTGTTAACCTTGCTTCGCCTCGGCAAAACATTGAGCGATGATGTCCAGCCCCTGGTGGATTTGCGCATCTTCAATGGTCAGCGGGACAAGGATGCGCAGGACGTTGTAGTAAGGCCCGCAGGAGAGCAGGATCAGTCCTTTATCACGCGCACGCGCGACAATTTCGGCGGTCAGTTTGGCGTCTGGTTTTGCATGGTCGCCATCTTCGAACAGTTCGATAGCAATCATCGCCCCCAGCCCGCGAACGTCGCCAATCTCGCGGTGGGTTTCCGCAATAGCCAGCAGACCTTCACGCAGGGTTTGCCCCAACTCGTTGGCTTTTTGCAGCAGATTTTCCTGCTCGAAAATGTTCAGTACCGCCAGCGCGGCGGCACAGGCAATCGGATTACCAGCATAAGTACCGCCCAGCCCGCCCGGTGGAATAGCGTCCATGACGTCGGCGCGTCCGGTCACGCCCGCCAGCGGGAAACCTCCGGCGATGGATTTGGCGAAGGTGGTGAGATCGGGCGCAACGCCCATCTGCTCCATGGCAAACAGTGTACCGGTACGGCCCGCGCCACTCTGGACTTCGTCAGCAATCAGCATGATGCCGTGCTCATCACAAATGGCGCGCAGCCGTTGCATAAAGGCCGGTGAGGCGGCGTAAAAACCTCCCTCGCCCTGAACAGGTTCAATCACGATGGCGGCAACGTCTTCCGGCGCGGCATCATTTTTGAAGATGCGATGAATGCTGGCGATAGCATCGTCGTCACTGATGCCATGCAGCGGGCACGGGTAAAGCGCGCGATACACATGGCCAGGCATCAGCCCCATTCCGGCAGAGTACGGGTTTACTTTCCCGGTCAGAGACAAAGTGTAATGTGTACGACCGTGGTAAGCGCCGCTAAAGGCGATTGTGCCGGTGCGTTTGGTGGCGGCGCGGGCGATTTTTACCGCGTTTTCCACCGCTTCAGAACCAGTCGTTACCAGCAGAGTTTTCTTGGCAAAATCGCCCGGCACTTTCTTGTTCATGATTTCGCACAGCTCCAGGTAAGGCTCATAGGCCAGCACCTGGAAACAGGTATGGGACAGTTTTTTCAACTGCGCTTCTACCGCAGAGACAATCTGCGGGTGCAGGTGGCCGGTGTTTAGCACTGCGATACCACCGGCAAAATCGAGGAATTCGCGGCCTTCAACGTCCCAGACCCGACAGTTTTCTGCTCGCTCGGCGAAAATAGGGTGGATCTGTCCTACGCCACGGGGAACGGCGTTGCTGCGACGTTGCATGAGTTCTTTGTTGGTGCTCATCAGGTGTTCTCCAGTATTTGTTTTATTAAAGGCCGATGCACATGTATTTGATTCCTAAGTAGTCTTCGATGCCGTATTTTGAACCTTCACGGCCAAGACCGGAGGCTTTGATTCCTCCAAATGGAGCGACTTCGTTGGAGATGATGCCGGTGTTAATGCCGACGATGCCGTATTCCAGCGCTTCGCCAACCCTGAAAACGCGGCTCAAATCACGGGCGTAGAAATAGGCTGCCAGACCAAACTCGGTGTCGTTGGCCTGAGCGATGACATCTGCTTCGTCTTTAAAGCGAAACAGCGGCGCCAGTGGGCCAAACGTCTCTTCTTTGGCGACCTTTGCGTTGTCAGGCACATCCACCAGAATGGTGGGCTGGAAGAAGTTCCCGCCGAGCGAGTGAGGTTTACCGCCCGCGATAATGCGCGCGCCTTTATCCAGGGCATCGGCGATGTGCTCCTGCACCTTGGCGACCGCTTTTTCGTCGATCAGCGGTCCGGTGGTGACGTCAGGTTGCAGACCATCGCCGAGGTGCAGTTTGCTCACAGCCTGCTGAAGTTTTTCGGCAAAACGCTCATACACACCGTCCTGCACGTACAGACGGTTGGCGCAGACGCAGGTCTGCCCGGCGTTACGGAATTTCGAGGCCAGCGCGCCTTCCACGGCTTTGTCGAGATCGGCATCGTCAAAGACGATAAACGGTGCATTGCCGCCCAGTTCCAGCGACACTTTTTTGATGTCTTTGGCGCACTGTTGCATTAACTGACGGCCAATTTCAGTTGAACCGGTAAATGACAGCTTGCGCACCAGCGGGTTGCCGGTCAGCTCGTTACCGACTGCGCTGGCTGAACCGGTCACCACGCTGAAAACGCCTGCCGGGATCCCGGCGCGATTAGCAAGCTCTGCCAGCGCCAGTGCGGAGAATGGCGTCTGGCTGGCGGGTTTGAGCACCATGGTGCAACCTGCCGCCAGCGCCGGACCTGCTTTGCGGGTGATCATCGCCGCCGGGAAGTTCCACGGCGTAATCGCGGCGGTAACGCCGATCGGCTGTTTGATGACGATCAGGCGTTTGTCAGCCTGATGGCCAGGGATCGTATCGCCATAAATGCGTTTGCCCTCTTCGGCAAACCACTCAATAAAGGAGGCGGCGTAGGTAATTTCGCCTTTGGCCTCCGCCAGTGGTTTTCCCTGTTCCAGGGTCATCAGACGGGCGAGATCGTCTTGATGCTCAATCATCAGATTGAACCAGCGGCGCAGAATGTTGGCCCGCTCTTTGGCGGTCAGCGCACGCCAGGCGGGCAGCGCGCGGTTGGCGGCGTTAATCGCTTCGCGGGTTTCATCCGCCCCCATTTTCGGTACGCTACCCAATTGCTGACCGTTGGCGGGGTTGGTCACCGCGAGGGTCTCGCCGCTGTTGGCGTCACGCCAGTTGCCGTCGATCAGTGCCTGCTGGCGAAATAAGGTTGGATCGTTAAGTTGCATAATTGCTTCCTGTCTTCATCGTTTTAACGGGTGAATGCGGCGTGTAATGTCTCCACGCTACGTGCCGCACGCAGCGTGCGTCCGGGATTACTCTGGTTCTCAAGCAGCGCATGAACTTTACTGACAATATGCGCGCCGATAGGGATTGCTGACGTTGCCGCAGGAGAAGGGGCATTACAGGTATGAATTGAGCGTGGCGTGGTCACAAACAGAAAATCATCGATCAGTTTGCCGTCAGGTGATACCGCCTGTGCCCGCACGCCCGCAGGCCAGGGCTGCAGATCGTGTTGCGTCAGGCTCGGGCAGTACTTTTGCACCAGTCGCAGATAACCGCTTTTGCACAACGAATTCTTCATTTCGCCAAGCCCGGATCGCAGGTTGTTTTGCAGCACGCGGCGAATACCGGAAGAGCCGAAGATCTCCAGCGTATCGCTCAGTGAGAAGTCGCGCTTACGGTAGCCTTCGCGTTTAAACGCCAGCACCGCGTTGGGGCCGACCGTGACGCTGCCGTCGATCATCCGGGTCAGATGCACGCCGAGAAACGGCATCGCCGGATCGGGGATCGGGTAAATCAGATGATTAACTATCTGGTTATGTTCTGATGCCAGACGAAAGTATTCGCCACGGAACGGACAGATGATAAAGCCGGGTTCGACACCGAGCATTTTCACCAGTCGATCCGCCATCAGCCCGGAGCAGCTAATTAGCGTCGCACCTTCATACTCCTGACCCTGACGCGTATGGACGATCACCCCCGCGGCATGCTCTTTCAGCGCGCTGACCTCGGCGTTGTAAACAATCTCACCGCCCTTGGCCTGGAAAATCTTCGCCATCGCGGCGGTTACTTCACGGTAGCTGACGATCCCGCTCGACGGGACGAAAATACCGCCCAGACCGGTGATATTCGGTTCACGCTCGCGAAGCTCCTGCGCATTCAGCCATTCACGCTCAAGGCCGTTAGCGGCGGTGCGATCCCATAGCGCACGCATGCGTTCCATTTCCAGAGCGGAAGTGGCAACCAGCATTTTTCCGCAGACGTCGTAGCGGATGCTGTTTTGATCACAAAAGGCTTTGGTGGCGCGATTTCCGGCCAGGCAAAACTGCGCCTTCAGGCTGCCAGGCGTGTAATAGACCCCGGCGTGGATCACACCGCTGTTATGGCCCGTCTGGTGACAGGCCGGGCCGGACTCTTTTTCCAGCAGCGCGATTCTGGCGTCCGGATAGACATCAATCAGTTGCATGGCGGTCGACATGCCGATAATACCGCCGCCAATAATCACAAAATCATACATCCGCTTTTTTCCTTCGCGCTTACTGATGGGTCTGGTAGTGGTTGGTCGCGTAAGCGAAATAACCACGCTGGCGCATCAGTTCGCGGCGCAGGTCAGGATGCGAGGTGAAACGATCGCGACCGTGTAGCCAGAACAGGTTGTTGATCAGCAGGAATTTACCGACTGAAACCGGTACGGAAATAATGCTTTTGCTGGTTTCCAGCGCGTCGGACAGGTCGCTCAGCCAGACGCCTTCTTCATAGTCTTTTGGCTGGACGAACTGGTCGATGTAACGCATTACCGGACGACCCTGCTGGTCAACGTCAAACACCGGATGGAACACTTCCTGGCTCACGTTTTTGCTTGGCGGCGCGGCAAAGCGCATGGGGCGGCGTGCCAGCGGATGGGTAAAGTACTGCTCCAGATGTTCCCAGTCGTCGAGGTGCAGCAGCAGCGAGTTACCGCCGGTCATGTTCTGCTCGTCAATCTTCATCATCAGTACATAGTCTGTTACCTCTTCGAGGTAGGTTCCGTCGTTATGTAGCTCCATAACACGGTGCGGCTGACGCAGATAGCTGTCTGAGTTATCGACATTTTTCACTACAAAACGTGCATAGTATTGCCCACTCATCGCATCAAAATTGGAGCGTCCAATAAGATGCGCAACCGCCGTCGCCAGCTTGACCATCTCTTCTGCCTGCGCCACATCATCCACGCCAACGGCATTGATCAGCAGTGCGCCTTCGGCACGATCGAGCAACGTTTTCAGCAGCAGAGGTTGCAACTGATTGCCGCAAAGGTCATCAAGGATTTTGCCGACTTTGAATCGCAGGAAGGATTTGTATTCCAGTGCCTGTACCGGCCACTGCGCCACGGCTTGCAGAAATTGCTCAGTGGTCTCAGCGGAAAAAGTCAGCTCGAGCAGGCGTGGGGACTGGGCTGATGGTTTCAACGTGAAACCGCTGTAGTGCTGGGCTGGATCTTCTGCGTTAGGTTTTACGGCAGTCAGTGCGTTCATCAAATCGTTCCTCTCAGTAGATTGTCAGGGAGATATGGCGCAGCTCGTTTCGTAGCCATAAATTAAAAATATCTACATTTTTGAAAAACGCGCACAGAATGAGGTTCTTTGTTTATTATTTGTGATCAAAAGCAACAATTATTTAACATTGCAAACGGTGTGGATATCACGGGGTGAGGCGGGAAGGCGAGCTATCAGGCGTCATACCAGCAGAGTTTTTGTCTATCTAACTTTTTGGTTATTAATGAATTTTTTGAGTGGTGCCACGTGTTCCACGTGGCCAATTAGTCTTTTTCTTCTTCAGATTTATGGCGACTGCTTTGATTGCTCAGTTGCGCTATTAGCAGAGACCGAATACGACTGTGAATACTCGGCGTAGAAAGGGTAGATGGTAATAATATCGTCGCTAATACTCTGTAACTGACGCAGTTTAACTGAGAAGTAACTTAATGAAGTTTTATTCGCGTTGCAGGCATCTTTGCGTTTCTTCCCGACGACCAGGAAATCTTTTAGTGCTGCAATATTATTCCTGCTGTTGATGCGAGCGATTTTAATTAAAACATTGAAATGTTCTTCGCTGAGGCTTCCATTTGACAAAGAACGATAGCTACGTGGACGGCAGTGTGACTGAGAAGGATGGCGCTGTGACATAAAAGGATCCATGGCTTTGGTTTCAAAAGTTCATTTTTTTGCCATAGAAAAATATAAAATTTAATAATTTGTAATAACTCTAATTTAATCTAAAATCCGTAAAAATCAATAATCTAATTTTATATAAATTTATATAAAAAATGATATATATAACGAGTTCACTATTGTGAACCATGAGCGAATGATTAAGTGTTTATCGATCCTGGGCAGCGATGTATAGAGTAGGTTTTCAAGTGTTTTTATGAAATTTTGCGGTGGTGATTATTTTCCTTTGGTTGATGAAACATATTGTTACATTTTAACTTGAGTTATGGATTATTCTTTGTTTAGCGATATATTTTATTAAATTTATATAACTTTTATTTGTAATAACGATACGTGCATTTTTATATCACAATTTTTTAACTGTTTTATTAACAATTTACTGTATATTTGTTAGGCTGAATAACAAAAAAAATAGCTACTTTTTTTCCATGTTTACACTTGGTCTTATTTTACTATCATAATACAAAGTTAAATATGGCTGGGATAGATGGATGATTAAATGAAGTATACTTTATCAGCAAAGATATTCATTAGTGCTCTGGCTGTAAGCACAGTTTTTATCGCATGCTTGCTTTCCTGGATTGTCACTTTGTAAATGTGGGGTGAAAAAATGAGCTCTAATGAAGAAATTGATTTATTAGATTTTATAAAGTATGCCTTTAATAAATATCTACTAATATCATTTATCGTGTTTTTCTATATTGTAATAGGTGGCGTGTTTTGTTACATCAATAACGATAAGGTGACGTTAACACTTGATATTACACCGAAAGTTTACTCACCATTTTTTTACACTTCATGCAACGATGATGTTGAATGCCGTAATGAAATATTCAAAACATTATTGGTGTCCAGAGTTGATAGTCGCTTTAGTGTCAATGAAAATAAAAAAAGTAATACCCTGAATCTGAAAGCCTTGGTTTCCAGGAATGAAGCAAATGAAATTGAGAACTCACTGCTCTCTCTTAACGCCGCACTCAATGCATGGTATGCAGATGATGTCGACAACGTATTGCAGGAGTTAAATGCGCGGCACGCTGATAATAAATCAACAGAGACCCTATCGCGTGCCTATCTAATCGCAGTGGCAACGAAACGTTATTTGGATAAGGGCGATATTGTTATTATATCAGAGCCGGTAGTGGTGGCTCGATACAATACAACTATGGTTCTTTTATTGTCAGCGCTTGTAGGACTTATTTTTTCTTTGTTATTGGTGATGTTAAGCTACCATAACCGTCAAGAAGAAAATAAATGTATAAATTGTCAGTTTAATATTAAGTAAACTGCTCCACTTAACGTAATTACGCCCCTGATGATTTGCATCGATAAGGGGCGTTAAAATATTCATTAACGTATAGAGGAGAGGAACTTAAAATGGAGTAGAATGATTTTCTCAAGTATCTACATTAAAAGCTAGCTATGACATTTTTGAATTCATGAAGATGATTCAATTTTAAATAGTTTAGACCTGCTTTCCTGTGCGCATACAATGTTGGTGGTGTACGTCCAGTCTTTTCTGCAATCTCTTTTATCTCAACACCTATAAATGAGAGCCATAATGCTTCCCATTGATATTTTGTAAGCCCCAATATGCCGTTAGCACAGTGAGGATGACGGGAGCGAAGATAAGTACTTCTTTCAATGGAATCTTTTAAATCCGCAATCGGCGTTCTGATGTCATAGGCCCTCAGTCCGGTCATATCGACAAAACGTCTTTCATTCGCATTTTTTTGATCATATAACACAATGCCTTTCCAGCCGTAGTTGTTGGAAATCTTACGCGTCATATCGAGCATTTTGATACGTTGTTTAAGGGTACTACCCGTGGTTACTAGCAACATGATGCCGATGCTTGCTGATGGATAGCAAAACGCAGGCGAAAGGTCCGATTCATTTATCCATGTGAAATCCACCAGGTTCTGGATGGCTAACTTCAGATAGCTATTAGCCGATACGCACACGATCTTAATATTATTACTCATTTTATATGAATTAGGTAAGTTAATTAATATTTGCACAATACCAAGGGTACATCTGTACGACGGAGCGACTAATGCGTTGCAATTGCCTGAGTTTAATTGACAGACAACTCTGTGAGATGCCGCTGATAAGACAAGCTTCATTTCGTTTTAATCCATTAACTAAATGAAGTTCGAGTGCGTATATAATCTTTTCACTATATATACTGGATATATCAATAAGCAAATGGAAATGGGTTTTATCTACCATTCCTGGTGTTAGGGTCCCTGGCGCTGGAATAGAAGAGTAATGTTCTGCAAAGCCATCCTTAATGTTCATTTCTTCCTCATGGCGCAAAATGATAACTATTGGCTTGAATGGTTCATTGATGAACTCTTCTTTAATAATAGCTTTAACATTGATTTAGTAAATAGCTCACAGTTTTATATTTGGCATTTTTGCGGGTTGATTTAATTCAGGAGTTACAAAAAATCCAATAAAATCAATTGTGAAGATGTTTTTTTGTTAATTATAGCATTATGTGTTTTGATGAATTTGGCGATAATGCTCCTGGTATTTATTAAATAATGATAAAGGTTTAATCAATATAATAGAAAATTGATGTTTATTAAATGTTAAATTTATTAAAAATAATATAATTTGAATAAAAATCTAATAATTACCATGTGGACTAAAATGTGCATCGATCTAACATAAGAAATGTGCAATGCATTGCCAGACAACCGACTGGTGCAAATTAACTCTTTTGTGTGATGAAAGCATAAGTACTTCTGGTAACTGGATGTGTAAGCCATACGAGTATAAATTTTTAAAAATCTCTAAGGCACCTACGTTAATTTTTTTAGGAGGATTACTTGCTATTATGAAAATTATAATTTTTTTTGTGTGTGGTAACAATATCGACACAAAATAGTGAATTTTATGTCAATAATAAATTTTATACATCTGGCTGATGAGTAATTTAATTTTCTTAGAAAACATACAGTTGTATTATGACTAATAAACTTTATTTGCAAAGGAAAGATAAATAATATAAAAATGCCAGAAATATTCATCACCTGGATAAGTATGAACAAAAAAACGTATAGATTTAGTAATGGGTGGATTATTGGTTTTTATGTTATATTGATCGTCTTGTATTTGGGCGTGGGGTTGTGTCTTTCGCAATTTAAAATAAGTGTAAAAAACGTCCCGCAAACAACATACTTAATCGTCATTGTGGGACTGTTGTTTCTCTATACAATAATGTTTTTGTTTATGCTGTTTCAATATCTATGTCGAAAAGAGTTATCCTATATCTTTATTCTGGGTATAGCATTTATTAGCTGTGATATCTATTTTATTGAAACGATCTATATTGTGCAGGCGCTGATTAATGATAGTGTTTCAATCGAACAGAGAAGCAATGACATTGCTATCTTTTACTACTTTCGGCAATTGAGTTTTATCATTACGCTGTGTATCGGCATTAAAGCGTATAGAAACGATACGATTGTCATTGAGGATAAACAAAAGAAGCCGATACTGGAGATGATAACGGTCATCGTTGTGGTCGCAATAGGTATTCTTGCTCATAATTTATCAAGTTATAATCCCGATGTCGTGATAGATATCACCTGTTTAAAAGACGATCTGGTGACGTTGCATTGGGAATTAAGATACATTTATTCGTTAATTGCAGGTTGGGCCATAGCTTTAGTCTACCTTACATTGAAAACCCGATTGAACAATGCGTTGTGGGTCAGTATCGCTCTGATGTGCTGCTCGGCGATATTAACCAATTTATTACTTATCACTCTTGATGAGTACAGTATGTATATCTGGTACGTCAGTCGCGGACTTGAAATAATAAGCGCATTATGCGTAATCTCAATTTTAATGTTTAATACTTTCCTGCTACTAAAAAGAGAAACGGAATCCTCTATGAGAGATGCACTAACCAAAATTTATAATCGTAAGCTGTTCTATAAAACACTTAACTCTGCCATGCTACGTGGAAATGTTTGTGTGTTGATGCTTGATATTGATAAATTTAAGAGGATTAACGACACTTATGGACATCAGGAGGGAGATAAGGTGATCGTCTCCATCGTTTATATCATTAATAAATCGATTCGTGACTCCGATGTATTTGCTCGGGTGGGGGGAGAGGAGTTTGGCATTTTATTAAAATGCAATGATAAACAGGAGGCTATGGTGGTGGCTGAGCGGATTCGACAAAATGTAGAAAAACTCACGTTACCGCCAAATGTATTTGGTATTAAAGAACAGATGACCATAAGCATCGGGGTTTATTTTAGTTCTCCGAAAGATGAATCGGGTGATAAAGTCGTTTCCTATGCTGATGCTGCACTTTACGCCGCAAAAAATGCAGGCAGAAATAAAGTGATGTATTACTGCGGTCCCCACGAGCTAACGTGTCCGTGCGTACAGCCATAACCAGCAGTATGTTAGCCGGCCAACAACGCCATCGCGTAGTTGGCCGGCAATATTGACTAACCTGCATCTACCTGCGGTTTACTGTTACGTTTACGGATCAGGCGCAGCACCGGCGGGACCACAATAACTACTACCGCCATTACCAACAGCACTTTTGCCACGCCGCTGGCCCACAGAATATCCAAACTCCCGTTACTGATGGACAGCGCCCGGCGCAGGTTCTGCTCCAACATTTCCCCGAGAACGAAGCCTAAAATTAACGGCGACATCGGGAAGTGCATTTTACGCAATATGTAGCCCAGCACGCCTAAGGCAACCATCAGCACCAGATCGAAGGTGGTGCTGTGGACGGCATACACGCCCACGGCTGAAACCGCTGCAATAGCCGGTACTAAAAACCACAGCGGGATGGTCAGCATACGGGTAAACAAACCGATCAGCGGGATGTTCATCACCAGCAGCATCACGTTGGCAATCAGCAGCGCTGCAATCAGCCCCCAGACGATATCCGGCTGCTCGGTAAACATGGCCGGCCCCGGTGTGATGTTGTAAAGCGTTAGCGCGCCCATCATTACCGCCGTGGTGCCGGAACCCGGCACGCCGAGCGTCAGCATCGGAATGAACGAGCCGCAGGCCGAGGCGTTGTTTGCTGCTTCGGGGGCCGCCACTCCGCGTATATCACCTTTACCGAAGCTGTCGCTGTTGCCGCTGAGTTTTTTCTCCGTCATGTAGGTGATAGCACTCGCAATGGTCGCGCCTGCGCCGGGAAGGACCCCGACGAAAAAGCCAATCACCGACGAGCGCAAGGTTGCGCCAGCGCACTGCGCGCCTTCTTTAGCGTTAAATAGCATGCGACCCGTTTTACGCACCAGCGTCTGGCCACTGCTGGTATGTTCCAGCATTAACAATATTTCTGAGACAGAGAACAGCCCAATCACCACCACGATAAACTGCACACCGTCGGAAAGATGGACACTGTCAAAGGTAAAGCGATAAACCCCGGTATTGGCGTCTACACCGACGGTCGCGAGTCCCAGACCGATGAGCGCTGCCAGAAATGATTTCAGCGGATTTTGCGCCATCATGCTGCCGAGGCATGCAATGGCGAAAACCATTAAGGCAAAGTATTCAGCCGGACCGAAGGCCAGCGACCACTGGGCTAATGCCGGGGCAAACAGAATGATGCCGCCGATAGCGATGAGCGAACCAAAGAAAGAGCTGACCGCAGAGATAGAAAGCGCCACACCACCGCGGCCTTGCTGCGCCATCGGGTAACCATCCAGCGCGGTCATAATCGCCGCCGCATCGCCGGGCACGTTCAGCAAAATCGACGAGATTCGCCCGCCGTATTCACAGCCGATATAGACTGTCGCGAGCAGGATCAGTGCAGACTCAGCAGGCAGGTGCAAAGCGAAGGCCAGAGGCAGGAGGATCGCCACACCGTTGATTGGCCCCAGTCCAGGCAACAGCCCGACAATGGTACCGACAAAACAGCCAATCAGGGCGATGACCAGGTTTTCCGGCGTCATGGCCACCGCGAAACCTTGTGAAAGATAAATCCAGGTATCCATCGTTTCTCCGTTAACCCAGCCAGGCGCCGAGAGGTAAGGTGACGTCAAGCAGGCGGTCAAAGGCATACCACAGCAGAATGCCGAGCACCGCGCCCGAAATACCCGCAGCCGGAATGGTTGCGCCGAACAGCATGCCAATCACTACGGTGAGAATGGCGGTGGCGATGGGAAAACCGAGCCATTCGAAACCCCAGGCGTACATCAACAGCACAATTACCATCGTCAGCAGCTTTTGCAGCACGTGACGGCGGGGCCAACTGATAGTGTCGGGATGGCGCAACAGCAGCGCCACGGCACAGACCAGCATCAGACTGATAATGCCAAGCGGAAAGGGACGCGGCCCAACTGGCTCATAGCTATATTCGCTGGTGATTTGCCAGGCCACGAACAGCCCGGCTATACAGAGCAACAACCAGATACCTGCAAAAATACGATCGCTCATCATCTTTGCCTCTGTGCTTATTTCGCCAGACCGAAGGCTTTCGCCTGCTCACGATAATCCGTGACCTGCTTCTTCACGTACTCGTCGAGCTGCTTCCCGCTCATGTTGAACTCGAACAGGCCACGGAGATCGCGCTGCTTTTTAAACTCATCGGTTTGCTGGAGTTTGTTAAAGGCATCAACCCACCACTGATACTCGGCGTCGCTGACTTTTGGCCCAACGTAGAAACCACGGATGATCGGCCACACGAGGTCATAGCCTTGCTCTTTGGCGGTGGGGACGTTGGCTAACTGGCCCGGCAGACGTTGATCGGAGAACACCGCGAGCACGCGGATTTTGTCGCCGTTGAGATACGGCACCATCTCACTGAGATCGCCGGAAACTACCTGAACGTGATTCCCCATCAGCGCGGTAACCGGTTCGCCGCCGCCTTCAAAGGCGACGTAGCGCATTTTGTGCGGATCGACGTTTGCTTTTTGCGCCAGTAGCGCCGACTTCATCCAGTCCTGACTACCAATAGAAGCTCCCGCGCCAATCACCACGCTGTTGGGATCTTTCTCCATCGCCGTCAGCAGGTCTTTCAGCGTTTTCCACGGTGAGTCCTGGCGTACGGCAATCATGCCGTAGTCAGTGCCTACGCTTGCCAACCAGCGGACATCATCCACGCCGTAGCGACCAAACTTGCCTTGTGACAGGTTCAGCAGCGAGCCGCCGGAGAAGGCAACGACGGTACCCGCTTCGGCAGGACGTTGCGCGACGATAGCGTTATATGCCACAGCTCCCACGCCACCGGGCATGTAGGTTACGCGCATCGGTTTTTCGATAGCGCCGGTTTCCATCATGCTCACCTGAATCAACTTACAGGTGAGATCAAAACCACCGCCGGGTTTAGCAGGGGCGATACATTCCGTGCGCGATGGCGCTTGTTCCGCCAGAACAGAGGTACTCATCAATAACATGCTTGCAGTAAGGGTACGAAGTAATTGTTTTTTCATTATTTATCCTCACGCCGGATGACCGGATTTCAGGTACGGAAGATTATTTTTGTGATTATGTGAGCCGATGTGTAGCAGTTCGGTTGCATGATTGTTAAAACATTAACCTTTCAATTCCCTTTCAATGCGGCAGAAACTTTACAGGATGTGATATGCGTCTCTTATTAGCGGAGGATAATCGTGAGTTAGCTCACTGGCTGGAGAAAGCGCTGGTGCAAAACGGTTTTGCCGTCGACTGCGTTTTTGATGGCCTGGCGGCCGATCACCTTTTACATAGTGAAACGTACGCGTTGGCGGTGCTGGACATCAATATGCCGGGGTTGGATGGCCTTGAAGTCGTTCAGCGCCTGCGCAAACGCGGGCAGACGCTTCCCGTTCTGCTGCTGACGGCGCGCAGCGCGGTGGCCGATCGGGTGAAAGGATTGAACGTTGGGGCCGATGATTATCTGGCAAAGCCGTTTGAAATCGAGGAACTGGATGCCCGGCTGCGGGCCCTGCTACGGCGCAGTGCGGGGCAGGTACAAGGTATACAGCAATTAGGGGAACTGGCGTTTCACGATGAAGGCTATTTTCTCTTGCAGGGGCAACCGCTGGCACTCACCCCGCGCGAACAGGCATTGCTTACGGTGCTGATGTATCGTCGATTGCGACCGGTTTCGCGTCAGCAGTTATTTGAACAGGTCTTCAGTCTAAGCGATGAGGTCAGCCCTGAAAGCATTGAGCTGTACATCCATCGTCTGCGTAAAAAGCTACAGGGAAGCGATGTGCGTATTGCCACGCTACGCGGCCTGGGCTATGTGCTGGAGCGCAGCGATGAAGTGGGTTAAACCCCAATCGTTGTATCTGCAACTGCTGATGTTTCTGGGCCTGCCGCTCCTGTTGTTGTGGGGGCTGTCGGCATTTAATAGCTATGTCAGCGCGCTACAGGCGGCGACGCAGGCGTATGACCGGACGTTGCTCTCGTCTGCCAGAACTGTCTCCGAGCGGCTGGTAGTACGCAATAAACAGTTGGAAGTGAATGTGCCGTGGGTGGTACTGGACAGCTTTGAACTGAATATGAACGACAGATTGTATTACAAGGTGGTCGATCCAGCGGGGAAGGTTATCTCTGGTTATGACGATTTACCTGCGATGCCGCCAGCAACTTCGCGCACGCGGCTTTATCCGGCGCTGGCGTGGTTTTATCACACTGAATATCGTGGCGAGGCCATTCGCGTAGCGCGCCTGCTGCAGCCCGTCAATGAGGGCGGTATTGTCGGCATGGCTGAGATTTATGTCGCCGAAACGCTGCAATCGCGACGTTATCTGGCGCGGCAGCTGTTGTTTTCATCGTGGGTTTCGCAAGGGCTGCTGGTGCTGCTCACGCTGGTGCTGGTTGGCTGGCTGCTGCGCCGGGTATTACGCCCGATGCGCCAGCTGTCTTCGCTGATGGTGCGTCGTGAGCCGGGGCTGCTGACGCCGCTGCCGGAGCTGTTGCCGTGGTCGGAAACCCGCCTGTTGATTGTGGCATTCAACCGCTATCTGGACCGACTTCGCGGCCTGATCTCTCGCCAGGAACGCTTCAGTGCGGATGCTTCCCATCAGCTTAAAACGCCGCTGGCAGTGCTGAAAACTCAGGCGGCGGTGGCTCTGGCCAGTCAGCAACCGCAGCAGTGGTATGAGAGTTTACAGGCTATGAGTACCACGCTGGATAACACCATTCAACTGACTGAAAGGCTGTTACAGCTGTCGGCGGTGAAGCGTAAAGAGCAAGGAGAAAGGCACTTTTCACCGGTTAATTTGTATGAGGTGGTGCAAACCAGCTGTTTCACGCGACTGGCGCAGGCGCGCAGTAAAGGGATCGATCTGGGCTATGAAGGGGAACAGGACGCGGTGTGGGTTGAGGGCGATGAAGTCCTGCTCGGGGAACTGTGCGGAAATCTGCTGGATAACGCACTGAAATACACGCCGCCGCATGGCGTAGTGACTGCCCGACTGCGGCGAGAGGGAGAAGCAGTGGTATTGGTGGTTGAAGATAGCGGGCCAGGCATTGATGAACAAATGGTGCATCAGGCGCTGCTCCCGTTTCATCGCCTGGATAACGTCGGCAATGTTCCTGGGGCAGGAATCGGTCTGGCGCTGGTCAATGACATTGCTCGTCTGCACCGCACGCACCCGAAGCTATCACGGAGTGAAGCACTAGGTGGGTTAAGCGTGCGGATGCGTTTTTTATGTCTGGAGCGAGAAGAGCAGGGGCGCCCTGCGCCCGTTATTTAAAGGTCATCGTCGCATTGACTAGCCCGTAAACGGCTGACTTATGGCCGTCGAGTTTCAGAATTGGTGGCGTAATTAACATTGCAAGTTAGCTGGCGTCTCATCGGGATTACCCTTATCCAGCCACGTCTGTACCATATTTGGCTTGTTTGTATTATTGTTGACGTCAAACATCGCCGCTTTATCAATCTCATTATAAATAATGCGAATTTGCCTCAAGTTAATTGCACTGTGTGTGGTGCTAACGACGCGCAGCAACAGATAAAAGGATACTTTATTCATCAGGTGTACTTTCCAGACTCAGGGAACAGTGCCATCCATAGCATCAACGTCCGTTATTCGCTGCTGCGCCAGTATTCGCGGCAAGCAAAGCGACCAGCATACTGCTGATGAGTAAAGTTTTTTTCATCATAACTCCGTTAAATTTATTATTTACCCAGAAGATTACTTGTCAGAGGCACAAATTCAGCTGGAGTACATCAACGTCAAAAAATGATGTAGGGCTTCATTTGAAATGAAACGATTAACGTGCGTAAATCGCTCAGCAAGTCATCCGCTGCGGATGCTATTTATTTGCGATAAGTAAGTAAACTAAATTTTTTGAAATGATTAAGTAGCTTTATGAGACTTTTGTATATATGCCTTAACAAAGGTGTGTAAAAATTTATTGGAGTGGTTTGCTCTATTTTTAACAAGTTTTTAATGTTGTCATTTATTCTCTTTTGTTTATTTTCATAAACGTGTTGATGAGTGCTGAAAATTTTGGTGTTAAAGGTGTTTGCACGCAAAATGTTGACATTAGTGATATGTAATACATATTTTTAGTATGGGTAATGATAACGTTGCTAATTATTATGCTGTGAATGTATTGCTATGTTCTTTTTATAACGAATATTATTAATATAATTATTGATTATCTCTGTCGTTCACCGGGGCTTTTGCTGCAGGGCGTAACACTGTCAGGGTTGGAAGAAGTGTTACTGCTTGTAAGGTTAACCTGTTGTCAGGTGGCATCACTTGATTCTATCTGCTCATAGCTTATGGGTTGTGATCTGTCAATGGCAATTATGTTGCAATTAGCCATATTTTTATATGATACAATCAAAAATAAACGTCAATAAATGCTTAATTTAATCAATATGTTAAGTTTATGTGGTGCGAAACTCATCACATTGTATTACATTGTTTTTTACATTTACTGACAGTGTGCCATTGCGTTTTTTAGACTTGTGATATAATTAGCAACATTAAATGGAAAAAAATGATTAAAGATCAATAAATAATAGGCTGAGCTATGCTTAAAAACTCGCTAAAGATTAGCAGCCAGGGATATCCAGTCTTTCTAAAACTGGTCGATTTCATTGTTATCAATGCGACGTTAATCTTTAGCGCCCATCTGCTGGGAGTGGAGCCCTTTAACACTATTGCCATCCTGAGCATTCTGTTCTCAGTTTTTTATTTGCTATTTGCTGAATACATCAAAATGTATCAGCAAAAGATTAAAACAATCGGTCTGCGAAACCAAAAACGGTTGGTTGTTTGTACGCTTCTGGCCATTTTTTGTAACGAGCTGGTCACTGTCGCCGTGGCTGAACCTGAATCGCTCGGAGCCTTAGACCGACTGCCTGCGCCTTTTTATTCAGCGATTATTTACTGGTACTTCATTCCATTACCTTTTCTTTATTACATTCGCTTTTTCATTTTTAAATATTCAACGAAAAAGAGTATGCGCGTAGCGATTATTGGTCTGACTGACAATGGTCTGGCCGCAGAAAACGCGTTAATGAACGAATACGCCAACATCACATTAGATTTGTCATTTTATGATGAGCGCGCCTTATCCCGTTGTGGAGATATCGTTGATAAAGTCAAAAGCCCCTTTCGTGGCCCGGTGATTAATCTGGTCGAGGAAGCCAGGCAGGGCAATATCGACGAAATCTATATCGCTTTACCGATGGTGGCCTTGCACCGTATTCGTCATTTCCTGGCGATGATGTCAGACACCACCGTCGATACCTATATTGTCCCGGATTTCTATACCTACAGTAACAACATGTCCAAGTTGCGCTCCATCCACAATCTGCAAACTATCGGTATCTTTAGTTCGCCGTTTGAAGGGGCGGGGTCGTTTATTAAGCGAGCGGAAGATCTGGTGCTGGGCAGCATCATTATGGTGATGATTTCTTCACTGATGTTGGCAATAGCCATTGGTATTAAACTCACTTCCCGCGGGCCGGTATTTTTCAAACAAGATAGGTATGGCCTGAGTGGGCAAAAAATTAAGGTCTGGAAGTTTCGCTCGATGCGTGTGATGGAGAACGCCGATACGGTTATTCAGGCGACAAAAAACGATCCACGTGTAACGAAATTCGGGAGTTTCTTGCGCCGTACCTCGCTTGATGAACTCCCGCAATTTATTAACGTATTGCAGGGAAGTATGTCGATTGTCGGCCCCAGACCCCATGCGGTTACGCATAATGAGCAGTACCGCAAACAGGTCGAAAATTACATGATCCGCCATAAAGTGAAGCCTGGGATCACTGGGCTTGCACAGATCAACGGTTTCCGCGGGGAAATCGATGCGCTTTATAAGATGGAAAAACGGGTTCAGTACGATATTGAGTACATTCAAAACTGGTCGTTATGGCTGGATATCAAAATCATCATTAAAACTATTTTCAAAGGATTTGTCGGTAAGAATGCATACTAAATTGATAGTGATTACCGGAATCGTGATATCGCAGCCCGCATGGGCTGATTTAACCCCGAAATCACACATTGGCTTTGCGGGAATCGACTTCCAGGGCAAGGTCGCTGTGGATTATGGTTATAATGATAACGTTTCTTATCAGCCACATAGCAGCGATGCTATCGGCTCCTCGTTTCAGAGCGCAGCGCCTGTACTGAGTATGATCGGAGAGCGCGGTCAGGATAAGTATTTACTGATGTACTCCGGAGATTATCGTAACTACTCCAGTGATTCCGCTGATAACTATAACGATCATTTTTTCCGTTTTAACGGTGCCTGGCGGTACGGGCTCAAGCATGGTCTAACCCTCAATCTGGAAGATACGCTTGGGCATGAATCCCGTGGTCGCGGTATTACCGAGGGTTTTCTCCCGGGCCAATTCGAGCAGTATGGGATTACATCTCCACTGACGACGAATTTTATCAACAGTGAATTGCGTTACAGTTACGGCGCACCTGATGGGCGTGGGAAAGCTGAACTGGCGTTGTTGTATAAAAAACTCACTTTCGGCAACACGTCTGATGTACGGGACAGCAGTGACGATTTCTACAATTATATTCAGGAACAGGAATGGCACGAAAATAGCCTGGTGGCAGAAATTTTTGACCAGTACACATCCAGGACGCGCTTTCGCTATAGCTTTATTACTAACCAACGTCACTATGATAACAACTCAGAAAAAGACACAAATGAGTATTATTTACTGTATGGCCTGAAATCGCAGTTGACGGGGAAAACCAATGTCGACATGAATATTTCATGGTTGTACAAGACATTTGAAAACAGTGCCAACTCGCAGGATTTTAATGGTCTAAACTGGGACATAAAAGGAGAGTGGAAACCGTTACAACAGTCTGTTTTCACCGTCCACTCGGCGCAAAGCATTAAAGACCCATCGGAAGTTGGGGGATATATTTTAGTGACCCAGTATGGTCTTTCTTACCAGCATTTCTGGTTAGGCAACCGTTTTTCTACCTTACTGGATTACTCATTTACCTCGGAAGATTATAAAAAACAGAATAAGGATCGACATGATAAAGATGGAGTATTTAGCGTAACCATGAGCTATGACTACACGCCGTCGGTTAATTTTGAGATTAAATATCAAATAGATACATTGAATTCGAATAAGGATACTGACTCGTTTTATATCGGTCCCAACGACAATCAGGAAGTCATTAGAACGTTGGGTTATGATAATTCTATGATTATGCTTAAAGCTAAGGTTCAGATCTAAAATGAAAATAATAGAACTGTGCGCGGTTTTGCTATTCAGTATCCTGATGGTCGGATGCACAACGTCCAGCCCGAGATTAATGGACGATCCTGCTGCTGTTCAGCAGGATTACCGGCTTGGCGCGGGGGATACTGTCAATATCGCTGTTCATGGCCAACCCGATATGACGATGCGGTTTATTTTGGATAAGAGTGGCGAGATTAATTTCCCATTCGTGGGTGCTCTTAAATTAAACGATAAAACCGTCGATCAGGTGACTAAAGAATTAACTCAGCGTCTGACTGGAGATTATTTTACCACTCCGATGGTGACAGTGAGTATTTCCGAGTTCCGTAAATACTATGTTTCTGGCGAGGTGAAAAGTCCGAATGGATACGCCTATGAGCCAGGTCTTACCGTCGAGAAGTCTATTGCGCAGGCTGGGGGGTTTACAGACCGTGCAGACCGTCAAGATATCAACATTCGCCTGTCGGGTAGCAATCAGCTGCTTGAGAATGTCGATTTAACGCACTCTGTTCATCCTGGGGATGTCGTGATTATTGGCATGGGGTTCTTCTAACGATGAAACTATCTATAGTGGAAAACGGCAAAAAACGAGAAAGCACTGTCGAATTCTCCCGCTTTGCTAAAGAGTTGAAAAAGAACGCCTGGAAAATCGCGCTAGCCGGTATCGTTGCCGGGGTCGTTGCTTATCCGTTAATCAGCATGATGTCCTCAAAGTATGTGTCAACGGCAACGGTGCTGATTAAGGCGCAGGCCGATAACGTTTCTCCGTTTCCACAGGTTGATGGTTTCGATTCAACGCGCAGTGGTTACTATGAAACGCAATACGCGTTGATGCATTCACGGATTGTGCTCGAGCAAGCCGTTCGCGATATGAAGCTGGATGAGAACCCAGAATTTATCGGGGAAAAAACCGATGCTCAAGGGGCGGATAGCAGTGAAAGTCGGCAACTGAGAATAGAGCAGGCGCTGAAAACGTTGTCGAAAAACCTGAATGTCATTGGTATTCGTACAACGAACCTGGCCTCGATTACCTATGAATCGACTTCGCCTCAGGTTGCGGCGGACATCGCCAACGGTGTCGCGCAGGCTTTCATCAACTATACGGTGGAGCAAAAGCGTCTGAAAGTGGAGCAAGCCCGCAAACTGAATTATGAAAAAATGGAAGAAATTCAGAAGTCGATAGCGAAGCAAAAAGAAGATATGGAGAGTTATCTGAAAAATGCCGGGCTGCTGACCTTTCGCGGTATTGATGGTTTTGAAACCGAGCAGTTAAGTATCGTGACCAATCGCCTGGCCGATGCGACTCAGCGTCGTGTTGCCGCGGAATCTGTCTATAACGAGGTGAACGGGGGAGGGAAGTCCGCTGAGAGTGTTATCTCGCTACCTTCGGTCTCTAACCACGCCCAGATTCAGGATTTACGCATTGCGTTAATTCAGGCGCAGCGTACGTTGTCTGAATTGCGCAAAGTCTATGGGCCAAAAAACCCGGCCATTTTAAAAGCAGAAGCTGATGTGCAGTCGATCCAAAGCCAAACGGGACGGGTGTTGGGTGAACTGAAAGTGGGTTTACGCCAGCAATATCTGGCGGCGCTTGCGGATGAAAAGAACTACCAGCAACAATTGGCTGAGCAGAAAGCGATCTTCCAGAAAATGGCGTCAAAACGTGATGCCTGGAACAGCCAAAAACTGGCGTTAGATAAAATGGAAGATCTGTACAAATCGCTTTATCAGCGTACTCAGGAGCTGTCGCTCTCCGGCGTGAATGCTGATGCGGTGTTATACGATCCGGCTGTTCCAGCATTGAAACCGGCGAAGCCGAATAAATCACTGCTGTTGGTGATGGTGGTCATGCTGGTGGTGGTGTTCAGCATCATGTATTTCATTGTCAAAGCGGCGATGGATAACTCAATCGGTACGTTGAGTCGTATGAGAAAACGCCTGAACGTTGTACCGCTTGGTGAAATCCGTCGTTTTAGTGGGATCTCTGGGCGCGCGCAGGTGCGTGACATGATCCTGAAGAACCCGCTGAATGCCGATATTGTGCACGGTATCCGTACCCGGATTATGCTCGATAACCGGTCATTACAGACGCTCATCGTGGCGTCAACGGTGCACGGTGAAGGACGTTCTCTGCTGGCGAGTTTGTTGGCGAACTCCTTTAGTTTCGATCAGAAAACTCTGCTTATTGATGCGGATTTCTTTAATACTGATGGGCTCTCTTCTGAACTGGCGTCGGCAACATCCGCAGGTCTGGCGGAACTGTTGCGCGGGGAGACTGAGCTTAAACAGGCGCGGATTACGCTCAGTGATAATCTCGATTTTATTCCGCACGGCAAGAGCGCAATCTCTTCTTTACTGATGCTGTCGTCGGGTCACGTTGAGCCCTTAATGCGCGAGCTGAAATCGCACTATCAGCGCATCATTATTGATGTCGCAGCTGTGAATCAGAGTCAGGATGTTCAACTGATTAAACGCGCCGTTGATGGGGTGATTTTCGTCGTGAAAGCTGGGGCGGGGTCCGCCGGGCAAATCGCCAACGCGCTGGATAAGTTGGAGGAAAATAACGGCGCGGTTATTGGCGCGGTACTCAATGCGGTTGAAGAAAAAGATCTTGAGACGCAAGAAGGTTTACGTTCACTCAACTTTAGTACCGATCAACTGATGACCACGCCAGGCCGCGTATGAGTCTACTGAAGAGCGCTTCCACGATAGCCGGTTCATCAGTCATTTCGCAATTGATTGGTGCGTTGTCTATCTGGTTGATTTCACACAAGTATGATATGGCGGAGGTGGGGCTGTATGCGCTCAACTACAGTATCGCCGTGGTGGGCGCTCAGGTATGTACCTTTGCATCACAGCTGTTAATTCCGAAACAACAGGAAGAAGAACTGGTGCAGAACGTCGTGTTCTGTCTGATCCAAAGCACGATTATTGCCTTACCGTACGCCGTAGTGACCGCATGGTTGTTTCACCAGAATATCCTGTTTCTCTATTTGCTGACGCTGGCAACGGCGTGGGTTTTAATCTCAGAGAACCTGTCTCTACGCACGGCTAACTTTCGTTTTCTGATTTTCCAACGCATTTCTGTCTCGGTAGTGGTATTCCTTTCGGTACTGGTGACGCACCATGTGCAGCTGTTTTATTGGGCATGGGCGTGCGCGACAATGGCACTGACCGTCAGCTGCATTTTGCATTCGTTTGACGTTCGTTCGGTAGCAATTCAACATTTGCGGCCTACCAGTAATTGGCATTTTTTCAAACAGAATATTCATCACATTACCAAAGTCGGCAGCGCAGAGGTGTTGGCGATGGCCAGCAGCAATTTGCCGATTATGCTGATTAACTTTTGGTTCTCCGCGCTGACGGCGGGTTATTTTTCCGTGGTTAGTCGCTTCTGTCTTGCGCCGGTGGTGATCATCGGAAACGCGGTGCGCAATACTATTTTTTCCAAGTGGTCTATCGACTTCAGAAATAACACCTTTAATTATCAGGAATATACCAGGGTACGGATGCTGTTGTTGTTACTGGGGGTTATCTGTACCCTCGGGGTGTTTATTTTCTATCCGATAGTAATGCGGCTGGGCTTCAGCGAAGACTGGATTAACTCCATTGAGACTTCACGCTACATGTTGCCCTATTTATTCCCAGCGCTGGCGATAAGCCCCCTAACGGTGATCGAGCTTATTTTTGGCTCTCACCGCTACTTTCTGCGCATCCAACTGGAACAGCTGGCGATTGTGTTATTCGCTTTTGTCGTCGTCCCTTATTTTTATAAAGACTACGCCACGTCGGTCATTCTGTTTTCTTCCCTGACATTTATTCGCTACGCCTTCATTTATCTGAAAATGAATAAGCGAGCCAATCTTCTGAAAGACAAGCCGGTGATACTATGACGCTGAATACCGGATACTATTTACAGGTTTATACTTTTGTCACGCTGATTCTGTGTGGTCTGGTGCAATACTTTACCGGCTTGCAGTCGGTGCTGTGGATCCCCTTTTTCCTGACCCTGTTGATGGTGGGATTGTTGGTGATGCAGACGCGCGATGGCTCCCTGCAACTGGACGCGCAGGAAACGATTGTGCTGGCGCTGTACTTCTCGTTTCTTATTTTGGCCGGAACATCAACGCTGATTCAGGGCGGGATTACCGTTGCGATTGTGGCATTCAAAAACGAAATCGCATTGTCGTTGGTGATGATCTGCTTGCTGCTGGGATTTTGTCGGGAATCGCAGATTTATCGTGTTACACGCTTTCTGTACTGGGTGTTTTACGCGCAGATCCCGGTAATGATTTATCAGGTTTTACTGGTCGTTCCCCAGCGCGTCGCGGTGCGTGGAGAAGATGAGAAATGGGATTCCGTGGTTGGTACGTTCGGCGGAGATCCCATGGGGGGCGGTAATACTGCCGCAATGGGCCTGTTTTGCCTGTTGATTATGTTGTTAAAAGTTTCTGAGTATAAGCACGGGCTGACCACGTTTAAATCCATGGCCTTGCATATCGTTCTTGGGATCGGGTTATGCATTATGGGTGAAGTGAAGTTCGTTATACTACTTTCACCAATATTCCTCGCGTGGGTGTGGATCTCCCCGAGCTATGTCAAAGACGTGAGTAAGGTTAATCTAAAGACATTGCTGATTATTGTCGCAGGAATGCTGCTGCTCGTTAGTCTGTCGATAGTGATCCTTGCGTACTATTATTCTTCCGCGTTTGGCGGCGATCCGTCGAAAAGCGCGTTGAGCATTTTTATTGACTCCTTAAGCTATATCTTTGATCCGAACTACATTATGTCTACCGGGGAGTTAGGGCGTTTTACGACCTTCCTGTTCTGGTTGAAAAATAACGATTTGTGGGGACTTACAGGAACGTTATTTGGCTACGGACTCAATGCCACTAACAGCGGTAGTACGGTATCGCCGGGCTTTTTGAATATTATCTATAACTTAATCCTCGACTCGACTTCCCTGAGTATGCTGCTGTGGGAGGTCGGCGTTATCGGCACGTTGCTTTTTATTAGCTTGTTCATTTATATCCTGAAAGTTTGTCAGCCAAAGCCATTACTGACACTTGCACAGCTGGACCAGCAGGATCTCCAGTTGCTGAGTTTTGCACCAGCGTTTAACGCTTTTGCTATCAGTTGCTTAATCAGCTTACCTTACAGTCAGATACTGATGATTATACCGATGTTACAATTCCTGTTCTATTTATCACTAGGATCGAGTTTGGTGATTCGTCGAACCGTCCTTCGCTGCGTAGGGTAATTGTATGGACTATAAACCGTTTATTTCAGTGAGTATTAAAACGCTCAATGAATCTGAATGTATTGAGAAAACGATTGACAGTATCCGCAAGCAGCTTGTTGATTATCCACACAAAATTATTGTGGCCGACAGTCTTTCAACGGATAACACCCAACAGCTTGCGATCGATAAAGGGGCGACCGTAGTGTCATTAACTAACCCAAACGATCGTTGCTGCGGCGTCGGGCATCAGTTGGGTTATCTTTATAGTGAAGGGGAATATCTGTTGCTGATGGATGGCGACATGGAGTTGGAAGAGGGCTTTGTGGATCAGGCCGTCGCGTTCTTGCAGGCTGAGCCGGAATATGCAGGCGTCGCGGGAACCGTTGAAATGGACGATGCCGTTAACTATGAGTTTAAATCGCGTAAGCAGCGAATAAATAAGATTTATCCCCTGGGGGATAGCGACCATTTAGGCGGTGGCGGATTATATCGCCGCTCGGCGATAGAGAAAATTGGTTATCTTACCAACCGTAATTTGCATGCTTATGAAGAAGCCGAACTGGGTCTGCGTTTACTTGATGCGGGTTATAAATTGCGTCGTCTGAATATTCCGTATTTTATTCATACTTCGCATACCATGCCGACCTTTCAGTTGCTGAAGCACCGCTGGACAAGCGGATACTATCAGGCTCCTGGCGAGCTTCTACGCTGTGCCTGGGGAAAACCTTATTTCAGTAAAGCGTTAAAAATGGTTAAGAACGAGGCGATTTTTGCTGTTTACCTGATTGCCTTGTTCATTGCGGCAGTGACCTTCAATCTCGAGCTTTTCGATATTGCATTTCTTCCGTTGCTTGTCTTTGTTGTCTTGAAAACCGTGCAGAACCGATCGTTATTGAACGGATTACAGAGCGTAATGAATCTGGCCGTGCTTTCTGCGGGGCTTGTTAAGGGGTTGACTAAACCGATACGCGATCCGTTGACTCCGCCTGACAGTAAAATCATTCATGAATAACCAAGGCTGGCGCAATGAAAGTTTTATTAGTGAATAAGTTTTTTTTCATTAAAGGCGGCGCGGAAACGGTTTATTTTCAAGAGCGCGATATGCTGAAACAGGCCGGAGTGCAGGTTATTGATTTCTCTATGCAGCATGAGAACAATTTCCCTTCGGACTATGCGGATTATTTCGTCAACAATGTGGATTATCACAAAGAAAGTAATCTGCTGGGCGGGCTCAAAACGGCGGTTAACTTTATTCATAATTCCCAGGCCTGCAAAAAGATGCTGGCGTTATTACAAAAAGAGCGTCCGGATATTGTTCACTTTCATAATATTTACCATCAGTTAACGCCGGCATTGATTAAAGTAGCGCGCAATTTTGGCTGCAAAACGGTACTGACCGCGCATGACTACAAGATCGTCTGTCCCGCCTATTCGATGCTGCGCGATGGCAAAGTGTGTGATTCTTGTATTACCGGGACGGTTTTCAATGCCTTCAGGTATCGTTGTCAGGAAGGTTCCGCCTCAAAAAGCTTACTGCTCTCTTTAGAGGCGACCTGGCAGTATATTGCGCAAAATTACCAGGCGCTGGATGTGATCGTTTCGCCAAGCGTCTTTTTACGCGGCGTATTGCTACGTAAGCTGCCGAACTCTCGCATTGATGTCATCGTTAATGGCGTTGATGATAGCCGTCCCTTGGGTGAGATAAGCGATGAGGGCTATATGCTGTACTTCGGTCGCCTGAGCCGTGAAAAGGGAGTGGCAACGTTGTTGGCGGCGCATCAGAAAATGCAGAATAAAGCGCCGCTGAAAATTGTGGGCCACGGCCCGTTGCACGACGAATTGGTTGCCCAATACCCGGATGTTGAGTTTTTAGGTTATGTGCAACAAGGGGAGGCTCTCGACAAGCTTATCAAGCATGCGCGGGCGGTGATCCTTCCTTCTGAATGCTATGAAAACTGTTCGATGGCGATATTAGAGGCGATGTCCTTGGGCAAGCCGGTGATCGGGTCGCGCATCGGCGGCATCCCGGAACAAATTCGTGACGGTATTGAAGGGATTTTATTTGAACCTGGCAATGCGCAGGAGTTGGCAAATGGGATGGACGCCCTGGCCGACTCGCCAGAAAAGGCGCGGACTATGGGGCTGCAGGGTCGTGCGCGGTTGAGTGAGAAATATGCGTTGAGTAAACATATGGATACCCTACAGGCGCTGTATAAAGAATTGCTGAGCAGGCCATAGCATGAGTAAAAAAATAACGGTTTTTGGTACGCGTGGAATTCCTGATGTATTGGGCGGTGTGGAGACACATTGCCAAAATCTTTATCCAGCCATTAAACAGCAGTTTGACGTTGATATATGTGTGATTGCTCGCTCGCCGTATGTAAATTACAAACGTTCGATCTATAAGAAGGTCGAAACTTACGCGCTGTGGGCTCCCAAAAAGCGTTCGCTGGAAGCGATTGTCCATTCCGTTTTAGCGGCGTTCAGGACAAGTATCGACCATTCGGATATTGTGCATGTCCATGCTATTGGGCCTGGCCTTGTGATCCCATTACTACGCATGTTAGGCAAGAAGGTGGTTTTCACTCACCATGGGCCCGATTACGACCGTCAGAAGTGGGGATTCGTTGCCAAAAAAATATTGTTGCTGGGCGAACGTTGGGCAGTGCGATATGCCAACGAAGTGATTGTGATCTCTGAAGTCATTAATCAACTGATCCAGAAAAAACACGGTCGCTATGATGCGCATTTAATTCACAATGGCGTCAATGAGCCGCGGTTGCTATCTGAACAGACCATCGACAATACGCTCTCCCGCTTTGGGCTACAGCCGAAAAATTACCTTGTGGTGGTTGGGCGGTTTGTGGAAGAAAAAGGGATGCATGATGCCATCGCCGCCTATCAGTGCAGCGGTTTGACCATGCCGTTGGTGCTAATTGGCGATGCGGATCATCCAACCGAATACAGCATTCGCCTCAAAAAGCTTGCCGCAGATACACCAGGCGTTGTGATGACTGGTTTTTTACGCGGTGATGAGCTGCAGGCGGTGTTTTCGCAGGCCCGGCTGTTTGTGATGCCTTCATACCATGAAGGTTTGCCCATTGCGCTGCTGGAAGCGATGTCATTTTCTCTTCCTGCCGTCGTCAGTGATATTCCGGCAAACCTCGAAGTTCAACTTCCCGCCGAGGCCTATTTTAAGGTCGGAGATGTGGTTAGTCTTGCCGAGAAATTAACCCAGTGGGCGCCAACCCATAGTGTGGACTATCGTGTATATTTACAACACTATAACTGGCATGAAATCGCCAAAAAGACGGTTAACGTCTATCACTCAATTAATAAAGATATAGGTTAATTTTGACCAGTTATCAAAACCGTCCCCCTGTCATCGAACGATTTTATACTCATCTTGATGAGACGATTGCGCAGGAATTGACCCCTGAACAGAAAGAAGGGGTGGAAAATGCGATTCTGGCCTCGACTCTGGCTTCGCGGCATCAGATCGATATTCGGCGAAGTTTTCCCTTTTTCAGTAAGCGTTATTATCTGGTTTTTTTGTTTGGCAGAGATTTACGCCGCCAGCACCGCCAGGAATCGACCCTGTCGAGAATGTTGCTCACTTTTTTGCTGCTGATTGCCGTGCTGTTCGTCACCTGCTGCGTATTGTTGACGCTGTATATGATCAAATCCGCGTTAGGTATTGATGTGTTCCAAAATTTTCACGTAGGTATCTGGGATTGGTGGTTAAGTCTGAAAAACCACTAGCGTTAACAAACCTGTGGAGGCATTACTGCGATGAAGTGTAAATGGGTTTCTGCGCTGTTGTTAATGTCCTTTCCGTTAACGGTCATCTCCGCATTAACGACCGTAACCCCCAAAGCATTAACTGGCCCGCTGACCAATCCGGGGATCGGCGTGGCAAGTTTTCATCAGGGATACGGTGAAACGCTGGGTCTGGCTGATTACCCCAATACCGGGTTTGAATACGACCGGTTTTACTGGCAAGAACTGGAACCTGTTGAAGGTCAGTATAATTTTGCGCTGGTGGATGCTGCCTTCAAATACGCGGCGGCACATCGTCCTGCGATGAACGTCGGGTTACGGTTTATGGCGCTAGCCGACCCAGGGGACGGTTCAAAAATTCCCGACTGGCTAATTAAAAAAGGCGTGAAAGGTACGTGGACACCCGATAATAAAACATTTATTCCGGATTTAGATGACCCTCTGTTTATTGAATACAGCCAGCGTCTGCTGAACGCATTCGGAAAACGCTACGACGGTAATGAGAATCTCGCTTTTGTCGATATCGGCATGGTGGGGGCTTGGGGAGAGTGGCATAACAGCAATTTCCCTAATCTGCAGCCACTATTGGAGCGATACACCACGGCGCAGTTGGACCGCTATGTTGCAATGCATTTTTCCGCCTTCCCCTCGACCCCGAAAATTATGTTGATGAGCGGTGGACAAAGCCTGGCGAATGCGGTGGCGCGAGGGGCGGGATGGCGCGCGGACTGCTGGGGTGATCTGCGCGTATTTTCAGAAAACTGGAACCATATGGCCGATGATTACCCGCAGCGATTACTGGCAGCACAGCAGAGTTATGCAGGGTTTAACGATGCCTGGAAACGTGCGCCGGTCAGTCTGGAAATCTGTTCATATATGCAAGACTGGAAGAATACTTTTCATTATACGCGTGCCGAAGTGCAGGGTATTTTTGACTGGGCGGTCAAGCAGCACGCCAGCACCATCAACCTGAAATCGAGAACGATCCCAAGCGATTATCGACCGATTGTCGACGATGCGCTGACCAAACTGGGCTATCGGTATCGCTTAGCGTCTCTGAGTCATGAATCAGTGTGGGACGGTGGACCAACGCTGGTATTAAACAGTATCTGGTATAACGAGGGTAACGCACCGATTTATCTGCCCTACACGTTGGCATTTCGTGTGGTGGATAGCGCTAATAAGGTCGTTGCGCAGGGTAATGCGGCGGATGATATACGGCACTGGTTGCCTGGAAAGTATCAGGTCAGCTATGCGTTGCCCATCCCGGGACAACTCGCGAAAGGTCAATACGCGATTGAGGTCGCGATACTGGATAAATCCGGCGCGGCACGAATTAACTTTGCTAACGAAGGGAAGCAGAGCAGCGGCTGGTATCGCGTATCAACGATTACTGCACGCTAGCCCGTTACGACAACGAGCCTGACCGTCAGGCTCGTTACAGGGCATATCAGATGTTATAACCATTCGGGTTATTTTTTTGCCAGTTCCAGGTGTCACGCATCATTTCATCAAGGTTGTAGACCGCCTTCCAACCGAGCTCTTTGTATGCCAGTGACGGGTCAGACCAACATTCGGCAATGTCTCCGGGTCTTCTGGCGACAAACTGATAATGAATTTTGGTCTGGGCCGCTTTCTCAAACGCCTTAATCAGATCAATCACGGAATAACCGACCCCGGTACCGAGATTAATCACCTTGTAGGCAGCGCCTTTGTTCTGGCAATCAAGCGCGGCTAAATGACCAGCCGCCAGATCCATGACGTGGATATAATCACGCACGCCGGTTCCGTCAGGGGTTGGATAGTCATTACCATACACCGATACGGTTTTTAGCTTACCAATCGCGACCTGGGAGATGTATGGCACCAGGTTGTTTGGGATACCGTTAGGATCTTCACCAATGCGACCCGATGGATGAGCGCCGACTGGGTTGAAATAGCGCAGGCAGGTAATGCGGAAATCAGGTTGCGCACGCGAGAAATCGGCCAGAATCTGTTCGACCATTAATTTAGAGGTGCCGTAGGGATTGGTGGTACCGCCCGTGCGTGATTGCTCGCTCAACGGCACGCTTTCCGGATTACCGTATACCGTAGCTGATGAGCTAAAAATGAATCGGTTAACGCCTGCGGCCAGCATCTCATCCAGTAAAACCAGCGTTCCTGTGACGTTGTTTTCATAGTAGGCAAGAGGTTCTTTTATCGACTCGGAAACCGATTTGAGCCCTGCAAAATGAATGACATCGGTGATGTGATGGTTGGTAAAAATGTTTTTTAAGGCCTGTCTGTCGAGAACATCGGCGATATAGACAATGGGTTCCTTTCCGGTAAGTTCCGCGACCCTGTCCAGCGATATCCGACTCGCATTTGCCAGATTATCGATGACAACGACATCATCGCCTCTTTCCAGTAGTGATAAAACAGTATGTGAACCAATATAACCTGCACCACCTGTGACAAGAATTGCCATACAGACTCCAGAAAAATGCTAGAAACCCGAACAATTTTCTACCAATGTCACCTGAGAATCCAGTGAATCAGTTGTGTTGCCGGGAAAGGTAGATGTTTCTGTATTTTACCATAAATTTATATGATAGTTTTTTTAAGATAGCCAACAGACTGAACTTATTGATTTTTGTATCATAAGCAATGAAATTATTTGAGAAATTCAGCGTATGAACACCGTCACTGTGGTTGATCGATGAATTGATTTGTTCGATCAGATTCTCATCAAAGTTAATATCGTTAAGTGTAACTAGTTCTTTGATATAGATAGATTTTCCATAAGTTTCGGGCGTGCATTCCTGGGTGAGGAAGTACATTTTATTATCGACAAGATAAGGGGTACCAGCTCCTCGATGATGATGATTACTCACCTTTAATGTAGGGGTGATCCGCTGCCACTGACCGTGAAGATGCTCTGCGGAATGAATAATTATTTTATTATCCATGGTGGTCGACAAAAGATAGCAAGTTTCATTTATTGAAAGAAAAATGTTATCTGTGACTTCGGTATCAGAGAGTAGAACTTTAATTTTCTTCCAGCGCGCAGGAAACTCTACCGACTGGAACAGGAGCACTTCTTTTCTTTCTGATGATTCTGGGATCATGAAGAGTTGATTGTTAATATTAATCAGGAAAGGGAATGACAAATGACACCTCAGGTCGTCAAATCCTTCAAGTTTCACATCATCAATTTCAGTTAGTTCACGATCAAGAATGCGGCAGCGGAGCGTGCCTTTCGAGTTGCGGAAGCTAAAAGCTTCATAAAAAACATACAGTTTGTCGTCTTTTTCAATAAGAAAAGGATCGGCCTGAAACGTATATTTCTTTTTTAACTGCTGCGCAGTAGATTTATTCAATATTTCCAGCGTGTTATCAGGAAATAAGTGTATACCATGATCCTTAATAATCATGATATCCCACGACTCATGATAGAATAACATGTTTATTATTCTTTTTATTTTCGCTTGCATTCGTACCTGCTCCTTTTTATCGCTTGCACCATGTATGAACAGCTACTTGCGGGGCAGCTCATGAGACTTGTCGCAATGTCGCAATGTCGCAATGTTGTATGAATGTGCGAAAACCGCGTGGTAACACCTGCGGTTATTTTAATGTTAGTAACAAGGATGTTTTTTGTCCATAGCACCAAAGTAGGTAAAAACTATCCAGAGCATCCTTGCTCCAGTGGAAGAATTACTCGAAATGCACCTGCGGGTTTTCAGCAAGGGAAACGTAGGTTTTGCTGTTTTTATCCAGGGTACGGATTTCACCGCTTTCGATGTCATATACCCAGCCGTGCAGACGAAGCGCATTATTTCGCAGTCCAACCGCGACACAAGGATGCGTTTTAATGTTGTTGAGCTGCGCGATAACGTTCTCTTCCACCATGGCGTTAACTTTATCGATTGGGTTAGCCCAGGTTTTTTTCTCGACCACGGCTTTCGCGGCATCGGCATAGTGCAGCCAGTGAGCCACAGCAGGCATCGGATCCAGAGGCTGGCTATCGGCGATGGCTTTCATTGCGCCGCAGTTGGAGTGTCCGCAGATGACGATATCCGTCACGCCAAGTGCCACAACCGCGTATTCAATAGTCGCGGATACGCCACCCGGTTCCGGGCCGAAAGAGGGGACGATATTACCGGCGTTGCGGATAACGAAAAGCTGTCCGGGGTCTTGCTGAGTAACGAGTTCTGGCACCAGGCGGCTATCGGAACAGGAGATGAAAAGCGCTTTAGGATTTTGGCTGGATGCCAGGCTGCGAAAGAGTTCCTTGCGTTGAGGGAAAATCTCTTTTTGGAAGTTGAGGAAGCCCTCAATGATATGTTGCATAGCAGTGTCTCTTTTCTCTGTTTAAGCAGGTTATGATGAAGATCACACTTTCCAGTTTAACACCAGCCGACAGAAGAGAAAGACTTTATAGCAGTTCTGCAACATCTTTGGCTAACTTTTCTCCACCGCGGCGAGGCGAATAGCGTGATGTGCGCTACGTGCTTTCCCCTTTTTTGCCAATAAATCGGAGTTATAGCGATAGCCAGTATTCACGCGATACCGTACATTTTTATATGTATCCACATTTTAAGGAATCATCATGTCCAGACTTCGTGCTTTAGCAACAGCTTTAGTCGCCGTTGCCGCGATGACGATGTGCGCCACCCCAGTATTGGCCAACCCCGGTAATGGCAACGGCAATGGTAATAGTGGCAACCATGGAAATAGTAGCAATCATGGTAATAGCGGGAATAAGGGCAATAGCCAGAAAAGCAATTCGCAAGCAGAACAACGTAAAAATTATGGTAAGCCGGACCATGTTGATAGTGACATCAGCTATAACGTGGCCAGACAGTATGCCGTCAGATATGGTTTGACGGGCTATAAGTCACTGCCTCCGGGTATCGCCAAAAATCTGGCGCGAGGAAAGCCGCTTCCTCCGGGGATCGCTAAGAAAAGTGTTCCATCCTCTATGCTGAACCAATTGCCGTATTATCCAGGTTATGAATGGCAGGTTGTGGGCGACAATCTGGTGTTGATTGCACTGAGTACGGCGATTGTCACCGCGGTAATTAATGGTGTGTTTGATTAAGTATTTTCGGGCTTAATTTGCTCTGTTATACCGATGAGAAGCCCGCGTTGTGCGGGCTTCTCAGTTAATAAGGAAAGCTTACAGTCCGTACAGTTTTATTTTTCGATAGAGTGTGGCAATACTGATCCCCAGTTCTGACGCGGCCTGTTTTTTGCCCTCCACACTTGCTCCAAATCGCTGGATGGCATTTTCGATGGCGTCCCTTTTCGCTTGTTTCCCTTGGTTCGCCAAAAGTCGGGGGGGCTCGGTCATCGTTGTTTTTCTGCCGTCAGCCGAGGTGAGTAAATAAGGGGGCAGATGGCTGGCATTGATACCGGCAGCTTCTCCGCGCATCACAAAAATGTATTCGATGACATTGCGTAATTCACGAATGTTACCCGGCCAGTGCCAGGCATAAAGGCGGTTAATAACGTCGTCGGGCAGCTTCTGCGGTGAACGCTGGTAACTGACCGAAAATTCATCGGCAAAATATTGTGCGAGAACAGCGATATCAGCCCGACGTTCGCGCAGGGAAGGAAGTACCAGAGGGACAACATTCAGACGATAGAATAAGTCTTCGCGAAACTGATTATTCTCCACCATCGCACTAATATTTTTGTTAGTCGCTGCAATAATGCGCACATCAATATTAATGGTGTTATTAGAACCAACGCGGGTAATTGCCTTTTCCTGCAAAACCCTGAGCAGCTTGGCCTGCAGGTGCAATGGCATATCACCGATCTCATCCAGAAACAGACTGCCGCCGTTGGCCAGTTCAAATTTCCCCATTCGTCCTTTGGGGTCTGCACCGCTAAATGCACCACGCACGTAGCCAAACAGTTCGCTTTCCAGGAGTTGCTCGGGGATTGCCGCGCAGTTAATTGTCACGAAAGGGGCGGCTTTGCGTGGGCTGTTTTGGTGAATGGCAAATGCCACGACCTCTTTACCCGAGCCGCTTTCCCCGGTGATGAGCACGCTGGCATAGCTTTTGGCAATTTTGCCAATGGTGCTTCTGAGCTGTTCCATTGAAGAAGAGTGACCAATCAGCCGCACCTGCGCGTCTGATTCATAAGGGGATGGGGTAAGGGTACTCAGGTAGTCGTATGCATCACGAAAGATGACCATAGTTAAGCGATCGTTATCCAGCGAGGAGAGCGAAATTTGTTTGCACAGTACATGGTGTTTCTGGCCTTCAAGCGTCAGCCACGCTTCTTCATCGCCATACAAGCTGTCCCCGGTTATTTCAATAGTCAGCGGTAATCCCTGAACCTCGCGGTTAAGAATACGATCGGCTGAGTGATTGGCATGCCAGATAAGACCATTGCCATCAATTGCTACAACGCCGCGGTCCATGGCATCTATCAGACGTCGAAATGCGCCGAGCGTTTCCTGCGCACGTAAACGCTCCAGACAATCAAATACCTTACTGGAGATCATCACCGCGATTTGCTCAATAAAAGTGACAAATTTATCAATCTGGCTCAATAACGTGTCACGCTGCGTCTGGGTTGAGCAAATAATGCCGATTACTCCAATCACGCGGTTGTTGAGAAAAATAGGTGCGTTCAAATCGAGCATTTCAGAACAGTAGCGGTGTTTTTCACATAACTGACAAAGCGGATGTTCGCCGGGGTTTTTGATAAGAACCGTTTCTCTGACCTGCAAAACGTGGCGGTAGATGTAGCCATTTTTTGCCACGTTCTCATTGAGCATATGCCGGTATTTACCGGTACCAGCGATGCGCATTAAAGATTCATCGATGATTTCAACGTCCGTACCGGTTATGCCAGAAATCGCGTCGGCATAATTGCATATATCATCCTGAATATTGCTGAGTACTGAAATCATGGTACTTCTCCGGCAGTGTGTCGTATTTCTCAAAGAAAATGATAAATAGGCGAACCACTACGGAAATGATTTGCGAAAAATCAATCTACTGCTTTGTTTTATTATGTTTTTTCTGTTTTATCTTCCTCGATCACACTATTTATCAACAGTGAGAATTTCTCAAATTCAGGCGATAAACTGACGCTGTAGTATTTTTAGTATCAATCATGGTGTTGCTTTAATTACTTGAAAATAAAGTCTTTATTAAAATATTTCTAAGATTTTACTCAAGGCGTAAAAAACTGGTAAGCATTTTGCTCTATTGGGAATACCGATAGCGTAAATATCTCTGTATTACCTTAACTACAGGGAATGAAATACCAGGACAATGAGGTTTTATGATGCAGGAAAACTTATCATTTTTTATCAACCAGACACCGTTTACCGAACATCCGAGCGCGCCGCTGGCACCGTTTAGTCGCCAGGAACTGGTAAAAGCGTTGAATTTTCATCGGTCTATTCCGGGCTATGCGCCGACGCCGTTATATGCGCTGCCGGCTCTTGCACAAAGGCTGGGTGTTAAAAATATCTATCTCAAGGATGAGTCTCAACGTTTTGGCCTGAAAGCCTTCAAAGCGTTGGGCGGGTCCTATGCGATGGCTTGCCATATCGCTGAATTAGTCGGCAAGGATATCAGTGACCTGCCGTTTGACGTGATGACCAGCGAAGAGGTGCGCCGCGATCTACAAACCGTTACGTTTGCCACCACCACTGATGGTAACCACGGTCGCGGCGTGGCATGGATGGCGCGTCAACTGAAGCAAAAAGCGGTGGTTTACATGCCTAAAGGCTCTTCGCAGCAGCGTCTGACGTCCATCCGTAATGAAGGCGCTACCGCTGAAATCGTCGATATGAACTATGACGATGCGGTGCGTATGACCGCGGAACAGGCACAAAAACATGGCTGGATTGTGGTGCAGGATACTGCCTGGGAAGGATATGAAAAAATCCCGCAGTGGATTATGCAGGGTTACGGCACGCTAATGCTGGAAGCGATAGACCAACTGCATCAGGTTGCACCGACGCATATTTTTGTTCAGGCAGGCGTTGGTTCGTTTGCTGGAATGGTTCAGGGAATGGTGACGGCAGCCTGGGGGGAAAATCGTCCAAAAGTGATTGTCGCCGAGGCATTGATTGCCGATTGTCTTTACCGCTCCGCACGTTCTAAAGAGGGGGGTGCGATCGCGGTGGGCGGTGATTTACTCACCGTGATGGCTGGTCTCGCCTGCGGTGAGGCAAATAGTATCGGCTGGAAACTGCTGCGTGATTATGCCAACGCATTTGCCTCCTGCCCTGATGAAGTTGCGGCGCTGGGTATGCGCATGCTGGGTAATCCGCTGGCGGGCGATCCGCAGATCGTATCTGGCGAGTCAGGTGCGGTCACTACCGGCCTGCTGGCGCTGCTGATGACATCGCCTGAACTGGCGCATACGCGTGAACAATTGGGGCTGGATGTGCATTCCCGGGTGTTGCTGATCAGCACCGAGGGAGATACCGACCCGCAACAATACCTGAATATTGTCTGGGGCGGTCAGTACCCGGGCATCAACAACTCGTTTCCTGATTGTGAGAAATAACGGAGAAACCCATGTTATCTGCAAACCGTATTGATGAAGTCATTAGAAACTGTCAGGCGCTAATCCAACAAAAAAGTTATTCGGGTCAGGAAGGGGATGTGGTTAATGCCATAAAAATAATGATGCAGCATTACCAGTTTGATGACATCCATGTTGATAAGTACGGCAACATAGTTGGTGGTATTGTCGGTAATCAGCCGGGGAAAACGCTGGTTCTCGATGGACATATTGATACCGTACCGGTCAACGAAGAGAAGTGGAGCCGCAATCCATACGGCGGCGATATCGAAGATGGCAAAATTTATGGTCGCGGCACAACTGACATGAAAGGTGCCGTGGCGGCGATGATCTCCGCCGTGGGTTTTTTTGGTCAGGACAATCAACGTAATTTCGCCGGCAAAATCTACGTTGCCTGTATTGTGCATGAAGAGTGCTTTGAAGGCATTGCCGCTCGGCTGGTCAGCGAGCGCTATAAGCCGGATTACGTGATTATCGGTGAAGCTTCCGAGTTAAACCTGAAAATTGGTCAGCGTGGCCGCGCTGAAATTGTGGTCGAAACGTTCGGTAAACCTGCGCACTCCGCCAACCCGCAGGCAGGAATTAACGCGGTGTACAAAATGGCGCAATTGATCGACAAAATTCGCACAATTACACCGCCAACGCACCCAATTCTGGGGCCAGGCATCCTTGAACTTACCGACATTAAATCTTCGCCGTACCCAGGAGCTTCGGTCGTGCCAGATTACTGTCGCGCAACCTACGATCGTCGTTTGCTGGTGGGTGAAACCAAAGAAAGCGTTATTGCCCCACTGGAAAATGCGCTCGCGGAACTTACCGCACAGGATCCACAGTTTAAAGCCTGTGTTTCCTACGCGGTGGGTCAGGAGTCTTGCTATACCGGTGCCACGATTGAGGGCGAGCGCTTCTTCCCGGGTTGGGTGTATGACGAGTCCGACGAATTCGTGCAGGCCGCTCTGGCTGGCATTCGCGAGGCCGGGTTTAATCCAACTATCACGCAGTACTCATTTTGTACCAACGGCAGCCACTATGCGGGAGAAGCGGGAATCAGAACCATCGGTTTTGGTCCTTCGCGGGAAAATCTGGCCCACACCATTGATGAGTATATTGAGATCGAGCAGTTAACCGGCTCGGCCAGCGGCTATTACAGCATCATCCAGACACTCTATCGCCAATAACAATAAAGAAACCACCTCTTACCTTACAAGCGGTGTCGTAAATCGACATCGCTATGGAGAATAACGATGAAAACCATTTTCAAAAACGGAAATGTAATCGATGGGACGGGCTGCGACGGCAGAATTGCCGATGTGATGGTTGATGAAGGACGTATTGTCGCAATCGGCAAAATTGATGTTGGCGTTAATGATCAGGTTATTGATGCAACAGGTAAAATTATTTGTCCCGGTTTTATTGATACTCATACGCACTCTGACCTTTCGGCCATTATTAACCCCGCACTGTCGGCAAAAATTCGCCAGGGTATTACCACCGAGTTATTAGGGCAGGATGGTGTTGCTTTGGCACCGTTGCCTGAAGAATACATTCCGGCCTGGCGTAAAAATATCGCTGGCCTGGATGGCGATACTGACAAAATAGACTGGAAATATAAAAATACTGACGGTTACCTCAATCTGCTGGCATCGCGTCATCCGGCGACAAACCTTGCGTATTTAGTGCCACATGGCAACGTGCGTATGGAAGCCATGGGTCTGGATGGTCGTCCTTCCACCCGTGAAGATGTGGCGAAGATGTGCGAAGTCCTGGAACGGGAATTAAAAGCCGGAGCATTTGGTCTTTCAACTGGGCTTATCTATATGCCTTGCGCCTTTGGTGATACCGCCGAAATGATTGAACTATGCAAAGTGACGGCGAAATATGACGGGATCTTTGTGGTGCATCAGCGCAGTGAAGCGGACGATATTATCAACTCCACACAGGAGCTGATTGATATCGCCACAGCTACTGGCGTCTGGCTGCATATTTCTCATATGAAGGTTTGCGGTAAGAAAAACTGGGGGCTGATTGACCAGATGCTGGGCATGCTGGAACAGGCGCAGGAAGCCGGGATTCGTATCTCTTTCGACCAGTATCCCTACGTGGCGGGCAGCACGATGCTCGGCGTGATCCTACCGCCGTGGGTCCATTCGGGTGGAACGGATAAATTGCTTGAGCGCCTGGCCTCGCCTGAACTGCGCGCCAAAATGATTGACGATATTCAGCAAGGCATTCCCGGCTGGGATAACTTTATCGATTTTGCCGGGTTGGATCAGATTTTTGTCACCAGCGTGAAAACGGCAAAAAACCAGGATGCCGTCGGTCTGAACCTTGTGCAACTGGGGGAGCTACGCGGAAAAGATCCCTACAACGCCACCTTCGATCTGCTGTTTGAAGAAGAAAACGCCGTGGGGATGGTCGACTTTTACGGTACTGAAGAACATGTGATTAAGTTCCTTTGCCGCCCGGAGCAAAACGTTTGTACCGACGGTTTAATGGGTGCTGGCAAACCGCACCCGCGCGTTTTTGGCGCATTCCCTCGCGTGCTCGGTAAATATGTGCGTGAAGAGGGATGTCTGAGCTGGGAGGCGGCAATCCGTAAGATGACGGGTAAACCTGCGGAGGTATTAGGCCTGCAGGATCGCGGACTGCTGAAGGTGGGGTACGCGGCGGATATTGTGATGTTCGATCCGAACACCATTGCTGATAAGGGTACCTTTGTTGAACCTAATCAATATCCGGAAGGGATTGAAATTGTCATGGTTAATGGACGCATAGCCTTAATCAATGGCACTGAAAGTTATGCCTGTAGCGGTACGGTTATTAGAAAACAATATTAATAAATAACGCTAAACACGCATTGATTTATCGCGACCATTTATGGCCGCGGTAGATCACTACACCCTAAGGACATCACAATGAACCTACAAACATCTTTACCTTCAGGTAAACCAAAGACCTGGAAAGCAAGATATACCGTCCTGACATTGATCTGGCTGGCGTGGCTGCTCTCTTTTCTCGACAGAATGGTGATGAGCGTCTCGCTCCCTTATATCGGCAAAGATTTAAATCTGGATACGACCCAACAAGGGTTAATTATTAGCGCCTTTTTTATTGGTTATGCTGCGTTTCAAATTCCCGGCGGTTTGCTGGCGGATAAGTTTGGCTCGCGCAAAATCATGGCCATCGGTATTGCCTGGTGGTCTGTTTTCACCAGCTTGACCGGCGCCGTATTGACGCTGCCATTGATGCTGGCCGTTCGCTTCTTCTTTGGTGTTGGTGAAGGTTGCTTCCCATCGGCGTCGTGGAAGATGATATCGACCTATTTCCCGTCGAAAGAGCGTGGCCGCGCCACAGCGATTCAGTCGACGGTAAACACCTTAGGCCCAGCGCTGGCAGTAGTTGTAGCGGCAAGTATAATCGGGGCTTTTGGCTGGCACATGGTCTTTATCGTGCTGGGTATTCCGGGTCTGTTTATTGCGGCGGGCATCTACTTATTTACTCGTGATAACCCGAAAGATCACCCTGCCATTACGCAGCAGGATCTAGCGGAGCTGGCTGCTGACGAACAGGGGAGCCTACAAAACACCAGCGGTATCGCGTTTAAAGATGTGTTGAAAATGCCGGTGCTCTGGCAAATGGCAATTATTTGGTTTTTGTTTGATATCACCTTCTGGGGGTTTTCAACCTGGCTGCCTAGCTACCTGATCACCGTTCGTGAGTTTTCTCTGGCAAAAACCGGTGTTATGGCGGCTATTCCTTTCCTGTTTGGCGCAGGTGGAACATTATTGGGCGGCTATTGCTCAGATAAATTTAAACCCCAGCGTAAAACGTTGTATGTCGTGACCTCGGTTATTGCTGCGGGTTTCCTGTATCTGACTTTCAGCGTGAGCAGTGCAGATATGGCAGTGGTGTATCAGTGTATTTCAGCCCTGTTCATGTTCTTCGCCATGGCGACATTCTGGGGCATTCTGATGGATACCATTCCCAGCAACATTATGGGACGGGCATCCGGTATCGTTAACTTTGGTGGGCAGATGGCGGGCGTTGTTTCTGCTCCGATCATCGGCTGGCTGATTCAAAGCGGCGGCGGAAGTTATAACAGTGCTTTTATCTTTATGATTGCCGCGCTGTTGTGTTCTGCCGTCGTTACGCTGACCGTGAAAAGCTCGCATGCAATAGGGGCATTGCCCAGTAAAGCCTGATTAATAGCGGCCTCCCTGTGGCACTGCTGTTTCAGAGCCGCAGGGAGTTTCTCTCTAAATTCAGCAGGTTTTCTCTATATTTGGTCGGGTATAAAATTGATTTTTAGATAGCTATTTTTCATATACGCCCCCGCAGTTCTGATGAACAATATTCCGACTATATGTTCCTGGTCATTAAGAATAAATTATAATAAATGAGCGATTTGTCCTACACGTGTAAGAATATTCCTTTATATTGTGTTAATAGTTTGATATTTAGATAGGTTCAAGGTTTAAAATTTGTAAATTACAGTGTTGCGTTTATGCCTTGATCTTCGTTTTTATAAAAAAATGAATAAAACAGACGAGTAATTATGTTAGGATTTACCTGAAAAAGCCTTATTTTCATAAATCATAACGTTGAAGGCACACCTGCTCTATAGCCATCGCCTCTCTTTATTTATCGGGATTCTTACACGCAATGAACGCGATAATCGTTGACGATCACCCATTAGCTCGCATAGCCATCCGCAATTTGCTCGACACTAATGGTATTACCGTAACCACCGAGCTTGACAGCGGGGAGCAAGTGGTTCAAACCGTTGAAAAAATGAAGCCTGAACTGCTGATTATTGATGTGGATATTCCGGGGATCAGCGGCATCGAAGTACTGGAGCAACTGCGAAAGCGACACTATGCTGGTGTAATCATTATCATTTCAGCCAAAAATGAATTTTTTTACGGCAAACGTAGCGCCGAATATGGCGCTAACGGATTTGTGAGTAAAAAAGAAGGTATGAATAATATTCTCGCCGCAATCGAAGCAGCAAAAAATGGCTATAGCTATTTCCCCTTTTCCCTTGAGCATTTCACTGGTTCATCTGTTAGCGAGCAGGATAAGCTTGATACGTTGTCAACCCAGGAAATGAGAGTGTTGCGCTATATTCTTAACGGTATGGATTACAGCACTATTGCCAGCAAAATGAACATCAGTAATAAAACAGTAAGCACCTATAAAAGTCGTTTAATGGAAAAATTAGATTGCTCATCATTAATGGAAATTTATGATTATGCGCAGAGAAATAAAATAGGATAGAGTAATGCTGGCACGCTTGTTTATTTTTTTGATGGTCATATTTACCATCGGGTTGTCTACGGGTGTAAGCTCGGCTCGGCAAGTTGAGCTAAAAAGTAACTATAATACCTCAGTACAGAATATCAGCTTGAACAAGGAAGAAACAAACTGGTTAGCGCATAAGAAAACCTTGGTTGTTGGCACCTGGTTACCGGAAGTTTCCCCCATTGTTTATCAAAATAGCGGTGAATATTATCGGGGAGTCAACGCAGACTATCTGGCGCTGATGCAAAAGATTCTCAATCTAAAAATTGTTATAAAGCAGTATGATAATGAGAAAGAAGCGTTGGCCGCACTTGCCAGTAACGACGTTGATACGTTGATAACCCAGCTTTCAAGGCGCCAGGAGATCGGCGGGCATTTATTGCGTACTTCTGCCTTGCTGACGACGTGGCCGACGTTGGTGACTTCGCTAAAAAACACCATGCTGCCGCTGACCTCCGGGCATCAGGTTAGCGTCGCGTGTGTGCGAGATTGTCCTTTTCTTGATGTTATCCAGGATGCTTTTCCTGAGGCTAAAGTTTCATTCTACGACGACGAATATCAGGCTATGGCGTCGGTAGTAAATGATGAGAACCAATATTATATTGGTAACAATATCACCAGCAGTCATTGTATCTCACGATATTTTTCGCAATCACTGGTTATTACGCACTACTTTGATCAGCAAGAACAATATAATTATTTTGTAGTAAAGGAAGACCAGCCGGTATTAAGAACTATTCTTGATAGTTTCATTACGTCAATCAGTAATGAAATCCATATGCAGGTCATGCAGAACTGGCTGAACCGCGGTAACCTTGCTTATCTGAATGCGCCTATTCCTTTCACTCATCAGGAAAAAGCGTGGCTGGAGAAAAAACACACTATTCGTATTTTGATCAACCCAGACTACCCACCGTATACTCTGGTCGATCGCAGCGGGGAGCTTCGCGGTATTCTTGGTGATTTGCTGAATATTGTTCATCTGCAAACGGGTCTCGATTTTGAACCTATTTTAGCTGATTCCAAAAGCGAACAGATGAAAATAATCAGCGGTGAAGACTGGGATATGTATCCCACCATTACGCTGACTACGCAAAATCAGCGAAATTCTACCTTTAGCGATCCGCTGATGAATGTTGCATTTGTGATGATCACTTCCCGCGAGGAAGCAGCCGACTCGCTACTGAATAAACCGATCCGTATTGCGTTGCCCGCCGGACATGCATTGGAAAGTGATTTGAGACAACGCTATCCCCAGGCCGCCTGGGTGGATGCTGATACAGGCAGCGTCGCGATGTCTATGCTCAGGGAGGGTAAGGTTGACGCGGCGATCGCTACCGAATTGTCGGCAAGGTACATGGTCGATCATTACTACCAGAAAAATATGCACTTTTTTAGGCTTCCGGATATGCCTGGCGCCTCCGTGAGCTTTGCAGTTTCTCCCCGCGAGCCCATGTTGAAGTCTGTTATGGATAAAGCGCTCCAGGCCATTCCGCCGCGTGAGATTTTGCAGATGACGGAGAAGTGGTCGAAAATTTCTAATACGCAGGTCGATATCTGGAGTCGATATAGCAAACAGTTCTATCAACTGGTGGTGTTTGCGCTTTTGCTGATAGCGGTTAGCCTGATCTGGGGGATTTCACTCTCTCGTGAGGTAAATAAAAGAAAACAATCTCAGCGGCTATTGGAAGAACAACTTCATCTCAAAGAGGCTTTATCTCAAGAGCTGGAGATCGAAAAGAACAAAGCGATTGAAGCGACCAAGGCCAAAAGCCGTTTTCTTGCGAGCATGAGCCATGAATTGCGTACCCCAGTAAGCTCTATTGTTGGCTTTCTGGAATTACTGTCGAGTTCAGAACTCAGTCCGGCGCAGCGAAAAGAGGCGATTGCCCTTACCGGGGCGACGGCTCAGTCCTTGCTTGGGCTGATCGGTAAGATTCTGGACGTGGATAAGATTGAGTCTGGTAAATACCAGGTTGTTCCTCAATGGACGGATCTCTCACAGCTCCTTGCATTGCAGTGCCACTCTTTTGATGCTTTAGCCAGACAGAAAGGCATAACGCTTGCTTGCACGAGCCAATTGCCGGCAAACGAGCGGGTATTTGTCGACCAACAGGCTTTGCGGCAAATTATTACCAACCTCGTGGGCAATGCGCTGAAGTTTACCGAACAGGGGAGTATTCATGTGACGGCCCGTTTGACGCCTGACGAGGAGAATCACGGTACCCTGATCATCACCATTAGCGACACAGGTTGCGGGATTAGCGAAGAGGAGCAGGCTGGGCTGTTTCATCGTTACGCTCAAGGGTGTTGCGGACGTCAGCAAACGGGGTCTGGTCTGGGATTATTTATCTGCAAAGAGCTGGTGACGCTGATGGGCGGCACGCTGGAGCTGATGAGTATCCCGTCGCAAGGAACCACGTTTACCATAACGCTGCCGGTCGAGACTGCCCGCCAGTCGGTTGTACCGGATGGCGACACGCCAGGTACTCTGTTGCCGCTGCCGTGTCTGTCTATTTTGATAGCCGATGACAACCCAACTAATCGCCTGCTGCTTAAGCGACAGCTGAACACCATTGGTTACAGTGTGGATGAAGCCTGTGATGGTGAGGAAGCTGAAGCCAAACTGGCTAAAAAATCATACGATCTGTTGATAACTGATGTGAATATGCCGAAGAAGGACGGGTTTGATCTCGCGGCTTCGCTACGTCAGCAGCAGCCCCATTTACAAATCTGGGGGCTGACGGCAAGTGCACTTCCGCAGTCTCGCGATCGATGTCTGCAAAACGGAATGAATTTATGTCTGTTTAAGCCCGTGTCTATTCAGACCCTGACGCATGAATTGAGTAAAATCGAAACCGGTTATTCGTCTCCTGGTGCAATCCGACATCTGAAATTCAATGTCTTGACGGAAAATACCGGCGGCGATCGCACGTTAATGAACGAGATACTCGAAACATTTCGTGAGGCCACGCTCAGCGATCTACAGGCGGCAGAGAAAGCCGTTAGGGAAGATGAACCTCAGCTGTTTTTGCGCGCCCTGCACCGGCTGCATGGTTCAGCGCAAATTCTGGGGATTACCGCGCTTCAGACGCTATGCAAACCTTTTGAATCTATGCGACATGAGGATATTCCTCTGGCGGTATGTCAGGAAGCATTACAAAAGATTGTTGCTGTGATGCGGGAAATTGAGATTGAGATCGACAGTCTGATTAGCCATTAACCCTCCCGCTCGGGTAGCCGTAGCTGCCCGGGCAGGAGAGAAAGTCCTGGTTCAACACGCCGTAGTGCTGAGTATTACTGGCCTGCGCCCAGCATCTCGCTATCGATCACAATGCCTTCTTCAGCACCCTTTAACACAAGGTTTGCTTCATAGTATTTACCTGAAGACAGCAGTTTCTGCGCGCTGGTAACGGCTTTACGCGTCTGATTCAGGGGCATCAGATATTGAGTCTGAAGTACGCTGATACCAGCCAGTTGCAAAGTATCTACTGCACCTTTCCAGTCGCCTTTGGCCATTTTGCCATTCGCTGTTTTGATTGCAGATTCTTTGGCCGGAGTAGCAATATAATCTTCTGACAGCGCAACCGTCGCATTGATGACCACGTACTGATCGTCAATCATCTTGGCTTTAGGCGCAGCCTTTACAAATTTCGCCCAGTCGTGGCTGTCACCTGCCAACAGGGAAGCGGCGTCATCTGTTAATTTTTTAGCACTGTCAGGCTGTCCATGAAACAGAGCCAGACGGGCAAGCTGAATATCACGCATCGCATTTGCACCTTGTACCGCGACCTGCATAATATCGGCAGCTTCTTTTTGTACATTTGCTGTAGCAGTTTGTGCCGGAGTGGTAGTGGTCGCTGCCATTACCGGTGCTGAACCCATCATGGTTGCTAGCAGACCCGCAAGAATAATCTTTTTCATTACTTTCTCCTGAATAAAGTTGGTATATGTCACCAAACGAAATAAGCATATTAAATAAATTAAATGAGAGGAATCAGAGCCAGGAAGGAATAATGAGCGTTTAATCTTACAGATGTCAGACGTCTGACGTGTGTAGGATTTTACGGATAACGGATTTCCTTTATTCTTATATACGAATCCTGAGTGGAAGTCTTATCATTCCATGGTAATTGATATGTATCAACTGAGTATTATTCTTTTATTTGCAGGTTACATTGCATTGCTATGTGACGGAGGATGTATGTTTGTTTTTAACCAGCGCAGCCTGAAAGCGTTCAATGAAAAAACACTATTTCACTATAAAAGACACGCCACGATCATGGCAGTGCTGTTATTGATTTGCGGCATCTGCTGCTTAATCTATCCAATCGCCGCAGGCGTTTACTTAAGCTATGCCACAGGTTTTATGTTCCTGGTATGTGGCTTCTATTCTATTTATAGCCTGTTCAGCGCGGGTAAAAAACAGTTGAAAGCCAGATTCACTTACGCCTTTTTTGCTATGGCGTGGTTACTGTTGGGATACTGTTTCCTTGTTAATCCGGTGATTGGCATGAATTCGCTGGCAATGGTTTTTTGCTGCCTGTTTATTCTCGGCGGTATATTCCGTGTTGCTTCCGGTGTCAAAATGTTCCGCAGTCCGGGCTATGGATGGAATACCTTTATTGGTATTTTTGACCTGCTTATTGCTGGCGCGTGGCTGAATATGGATCCTGACAGATCTTATGTGTTTACCTCCATCTTTATTGGTGTGGAGATGATCTTTAGTTCTTTGGCTTTTATCAGTCTGCGCAGAAATACGACCTTGGCACAAACTGATAAACTCGCTGATAAAAATTAATGCGCCCCTGGAGTGCATTTTGAGTGTTAAAATGTGTCATCAACATCCTGATGCTAAATTGGGTGAACTGGCTGTAAATCTGCAGGATACCGGCCTGCACTATTGATTAACCGTTTTGATAGCCTGGCATTAGTTAGAATTGACAACCTCTGTACCTACCCCGGTCGTTCCCCTACAAGAAAACCAGCTATCCGCGAGAAATTCGCTGGATAGCCGGGTCCGCTAATACTCGTAGATCTCACAAGTGAAGCGCTATCCCTGGGATCTTATATCTTTATCCCAGGGATAGGGCAGGGTATCAGCGCCGTGCTTTAAATCGCGCCAGCATGTTTTCAACAAGCACAAAGAAGAGCGGAACAAAATAGATTGCCAGCACCGTTGCGGCCAGCATCCCACCGATAACACCTGTACCGACAGCATTTTGCGCGCCAGAACCCGCGCCATTGTTTATAGCCAGTGGAATAACTCCAAGAATGAAAGCCAGTGACGTCATCAAAATAGGGCGTAAGCGCATTTTGGCCGCTTCCACCGCGGCTTCAAGCGGCGTTTTCCCTTCTTTTTGCATAATCTCGACGGCGAACTCGACGATCAGAATGGCGTTTTTAGCCGACAGTCCCATGGTGGTGAGCAGGCCGACCTGGAAGTAAACATCATTGCTCAGGCCGCGCAGATCGGTTGCCAGCAACGCGCCGACCACCCCAATTGGCACAACCAGCATCACGGAAAATGGGATCGACCAGCTTTCATACAGCGCCGCCAGCGCCAGAAATACGACGATCAGCGAAATGCCGTACAGCATTGGTGCCTGGTTTGTGGACAGCGCTTCCTGATAAGACAGGCCAGTCCAGGCATAGCCGACGCCCGCGGGCAGTTTATTAATCAGCGAGGCCATAAATTTCATCGCATCACCGCTGCTTTTCCCTTCAACCGGTTGGCCCAGAATTTCCATTGCTGGCTGACCATTGTAGCGTTCAAGGCGTGGAGAGCCGTAGGTCCACTCGGTTGATGAGTACGCGGAAAGCGGCGTCATCGCGCCAGAGGCATTACGTACGTACCAGCGATTGATATTGTCCGGCAACATACGGAATGGCGTATCAGCCTGGACATACACTTTTTTAACGCGTCCCTGGTTCAGAAAATCATTGACATAGCGACTACCGAAGGCCGTGGAGAGAGTCTGATTGATATCCGCTAATGCGACGCCCATGGCTTCCGCTTTCCTTGCGTCGACGTGAATGCGGAACATCGGCGTGTCTTCAAGACCATTCGGACGCACCCCGTCGACCTCACCGGACGACTGACTGGCCAGAGCCAAAAGCTCGTTTCGAGCCTGCATCATTTTTTCATGCCCAAGGTTACCGTTATCCAGCAGCTCCATATCAAAACCTGAAGCCGTACCCAATTCTGCCACTGCGGGTAAATTAAACGGATACACGACGGCATTATTGATGGTACTTAAGGCCATCATTGCCCGTCGAATAATGGCGGTAACCGAGTTTTCTTCGCCAATGCGTTCTGACCACGGCTTCAGGCTGATAAACGCCAGGCCATTGTTTTGTCCCTGACCGCTAAAACCAAATCCGCCTACGGTAAAAACAGACGCGACGTTTTTCTGTTCTTTCGTCAGGTAGTAATCCGTTATTTCTCCAAGCACTTTGCTGGTGTTTACCATCGTTGAACCTGAGGGCAATTGCGCCGTGGTCATGAATACCCCCTGGTCTTCTTCAGGCAAAAAGGAGGTCGGCGTACGTAAAAACAGCACCATCATGCCCGCGCCAATGACTAAGTAAACGACCATGTAACGGCCCGTGCAACGTAACAGTTTTCGGGTGCTGTCCGTGTAGTGCTGAGTGCATTTCTCCATGAAATGATTGAATCGGGCAAACAGAAAATGCGTATTTGCCTGCTCGTCATCGTGTGCTTTTAACAGCATGGCACAGAGTGCTGGCGTCAGGCTCATCGCCACAAACACCGACAGCAGCATGGAGGAGATCAAGGTGATGGAAAACTGACGGAAAATTTCTCCTGTCGCGCCGCTCATAAATGCCATCGGCATAAATACGGCGGATAACACGACGGCAATACCAACCAGCGCCCTCTGGAGCTGGCCCATTGCTTTATGCGTTGCCGCTTTGGGTGACAAGTGTTCTTCGGCAATAATACGTTCTACGTTCTCAACCACCACGATAGCATCATCGACTAGCAACCCTATCGCCAGCACCATGCCAAACATTGTGAGTGTATTAATCGAGAAACCGGCGACGTCGAGAATGGCAAAGGTGCCGAGGATAACCACCGGAACGGCGATTGTGGGGATAAGCGTTGCCCGGAAGCTTTGTAAAAACAGATACATGACGAGGAACACCAGAATGATTGCCTCGATCAATGTATGAAAAACACCCTGAATTGAAATCTCGATAAACGGCGTGGTGTCATAAGGATAAACGGTTTTCATGCTGGCCGGAAACCAGGCCGATAATCGGTTCAGTTCGTGTTTGACCGCCTGAGATGTTTCCAGGGCATTGGCGCCAGCGGCAAGTTTAATCGCAATCCCGGCTGCGGGTTTGCCGTTGTAACGAGCAACCGTAGCATAATTTTCCGCGCCCAGTTCAATGCGGGCGACATCACGCAGCAAAACCTGGGAGCCATCTTGCTGAACTTTGAGGAAGATCTTGCCAAACTCATCGGTAGTTTGCAGGCGCGTCCGGACGATGATCGACGCATTTAGCTGCTGATCGGCAGCCTGTGGCATGCCCCCCAATTGTCCGCCTGAGATCTGATTGTTCTGAACTTTGAGCTGGGTAATGACGTCCTGCGGGGTGAGGTTATACTTGTCGAGTTTTTGCGGATCAAGCCATATGCGCATAGCGTATTGTGAACCGAATAGCTGCACGCTCCCCACCCCAGCAGTACGGCTTAGCGGGTCTTTAATGTTCGAGGCCACATAGTCGGCAATATCATATTGGCTCAGACTGTTATTATCAGAGATAAAGCCGGCGACCATTAAAATATTGCTGCTCGATTTATCAACGCTGATCCCTTGCTGCTGTACCTCCTGCGGCAAGGATGGCATTGCCAGTTGCAGCTTATTCTGTACCTGAACCTGCGCAATATCGGGCGATGTGCCCGTTTTGAAGGTCAGGATGATTGACGCATTACCTGCCGCATCGCTGGTGGATGACATATACATCAGGCCATCAAGACCATTCATATTCTGTTCAATCACCTGAGTCACGGAGTCTTCAACGGTCTTGGCGTCAGCCCCTGGGTAGGCGGCGCTGATGGTAATGGTCGGGGGAGCAATTTGTGGATATTGGGCGATCGGCAGATTCATTATTGCGATACCGCCGGTAAACATCATGATAATGGCAAGCACCCATGCGAAAACCGGGCGCTCAATAAAAAAGTTGGCCATGAAGAGAGTGTCCTTAATACCTGAAATATTACTGTTTTGTTACCGCATCAGGGGGGTTCAGTTTTGAAGGGAGGACCCGGGCTTTGACTCCCGGACGAATTCGTTGTAGTCCGGACACAATGACCCGATCGCCGGGACGTAGACCTGCGGTCACCAGCCATTGATTGCCAACGGCCTTCACGGCGTTTATTTCGCGCAGTTGCACCACGTTTTCCTGGTCAAGGAGAAGCACGGTGGCTTTTCCTTGCGCGTTATGCGTAACCCCTTGTTGGGGGACCATCAAAACGTTCTGCTGACTGCCTTCGTCCAGCAACGCCGTGACATACATCCCGGGTAAAATTTCACCTTCAGGATTCGGGAACACCGCGCGCAGGGTTACCGAACCAGTGGTCTCATCGACGGCGGGATCGGCAAACTCAAGCGTACCGGTATGACGATATGGTTTGCCGTTTTCCAGCATCAGCTCAACAGGAATTTTGCCCTGTTGCTGGGCGATTTTGCCGTTGGCTTTCTCTTCTTTCAGGCGTAAGAAGTCTTGTACTGACTGCGTTAAATCAACATAAATAGGATCCAAACGCTGAACGGTGACCAGTGCGTTTTGCTGGTTGGCAGTGACCAGGGCACCCACGGTCACGGATGATTTACCGCTGATGCCATCAATCGGCGAGGTGACATTGGCGTAACGAAGGTTGATGGTGGCCTGCTCAAGATCCGCTTTGGCGACAGCGACATTGGCTTGCGCTTCATTCAGCTGGGAGCGTGTTGTGTCGTAGTCCTGACGGCTGACGTAATTAGATTTAAGTAACGCTGACTGCCGATTTAATGTGAGACGCACATTATTGGCCGTCGCTAATGCCTTTGCCAGTGCGCCTTTGGCTGAATCCAGTTGCGCCTGCAGCGGAGCAGGATCAATTTGATACAGTGATGCTCCTTTACTGACTTTATCACCCTCAATAAAATTGCGTTTTATGATTATCCCGCCAACCTGAGGCCGGATTTCGGCGATCTCGAATGAAACCGCGCGGCCCGGAAGTTCACTTTTAATATTTACTGAAGAGGGCGCTAAGGTAATAACGCCGACTTCGGGCTCTATGGCGGTGTTTTTTACTGCTGGTTTATTATCGCAGGCGGTGATAATGACGCTACTAAAAAATAATGGTATCAAGAGTAAGCATTTTCTGTTCATAGTTATCCCTGAATAATGTGTAAACACAAATGTTCTTGTATTGCATGCAGGATGGGAGAGTGATCGATAAATAACAAAAGATGCTCAGGCATGAGACGACTAAAGCCCATTTTTCGCTAAAGTGCTAGCGGGTAAATTATAGGTAACAGGAAGAATTCATGTTAGCCGAAGGATCGCATTCAGTGGCATGGCGCAATAAGATAAACACGGAAGATGATAAGGATGTTTCGCCTGTATCAAATTCCGCGATAGATTAGCGCCATCTAACTACGGGGTTATTTTACGAGCTCCGGTGTAACCTCGGTTACGGTATTTGTGTAGTAGGGGCCTCCCCACATCGGTTCAGGCCAGAACGCGCCGTATCCGTAATCCCACAGGTTATAGGTGGTGTTGACAGTATCTGTTAAATGCCAAATCTGAATGCCCTGTAAATCAACTTTCACAAAGTTGTACGGGACCTTATTGATGAATCCAGGTTCTTCCCCTTGAATTGTCCCTAAAATAGTCACGAAATGGTTTCTGTAGTTTACCGGGTCGAGAAACCCTTTCTGCTGGGCAAGTATACGTCCCTGATAGTTCGCGTCTATTTGTGGTTTGGCGTAGCTGTTCAGTGGTAATACGGCGATTTCCAGTAGCGTATCTGTTTTGGTGTTAATCACATTGATGACTTTACCCCCAAAGCGAGCCTGCTGACCGGTATATAACCCGGGTTGGTTGTGCACTGAGATAAAGTTTTTTTGAATATCGGATTGATTATTACCTTTGATATTCTCAGGAATTGAAGCACATGCTGCCAGGGCGAATGTAAGGGCAATAACCAGCAACCCTTTTACTTTATTCATTTTTACTTTCCTGCTAAAAAAGACAGGCCTATAGTAAACCTTTGCCCATTATTGTCAGCACGCACATTGTTGATTGGCTAATAGTCGTATAATTGTAGCTTATGGTAATAATAGAGAGTATTTTTGGACATATTCCCGTCACGTGACGGGAATATAAAAAGACGGGCCATCAATTTGTGGACTGCCCGGTTACCCGACAGAATGACCGCGTTCATTGCTCCCGTCACCCAGGCGGTAAGCCAGCGCAACCACTAGCGACTGTACCAGACACAGCGTCGCTGACTGAGAGCGAAACGCGTCAACCTGCGCCTCTTTTACCACAAAGCAGAGATCGCTGAACGTTGCCAGCGGGCTTATCTGGCTGTCGGTTATGACTATCTGGCGCGCGCCTGCATTGGCCGCAGTTTCGCTGACCATCACCGTTTCTTCCGCATACGGCGAGAAGCTTATCGACACAACAATATCGCGCGCTTTGATGCGGTTAATTTGCTCGCGCAACATCCCACCCATACCGTCGAGCAAAATAGGGCGACATTCAAGATGGCTCAGAGCGTAGGTGAGATAGGCGGCTACGCTAAACGAACGACGCAGACCGGCGATGTAGATGGTCTCGGCTTCTGCCAGTAATTGTACGGCGCGTTCTAACATTTCAGGTTCGGCACGGGCCGCCAGCTGCTGTAGGGCCTGAGTATTCGAACGGGCGAACTCCTGCAGGATATCAAGCGGCGTTTCTGGCACGGCTTCGCTTTCCATCTCCCGGAACAGGCGCGCGCGATCGCTGTAGCTGGCAGTTTCCTCCACCAGGTTCATACGAAACAGCTGTTTCATTTCGTTGAAGCCGGTGAAGTCAAAGGCGTTGGCGAAGCGGATAAGCGTTGAGGGAGGCACTCCGGCCCGCTCGGCAATGACGGCAACCGTATCAAAAGCCACGCTATTTGTATTATCCAGCACATAGCGGGACACCTGCTGCAGCCTCTTGCTCAGTCCATCGTAGCGATCGCGGATTTGCTGCTGCAGTTCGTTCAGGCTGGTTGCTGTCGTCATTTTACCTCCTGTTGCATAGTTTTATGATTCTAAACGCAAAACCGCGTCTTTGAAATGTCACTCATTCATACGACCGAAAAAACGAAACAAAAGCTTCAGACTTATCTCCTGCTGAAACGTTCTGCCAGTGCAGGTGAATCATGCAATTTCACTTGTTAACATAAAAACCCATCCTTGATCACATTAATCATTATTTATTTTATTTCAACTTAAAATGGAATGTTTGTTTCATATATAGTACACAGATAGCAGCGTTCAGGTAACAGTCACGTATCAACAGCGAGAGGTTAAGGATGGAGACGGTAGCGAATTTTATTCATGGCGAATGTGTCACCGGTTCAGGCCAGCGCGTTCAGGCGATCTTCAACCCGGCCACCGGCGAACAGATCCGCCAGGTGGTGATGAGTACAACACAGGAAACCGAACAGGCCATCGCGGCAGCGTATGACGCGTTCCCTGCCTGGGCGCGACACTCTCCACTAAAACGTGCGCGAGTGATGTTCCGCTTTAAGGCGCTGCTGGAAGAGAACATGGATCAGTTGGCGCGCATCATCAGTGAAGAACATGGCAAGGTGTTCTCTGACGCGGTCGGTGAATTGACGCGCGGCCTGGAGGTGGTGGAGTTTGCCTGTGGCATCCCACATCTGCAAAAGGGTGAACACTCAGCCAATGTAGGGACCGGAGTCGATAGTCATTCGCTGATGCAACCGCTCGGGGTTTGCGTGGGGATCACACCGTTTAACTTTCCGGCAATGGTGCCGATGTGGATGTTCCCCATCGCATTAGCGACCGGGAATACCTTCGTACTGAAGCCCTCGGAAAAAGATCCTTCTCTTGCATTGGCGCTGGCGAAATTACTGCAAGAAGCAGGTCTGCCGGACGGTGTGTTCAACGTCGTCCAGGGCGATAAAGAGTCCGTTGATGTGCTGCTGACCGACCCGCGCGTACAGGCCGTGAGCTTCGTCGGCTCAACGCCGATTGCGGAATATATTTATCAGACGGCTTCGGCCCACGGTAAGCGTTGCCAGGCGTTGGGCGGTGCTAAAAACCATTGCATTTTAATGCCGGATGCCGACATGGATATGGCGACTAACGCCATTATGGGCGCAGCTTTCGGCGCAGCGGGAGAACGCTGCATGGCGCTTTCTGTCGTGTTGGCGGTGGGCGATAAAACGGCAGATGAGCTGTGCTCACGACTGGAAAAGCAGATTGCTGCACTGCGTGTCGGACCGGGGCTTGATCAGACGCCGGAAAACGAAATGGGGCCGCTTATTTCCTCGGCACATAGGAATAAAGTGCTCGGGTATATCGACAGTGGGGAATCTCAAGGGGCCAGCCTGCGCGTGGATGGTCGACGTTTTAGCGTCAAAGGTCATGAGCAGGGCTATTTTGTCGGGCCGACCCTGTTTGATAACGTCACTCCGGAAATGACGATCTACAAAGAAGAGATTTTCGGGCCGGTACTTTCTGTGGTGCGCGTAGCAGATTACAGCAGCGCGTTGGAACTGATTAATCGCCACGAATATGGTAATGGCACGGCGATTTTCACACGTGATGGCGGCTGTGCGCGTCGCTTCTGCGAAGAGGTTCAGGCGGGTATGGTGGGCGTTAATGTGCCTATTCCGGTGCCGATGGCGTTCCACAGTTTTGGCGGCTGGAAGCGTTCCATTTTTGGTGCGCTCAACGTTCACGGCAACGATGGCGTACGTTTCTATACGCGGATGAAAACCGTTACCGCACGCTGGCCAGAAATGCTGCAGGACACGGGGGCCGCGTTCTCCATGCCGACGCTGGGCTGACAGGAGGGTTTATGCAAACCGAACGTATGACCATGGCTCAGGCGCTGGTCAAATTCCTTAATCAACAATATATCTGTGTCGATGGACAGGAAGCGCCTTTTGTCGAGGGTGTGGCGACCATCTTTGGTCACGGTAACGTGCTGGGTGTCGGCCAGGCGCTGGAGCAGGATCCCGGTCACCTGCAGGTGATGCAGGGCTGTAACGAACAGGGAATTGCGCATATGGCGACTGGATTCGCCAAACAGCATCGACGCCAGCGTATTTTTGCCGTCACGTCGTCGGTTGGACCGGGGGCGGCGAATATGGTGACTGCCGCGGCGACCGCGACGGCGAACCGTATTCCGCTGTTGCTGTTGCCCGGGGATGTCTATGCCAGCCGCCAGCCGGATCCGGTACTGCAACAAATTGAGCAATACCATGACCTTGGCATCAGCACGAATGACTGTTTCCGGCCTGTCTCGCGTTACTGGGATCGGATTAATCGCCCGGAGCAGTTAATGAGCGCGATGCTGAACGCGATGCGAGTGCTTACTGACCCCGCAGATACTGGAGCAGTCACTATTTGCCTGCCACAGGATGTGCAAGGGGAAGTCTGGGATTACCCGCAGAGCTTCTTTGCGCGCCGCGTGCATTTGATTGAACGTCGTCCACCCGATCCGCAGCGTCTGGCGATGGCGCGGGCGCTGATTGCCCGCAAACGTCGTCCGCTGGCGGTATGCGGCGGCGGGGTTCGCTATTCCGGTGCGCATGAGGCATTTCAAACGTTTGTTGAAACGCTGCAACTGCCATTTGCCGAAACTCAGGCCGGAAAGGGGGCGCTGGTTAGTGACCACCCACTTAACCTTGGTGGCATTGGGGTTACCGGGGGGATGGCCGCCAATCAGCTCGCGCCGAAGGCCGATCTGGTGATCGGCATCGGCACGCGTCTCACCGACTTTACCACCGGCTCGAAAGCGCTGTTTTCTCATCCGGACGTTGAATTCCTGCTGTTGAACGTGGCGGAGTTTGATGCGCTGAAGCTTGATGCTACTGCGCTTATCGCCGACGCCCGTACCGGGCTGAATGCACTAACCGAAACGTTGAAAGATTACCGCAGCGATTGGGGGAATGAGGTAGCGCAGGTGCAAGCGGCCTGGCGCGATGAGTGCCAGCGTTTGTGGGATCGCGACTGGCGTCCTGACGACGAACCTGAAGTGGCGGGGCATCTTGACGCCCAACTGGCAGAATATGGCGACACGCTTAACACCCGGTTGACCCAGACTAAGGTGCTGGGGCTTATCAATCAGCACATCGAAGACAACGCTATTGTCGTCGGCGCGGCTGGCTCGCTGCCTGGCGATTTACAGCGCATCTGGCAGGTCAAAACCCCTGACAGCTATCATCTGGAATACGGCTACTCCTGTATGGGCTATGAAATTGCGGCTGCTATTGGGGCCAGGCTGGCGAAGCCACAGCAGCCGGTTTATGCCATGGTGGGAGATGGCTCGTACATGATGCTACATTCCGAGCTGCAAACCGCCGTTCAGGAAGGGATAAAGGTGACCATTCTGCTGTTTGATAACGCCGGCTTCGGCTGTATTAATAATCTGCAGATGGGACACGGGATGGGGAGTTTCGGCACGGAAAACCGCCACCGTAACCCGCAAACCGGGCGACTGGATGGGCCTTTGGTAAAAGTCGATTTTGCCCAAAACGCGCAGAGCTACGGCTGTCGGGCGTGGCGGGTACATGATGAACAAAGCCTTCTGGCGGCGCTGGAAGCCTCCCGTGCGCATCCTGGTCCTGCGCTGCTGGATATCAAAGTCCTGCCGAAAACCATGACCCACGATTACGCCGCCTGGTGGCGCACTGGCGACGCGCAGGTGGCCGATTCGCCGTCGGTGCGCAAAGCCGCTGAGCAGACGTTTGAGCAGGTGAAAAAAGCGCGCCAGTACTGACGCAGAGTTATGCCGGATAAGCAAAGCCGCCATCCGGCAATCCTTCCCGACGAAATTTTCATTTCATTTTTCTTTTCTCTTGATCCACCGCCTCATCCACCGCCTCCTTCCTGAACGGAAGGGGGCCAATTCCTGCATCTTTCCTTATATCATGTTGTGATATTGATAACAGATTTTATCTCATTCGTCTCAAAAGTGTTAACTTGCACTCAAAAATATAATTTTCACTATTTATAAAAATGAAATAAATGTTTTATTTAAGGGGTCGTTAGTTCATCGCATTCACCAACACCGGGAGCCGTTATGTTTAACATTGCTTTACTGGGCGCTGGCCGAATTGGCCAGGTACATGCAGCTAACATTGCCAGTCACAGTGCCACCACGCTCTGGTCCGTCGTCGACCCGAATCAGGAGTTTGCCACCCGTCTTGCCACCCAGTACCAGGCCCGTCTGCAAAGTCTGGATGAGGCAATGACTGATCCAAACGTTCACTCCGTGTTGATCGCCTCCGCGACAGATACCCACGCAGACCTGATTGAACTGGCTGCTCGTCACGGCAAAGCTATCTTCTGCGAAAAGCCCGTCCACCTGGATCTGGCCCGCGTGCGCGACTGTCTGAAAGTGGTTAAAGAGTACGACGTGCCGCTGTTTATCGGCTTTAACCGCCGCTTTGACCCGCAGTTTCGCCGCGTGAAAACCGACGCACTGGCTGGGCGTATCGGTAAGCCGGAATCGCTGCTGATTATCTCCCGCGACCCGTCTCCGCCGCCTGCGGAATACGTGCGCGTCTCCGGCGGCATGTTCCGCGATATGACCATCCACGATTTTGACATGGCGCGCTTTATCATGGGCGAAGAGCCGGTGTCGGTGTATGCCCAAGGCAGTAATCTGGTGGATCCGGCGATTGGTGAGGCGGGCGATATCGACACCGCATTTATCGTTCTGAAATATGCTTCCGGCGCGATGGCGACCATCGTCAATAGCCGCCGCTCATCCTACGGCTACGACCAGCGCCTTGAGTTGCACGGCTCTGAAGGGCTGCTGTGTGCGGGCAATATTCTCGAAAACCAGGTGCAGCACTACGGCAAACAGGGCTGCAACAGCGCGCTGCCTGAACATTTCTTCCTGCAGCGTTATAAATCGGCCTATGCCGCGGAATGGGAGCACTTTGTTGCGGTACTGCGCGGCGAAGCGGTCCCGGATTGCAGCGGGGACGACGGTGAGCGTGCGCTGTATCTGGCGGATAAAGCGCTGGAGTCACTGCATAGCCAGCGTGAAGTTCTCCTCTGATTGTCATCACAACCAACCCTACACAGAGAGACATAATAATGAAAAAACTGATCTTAGCTGTCCTCATCGCCATGACATCCGGGGCAGCCATTGCTGAAAATGAGCAAATTGTTTTTAGTACGCCAAATCTGGCGATGCCATTTGAAGTTCACATGCAGCGCACGGCGGTGAAAGCCGCAAAAGAGATGGGTGTGAATTTGCAGGTTCTGGACGGGCAGGGTAGCTCGCCGAAACAGGTCGCTGACCTGGAAAACGCCATCACCCGTGGCGCACAGGGTTTTATCGTCTCACCGAACGATGTTAACGCGGTGTCCAGTGCGGTAGATGAAATTCAGGATGCGAAGCTACCCGTTGTTACTCTCGACCGCTCCGTCGATAGCCAGAAAAAAGTGCCGCACTTCGGCGCGAATAACTACAAAGGCGGCCAGGCGATTGGCGACTTTGTAAAAACCAAATTTCCTGACGGGGCGGACATTATTCTGCTGACCGGCCAGCCAGGCTCCTCCTCCAACATAGAACGTACTAAAGGTATTCGCGACAGCCTGAAGGCGGGCGGTGAAAAGTACAAGATCGTCGCCGATCAGACGGGTAACTGGATGCGCTCTGAAGGGATGCGCATTGTCGAAAGCGTGCTGCCTTCACTGCCGAAACGCCCACAGGTGATCCTCTCCGCTAACGACGACATGGCGCTGGGCGCGATTGAAGCGTTACAGGGGCAAGGTCTGAAACCGGGTGAAGTTCTGGTCACGGGCTTTGATGCTGTACCGGAAGCGCTGGCACGCGTGCGTGACGGCTGGCTGGCGGTAACGGCGGATCAGCGTCCTGGTTTTGCGGTGAAAACGGCCATGAGCCAACTGGTGAATAACGTCCGTGAGAAGACCGCAATCACCGGTGCTGACTATCCGCCAACGCTGATAACTAAAGAAAATCTGCAGCAGGCTGAGCGTATCGGTGAAGCCGGTAACTGATATGTCCAGAGCCGCTGCGTAAGTGGCGGCTCACTATGAGGAGGAGCAGACCGATGTCGCAACCCTTACTGAAAGTGACCGACCTGGCGAAAAGCTTTTCCGGCGTCTGGGCGCTAAGCAGCGCACAACTGACCGTTGGTGCGGGAGAAATCCACGCGCTGTTAGGTGAAAACGGTGCCGGAAAATCGACCCTGCTGAAAGCGCTGGCGGGCGCGCAGCCGCAAACGCGTGGGGAGATCTGGTTTAACGGCGAAACGTTGCCGGTAGAGGACTCTCCGGTCGAGCGGCAGAACAAGGGCATTATCACTATTTATCAGGAATTTAATCTGCTGCCCAACATGACCGTCGCCGAGAATATGTTCCTCGGGCGTGAACCGCGCAAGCGCAATCTGATTGTGGATGAAAAGGCGGTGAATCAGGAAGCGCAGGTGATTCTGGATTATTTGCAACTGAACGTTGCGCCAACCACTGCCGTGGCCCGACTGAGTGTGGCACAGCAGCAAATGGTGGAAATTGCGCGGGCGCTGACGTTGAACGCAAAGCTTATCATCATGGACGAACCTTCCGCCGCGCTGAGCGACAGCGAAGTAGAAAGTCTGCACCGGGTGGTGCGGGAACTTAAAGGGCGGGGCGTGAGCATTATCTATGTCACCCATCGTCTGCATGAAGTCTTTCAACTTTGCGACCAGTTTACCGTTTTCCAGGATGGACGTTTTACCGGCAATGGTGCGGTTGCACAGACCACTGTAGAACAGCTGATTCGCCTGATGGTGGGGCGTGATGTGGCCTTTAATCGCCGCCCGGCCAGTGAAACTCACCATCAAGATAAACCTGTGCGTCTGGCGGTAAAGGGACTCAGCCGTGAAAAGCCGCCGTTGGATCCGCATGGCATCGCGCTACACGACATTAGTTTCCACGTTCATGCCGGAGAAGTATTAGGCATCGCCGGGCTGGTTGGTGCCGGGCGCACTGAAGTGGCCCGCTGCCTGTTTGGCGCCGACGGGTTTACCTCCGGTAGCTTTGAGCTTGATGGCGTGCCGTATCAGCCGCGCGATCCGCTGTTTGCGCTGGATCAGGGGCTGGCGCTGGTGCCGGAAGATCGTAAAAAAGAGGGCGCGGTGTTGGGGTTGTCGATCCGCGACAACCTGTCGCTTTCCAGCCTGTCATCACTGCTGCAGTGGCGCTGGTTTGTGAATACCCGCAAAGAGGATGCCCTGATCGAGTCTTACCGTCAGGCGCTGCAGATCAAAATGGTCAACAGCGCGCAGGAGGTACGCAAGCTCTCTGGTGGCAACCAGCAAAAGGTGATCCTCGCGCGCTGCATGGCACTTAATCCGCGGGTGCTGATTGTCGATGAGCCGACGCGTGGCATCGATGTTGGTACCAAATCAGAAGTCCATCAGGTGTTGTTTGATATGGCGAAGAAGGGCGTGGCGGTGATCGTGATCTCCTCCGATCTGCCTGAAGTCATGGCGGTTTCCGATCGGATCATCACGCTGAGTGAAGGCCGGGTGACTGGCGAGATCCATGGAGATGACGCCAATGAAGAGCGGTTAATGACGATGATGGCCATCAACCACAACGCCCTGAATGCGGCATAACGGAGTGATTCATGACGCAGATTATTTCTAAAACGCAGGTTCCAGCCAAACGCGGCGGACGTCTCGATCCTATAGCCTTTTTTGAGCGCTTTGGGGTACTGATTTTCATGATCCTGCTGCTGATTTTCTTTCAGTTGCAGAACAGCAATTTTCTTTCTGAACGCAATATTTTCAACATCCTGACCGAAGTCTCCATCTACGGGATCATGGCTGTCGGTATGACGTTTGTCATTCTGACCGCCGGAATCGATCTGTCGGTAGGCTCCATCCTGGCAGTCTGCGCCATGACCGCCGCGTATGTGATTAAGGGCGACAACTTCACCACCGTCGATCCGAACGCCTGGGGCGGCATGAGCTGGCTGATTGGCCTTGGGATCTGTATGGCGATGGGCACCGCGATTGGTTTCCTGCATGGCCTCGGCGTGACCCGCCTGCGTCTGCCGCCGTTTATCGTCACCCTCGGCGGGATGACCATCTGGCGCGGCCTGACGCTGGTCATTAACGACGGCGCGCCGATTGCCGGGTTCGACGCGGGTTACCGCTGGTGGGGGCGTGGTGAACTGCTCGGCATTTCCATTCCGATCTGGATCTTCGCTTTGGTGGCGGTGGGTGGTTATCTGGCGCTGCATAAAACCCGTTGGGGGCGCTTCGTGTACGCCATCGGCGGCAACCCGGAGGCGGCGCGCCTGGCCGGGGTCAACGTCAAGCGCGTGTTGGTCAGCGTCTACGTGCTGATTGGCTGTCTGGCGGGGCTGGCGGGCTTCATCCTCAGTGCGCGTTTGGGCAGTGCGGAAGCGGTCGCCGGGATCTCGTTTGAGCTGCGCGTCATCGCTTCCGTGGTGATTGGCGGCACGTCGCTGATGGGGGGCTACGGACGCATCGGTGGCACCATTATCGGCTCGATCATCATGGGCATCCTGATTAACGGCCTGGTGCTGATGAACGTCTCGGCTTATTACCAACAAATTATAACCGGCTTAATTATCGTTCTGGCGGTGGCGTTCGATACCTACGCCAAGAGCCGTCGCGGCGCACTGTGAGGATCACGATGAAAGAAGTTCGTATTGGACTAATTGGCACCGGGTATATCGGCAAGGCGCATGCCATCGCCTATGCCCAGGCCCCGACGGTGTTCAACCTGCGCGGCAAACTGGTGCGCGAAATGGTGGCGGAAGTCACGCCGGAGCTGGCGGCCGAACGGGCGCAGGCCTTTGGCTTCAATCGCTCAACCGGAGACTGGCGTGCGCTGGTGGCCGACCCGGCCATTGACGTGGTTGATATTTGTTCGCCTAACCATCTGCATAAAGAGATGGCGCTGGAGGCGATCCGTCACGGCAAGCACGTCTACTCGGAGAAGCCGCTGGCGCTGAACGCCCATGACGCGCGTGAAATGGTGGAGGCGGCACAACGGACCGGAGTGAAAACGCTGGTGGGTTTCAACTACATGAAGAACCCGACCGCGCAACTGGCGAAAGAGATTATTGCACGCGGAGAAATTGGCGAGGTGATCCATTTCTACGGTACCCACAACGAAGACTATATGGCCGACCCGCTTTCGCCGATCCACTGGCACTGTTTTAAAGAAACGGCGGGTCTGGGCGCGCTGGGCGATCTCGCGGCGCATATCGTCAATATGGCCCAGTATCTGGTGGGGGATATCGAGCAGGTCTGCGGTGACCTGAAAACGGTGGTGCCAGAGCGTCCGGCGCAGGCCGATTCATCGCAAATGGTGGCGGTAGAAAATGAGGATCAGGCCCACGCGATGGTGCGCTTCGCGGGCGGGGCGCAAGGGGTGATTGAAACCTCCCGCGTGGCCTGTGGCCGCAAAATGGGGTTGTCGTACGTGATTACCGGGACTAAAGGGAGCATCAGTTTTACCCAGGAGCGCATGGCGGAGCTGAAACTCTATTTGCATGACGATCCGGTCAACCGACAGGGATTTCGTACCTTGCTCGTTGGCCCGGCACACCCGGACTACGGTGCGTTTTGTATGGGGGCCGGGCATGGCATCGGCTTTAACGATCAGAAAACCGTGGAAGTGCGCGATCTGGTGGACGGCATTGCCGCCGATGCGCCGATGTGGCCGGACTTCGAAGAGGGCTGGAAGGTGTCGCGTGTGCTTGACGCCATCGCACTCTCGCACCTGGAAGGCCGCTGGCTGAACGTGAACGACATTGTCTGAAGAGGGTTCAACGTGGAAAAGCAGTTTGATGTGATATGCATGGGCCGCGTGGCGGTTGACCTCTACAGTCAGCAGATTGGCGCACGCCTGGAAGATGTGTCGAGCTTTGCCAAATACCTTGGCGGTTCGTCGGGCAATGTGGCGTACGGCACGGCGCGCCAGGGATTGCGTTCTTCAATGTTGGCGCGGGTTGGCGACGAACATATGGGGCGTTTTCTGCGGGAAGAGTTAAACCAGGTGGGCTGTGACACCAGCCATCTGATTACCGATAAAGACCGCCTGACGGCGCTGGTGCTACTCGGCATTAAAGACCGGGATACCTTTCCTCTGATTTTTTACCGTGATAACTGCGCGGATATGGCGATTACTGCCAGCGATGTTGATGAACAGTACATCGCGTCTGCCCGCTGTCTTGCCATCACCGGAACCCATCTTTCTCATCCCCAGACCCGCGAGGCGGTGCTGACGGCGCTGGGTTATGCCCGCCGCCACGGCGTGCGCACGGTGCTGGATATCGACTACCGTCCGGTGTTATGGGGGTTAACGTCCTTAGGCGACGGCGAAACGCGTTTTATCGCCGCTGAGCAGGTGACGCGTCAATTGCAGGATGTGCTGCACCTGTTTGACGTCATCGTCGGCACCGAGGAGGAGTTTCATATCGCGGGCGGCAGCACCGAAACGCTGCAGGCGCTGGAGAAGGTGCGTGGTGTGAGTCAGGCTACGCTGGTCTGCAAACGCGGCGCGCTCGGCTGCTCGGTGTATATCGATGCCATCCCACCCCGGCTGGACGATGGCCTGACGGTGACCGGCGTGCGCGTCGAGGTGCTTAACGTGCTTGGCGCAGGGGATGCGTTTATGTCCGGCCTGCTGCGGGGCTACCTGAACGATGAAGGCTGGGAGCAGGCGTGCCGCTATGCCAATGCCTGCGGCGCGCTGGTAGTGTCGCGCCATGGCTGTGCCCCGGCGATGCCGAGCAAAATCGAGCTGGATGATTATCTCTCCCGCGCCGCACTCGTTCCGCGTCCGGATCTTGACCCGCGTCTAAACCATCTGCACCGCGTCACTACCCGTCGCCGCGAATGGCCGGAACTGTGTGTGATGGCCTTCGATCACCGCAGTCAGCTTGAGGAGATGGCGCTGCAGTGCGGCTCGTCTCTGAAACGTATTCCGGCGCTGAAGCAGCTGATCCTGCAGGCCAGCCGCGAGGCGGCCAACAGCGCCGGGCTGGAGGGTAAGGCCGGGCTGCTGTGCGACGGTACGTTTGGTCAGGATGCGCTGAATGCGATAACCGGAGAGGGCTGGTGGATAGGTCGCCCTATCGAACTGCCGGGTTCGCGCCCGCTGGAGATGGAACACGGCAATATAGGTTCGCAGCTCATCAGCTGGCCGCAGGAGCATGTGGTGAAGTGTCTGGTCTTTTTCCATCCGGAAGATGCCCATGCGCTGCGTCTGGAGCAAGAACAGAAAATTGCCGAGGTGTACCACGCCTGCTGCCAGTCCGGGCATGAGCTGCTGCTGGAGGTGATATTGCCCGCCAGCATGCCGCGCAGCGACGATCTCTACCTGCGTGCCATCTCCCGTTTCTACAACCTGGGGATTTCCCCCGACTGGTGGAAACTGCCACCGCTCTCGGCCAGCGGCTGGACGGCGCTGAGTGAAATTATCGCGCGCCGTGACCCACACTGCCGTGGGGTGGTGATCCTCGGTCTGGATGCCCCGGCAGAGCAACTGCGCGCCGACTTCAAAGCCGCTGCAGGACAAACGCTGGTCAAGGGTTTCGCCGTGGGACGTACGCTGTTTGGCGACGCCTCTCGCGCGTGGTTGAAACACGATATTGATGATGCGCAGCTGGTGGCGCGCATTAAGGATAACTACCTGCAGCTTATCGCCTGGTGGCGCGAGCGCGGACAAGCATAATTCAGGAGAAGATAATGACGGTACAATTAGGTATTAATCCACTGACATGGACGAATGACGATCTGCCTTCTCTGGGCGCCGAGACCTCGCTGGATACTTGTCTGAGCGAAGGCAAAGAGGCCGGGTTTGCTGGTTTCGAACTGGGCAATAAATTCCCGCGCGAGGCGCGACTGCTCGGCCCCATTTTGCAGCGCCACGAGCTGCAACTGGTTTCCGGCTGGTACTCCGGTCGTCTGCTGGAGCGTAGCGTAGAGGAGGAGATTGCCGCCGTGCAATCGCACCTGACGTTACTGCGCGAACTGGGGGCGAAGGTGTTGGTATTTGCCGAAGTGAGTGGCTGTATTCACGGCGAGCAGCAGACACCGGTACATCTGCGTCCGCGCTTCCCGCAGGCACGCTGGCAAGAGTACGGCGAAAAACTCACTGAATTTGCCCGCTACACACAGCAGCAAGGGGTACAGATTGCCTATCATCACCATATGGGCACGGTGATTGAGTCCGCCGACGACGTGGACAACCTGATGACCCATACCGGTGATGAAGTCGGATTGCTGCTCGACACCGGCCATTTGACCTTCGCAGGTGCCGATCCGCTGGCGGTGGCACAGCGTTGGGCATCGCGTATCAACCATGTTCACTGTAAAGACGTGCGTGCCGACGTGCTGGCGGATGTCAAAAATCGCAAAACCAGCTTTCTTGATGCAGTACTGAGCGGTGTTTTTACCGTGCCGGGAGATGGCTGCGTTGACTATCCGCCGATCATGGCCTTGCTGAAGGCGAATCAATATCAGGGTTGGCTGGTAGTGGAAGCGGAGCAGGATCCGGCCATCGCGCACCCGCTGACGTATGCGCGTCTGGGCTATAACAACCTTAGCCGTCTGGCGCGGGATGCCGGGCTTATCTGAGGAGGTGACATGTCACGTTTATTATCGCGCTGGCAGCAACCTGACGCACAAGGGCGAACGCAGTCGGTGACCCCAGAACGTGCTGGCTGGGGATATGTCGGCTTTGCAGCGTATGAACTGGAGGAGGGGCAGCAGCTTACGCTGCCCGCAGTCAGCGAAGAACGCTGTCTGGTACTGGTCGCCGGACGCGCAACCATCACCACGCCGCGCGCAACCTTTACGGATATCGGCGAGCGGATGAGCCCGTTCGAACGCAGTAAACCGTGGGCGGTGTATGTCACCTCTGGTGAGGCAATACAGATTCAGGCTGTGACCAGACTGGAGCTGGCAGTTTGTGCTGCGCCGGGGAAAGGAACGTACCCGACGCGGCTGATCGCACCACAGGATATCGAGGGAGAAGCGCGCGGCAAGGGCAATAACCAGCGTTATGTGCATAACATCTTACCGGAAGATAAACCCGCAGATAGCCTGCTGGTGGTGGAGGTGTGGACCAATGAAGGCTGCACCAGTTCCTACCCAAGCCATAAGCATGACACGGATAACCCACCGCAGGAGACCTATCTGGAGGAGACCTACTATCATCGTCTCAATCCGGAACAGGGGTTCTGCATGCAGCGCGTCTACACTGACGACAGAATGTTGGATGAATGTATGGCGGTCTATAACCGTGACGTGGTCATGGTGCCGAAGGGGTATCACCCGGTGGCGACGATGGCCGGGTATGACAGCTATTACCTCAACGTTATGGCCGGGCCGGTCCGCAAATGGATGTTCACCTGGGAAGATGATCACGCGTGGATTAACAGGGATTATCCGGTCGATAAATAAGGATGAAAGCGTTTGGCTGCGGTGAAAGCAGATTTGGAGTCAGGGCCTGTGCGTTACTGTGGCCCTGCTCTGGTTTCGCTGTAAAAAGGATTGAGTCAGGTCAGCAATCCTGGATTGTGGTTAAATAATAATAAAAAACGCGAAAGTGGCTTTCATTATTAAATGACTTTATTAAATGGCTGGGAAATTATTCGCTGATTTTTTTCTCAACGGATGCAGCACCTTCTTTGGTCTTATTCCAGCCTTTCTCTGTGCCTTCTTTGGTTGCATTCCAACCTTTTTCAGTGCCTTCTTTAGTTTTATTCCAGGCTTTTTGCGAACCTTCGCTCACTTTGCTACTCAGGTTATCTTGTTTACCTTCCGCAGCATGTTTAGCTTTTAATTTCTGCTCTTCGCCCTGATTCTGCGCCTGATGCAGTTTTTCTTTTGCGGTATTAGCGTTTTCGTGTGCGGCAGCTACATCATTATCAGTTGCGTGTGTCGTAGCGGCAATAACCGGAGAAGCCAGCAAAATTGCAGATAATGCGATAATTGTCTTTTTCATAATATCCTCGCTTAGCGTTATAAGTTATTAGCGTGAATAAGCGTGGCACGTAAACGAAGCGCTGGCTTTAGGAAAAAACTGTAAGTGCAGACAAAACTATTTATCTGATTAATGCACTCGCGAACCATCAATATGGTTATTTTGTGTTTGGTAAAATCCACGTTTAATATTGGGTTAAATAACGAGTGGCTGTGGGGGAACAGAATTTTACGCATTGGTTGATGCCCCGGTAGAAACTGTAGGGGCAGTGTTTCCTTCGGTGCGTTTGTGCAAGATGCGGACATTTCGCGGCTAAACTAAAGTAGTTTTGGTAGTGTTTAAAACCACCTAACCCTTTGTGATACGATGGCGGTTTCAGCTTGTCACATGAGGTCAGATTGTGAATTCATACATTTTTCTTGCAGGAGCTATCGTAGCTGAAGTTATAGGTACAACCCTGATGAAGTTCTCTGACGGATTTACACGCCTTTGGCCATCTGTAGCCACAATAGTGTGCTACTGCACTGCTTTTTATCTTCTTGCCCAGACGTTATCGACCATTCCAACGGGTATTGCGTACGCAATTTGGTCAGGTGCTGGAATCGTTTTAATCAGCCTTCTGGGCTGGTTAGTAAGTGGGCAAAAGCTTGATTTTCCGGCGATTGCAGGCATGGTCCTTATTTGTGCCGGGGTTCTGGTTATTAATATTTTTTCAAAATCCTCCCCACATTGATTCTCCTGGAGGAGTGTCGGATATCAGGTTATCTGCTTCATCTACCCCTAAATTTTCCGGTTAATGCGCAGCGCATCAACAACGAGTGAAAAGGCCGGGGAAGGCTGCTTGCGGCTGGGATAATAAAGATAGTAGCCCGGAAAAGGATGACACCAGGATTCAAGTACGCGAACGAGACGACCCTCTTTGAGGTGTGAGCCAAACTCCTCCTCAGGTAAAAAGGCAATACCCAACCCTGCCAGCGCGGCGTCAACAACATGTTCCGACGTATTAAACGTCAACTGTCCGTTAACCCGAACGTTCAGCTCTCCTCCCTCGTGATCGAATTCCCAGACATAAATCCCCCCGGATCGGACCATACGCAGATTAATACACTGATGCTGCGTCAGATCATGGGGCGTTTGCGGTACCGGGTATCGCTCGAAATAATCTGGCGAGGCGGCCGCTGCCATACGAAGTTTCGGACCGATGGGCATCGCTATCATATCTTTATCGATCGTATCGCCAAGCCGCACGCCCGCATCGAACCGATCTGCCACGATGTCACGGAATCCGTGGTTGGCATCGAATTCGATATGAATATCCGGATATTCGCGCAGCAGCGGCGTCAGCTTGGGCAGCAGAGTCGTTTTCAGCACGTTCGGCCCGCAGGTGATGCGGACGGTTCCTGCTGGCTTATCCCGCAGTTCAGTCAGCATATCCAGTTCGGCCTCAATCTCGTCAATGCGATGGCCCACCGACTGCAGCAGTCGTTCACCGGCGGCCGTCGGGGCGACGCTGCGGGTGGTCCGCGTCAGCAGGCGGATTTGCATCCGCTCTTCCAGCCCGGAAATCGCCTGGCTCAGCGCGGGCTGAGTCACGCCAAGCTGCGCGGCGGCACGCGTAAAGCTGCCTTCCCGCGCCACGGTGACGAAAGAGAGTAAATCGTTGAGGTTGCGTCTGGCCATGTTCAGTTCCGGTCTATTTATAAATTTTACTTATAGGCTTATTAAGCATTCATTAGCTAGTTTCCCCGCTGCCTATTGGTAACAATAATGCGATGAAAAAGTCAACGCTAAACGATATGCAAAACATGCACCGCAAAACGTCGCTGCTGATGATGTTCCTTCTTGTCGGGCTGCTATGCGTTACGCAGTCCGTGATGGCGGGTGACAACGAACGGGTCGCTGTACAGGAGAAGCTTATGAAAATTGAGATCGTTGTGAATAGTGAGACCGCCACTGCCACCCTCTATGACACGCCGACAGGGCGGGATTTTGCGTCACTGCTTCCCCTCAGCCTCACGCTGCAAGATTACGCCGATATTGAGCGCATTAGCGATCTGCCGCGCAGGCTTTCCACTGCACAGGCTCCGGAAGGCATGACGCCGGAAGCCGGGGATATTACTTTCTACGCGCCTTGGGGCAACCTGGCGATTTTTGCCCAGGGCAGGCCTTACGCCCGTTCACTGATCCCGGTTGGCAAAGTCGATTCGGGATTGTCCGCCCTGCAGCGCCATGGACCGCTTAAGTTGCAGATCAGGATCGTGGACTGAGCAGTCGTTCCTTTCATACCCATCGTTCCCTTTTACTACCGTGCTTGTCCCCACGCCGACGCGTCAAAGTCTCCTGAAGGCGCAGGGGAGGGCATCGCATTATCAACAAAAAAGAAAGGCTAAATGCGTAATCAGAAAACTGAAACCAGAAACAAAAACGGAGAAAGTGAAAAACAACCGGCGCACTGGGGCGGCGTGTTTGCCATGACACTGTGCGTCTTCGCCCTGATCGCCTCCGAATTTATGCCGGTCAGCCTCCTGACGCCGATGGCGCAGTCCCTGAACGTCACCGAAGGCATGGCCGGGCAGGGAATCGCCATTTCCGGCGTGTTTGCGGTGGTGACCAGCCTGTTTATTTCCCGACTGGCAGGCTCGCTTAACCGGAAAACTCTGCTGCTCGGCCTGACGTGCATCATGGCGCTGTCCGGGGCCGTTATTGCGATGGCCCCCAACTACCTGACCTATATGACGGGGCGGGCTCTGATTGGCATTGTAGTCGGCGGGTTCTGGTCGATGTCGGCGGCGACGGCGATGCGTCTGGTGCCAGTGCACCGTGTTCCGTTGGCGCTGGCTATTTTTAACAGCGGCAATGCGCTAGCCACTGTCGTGGCCGCACCTCTGGGCAGTTGGCTGGGTTCGGTCATCGGCTGGCGGGGGACCTTCTTCTGCCTGCTACCCGTCGCCATCGTCGCGTTTGTCTGGCAACTGCTCAGTCTGCCCTCTATGCCGGTTACCCGCCCGCATGTGGGCGCTGGCAACGTCTTCATGCTGTTCCGCCACCGGGTGGTCACGCTGGGCATGCTAGGGGTGGGGATCTTCTTTATGGGACAGTTCACGCTCTTTACCTATATCCGACCCTTCCTCGAAGCGGTAACGAAGGTGGACGCTTCAGCGGTGACTCTCATCCTGTTGGTCATCGGTATGGCGGGCTTCATCGGCACTACGTTGATTAGCCGGGTATTGAAGCGCGGATTCTACCCGACCCTGATGGCGATTCCTGTACTGATGGCGATCATCGCGCTGGCCCTGATCGCGTTTAGCAACCAGGCGGCCATCGTGACGATACTGCTCGGACTGTGGGGGCTGATTTCAACCGCCGCGCCAGTGGGATGGTGGGCATGGGTTCCACGCACGTTCCCGCAGGATGCCGAAGCGGGAGGTGGGCTAATGGTGGCGATGGTGCAACTGTCCATTGCGCTGGGATCCACCGTGGGAGGCCTGCTGTTCGACCATCACGGTTTCCAGAGCACCTTTCTGGTCAGCGCCGCAATGCTGATTATCGCAACCGTACTGATATTCCTGACCTCACGAGCAGACGCGTCTGCCGGTGGCCATTCATCACACTCGTCCTGATAAGGAAACCATCATGAATAAATTTACGTTAGCCCTGGGGATGTTCATCAGCGCATTTGCCGCCTCCGCGGCGGATATGTCCAGAGGTGCGGATAACTTTTATAAAAGCGATAAGGTGACGCAGCAAAAAGTCACCTTTAAAAACCAGTATCAGATGAACGTGGTTGGCAATCTGTTTGTCCCGAAAACGATCGTTCAGAACGCCAAAAACCCGGCGGTCATCGTGGGCCACCCGATGGGCGCAGTCAAAGAGCAGGGCTCAAACCTGTACGCGCAGAAACTGGCGGAGCAGGGTTTTGTCACGCTGGCGATTGATCTCTCGTTCTGGGGAGAAAGCGAAGGTAAGCCAGGGCACCTGATTTCACCGGAAATCTACGCGGATGATTTCAGCGCGGCGGTTGATTATCTCAGCACACAACCATTTGTTGATCCGGAAAATATCGGCGTGCTGGGCATCTGCGGTAGCGGAAGTTTTGTCATCAGCGCCGCGAAGATTGACCCACGTATGAAAGCCATCGCCACCGTTAGCATGTATGACATGGGAGCTGCGTTCCGTAACGGGCTTAACCATTCCCAGACGCTTGAACAACGTAAGGCCTTCATCCAGTCGGCCATTGAGCAGCGGTTTGCTGAGTTTAAAGGGGGAGAGACGGCTTACATTCCGGGCACTGTAAATAAACTGGACACCTCCACGCCAGAAATTCAGCGCGAGTTCTTTGATTTCTACCGCACCGAACGCGGCGGCTACACCCCGCAGGGCGAGAAAGAAGAACTGACGACAAAACCGATGCTGAGCAGTATTGGCAAGTTTATGAACTTCTACCCGTTCAACGATATTGAAGCCATTTCACCGCGTCCGATGCTCTTTATCACCGGCGATCAGGCTCATTCAAAAGAGTTCAGCGAGGACGCCTTCAAACGCGCCGCTCAGCCTAAAGAGCTGTATGTCGTTCCGGGGGCTGGGCACGTCGATCTGTACGATCGCACAGACGTGATCCCCTTCGACAAATTGGCCGACTTTTTCCGTAAGAACCTCAAATAACGCGTCAGTTAAGGAGCATGCGACATGAACTACAAACATCTGGGCCGAACAGGCCTGCGGGTGAGCCGTATCGGTCTTGGGACTATGAACTTTGGTGAACTGACGGATGAGCCAACCAGCTTCAGGATCATGGATGAGGCGGTGGATGCGGGTATCAACTTTTTCGATACCGCCGATGTTTACGGCGGACCGCAGTCGCCGGATATGGCAAAGGGGTACGGGACATCCGAAGAGATCATCGGCAACTGGCTGGCGCGCAGCGGAAAGCGCGAGCGGATCGTGCTGGCCACAAAAGTTTATCAGCCGATGGATACGGGTCCGAACGATAAATATTTGTCCGCTTACCATATTCGCCGGGCATGTGAAGCCAGCCTGAAAAGGCTCAAAACGGACCATATCGATCTCTATCAGATGCACCATATCGACCGGAACACCCCCTGGGAGGAGATCTGGCAGGCTATGGAACAGCTGATCCGTGAGGGTAAAATTAGTTATGTGGGCAGCAGTAACTTTGCTGGCTGGGACATTGCTACCGCACAATGTAAGGCCGACGTACGTAACCTGCTGGGACTGGCATCTGAACAGAGCCTGTACAATCTGACCCAGCGCACGGTTGAGCTGGAGGTGATCCCTGCGCTGCGTCATTACGGCATTGGCCTTATCCCATGGAGTCCGGTAGGGAGGGGAATGCTGGGCGGTGTGCTGCGTAAAATGACAGAGGGGCGCAGGGCAACACCGCATATGCAGGTGCAAATCAATCATCTGCGGCCACAGCTGGAAGCCTGGGAGCAGCTTTGCGATGAAATGGGTGAAACGCCGGCTGACGTTGCGCTTGCCTGGCTATTGCAAAATCCGACCGTCACCAGCGTACTCAGCGGGCCACGTACGGTTGAACAACTTCGTCAGAATCTCAATGCGCTGTCTGTAACGTTAACGCCTGAAACACTTGAAAAACTGGATGCTATTTGGCCAGGACCAGGCGGGGAAGCTCCTGAGGCCTATGCCTGGTAACAAAGTGTCTAAAAGGTTCGGATTTAATGGGTTCTCTTCGGACTTCGCTGGATAAAATGAGGGCACAAAAAAGCCCGCAGAGCTTGCGCCGTGCGGGCTCTTAGGACTTATCGGATGACACTGGTAATCACCGGCTGGCGTCCTTGTAATTGGTGTGGGAGGTGGTTGAGGCTCTGGTGGACGTTGCTAACATTGTGATGTGGCTTTATCGGAACATATCAATATCGCTAACACTGCTAAACTCAACGAGATATATGCAATCTGAACACGGAGCACATGATGGTCACCACACATGTTTTCATCGCGGTCAGTCTTGATGGTTTTATCGCTCGGCAGGAGGGTGATATCGACTGGCTGTTAAAGCGCGATGACCCGACAGAAGATCATGGCTATGCCGCATTCATCGCGGACAAAGATTGGATCATTATGGGTCGAGGCAGCTATGAGAAGGTGCTGACTTTTAACGAATGGCCTTATGATCTGCCCGTGCTGGTGCTTTCCCGGCAGCTAGCCGATACCACCGTGCCCGAGGCGCTGAAGGATAAAGTGCAGTTTTCATGCCTCACGCCAGGGGAGGCTCTTGCTGACCTGATGGAGAAGAACGTGCACCGGGTCTATATCGATGGTGGGCAGTTAATACAGTCGTTCCTGCGCGAAGGTCTGGTCGCCGATATCGTTATCACTACCGTTCCTGTCCTGCTCGGTTCGGGAAAACCGCTGTTCGGAGTTCTGCCCCATGATATCGATTTGACGCTATTATCCAGCCGCAGCTTCCCTTCAGGTCTGGTGCAGTCGCATTATCGGCTGACGCCATAAGCTGAATCAAAGCATAGTGGTGACCTCCACTTTTCGCTCATAGCCGATGCTCACATCAGTTATGGCTAAAAGCAGGTATGAGAGGAAGATTACAGACTAAGGTGAAAGAAAAGTGGGTTGTTGATTGTGGTTGCATTGAGCGTGGCTAATGAGGCTGGAAAGCAGAAACAAAAAAGCCCGCTGATGCGGGCTTTTTTGTCACTCGGGAGCCGCGGCTCCTTTGTGTATCCTTTTTTGTCTCCTCACCGTCTGGTCGGTGTCCTGCTGAGACTGCTAACTTCCTGTTTTACTAGTGCTGTCCTGGCACTGTCCAATCATGATTGGCTGGCGGAGTCTGAACTGGCCCGTTAACCACCTGAATTAAAATGCTAATTCTTCAATTCAATTATTCTTTGGTGCCTAAGAAGGTGCCTAAAACTAATTTTCATTTTATCGGTCCACTTGGCGTTATCTTATAATGCTGCTTAGGAGAAGGCGAGAGCTGGTTTCAACAATCACCTGCCGGGTTCCTCCGCGATACGCAGCGTAAGCCCTTGAGCATTAACGACAGCTATCAGCTCAGCGAGCTCGATACTGTCAACATCGACCGCGATTTTCCCCATGTTCAGCGCCAGCACATTGATGCTGTCAGTGTTAAGGTTCAGGCTGATTTTCACTGTGCTTTTCCTCCCTGATACTGGCCCGTTGTGATGCGGGTTATGGTGCTGTAGCCGCTGCTTACTATCAGTCCGGTCGCACGACGGGCACGCAGAATGTCGATGGCCCCAATCAGTGAAGAGCGTTCGGTTAGGCTGAAACGGCTGTGGTCGGTGCGCACCAGTTCATATCTTTCCACAATGAAATTGACAGCATCACACAGGGATATACCGGCGTTGATGTGCGCCTGAATCACGCTGTTGTCGCCAAACGGCGTGTCGTTGAGCATGAGGCCATAGTGTTTATCCAGCAGATGTGCGAGCAGCAACTGCCAGATTCGCACGGGAGACGGGCAGGGCTCAGCCGCCCGTGGCTCGGGTAACGGTAAAGTTTGCATTGGGTGTGTCCTGTTTTTGGAGGTGGCCGGTCAGACGGTTACAGTCGAAGAGGGATAAATCGCGATATAAACATAACCGTGTGAGCCAAGCGTGTCGGCTTCGCAGGTCAGTCCAATGTGATTCAGGGTAACGCGTTGCTGATGGCGAGAATTCAGCTCACCGGTTGAAAGCATCTGTTCCAGTTGTTTCATCATCAGTGGAAAAGCCTGGTCAAGGCGAAGTGCTTCATCGTCGCTGAAGTCGCCGGTAAACCTCGCCCGGTCAGCCAGGAAATGCAGCCGGTTGCCTTCCTGCACCAGCCTCACACTGAAATAAGGCGTTTTATTACACGTCAGTCCCCATTGTTCAGAATGCATATGTCCTCCTTCAGGACCAGCCACGTTCGGCGAACGAGACAATCTCTTTGCTGCCGACAATCAGATGGTCCAGCACGCGCACCTCAACCAGCGCCAGCGCTTTTTTCAGCCGTTCGGTGATATGCCGATCGGCATCGCTGGGCTCGGCATATCCGGATGGATGGTTGTGGGCAAAAATGGCAGCGGCGGCGTTATGCCGCAGTGCGGCTTTAACCACTTCGCGAGGATGAACTTCCGTGCTGGTGATGGATCCGTTGAACAGGGTTTCGTGCGCCAGCAGCCGATTCTGATTATCCAGAAACACCACCATAAACACTTCCCGCTCCAGTCCTGCGAGGTTTAGCCGCAGCCAGTCGCGGGTGAGTGATGCGGAGGTGAACGCCACGCCGGGTTCGCGCAGGTGATTCTCGATAAGCGTCAGAGCGCGTTTTATGGTGCGGTGTGAAGTTAGTGGATGAGGTAATACGGTACTTTCCATAATGTTCTCCACCTTCAGTCGATGATGTGCATGATGGCGTTGCTTTCAGGATGGCTCAGCGCAAATTCGCGCAGGCGAAAGTAATGTTCACTCATGGCGGGGCTGCCGGTTCTGCAGGCATGGTGGCTCCAGTTCAGCAGGCAGACTGCGATGCCAGCGGCTTCGCTGCTCATTTCCAAGCTGTTGCCATTCAGCTTGTTGAACACGGCCCAGCTGTTCTCGCTGTCAGGTGCGATGAAGGCACCGCCGTTGCTGAGCGTGTAATAATTCCAGTACCCGCCGTTGTAGGCTTCGCACAGGCGGTCCATCCAGGCGAAGGCACGAGGCTCCAGCAGCATCCATTGGGGGATTTTGCCGAAGTGCTTCGGCCAGAAGTTAAGGCGCTTCCTGTCTGGTAAGAGTGACGCGGTGATTAGTGATGTGATTTGATCCATGTTGATTCCGTATTAGTGGTTTGAAAACAAAAAGGCCATGCTTCCCGGAGGAGGCATGGCCTGAAGTTTTTTTAAGTGAGTACTGATAAGCTGGGATGTGGCAGTTGATCCTCTCAACCAGTCGTGACGGTTAATTCAAGGCAACTGATACTGACAATGGCTGGTAATATTGCGGATCGAATATGGACAGTGGCAGGTCGGTTTGATGCCCTGCATGTAATTCAGTTACCTTCAAAATTTCAACGGCACTGACACTTTCAACACATTCATATTCCAGAAAAGCGTCCTGTGAACGTGTTGCGTCACTTTCTCCAAAGGGAGCGACTTCCATGACGCCTTGCGCGAGCGTTTTTCCAGCTTTGTCTTTCAAACGCAGTGACACATTCAGTTGGCCGAAACCTGTACCGCTTCCGCCGTTATCAAGGCGAAACTGATAAACGCAAATATTGCCGGAAGTCCACACTGTATCGGTGTTACGGATACTGATGTAGCGTTGTTCATCGGCTTGTGCGGGTAGCAAGTGGCACAACGTTAAACCAGCGATGAAAGGTAAGGCTTTAACAAATCGGTTCAAAATGATGCTCCTGATTTTGATAAAGGGTCGCTTTGGTGTTGTTGGAAGGCCCTTAGCAGTTGCCAGTACGACGACATAGCTCCGTCAAACTTTGTTGTGCTACCCATTGCTGTAACTTCCGATCTTCTTCCGAACGTTTAGCTACCAGAGCAGCCTGCTGCTGCTTGTTCACACAATTATCCGGAATGACCATAACGACTTTCGGGGTCATCTGCTGTCTGATCTTTTTTGCTTTAGCATCGATATCATCAACTGGCGGGTAGCTAAGAAGATCATCAATCGCTTTTTGTCGTGCTGAAGATTGATTGTCGATAATAGCGAAATAGCATCCTTCACCTTTGTCTTCTCCCTGGTAGACCGTTTCAATGTCATTGTAGGTTTCACCTACAGGCTCCACTTTCAGTTGGCGAATCGTGTGCGTCTTTTTATCGGCAAGAAAAAGCGCACCACCACCACGGACACGTAACAGAAACTGTTTCGTCCACGTATAGTTATCAATCACACTGGCCTGATAGAGCATGTTGTGCAGTATGTTGTCATCCATACCATCGGCAGATTTCCAGCCTTCAGCCTGCATGTATTGCCAGGCTTTAACAGTTCCGACAATATTTCCAGCTTCAGTTGGGAAAACAGCCCCCAAGAAAAAGCTGGCAGCCAGCGCTGTAGTAGTAAGCAGTTTCATAATGATTATTCCTTTTGATGTATAAGGCCGCAGTTGGTTGCGACTAGCATTGAATTGAAAAAGCGAAAGAGGGGTAAAGCCTGAAGAAAATCCGGGCGTGAGAGGATGTCACGCACAGTGATATCCGGGGAAAAACTGTCCTTATGGAGCGTGATTGCCCGAATATCCGTCAAAGGAAAGACGGCAATCCGTGCCTGATGCTCCCCCGTCAGATACCACTCGCCTTCACGCAGAACCAGCCGGTAGGGAGCGAGACCTGTACAGCGGCAACCTTTACCGAGCAGCGTCACCTTTCGATGTTCAGATACCGCGCTCACCAACCGAGTAAACACGCCTGAGTCTGGTGATGAAGCCTGAGCTGCTCCTTGCCAGATAAGGCAAGGAGACTCCCCTGGTCCGCTCAACAGTGAACTGACCAGATGGTTATCCATATCTGGAAACAGTGCTTCAACGCCTGACTGGCGAGCAAATGTCATTACCGCCAGCTCTCTCTGTCGGCTACCGGATAACAAACGGCATCGGCCTTTACGATACTCCAGGTCCAGATACATCAGTCTTTCCCGAAAGTCCCGGCGCAGGGTTCGAACCGACACACCAAATTCAGTTGCCAGCGCTTGCAAATCCAGTGTTTCGCCAGCCACCAGACGGCTGATAATTAACGACAGTCGGACGGCAAGCCGATCATGACGACGTTCAACCTGAGCCATGAGGCAGGTTCTCCAGTGAGATAATTAGCTGAAAATAAAAAGAATATCTTAGCGAGGGTGTGGGACAGGGAATGGACACCAGACGACGTATTTTTTACAGTTGCCAAAATCAACCGTGATGGGGCGTAAAGGGGTAACTGTCGAAATTCAGCAGCTTATAAAACGCCAGAACGGACAGGGTATGTCCCGAAGTTCATGGCAAGTCAGCCAGCTCAGAAGAAAATCCAGTCCCAAACGGCACGAGCAACGGACACCACCGCCTCACGGACAGTACGGATGACCACTTTTAGTGGCGAGGGTATAAATGATGCCGCTTCAGCAGAATCAAACACTTCTCCGACCGCATTACCAAAGCCTTCACGAGCCTGCTTTTTTATCGGTTCACTGCATAACCTCCCATGCAGTTGTGCCGCCAATGGGCTGGTGGCACGATCCGGCAGGCAACGCATTACCGTTTCTACCATTGATGGGAGATTCCATTCTGTTCTCGCTGAGACAACGCACACAGGATGGTGTGGTGAAAATAGCTGACGAATGGACTCCAGCTTGGCCTCGATATTAACCGACTGGTCCGGTGATGGCGCATTGCCGGTGACATTCCACTCATGGCTGGGCTCTATTTTGTCAGCCTGGTTAATGATAAAAAGTGTCCGATGCTGGTGGTCAGTCATCACTCCCTTGTAGAAGCGTTCATCGACGGAGAAAGCACGATCATCGGCTTTGATTACCCACAGGATTAAATCCAGCCCAGGGAGGATTCTGCGATATAAAGATTCATATTCTTTATCCCGTTGCTCACTCTCACCTACACCGGGTAGATCTACGAGTATTAGGCTGTGGTGAACACTGCGCAGCCGGAATCGCAGCACGTCGCGGGTACAGGCACTGATATCGCTGATGGGCGTAACCTCACTTTGGAACAGAGCATTGCAGAGCGACGATTTCCCTGCGCCTGTTTTTCCCATAATGCCGATGACCGGTTCGTAGTGAGTGAGCTTTTGAATATGGTCAAAAATATGTTTGCCAATGGCGTGGGGGAGTGATGCCAGTGGCTTTTCGATGGCCTGCATACCTTCTGATTTTTTCACGATACGACCTCAGTAGAAAAACAAAACCCCTGAGGCAAGAAGGCATCAGGGGGGATTCATGGAGATAATATCTATCTGAAATTATTTGGATTGGAAGTGTGTTAGCCGAGTTATGAAATGTATTTCAAAGGATTAATAAAGAATCACATTTTGAGCCGGAGATAGCTATTAGATTGGATCTAAATCATTTTTTGGGGCAATAGTGAAAAAATGATGTCTCTGGCACATTGCCATAAGGAAGATGTTGATATTATTGTAATTGTGGAGTAGTTAATCAGTAATTATCGCTTCGCTTCATTCTAACAAATTCGTCGAATTCTGTTTATCCTCTACAAAGTAAACAGTTAATGGCCGTTAACCTCGAGTCGGACAGGACTATCGATATATTAAAGTATTTTGGATGAAGCCCTCCAAGTGGTCTTATCACGATGACTTATATGCTTCTGTAATATAAGGATATTTATGTATTTAGGTAAGCTGAAAATTTCGCGGTTTCGATCTTGTGATGATGTGACCGTTAGCCTCCGCCCAGATTTAACTGTATTGGTTGGTGAAAATAATGGTGGAAAATCCAATGTCGTAGACGCAATCAGATTGCTTACTTTGCCATTGAGTGGACGCCGCGAACGATATCCAGAGGATGAGGATGTACGACGTTATTCGACAGTCCCAAGTTTTCAAATCGAAGGGGCTTTCCAGGGTCTAAGCGATACTCTCAAAGGTCTATTGATATCTGCAGTTCCCGATCCTACCAAGAACGAGGCTACTTTCGGCTATCGATATGAATCGCGTTCTGAACATGCTCCCCGAGGAAAGACTACTTTATGGGCTGGACGTTTCGACACTAATGGACCAGAGCTTGGTTCTTCTGAGTTGATCCGACACGTTTATCTCCCTCCTTTAAGGGACGCACATCAGGTGCTTGGTACTAGCAGTGGCGCTCGAGTGATGGCATTGCTGCGTAATTTCTTGCCAAAAGAGCGGGAACAAGATTTCCTCGCTGGTGTCAGGCGTGCGGATAATCGGCCTGAGATATTAACTACAATCAATACGGATATCAGTACTGCTCTCGGACTACTCACGAATGGAGTACGTCCGCAGATAGCGGCATTGGATTTTGGTAGCGAAACCTTACTCGATGTAGCTCGTGATTTAAGATTTCGTATGGCCGATACAGGTTTGATACCCGAAGATATTCGGTCGTCTGGCCTGGGGTACTCAAATCTACTCTACATGGCCACTGTTGTTGTAGAGCTGACTAAGGCCAAAGAGGCAGACCTCACTATTTTCCTTGTTGAAGAACCTGAAGCGCATTTGCATCCGCAATTACAGGTACTTGTGCTTGAGTTCCTCTTGGATCAAGCGCGCCAATCAGCATCACGTATCGTAGAGCCAGGAAAGCCTGAAGGCCGCATCCAAATTGTTGTGACAACCCATTCCCCTAACCTGACCGCATGGGTTTCTCCACGTCACCTAGTGGTCATGCGTTCGCGGCATCGTGAACAAGATGGAATAGCTATCTCAGAATCAGTGAGTGTGCCCATTGCCGAAATAGGGCTAAAGCCAAAGACATTAGATAAAATTAGTCGATATCTTGACGTGACTCGTTCCGCTTTGCTGTTTGGTAACAGAGCTATCTTGGTGGAAGGGATCGCGGAAGCACTATTGTTGCCTGTGTTAGCACAAAAGCTTGTGCTAGCTAATGATTTAGATGGGTGGCTTAGGTTCAAGGGGGCTGTAATTGTGCCGATCGAAGGTGTGGACTTCCGTCCATATGTAGAGGTACTGCTACGGCCATATGGTGATGCACGTATTGCTGATAGGCTGATAGTGATCACTGATGCGGACCCAACCGTGTTGGGAAATAGGAAAGTTGATCTGGAAAATCTGGCTGCAACGCATGGAGCTCCAGATGCTTTGATCGTTCTAACCAATCAGCACACATTGGAGCACGAAATTTTTGGCGCTGGAAACGAAAGTTTCCTGAAAAGCGTGTTTCTTCGTTTGCATCGTAATTCACGTAGAGACTGGGAAGCGCAGATAGAGGGCATTCCAGAACAAGATCGTCCCAATGCATTTCTTAAATTAATTGAGACGAAAAAAACTCGCAAAGGCGATTTGGCGCAAGCTATGGCTTCGCGCATTGAGGCGGGTGAACCATTTGTTGTTCCGCCTTATCTTATTGATGCAATTCGTGGAGCTTCACGTATATGACTGGAATCCACAATCTAACCCCAGAGCAAGAGAGTTTTGCTTCTCACGTTGGCGGAGCCTTCGTTAATGCTTGTCCTGGAGCCGGAAAAACGCGCACTATCATTGCTCGGCTAGCGAGGATCGCCGCTACGTTGCCTTCTCGTCAGGGCATAGCGATACTTTCATTTACAAACTCCGCTGTAGACGAGTTCCGCGAACGATGCTTGGCTGCTGGGCTTGATACTCTTTTAAAGTATCCTAGTTTCATGGGAACACTTGATGCTTTCGTCAGGCATTTCGTTGTACTGCCAAGTTGTGCGATATCGAGTCAAACACGGCCAATTATCCTAGATAGTTGGGATACGCTTGGTGTAGAAATTCGTTTATCAGGTCAATTTGCCTTTCGAGGTCAACCGGTAAGTCTAGATTTGTTTGATCCAGAAACCAACGTTATTGATCCTGATAGGATTCGACATGCAGGTTTGCAAAATCATGTACGTCAACATCAGAATCGATATCAACAAGTAGCAGCAAATCGGCGACGATCTTTGCTACAAGCTGGCTATATGAGTGCAGGGGATGCACGTGCTCAAACATTGCGGTTGATTAGAGATAATGTAATTGGTGAGTCACTTGCTCGCGCATTGGCGGCACGTTTTCAAGAAGTTATGGTTGATGAAGGGCAAGATTGCAATCCACTCGATCTGCAAATACTGACATGGCTCAGAGCACATGGGGTAAATGTTACGTTCGTTTGTGATCCTGACCAAGCAATCTACGAATTTCGTAATGGTAATCCTCAAGGAATACAGGTATTTAAGGATACATATCCTATTGCGGCGCAAAAGGGGTTGACGGGGAATTTTCGTAGTAGTCCTGCAATTTGCCAGCTAGCAGCCACTCTAAGGCGAGAAGGTCAGATTGATCGGTCGCTTGGTGAAAGTGCTGATGTTGACTATCCAATTTTACTTCTTACCTACGGTGGCCGCGGCCCAACGGCAATTATTGGTCAGGCATTCCTTAGAAGGATTAGGGAACTGGGGCTCGAGTCAACCAAGACGATTATTTTGGCTCACTCAGGCAAAGTTGCGTTGCAGGCAGCTGGCGTCACTTCCAGCATTTCAACCGGGAACTCGCGAATTGAGTTTCTGGCTCGTAAAGTTTCAGAGTTCTGGTCACCTGCCGCAACTCCAAGAACGAAGGAGAATGTAATCCAGTCAGTCGAAATATTATTGCTGGATTTAATGGGGGTGCGTCAACGAAATGAGCATCTGGTTAAAGTCATCGAACGTCTTGGATTGGACCGGCGTGCCCATCGGAGATGCGCCCTAAATTTTCTCATTAACCTTCCAAAAACGTGTAGAGACTCCGATGAAGAGCGGCTTGCCTGGATAGCCTGTGTTCATGCGGAAATTGAGAAGCTGCATCTGCCACTCCCTGCTGGCGTAAGCTTACGTCGTTTCTTCCAACAGCCTCCTGATGCGCAATGGTCAAAGCATCTTCAAGTGCCCGCTGCTCTCAGTTTCGCATGTGGCAACATACATGAAGTGAAAGGTCGTGAGTACGATGCAGTATGCGTCGTAGTCCCGCCGAATCGAGCCCCTGAAAACAGAATTGAAGCACTCTTCGAGTCATGGCAAGCGCGAGTAGATGCAGAGGCAAAGCGCGTACTCTACGTTGGCCTCACCCGTGCTCGTAATTTTGTTGCTCTTGCGATACCAAACGCCTTTGCAGGGCGTTGTGTTGATTTGCTGGCCACAGGCCAAGTGCCCTACACAAGAGTGGATTTGTGAACCAGAAACCAATAGTTTTCATATCCTATTGATATAAATTAATTTTAAATGGACTTTTCACTATGTGGCATGATAACGAGACAACTGTCGATTATTTGAATTTTGGTGTTGTTGCTGATGCATGTGCAAGCCTGCTGAAGCAGGCTAATGGGGAACCTATTTCTATTGGGGTCTCAGGTGGCTGGGGAGCAGGTAAATCTTCTCTGGTGAAAATGATTGCATCACGCCTGGAAAGCTCTTCAGTTGAAGAGTTGCTGGTGGAAGAGACAAATCAAGAAAAGCATTCCTTTGTTGTACTCACTTTCAATCCATGGCTCTACCAAGATTTTGAGTCCGCCAGGAGTGCATTGCTACAAATTGTGGGGGACGAGATTGTTCGTCTTACAGATGAAAATAAAACTATCACTGACAAAGTATCTGAACTGTGGCGAAGGATAAATCTTCTCAGAGTCGCTCAATTAAGTGGCGAAGCCGCATTGACTTTAACCACTGGTATTCCTATTGGCTCTCTTGGAAAAACGGTTTGTAAATTGGCAGGTTGGTTTTCGTCGGATGATAAGGCTAACAACGAATCATCTGACACCGACACCCTTGAGCTAAGTTCCAGTGGTCTTCTAAAACCGAGTGAGCCATTCTCGATGCCCGCCCATATTCAGGCATTCAGGGATACTTTAGAAGGTATACTTGAAGAGCTGAAAATTACGCTAGTAATATTTGTGGATGATTTAGACAGATGCTTGCCACAAACAGCAATTTCAACACTTGAATCAATTCGTTTGTTGCTATTTATTCGCCGTAGCGCTTTCGTCATTGCCGCAGATAACGATTTCATAAAAGCTGCGGTGAAGGTTCACTTCGATGGTGCGGGAATTACGGGAGATGTTGCAACTAACTACTTCGATAAATTAATACAGGTTCCACTCCATGTCCCTCGCCTTGGTTTGAATGAGGCGAAAGCGTATCTGGTCCTTCTACTGCTTGAACGAGAGACTAGCGTAGGCAATTTTGGCAAGGAAAGGTTCAATCATGCGCTTAGCGTTATCCCTGAGAAACTGCGTAATAGCTGGAAAGGCGAAACGATCAATCAAGAGTTTTTGTATGAACTGGTAGAGCATATTGATGCACTCAAAAGTTTAATGGATTTAGCTCAGGGACTTGCTGCACTTCTTCATAGTTCTTTAGCAGTCAACGCCAATCCCCGATTAATGAAAAGATTTTTGAATACCGTTTATTTACGTGATGCTCTTTCTGCGCCGCAGGGAATAACTTTAGATATAGCCGCACTGGCAAAATGGCATCTCCTTGAAAGGTGTGACGAAAGCCTTGCTGAGGAGCTTGCTAGTCGTGTGCATTCGGATAATGACGGTAGGGTACAAGTTTTGGCGGACGCTGAAGCCGCTGCAGCGGGTCAGAGTAGCTTACCTGAGCCTTTCAAGAATACGCCATTTACTCAGCAATGGCTCCAACTTCTGCCAGCTTTGGGAACCGAGGATCTACGCCCGCTTCTCCACCTCAGTCGTGACTCTGGAACTCGCGACTTTGGTGATGACAATATGACTCCTGATTCTAGAAAATTGAGAGATGCACTGAAAGTTGCCACTAATGGTCATGAATCCTTAGTTGAACTTATGAGGAAAATAGGACCTTCACAGACTGAGTTGGCGATGACAAAGGCCTGGCAAAGTAACAGTGCTTCACGTACCTGGAAGAGTTACAAGGATATTGTAATGCTGATTGAGTGCTGCAAGGTTTACAAGGAAATTGGAAATAAAGCGGTCAGCCTTTTGGATCAGGCTCCTCTAAAACTTATTGGCCCGGGTTTAATCCCAACTCTTGGTGCTCAGCCATGGGCGCAGCAACTTTTGGAACGATGGAAAGATCTTAACGAATTACCAAAGACAACTAAGAAGGCAATTGTGGACCTTGGGAGGGGGCGCTAATGGGAACATCAACCTCTAGTGGGGGAGGACGTTCAGGCTCACCGTTTGACCCTGAATGGTTAAAACCTGATAGTGATACTACAACAGGTGGAGGAGATTCGCCTGATTCACCATCGCAGGAGAATGATAAAAATGTAATTCCTGATGGTGCTATTGCACCTGAAAGACGGTTTGGACCTGCTCGTTCGCTCCTTGGTGGATATCTGCAAAATGGCAGCCACGACAATTTACGCGGTGCGACTAAAAGCATGGTCTCCAAAGGAATGGGGGGAGCACGACGAGCTGCCACTACTATGCGAGGCGTTGCCAGCGGGGTCGGTAGTCTTGGTGAGTTCCTGACGTCTGCTAGGGATGGAAACGACCAGCGAGTGATTGATTGGCTTACTCACGTTCGTCAAGAGAATCTTTCGGCAACGGATCTTACTCTTGAAATTTTGAAAGAAGTTATTCCTGAGACAGGAAGCGTTGATGATGAATCTCTCCGTAATGCTGGCGCGGAGGCTATGGCGCAACTCTATGAACTTTATCCGGAAGTGGACATATTCAATCTTACGGATATGCAAATAGGTGAAGTCATGGGGTTGACCATTGCGAATGAGATTTGTAATCGAATCGATCTCCAGCTTGGGCAGACTTACGAAAAATTAAAATATGATCCTCTATTAATTCAGGAACGGCGTTCTGATATTCGCGAGTGGGTCGGTGCTAAGGTTAGAGTGGTATTGGAAAAGCAGACTACAAAAAACACAGATCCGAAAAGCTTGGCTCAGTCCATTCTCTTCTCTGCCTTAGAGGTATTTTCAGAATGATCAAAGTTATGTGTGCTAAAGCAGAACTTATACCAGCGCAGGTTCCTGCTGATGTGCGAGTATTCTCCTATTTCAAAGGCGCTAAGCGTGCAGGTGTTGGTACAATTGCGAATCGATGGCATGGCGCATTAAAACGGAGTGGATTTTGCCCTTCAATAGATATTTGGGATTTTGTACAATTTTGCCTCGCGGTATGTAGCGCAGATCTGTCAAGCCCTAGAAGAACGAGTGCAGATGGCTGGACCCGGAATATTCAGCTTACGGTTGGATTGTGCAATCCAGATAAGTGGTTACCGCTAAAATCCGATCTTGAAGATATGCTAAAAGTTCTGACTGGTGATTATTGGTTACTAAATTTCAATAATGCAGGCATGGAACCTCCTCAAGGAGATGGCGCTTTTCTAAGTAATGATTGCGTATCTTTATTATCCGGAGGGCTGGATAGTCTAATAGGTGGAATTGATTTGGTGGCAAAGGGTCGAAAACCACTATTTGTTTCTCAACTCGCGCATAAAGATTCTGAGCGACAGAGGGAATACGCATCCATGCTGATGGGAAATGGTTCACATTATCAATGGAGTCATGGCATCAGCTTCAAAGGACCGCGCGAGCCTTCGACACGTGGCCGCTCATTAGCTTTTTATGCATTTGCATTACTTGCCTCAACGAAAATAAATTTAACAAAACCAACAATATTTATTCCTGAAAATGGGGTGATCTCCATAAATCCTCCTTTGGTTCCGGGGCGCGTATCCAGTTTAAGTACTCGTACAACTCATCCTATGTTTATCGATATGTTGCAAAGAGTTCTGGATAATTTGGGCATCCATGTGCAGCTTGAGTTGCCGTATCGTTTCAAAACTAAGGGAGAAATGATGCAGGAATGCCTTGACCAAGACCTTTTGCAAAAATGGGCTGCTGATTCTACAAGTTGTGGCCGTTTTCGAACCTATAATCGTCAGCACTGTGGACGTTGCGTTCCATGCTTGATCCGTCGGGCTGCATTCCTTGCATGGAAACCTGATGGGGATACAACGTCTTACCGCTTTGAATCTGTTGTTGGCAGTGACAAGTCTGGTGCACCAGATGACCCTATGGCTGTAGCACTTGCCATCCTTGATGTAAGGAAGAGAGGGCTAGACAGATTTCTTGGTGGTTCGTTGGTTTTTGCACCGATTAAAGAGCGACCCATGTATCGTAGAGTTTTGCAGCAAGGTATTAAAGAGCTAGAAACTGTACTCGTTCAGGATAAATTGCTTTGATTGATTTTCACTGTCACGTTGATTTGTATCCCGAGGCTAGAGATGTTTATGCCGGTGCGATTAAGCGTAATGTTTTCACGTGGTTAGTTACTACGAGCCCAAAGGCTTTTCAGGCTACAAGCCATATTTTAGAAAAATATGAATCTGTAATGATCAGTCCTGGACTTCATCCTGAAATTGTCGCTGATCGTTTCCAGGAATTGGAAATGCTTCTCGAGTTGATTCAAAACGTGGCTGCTGTAGGTGAGATTGGATTGGATGGTTCAAAACGATATTCCACCAGTTACGCGATGCAACGTCGAGTGTTTTCCGAGGTGGTCAGGAAGTGCCACGATGCTGGGGGACGAGCAATGAGCATTCACTCAAGACAGGCCGTTCCTGATGTGCTGGCTACCTTAAAAGCGTTCCCCTCTCACGGAATTCCTATTTTACATTGGTTCACTGGAAGTGTTACGGAATTGAGGAATGCTTCAGCGCAGGGATGCTGGTTCAGTATTGGTCCGGCTGCTTTCAACTCTGCCGCTGGGAAAGCTCTTGCTATTAAGCTCCCTAAAGACAGGGTTGTGCCAGAGAGCGACGGGCCATTTGCTCAATTTAACAATCGCACTGTGATGCCATGGGATTTCAATATTACAGTTCGATTGCTGGGCGAGGCGTGGTCAATGCCTGAAAATGATGTAAAGCTACAATTGTTAAACAATACGAATACTTTGCTTGGGCAGATGGGGAGCGATCGAATTGCTCTCAACTTTTAAACGAAATGGTATTCAGTTGCCACAGGTTTAACAGATATTTTAGTCGGATGGTGTAAGTCTTAATGCGTATGCCGTTTGTTGACATAGCGAGTAACCGCAACGTACTTAAGCAAAGGAAACTCATAACTTTAAGGGAGAATTGGCAGCGAGAGATATCACCGACGAGTTTTATGGAGAATCATCTTTGTGCGTATTTGACTGCCATAACTAGGTAGGCTGGATTTTTTTCTACAAAAGGAAAGTGTGATGGAATCTGCACGTGATAAACATACCCGTGAGATTGTAGAAGCAGAGGATCTGTGGCTACTTGATAGCGTTGATACTGAAGGTTACGTGTGCTGGGGGTGTGGTATAACCATGCATCCTGCTGCATGGGAAAAAGATAAAAAAGTCAGAGCCTATTTTAAAAAGAAACGCCATATTCAGCATCATCCTGAATGTGATGCTGATGCTGAAAGCACAGTAATTCGCCAAGGCCAGAAGGCCAGTGTCCGCAACATACTGGACAGTGCTCCGGGGTTAATGCCCTCGGGGCTAAAGTTGATCGAAAAACGCCCTGTTGTTGAACCAAGTTTCTCTGGTGATGAAAGTAAATCCAGTTCGACACGTTCAGCATCCTCACAATCTGGTGAAGGTAATTCACCCGAACGACAATCCCGGCGTCAAGTGAATGCTATTCGCAATATTTGCCGTGCCTTCATCCGTTTCCCGCATGACCGGGGAATGTCGCTTAACGTTCCCGGAATCAGTGGTCAAATCTACATGACGGCATTTAAAAAGCTCCGGAATGAGGTTCAACCTTACCCTGAGCCGAAGATCTTTTATGCACCACTGCTCTGGAATAAATTTACTGAAAATGATGAAAACCTAATCATTCCGCTGTCAGGTGAATGGGGAAAAGATGAGGAAGGTAAACCTAAACCTACCCGAAGCTACCAGATCTACATCGAATGGGCTAGCTGGTCTAAAGCCAAGCGTACCGTGGTTCGTAAAGAGCTGGAAGCAGCTCGCACAGAGGCTATCGAAGCTAAAGGTAAAGGGCTGAAAGATAAAGCCTGGATCTTTTTTATCGGCGAGCAAAATGCAGAAAATCCGGAGATCTTTTACGTTAGCGATTATCGACTCATCTGCGCGATTGTAGGGCACATCACTTATCCCTGATGTGAAAAAGGCCTTCCCTAAACAGGAAGGCCACATTGAAATTAAAGATCGATTTGGTAAGAACCGAAATTACGATATCCTTCACCAAAGATCTTGGTCTCTATTTTAGCGAGATAATCAAGGCGGTTCAGCAGCTCCTGATAGTGGCATTGGAAGTCTGGATGGTTAGAATTTAGTACATAACGGCAGTTCTCTGGAAAATGCACCAAGCCTCGATAATCGTCCAGATGTAGGCCCATCGCGCTATACCAAGATCCGGTGATCATTGCTCTTAGCGTATTTTCTTGCTCATAATCCCCGAGATGGTAATAGGCATCTTTGTTAAACAGCAGGCAAAGGTGGTAATGGCATTTACCCGATAATGAAAATTCTCTCGCCCATATAATAATTACTGTTCCTCGGTGTACACGTTTCCCTTCTCGCTCTTTTCTCTGAATATCGGCTATGAGCTTAGCCTCCATTGATTTGCACATACGGCTAATTTCACCAGGTTTCAGGCTATGAAAGCAGCAAATGTTATCACCGTTGTCAACTATCCCCGGAAAATGAGTATCAACTCTGAACGCAACAACTCTTTGGTGCCTGTTCGTAATCAAATTCAATGATTGATTGATTATTGATCGGTAAAGTTCAACATAACTCATATCAGAATTCCTATGTGGTTAGTCCTACGGTCTTTAAAGACCATATTAATGATTGCCACACAGATAAGACTGTACATTGTCTTTGATTCAGATATATTCAGGCATCAGAGCATCGTATCCCCATACTGTTGTGATCTGATAATTACTTGATTAATAATACTGCTCTTAGATGACTATTAGTCATAGCTAAGAGTAGATTGCCATTATAATACCTTTCCAACATCTAAAATTTAGACAAAGACAGTCCTGGCCTGTGGTGGCTATATTAAAGTTACTCTCTAATTAGCTTGTTTTTGCTAAGTAATAAATGTGTTTTTCCAGTGGCGTTTGACTGTTGAAATACTGATTCCTAGAATTTTAGCTGTTTGTATCTGTGTATGTCCTTTTAGCTTAAGTTTTAATATTTCCATCTTATGTTTACTTCCCTTTTTTCTTCCTAACGCTTTTTTCATTGTGCGATTCCGACTCCTTGTTGACTTAAGATTATGAATGTCGACTTTTTTTTGGACTGTTATCAGAAATGACATGCAGCATTCAATTGCTGGCTCAATTCTAGTGCGAGGATGGTAACAGTAGACATTTATCTCCTTTCGAAAAAATAAAAATAAAGCCTCCTCTATGTCCTCAACATTTCTTCCCAGACAGCTTAAATCAGTAATTACAATGGTGTCACCACGGTTCATTTTTGTATTAATGAGCTCCTTTAAAAGCCGTTGTTCTGAAAATGGTCGTTTAATGTCAACAATTTCAATAACAATATTCTCTGAGTCTACATGGAAAAAAACGCATATTTCTCGAAAAACAGTATGCTCTCTAACACCTTTTGCTCCAGCAGAGTCAACACAAGCGAAGTAAGCAAAAAATTTCATTGATTAGAATCCGGTATCATTAATTATTTTTTGACACGTCAGACGTCTCTGACTTTGAGGGCGCAAAAAAGCATTTGATGACAATTGGCATTCTCACAGTGTTATCTGTCTAAGACAAAAAAATGTTTGATCTTGATGTTTCTGCCAATTGTCCTTTTCTTCTTGATTTGATACTTGTAAAAAGTGTCAATAATGTATTTTTGAACCTCTATTCAATTGGTTTGCAAGTTGATTTTATTAAGGTTTAATCGCCTCAATCGAATGATGCCTCCGCAATCTCGTATCGAAATTTCAATGGCTTATTCTGTTTTTATGGCTGAGTTAATGGCCTTTACTTGCAATTCATTAAGACTCAATAACCCACTTGACTACGTAGTAAAAGCCACTCGTCTAACTCAGCTTCCAGCCAGCCGATAGATTGCTTACCCAGTCGACGCTGTTTGGGAAAAGATGCATCGTAGCGCGAAGATTTTGGATTGAGCCAATCATAGATGGTGGAGCGGCTTATGCCCATTTTGCTGACGACGTCGGTTAAACGAAGGATTCTGACGTTGGATGTGTTCATGTTAAGTTACCTTGCATTAGTTCAGTTTGGTTGTGTAAGAGTATGATCAAAGGATTTTGCAAAAAATCCGGGTAGCAAAAAGACATTTTTTACAAGAGTTAACTTGTTGATATATGGTGGATTAATGTTTTCTGTATCTGAAATTTGTGAAGAAATTAGCCAGAAAATAAAGGAAGTCTCTGAGGAGATGTCACACTGCAAGTGGGAGAGATATGCTGAAATACTTGATGAAAGCTACTCGGTAATACAAGAAGAACTAGCCAGAATGAGAGAACAGTACTGGAAATCTGCAAAAGTGGGTACGCGTGTAAGGTTGTACTCAGAACCTCATCTTCGGGATTATCAAAGTCACACTGTTAATGGGATGTTACAGCTCAAAGAGGAGTACACAGAATTATATGATCCTGTACAGGAGTGCTGGCGAGACTTACAGAGTCGTATTTATCGGGAGACTTTTTTTCCATTAATTATCGAGCCCATCAGAATTGATGACATATTTTTTGCGCATCTTTTTAATGCTTCAATGTTGTATCAATGGGGGCAGTCGGTAGCATCGGAAAATGAATGCATCGCGCTAAGGGCATTAAATACCTCTTTTAGTCTATTTGATAAGTGTATCGGAATGGTTTGGTTCAAGGTTTACATTGATAAACAATCAGAACTATCAGGCGTTAGAGTTAAGGCTGGAAAGAAGGGGGGCGAGAAGAAAACAGAGGTATACATTGTTATTCAGAGGAAATTAGTAGACCTTATAAATGAACTTGCACCACAAGGTGGTTGGAAAAGTAAAGCTGCGGCAGTGAATGACCTTATTGACCCCTTATGGGAATATGTTGAAGAATCAGATATTGTAATTAACAATCAAAGTAAAAAATACCGATTAGCAAATGCAAGCCAAGATGCATTAGCGGATACTATTCTAAAAAATTGGTCACGAAACGTTGAGAGTGTCAGACTAGCATTTGATTCTCATGTACACAGAAAAAAATAATCACCTTGTAGCTGAAGCTCTGCTTTGTAATTTAGATAAAGTGTATTAGCTCAAATTTGACTGGCACTGTTGTTGCACAGGGCTTAACCTAAACTGACAGTCCGCTCAGTGCCGATAGCGGAACACGCTAATGCTGGTGTACAGGTGCTGACTCATTTCCTCCTCCACTTTCATCCCGTTAAACTGTGAAAAAAAGGAGGTAGGTGTGAAACTGAAAATGCAGGATTTGAGGCTGTTTAATCTCGTGTTTGAGAGCGATCCTGGCTGGATACTTGATTTCTCTAACCGCACCTTGTCTGCTTTTTTTGATGAAGAACTGAACATTGATATTGATGATAAACGTTATCAGGAAGAGGGGACATCAAAAGCCAAACGAGTTAGATGCTTGCTGAAACAGACTGATCGTGAGACCGCTCTGCGGGTTCTTGGCGCTCTCTGGCAGTATAAAACAGAATCCATGCCTGAACAGGCTGAACAAAGCCGTAATGACTATCTTGCACTGATTTCCCGCTTAGAAAACGCTGACACCAATGAAGCCAAAGGCGTAAAGCCTGTCCAGGCATGGCATGGTGTTGACTGGCCTTCACTTATCGCTGAAATGAACGAGATGAAATCTCTGCCGCCACAACTACGTGGTTTTCGGTTTGAAATTTGGCTTGCTGAACTGTTCAGTATCTTTAAGCTTGCTCCCCGTTCGTCTTTCCGAAATACAGGCGAACAGATTGACGGAAGTTTCCGACTGAATGATGAATTTTACCTGATGGAGGCAAAATGGCATCAGAAAAGAACGTCGGCTGCCGATCTCCATGTATTTGAAGGAAAGCTCAGTACCAAGGCAACCTGGACACGCGGCGTTTTTATCAGTTGGATGGGATTTACGCCTGAAGGTCTGACGGCTTTTGGTAAAGGGAAGCGGGTTATCTGTGTCAGTGGTTATGATCTTTACCACTCACTGAGTCATGGGATCCCTTTGCCCGACCTTCTGGACGCTAAAACCCGGCACGCCGCTGAAACGGGAGAGCCCTATGCTGAGTTCGACCGACTATATGCACTGAAGGACAAACAGTTCGGCACGCTGAAATAACGGGTTGGAAAGCGGTGACTTGCTCCCCGTTTCACACAGAATACAGAATGCTGTTAGTAATGTCCGCATATCGCTCAATGAAAACCTGGCAGCGCAATAGGCGGTCCGCTCCGTATTTTGTTTCGCGAGTTATATTTTTCGCGGTTGCGTATTGAAAAAAGATGAACAGTACCTATTTCAGTATTTCCCGTGCTAATGGTTTTTCCTTTTCAGGAGTACCCTTACGTGAATGCGAAAAAAAAGGCGGATGATTCGAGTGGGCGTTTTAACACTAGCCCTGAAGTGAAAATTCTGGTCTGGATCCGTGCAGCGGGTCATTGTGAACTCTGCGGAACCGATCTGACCCATGATTTTCGTATCGGTACGCCGATGAAATGGGGAGAAGTGGCCCATATTCTTCCTGCCAGCCCGAAAGGCCCCAGGGGAAACGCCACACACAGCGAAGAAGAGGCCCTGGCACTGACGAATGACAGCGAGAATCTTATGCTACTGTGTCCGGGATGCCATGACCGGGTTGATCGTGACGGCGATAATTATCCTGAAGACGATCTTAGCGGACTTCACTCTGCCTGCCTGACCAGAATTCGCTTAGCGGCTTCCACGCCCGGGGAGGAACGCGCCATACCGGTTATCGTTCAAAGCCAGCATCATCAGACTCTGGTTGCAATTCCGGCGCAGGCCCTTCTTACCGCCATGTCTGCAGAAGGGCTTACGGCACAGTGCCATCCGGTTACGGTTGTGTTCCCTGAGCCCAGTTCACGGGGAAGGGATGCGGGTTACTGGCAGGCGATTAAGGATTTAATCACTGAAAAACTCGAGGCCGGGCTTGCCCGCCGCGGGGGGCAATTTGGCGATAAGCCGGCTCTGGCCATGGTTGGGCTTGCGGATATTCCGGCGTTGTTTTTCCTCGGCCAGACCATTGGCGACCGCTATAAACGCTTTCAGTATTCATTTAACAGGGAACATATATTGCGCTGGCCGGATACAGATGCCCTGCCGCCGGCGTTTATCTCTTCTGAACTTCCGCAAGGTGAGGGGCCAGTTGCTCTGGTGCTGTCTCTTTCCGCAGCGGTACCGCGAGGCGATGTTACCGCCGCACTGCCGGGTGCCCGAATTGTAGAATTCACTGTACCTGAACCCAGCTACGCCATGGTGACAAACCGCAGGGTCATCCATGCGTTCAGAGATGAGCTGCAGAAGCTGCTCAGTCAGTTAGAAGCCACCACGACCCAGGCCATTCATGTTTTTGCCGCGGTGCCTGCTGCGCTGGCCATTGAATTTGGGGCTTTGCTGACGACTCAGCATCAGCATCCCTACATCATCTTTGACCGTGACAAAAATAACGCAAACCAGTTTCGCCCCATGCTTAGCATCGGATGTACAGAGGAGCAACGTCCATGAGTAACGAACAGACTAAACACCGCAGCTGGGAGTATTTTCTTCTCCGTGCAGCCCGAAAAATTTCGTTATCAGCAGCTCAGTACAGTGTTATTGATGCTCGCTACTCTCAGCTGGAAAAAATTCTTTCTGCTGCCGATGATCCCCTGCTGGCGGATGCCCATATTTTTCCCCAGGGTTCTATGCGTCTTCAGACAACGATTAACCCGGTGCCTGGGGCGCCAGCAGATCTCGGGACAATTGATGCCGATGCGATTGTCTGGTTGCCCCATGCCAGAGGGATCGATGCCCGGACTGTATTAGAGGTCATTGAACGTCGTTTCCAGGAGGGCAGTAGGGTTCAGGAGGATATTCAACAACTTCGTCGCGGTGTCAGGATTGTTTACGCCGATGAAAATCCGGGTTTCCACATTGATGTCACACCTGCACGTCCCTGCCATCATAATGAGCAAAGCGACGGACTGGGCATGCTCGAAGTACCCGACAGGGAGCACGGCTGGAAGGCAAGCAGTCCCATTCCTTATGCAGACTGGCTGCATGATGCGTCAAAGCAAGACATTATGCTTGAACATGTTGTTGAGTTTAATAAAAGTCATGCAGTAATGGACTCTGCGACCCAGGCCCCGCTGCCTGAATATAAAGAATATCAAAAAGATGATCCGTTACGTGCGAGCATTAAACTGATGAAAAGGCACAGGGATGAATGGGCGATCAGGACGAAAAATGAAAGATACCGGCCTATTTCGGCAGTTATCACCACGCTTGCGACTCACGCTTATCTGGATGTTGTCGCGCAGTCAGAATATACCGCCTTCACCCCGCTTCAGGCTATCCTGGCAATCGTGAACAGGATGCCTGACCATATTCATCGTTACAGTAATGAGTATTACGTCTGCAATCCTGAAGATAACGGCGAGAATTTTGCGGAAAAATGGAATCGTCCGGATGAAGGTTATAAATACGTTGATGCCTTTAATAAATGGCATGCGAGTGCCCGTTCGGCGCTGATGCTGGGGCTCGACAGCCACGCGTCGACAGAAACCTTTGCGAAGGCGGTCCAGGAGCAGTTCGGTATTGGTCCGACATTCGTTCGCGAAGTTAACGAGAGCATTCCGGCAAACTGGACGATGCCCGGGCGGCAAGATGGTGTGACACGAAACTCTGTCGCAATGGGGTCTCTGTTCGGGAGTTCAGTCAGCAGTAACCAGTCTCAGGCAAATGTTGCACCTGTCGGGCGACTCGGCTGATATGAAGGATGAGATGATACAACGCGGCATTTCCGCCCTTAAAGACTGTCTGGGCGCGGACAATGCTTCGGCTCTTCTCAGGCCCGCTGAACTGCGGGTCGGTGAGGCGGCCGCCTTTTATTTTCCTTTACCCGTTGATTACACCGGCCTTGAGCGAAGACTACGGATTGGTTTTCCCAACGATTTCCCGTCTGAATCCCCTAGCCTTCAGGTTGAACCTTCACCGTGGTTAGTCTGGCCCCATGCCATGGCGTCCGGGTTGTGTCTCCATGGATTCAGGGAAAAGCCCGTTACGGGCTCGCCTGAGAAAATTGTTCAGGACAGCTTATCCCGTTTTGCGAGCATTGTGTCTTTTTCTCTGGAAAACGCAGATCCTGCACGGCGGGAAACGGAGTTTCAGAATGAAATTTCCACTTACTGGCTCTGGCAGCTTAAACGATCGGCACGTAACCTGATTCTTTTGGGGGAGCCTGAATCGGATTCAGTTTTGTATGTTGTAAGCGATCCGAGGTATACCGGTCATACTGGCCTCAACCCGGTATGGGTTTCGTCTGACAAGAACGCTATCCGCCAGCATTTCAGACGTGCCACTGGCCGTTCGGTTCTGATAAGAAGCCCCCATGAAGCAGGTTTCTTTGTCAAACTGACGTCTTTCCCTGGCATTAAGGTGCCTGAACCTCACGCGTTTCTCGAATGGCTTGCTCCCCATATTTCTGAAGAATCCCTGGCCGCGATGTCTAAATGGTCAGAAAAGAGTAGTGCTTTGCTTTCCCGATGGGTTGTCATGGCATTACCGGGTGGGGACGGGGCGGCAAGATTTACTGTTAACCTGTGCACCAGAAAGAAGGAAACAGACCGTACACATTTTTACGGCCTGAGATCCTCACGCCGTCAGTCCGGGTTAAAGAAAGAAGGGCCTCCGGCCAGTATTCTGTCATCGCGTGTGAACATTATTGATCGTGGAGCATTTTTTTCACGGGATCGAAGTAACACAGCAAAAACACTTGAGAACTCGCATGTTGTCTTTGTCGGTGTAGGGTCGCTGGGATCCGCTGTGAGTATTCAACTCGCCAAGGCCGGTCTGGGCAGGCTGACCCTTATCGATCCTGACAGACTGGAGTCACCCAATCTGGGGCGGCATATGCTGGGTGCTGAGGATTTAGGCAAATTTAAGTCTCAGGCCATGCGCCATCGACTGCTTCAGGATCTGCCTGTGCTTGATGTCACCGCGCTGGATACATACATCGAATGGGTTATGGGTCAAAAACCCGATATTTTCGAGGATGTTGATCTGGTTATTATCACGACAGCGGACTGGGAATCAGAGTCTGCCCTCTGGGAAAAGAAAGCCTCCGGAGCGAAATGGGGGCTGATACAGGCCTGGAGTGAGCCGCATACACTTGTCGGGCATGCACTGATCGCACCTGAAGGCCGCTTTGATGCAAGATATCTTTTTAGCGATAGAGGTGACTTCAGGCACCGGTTTACCGACTGGCCGGATGGGGGCGTTGTGCCTCTTCCTGCCTGTGGTGAAAGTTTTATACCGGGAGGCTCGGCGGGAATGAATGGTGTTGCAACAATGGTCACTCAGGCCGCAATACGTTACCTGACGACTGTAGGGGATGTCACTCTATGGCATTCCAGTGTGTATCGTCCTGATGAGGCCGGAGTGTTGGGGGGACGCTATACGGGACCTGTACTTCCTGAAGGAGTTGTCCAGAGTGTTTTTGAACGTAACTGGCCGAAACCCGGGCAAAACGCATGAATGAAATAGCATGGCGCTGGGCCTGGCCAGATATGAATGCGGAGCTGCAGGTTGGGCGGCAGGTCTCTGAGATGTTCGGTCACTACCGGCAGTCACAGGGAGAAAATGAGCGAGGCGGGCAGCTGTTTGTCGATCCCGCCGATCCCGGCGGCATTGTACTGTGTCATGCTTCAGCGCCACATCCTGCGGACCGCGCTGGCAGAACGTGGCTCGAACTGAACAACGATCGCTGCCGCACTGAAATCGAGAACGCAAACAGGAAGGGATTACGCTTGGTTGGATACTGGCATACGCATCCGCAGGCAGTTCCTCACATCTCAGGGACTGACATTGCCAGTTTTGCGCGATTCGCGAGGCAAAATGCACGTGATCTTCCACATCCCGTGGCGGTGATTGTCGGCACGTCACCATCGAGCACAGGCATTAAAGCCTGGATATTTCGGGAGGGCAGGTATCAGGAGGCAGTGTATACAGCATCCTTGTCGCGGCCTTAACGGACCCAATTCATCAAGACCCTTTATTTTGCATCATCGCAAAAAGCTCTGCCTGAAATAATGCATCATCCAGAGCATTATGGCTGGGTCTTCCTTTGGCAGATAAACGCTGTGTCATCATTGATGATTTGGTCTCAGACCACGTACAGCCTGTTGCCCCCATAAAGTAAGCTTTAATATCTAATGCACTGAAGCCAAATGGGTTGTTCCCCGTATATTTATGGAAGTAGTAATTGATGAATGACCAGTCAAAGGGGGCATTCAGTCCCGTAAAGACCGGCTTCTGGCTCGGTTGAAGGTGGGTTGTGAGCCATGTGGATAACTGAAGCATGGCGTCCGCGGGGGCTATGCCGGTGGTAGCCAGTGCCTGAAGGTTAAATCCCGTCACTGCCAGCGCCTCAGGATCAAAGCCAGTGCAGTCAGGCTTCAACTCGGCATAAAAACGCACGTCGGGCGCATGCACCAGACAGGCCCCAATGGAAAGCAGACTAAATAATCCCGGGACCGGGCCGGATGTTTCAATATCGACTGAAACGAAAATCTCGCTAGCATTCATAATCACTCCTGCGATTGAGGGCACTGCTATTTGGCTTGTAAAAGAAAACGATACGCTATTACGGGTGGTAAGTATCTACCACACCACCCTTTAACTAATGCCTTTATCAGACTAAAACCATATGCGAACTTCCGCTATTTGCTCAAAGCAGACTGTCAGATTTGATAGTCTGCTGCCAAATAAAACTGTCAGGTCAAGTCTGAGCTAATACAGATAAAGCACCTATGGCTGGCGCTTGTAACTATGTCATCCGACAAGCCTTATACCTCGAATACCATCTCCAAGCATATTTCCACGATCCGCAGCCATTACAAAATCAGCCCACCACTGCATCATCGGGCGGCGCTGCTCAAGGTAATCGCTTCGGTTATAGGCTCGACGTACTTCATTCTTGTCAACATGGGCAAGCGCAGCCTCAATCACATCGGGTGGAAAGCCTTGCTCATTAAGAGCAGTGCTTGCGATAGATCGCAGACCATGTGACACGAGGATACCGCCGAACCCCGCCCTCTTAAGCGAAGCATTTACCGTTTGGCTGTTCATTGGCTGAGTGGGCTTCAAACGACTTGGAAAAATGAATTCCCGGTTGCCACTTAACGGTTTCATCATCTCTAATACAGCAATTGCTTCATCTGACAATGGGACGGTATGGTCACGGTTCATTTTCATACGTGCTGCAGGAATCTTCCACTCTCGCGCTTCCATGTCTACCTCCTCCCAGCGAGCTTCAGCCGCTTCAGCAGGGCGGGTAATGGTAAGAAGTTGCCACATAAACAGGCAGCGTGTGGAAAGGCTAATGCTGGCTGTTCGCATCGTCTGCATCAGTTGAGGCAGCTGATCCGGTCGAATGCTTGGCATATTTTTTTTCTGCGGCTTCTCAAAGGCCTTGCCAATGTTGACACTGGGTACCGCATCAATCAGCCCCGTATTTTGGGCATAGATCATGACCTCATTAATGCGCTGGCACAGGCGACGAACGGTTTCCAGTGCTCCTCTGGCCTGAACCGGTTGGACGGCCTGAACCAGTGTATGAGCTTTAATATCTGTAACGCTAATGTCGCCAATCGCAGGAAAAACATCTCTCTCAAGAGAGCGCCAGATATCCTCTGCGTAGTCTTCGGTCACACTGGCTTTCTTCACATTCCACCAACGTTCAGCCACGAGCTGGAAAGTATTGGTTTTGGCTTCCAGCGAACTGCGAAGTTGTTCTTGCTGATGTTCCTGTGGGTCGATTTGTTTCGCCAGTAGAGAGCGTGACTCTGCTCGATAGTTTCTGGCATCGGCAAGCGTAACTGACGGGTAGGGGCCTATGCTCTTCTTCGCACGTTTCTTGGTGACAGGGCGAATGTAGCGAAACTGCCAGATTTTACTCCCGCTGGATTTGATAAGTAGCTCAAGGCCATCGCCATCATAGAGAACGTAGTCCGCTTCCTTGGGTTTAGCAGATTCGATTTCTTTAACGGATAGAGGTTTGGTTTGTCTTGCCATTGCCGGGTTTCCATAGTTTTAGGCACCTCAAAAACAATAAAGCTTTATGGGGTGCCTAACAAGGTGCCTAAAAGGTTCGGATTTAATTAGTTGGCATCAGACTTCGCGGGACAAATTGAGGGCACAAAAAAGCCCGCAGGGCTTGCGCCGTGCGGGCTCTTAGGACTTCATCGGATGACTCTGGTAATCACCGATGGAGAATTTTGGTGGAGCTGGCGGGAGTTGAACCCGCGTCCGAAATTCCTACATCCTCGGTACTACATGCTTAGTCAGTCTTTACATTCGCCTGGTACCTGCGGACAGACACGCCACTACCAGACTAGCCTGATTAGATTTAACGCTTCAACCCCAGGCAGGGCCTCCACGCGATCTCTTTTGGGTTTGACCTCTCTTTGATCCCCGTCTTAAGAGCGGAAGCTAGGGAGAGAGGGCTCAGAGCAGGTTATTAAGCTGCTAAAGCGTAGTTTTCGTCGTTTGCGACTATTTTTTTGCGGCTTTTTACGAGGCCAACCGCCCCTCGGCATGCACCTTGGGTTTCGCGAATCCCGTCGAATCCAGAATCAGCCCCAATGTGTGAGAGCAAGTATAACAGACTTGTGACACGCGTGACCAGCCCCTGCAACCCCTAATCCTCAAGGATTTACCGCTCGCGCAGTGCTTCTTTTGCACGATTAAATGGTTTGATTAAATAGTCGACGATGGTTTTTTCACCTGTTTTTATATCCACGGTAGCAATCATGCCCGGTACGATGGAGAAATGGCGTCCGAGTTTGTTCTGCAAGAAGTCCTGATGGGTACGGATAAACACGCGGTAGTAGAAAATTTCTGGTTTCACTTTGTCCTGGATGGTGTCCGGGGAGATGGTTTCGACTACGCCTTCCAGACCGCCGTAAATAGCGTAATCATAGGCGGTTATCTTCACCAGCGCCCGCTGCCCGGGGTGGATGAACGCGATATCGCGCGGAGACAGGCGGGTTTCTATCAGCAGATGATCGTCCAGCGGTACAATCTCCATCATCTCGCCGTTAGGCGGAATAACGCCGCCAATGGTGGTGACCTGGATATTTTTTACAATACCGCGCATTGGCGCGCGCACGGTCAGGCGGGTCACGGAATCCTCTCGACCTTTTAAAATAGCCGCCAGCATATCCACTTCGGCGTTGGCTTTTGACAGTGCTTCCCGTGCCTGCACGAAGTATTGCGAGCGCAGGTCGGTGATTTTCAATCCCAGATCGCTTTTTTGGCGTTGCAGGCGCAGCACTTCTACGTGGCTGGCGGCACCGCTTTTCTCCAGCCGCTGAGTAATGGCCAGTTCTTTATTTACCGAAACCAGCGCATCCTGTAGCTCAGCCATAGAATCAGCAAGCTGCGCGCGACGGCTTTTATACAAACGCGTTTCGGAAGCGATAAGTTCCGGCCAGGCGCGCAGTGAATCGGGAAAGACCAGTGGCAGATCGTTAACTTCGGCATTGAGCCTTGCGCTGGAAGCCAGCGAGGCACGATAGCGGGCGGCGCTTTCCCCAACGTTGGACTCCGAACGGGTGGGGTCGAGGCGCGCCACAATTTGATTGGCCTGAACTTTATCTCCCTCACGGACTGTCAGCTCGGCGAGAATACCGCCATCTAGTGACTGCAAGACCTGTTCACGCGAGCTGGGGATCACTTTCCCGCTGCCGGTCGAGACTTCATCCAGCTTGCCGAAATACGCCCAGATCCCCAGGACAGCAAACAGTAGCGTGCTGAGCAGAATAATGCGGCTGGCCCCGGAAAAACGGTGCTCGCGGCGAATATCGAGGTCGTCCATGGCGGCGTCATGCGGATTGGTTTTCATTTTTCCACTCCCGACCGTGAGTAGGGGCAGGTGCCCGGCTTGCATTCAACGCCTGCGCTTTCGGGGCATCCATGACCAGTTGGCCTTCTTTCAACACCACCACGCGTTCGACCAGTTCCAGAACCGGAACGCGGTGGGTGGCAACAATCAATGTGCGGTTGCCCAGCCACAGGTTCAGGCGCTGAATAAACTCCCGTTCGGTATGTTCATCTAACGAAGCGCTGGGTTCGTCGAGCAGCACAATATTGGGTGAGCGCAGCAGCATTCTTGCCAGCAGGATCGACTGCCGTTGGCCGCCGGATAAACCGCTGCCGCCTTCCATAATGGGATGCGCTAGTCCTTTGGCGAGCTGTTTAACGAAAGCCGCCGCGCCGCTGACCTCCAGCGCGTCGAAGATCTGTGCGTCGCTGGCATGCGGTGCGCCGAGGGTCAGGTTCTCGCGCAAGGTACCGAAAAACAGCCGCGCATTCTGGCTGAGAAAACCGATGTTACGGCGTAAATCGGCCATGTCGATTTGTGCCAGGCTCAGGTTATCGAGCCGGACATCACCCTGGATAATCTCCACGCCACCTGCCATGGCCTGTAGCAGCGTTGATTTTCCGGCGCCGTTACGCCCGAGGATCGCCACCCGTTCGCCGGGCATGACCTCCAGACGCGAGATCCGCAGTGGAACGCGCTGATCGTCGCTGTGGTAGCGGAAGTGTGCGTTTTCAAACAGATAATGGCCGTGAAAAGTCTCCTGATGCACGCGGTCTTCATCGTACTGCGTTTCGGTGGGGAGCTGCATGATGCTGTCCAACCCCACCTTCGCCGCCTTCACCTGTTGCCAGCGGGCCAGCACACCGCACAGGTTAGCCATTGGGGCAATCATTCTGGAACCGAGCATCGATGCCGCCACCACGGCCCCGGTGGTCATCGTACCTTCAATGACCATCGGCGCGCCGAACATAATGATGGCGGCGTAGACCAGGCTTTGCACCGACATGCCCCAGCCAATCAGCCCCTGAGTGAGCTTACGCGTGCGCAGCCCTGACTCTCCAGTAATACGGATATAGCTGTTCCACTGCTGTAAAAAGCGGTTTTCCGCCTGCATCAGCTTGATGTCTTCCAGCCCCTGAACGCTCTCGACCAGCACCGCGTTGCGCAGAGTGGATTCATGCGCAGCCTGGTTGGCAAGCACTGCCAGCTTTTTCTGTAACAGCAAGCCAGGCAGAATCATCAACAAGGCAGCGACGGGGGCTATCCACGCTAGTGGCGGGGCAATACAGGCCAGCACTACGATAAACAGAAAGAAAAACGGCAGATCGACAATGGTCGACATAGTCGAGGAAGTGATCATCTCACGAACCTGTTCCAGCTCGCGCAGTTGAGAAATAAAGCTCCCTGTCGAACGGGGGACGGCGCTGTTGCGCAGCCGCAAGGCGTGGCTAAACACGCGATCGGAAATGCGCATATCGGCGCGTTTGCCGAGCAGGTCCATTATGTGAGTACGCGATTCGCGCAGCAGAAAACCAAACAGTACTGCGACCAGAACGCCGGTTGAGAGAACATACAGCGTTGGATAAGACTGGGCGGGGATTACCCGGTCATAAACCTGCATCGAAAAGATAATCCCGGCGAGCGACAGGACGTTAATCAGAAAGGCGGCAATCATGACCGGCAGGTAAGGGCGGATGTCCTGTAATACCAGTTCGCGCATCCAGTCGGGCTTGAAGCGCGAAATATAGCGGTCAACCCGACTATCCTTCAGCGCCGACAGCGGACGCAGTGCGGTAATGCTTACGATCTCTGGCAAAAGTTCTGCAACCGCGAGTCGGTTACGCTGGCCCTCATCGACGATGATAAAAACATCCAGGACATCTTCACCGTTGAAATGTTCTATCACCATCAGTTGGCCGTCGCGCAGTTCCGCTATCACTGGTAAACGCCACTGACCGAACGCCTGTGCAGCAGTATCCAGCGCATGAAATGACAGTCCCGCCTGCCGCGCCAGCTGTGACAGAGCCATCGCCCGACTTTTTCCTGCAAACCACGGGGCGTTGGCCTGGATTGCGCCTGGCGAACAGGTAACGCGATAGTGGCTGGCAATATGCGTCATCGCCTGCGCCCACTGGCTCAGGGCGTGTTCACTAATCGCATCTTTAGCATGTGAATCGACGTCGCTCATAGCGTGATCTCCACCGATTGAATGCTGCGGTTATTTAAGGCGAACGCCTGACGAAGTGAGCCGGTGTTATAAAGGCAGTTCAGCTGTAGCTGGCGCAGCTGATTTTGAGTCTGAAGTTCGGCAAAACGGGCCTGATATACCTCCTGCTCAGCGTTAAGCACGTCGAGCAGTGGACGCGAACCAAGGTCCAGATATTGCTGTTGATAAAGCTCGCGCGTTTGTTCGCTCAACCGCTGTTGGCGACGCAGAATCTGCAGGGCGGTGGCGAGGCTCATTGCCTGGCTACGGGACTCAAGTAATTTCTGTCGTACTTCAAGTCGGGTGCGCTGGATGGAGTACTGTGCAGACTCTACCGCGTGGCTGGCGGCGTTGCGTCTGGCGGTGAGTCCGCCTCCCTGATACAGCGGCATTTCAACTTTTACCCATGCAGAATACTGGGTTTTGTCGAGTACCTCATGGCTGGGGTATTTGTCGTTGAGATAGTGCTGAACCGAAGGCTCCAGAGAGATGGTGGGCGTCATCTGCGCGTTGGCGTAGTCGAGGTTTGCCTGCGCCACATTCGCCTGCGCCCATGCCGCCAACACCGCAGGAACCAGTTTATCTTCTGGTTTGACTACATCACAACTGCTGTCCAGTTTGACCGGAAATTCATTGCTGATGCCGTTAAGCGAGTTCCAGCCGAGGAAGCTCATCAGCGTTGCCTTGCTGCTGTCGAGATTGGCTTGATACTGCGCCAGTTGAGAACGTGCGGACTCGATACGCGCATCGGTTTGCACCACGTCCGACAGTGAGGTTGCCCCTTCATCATTACGCTGGCGGGTCAGTCGGCCAATGCCGTTCAGGGCGTTAAGTTGCTCTTCGGCGGCGTCCACCATTTGCTGCCACGTCTGCACCTGGACTATCGCATTGGCGGTGGCATGAGCGATGGTATCAATACTGAGTAGCACATTCGCCTGCTGTTGTGCGGCTCCGGCAGTTTCAGCGCGGACCTGGCTTGCCACTTTGCCGAAGTCGTACAGCATTTGCGACACCGAAATAACCAGCGCCGGGCTAAAGCCGTGGTCGGTGTAAGTATTGCTGTAACCGTTGTTCATTCCGGCAGAAACCTGCGGATAATATTTTGATTTCGCCACGTCGATCTGCTCATTTTGTGAGAGCAGCTTGCCGATGGATTCACGAATAGAAGGATGCCAGCTCACGGCGCGACTCACCGCGTCATTGAGCGTCAGGCTGCCGGGAGCGGCGGCACTAAGCGGCAGATCGGCAACCGCGCCGTCCAGCGAGGGAAGCATCTGGCTGGTGGCCAGACCTTCCGGCGTAATAATTTGCGGTTCATCTTCGGCATTCACCCGCATGGCACAGAGCGTTAATGCCAGCAGCAAGGCAACAGGCGCGACATTTCTCATAGATTATCCCTTACAAAATACGGCAGCGACGACTGTTATTGCCCCGGACGTCATGGCATCCGGGGCTGTAGTTATGGCGCTTTAACGCTATACGTTAACGTCAGGGCACAATGTGATTTTGTTGCACCAGCTCATCGAGCGTGGTGTGTACGTTCTCCAGCGTTATGAGATTGGTTGAGTGATAAGTGTTGCCCGTACCGTCGCGGTCGATGGCAATTACCGTGTTGTTACCGTTAGTGGTCACGGTGAGGTAGTTACCGAGCGTCGCGTTCTGTCCGTTCCAGCCCACCAGCAGGTCGCCGATATCGATTTTGTCGCCCTGGGCCAGCGAGAAGTTGGTCCAGGTGTCGGTAGGTCCAACGCCAACATTGCCAACGTTACCACCGGTAGCGTCGTTGGCATTAAGCAGGTGATAAATCAGCGTATCGCCGTAGACACTGCCGGTAAAACGATCGGCATCGACGGTGCTCACCACCTGCGGATTCATGTTGATAGTTAGCGTTGCGGTATCGGTATGACCATTCTGGTCGTTAAGGGTGTAGGTAAATGTCTCTTTGGTGATGATGGTGGAGAGTGAGACATCGCTGTTGAGGGCGTAGGTGTAATGACCATCAATTCCAATGGTCAGTTTGCCGTATAGCCCGTTAATGATGGCGCTGGTCGTGCTGCTCAGCGGATCCAGCGTGGCGGTGCTACCGCCCGTGCCGTTCACCGTCAGCAGGGTATGTACGCTGGCAATATGGTCTCCGTCATAAATATTGCCAGTGACGCTGTTTGCTGCGGAAGTCTCGAAGTTCTGCAGGTCGATTATCGTGCCTTTTACGCTGGGGGTGATGGTGATATTCCCCACCCCCAGAGCCCCGACGCTGCCGGTGTAGTCGAGGCGATAGTTGCCGGGGTGCAGCACTACCCCGCTCAGGGCAATATCGATATTGCCGCCAACCAGTAATCCACCATTGAATGAGCTGCCGGCAACCTTGACGTTGTTGCTGTCATACAGCGCCCAGGTGACGGTTAGCCCGCCCAGCGTCAGACCTGAAGCAACGTTAAAATGCAGTATGGCGTTTTGCACCGCCGTTCCCGTCGCGACCTCAATGACGCCGGTACCATTTTGTGAGGTAGGTGAAAGGAGTTGGGCGTTCCAGCTGGCACTCCCAACGCTGCTATCGGTGAACGACCGGGAAGTATCCGCCTGCGTGGTGACTGCCATTTGACTGCTGATGTCGTTTACGGCATCCAGCGCCTGCGGGGTTGCTGTAATGTTCAGTGACGCGCTGCCGGTATCGCCATTTGGTGCCCTGACCTTATACACGAAGCTGTCCGGTGTGTTGATACCGTCTGCGCCCAGTCCGCTTTTCAGCGTGTAGGTATAGTTCCCTTTTGCATCAATAGTCAGCGTGCCGTACTGCCCATTAATCGTGGTCGTGCCCGTCCCATTCACGGTGACACCGTTCACTTCGGTGATAACGCTATTAGCCGGAGCCGAGTCGTTGGCCAGCAGATTTCCATTGGTTGCCGCACTCAGGCTGTCAACGGCGTAGGTATGATCGGCCAGAATATTCAGGGTATAGCCGGTCAGCAGCGTCAGGCCGCCGGAAGCGTTAAGCAGGAACAGATAGTCACCGCCCGGCAGGGTGATGGTGTAGTCCGTTGAGTTGCCACCCAACAGCGCCGTGACCCAATTGGGCTTCACGCGGAACTGTTCATACTGCTGAATAGATTCGTTGAAACGATAAACATAGAGATCAAAACCGCCCACCGTTACGCCAAGAACGCTGGCCTTGACAGTTAACGTGCGGGTTGCGCCATCGTCAACGTTGAACTTAATCGGGTTAGTCAGACCGTTGACCAGACTCACGTCCAGCACATTGCCGAGCCCAACGCTGGCGAGGGTGAAGCCGGTTTGTTGGGATGAGCCATGATCAACTGCGATAACCTGCGTCCCGTAAGTCAGCGCAGCCACATCGTCTGCCGCCGTTACCGTACTGGTGGTTGGGGCCTGACCCAGCGTGACCACCAGTTTTGCCGAGGAGTGATCGCTGCCATGCGTTAGCGTGTAGGTGAAGCTTTCGGAACGTCCATACACTGAGATTGACGTATTGGTCAGGGTATAGGTGTAGCTACCATTCTGGTTGATATGCAGAATGCCGTATTTCCCCTGCACATCAATGCCGCCCGCCGGGACGTTCACGACGTTGCCGTTACCGTCAGTAACGGCGGTGACCAGCGTGCCGGAAGGTGCATTATCTTGCCCGTTAGCGGGATCGGTATCCGTGATGATGTTGCCGGATTCTGTGGTACCGCCAATGATGGTCCCTGCGCTGGCTTTCACCACCGAGACATCAAGGCTGGTGTATGCCCCGGTAGCCAGCAGGTTGGTGTTGTAGCTGACCACACGGTAATCACCACCAGTCAGTCCGCCGTAATTGAGCGTAACCCCTGAGGCGCCCAGGGTGAGTAGGCTGGCAAAGTCTGGTTTACCGGTATCCACCACCGTTACCCAGGCATTCAGCGAGGTGTCAAAGCGCTGGATGACAATTTCCATGGTGCTCAGCAGCGACAGGACCACGCCGGTGGCGGCGGCATTGATCGTAATGGATCCGCTGCCGCCAGGGGCGATGCTGAAATTGACGGCTGCTGTATCGTTCCCCAGCACGTTGGCGACATTTCCCAGCGTATTAACCAACAGGAAGCCATAATCGCTTTGATGCTCGGTGCTGACGATCACATCGGTTTGTAGTGGCAGACTGGTGACATTGTCTTCAGCCAGCAGCGGCAATACCGGCGCGATAGCGCTTGTTGGTGATGAGGTATTTCCCGCTGCATCGGTTGCCGTGGCGGACAGCGACTGCCCTTCAATCTGGCGAACCGGCAGGTTGACGCTGTAAACACCGCTGCCGTTGGCGATTGCTGTCACGCTGGTGCCGCCGGGTAGAGAGATGATGACCGTGCTTCCCGCTTCGGCGACGCCGCTGACGGTACCGCCATCGGCGCTGATCAGTATCGTTGGCGCGGTCGGTGGCGTGGTATCCACAATCACGCTGAACGAACTGGACAACCCGCTTGCGCCGTTGACGTTTGTTGCCGTGGCGGTAAACGCGTGGCTGCCTTCGCTGAGCGCGCCGGATGGCGTAAAGCTCCAGAGCCCGTTACCGTCTGCGGTCGTAGTGCCCATGAGCGCGCCATTGTTGTACAGATTGATGATGGCGTTAGCCTGTGCCGTTCCGCTGAGCGTAGGCAGGGTATCATTGGTGGTTTTTCCGGCCGCGACCAGCCCCGTGATCGTGCCGACGTCATCGAACACGCTGGCAATAACCGGCGCAGGCGGTACGCCGGTAAACGGTGCGAGCACGTTACCCGCCGTGCCGATGTTGCCTGCGGCGTCCTGTGCGCTAACCAGCAGCGTTTGCCCACTGATTTGGGGTGGGTTCAGCGTGAAAGTGAAATTACCGGAGCCGTTGGCGGTTGCCGTACCGATCACCGTTCCGCCGCTGGAGGTAATAATGACCGTGCTGTTTGGTTCGGCAATGCCAGTAAGCGTGGTGCCGTTGGCGTTGACCGCCAGCCCCGTAGGGATGCCCGGGGCGACGGTATCGACCACAATCGCTGCCGCAGACGATGTACCACTGGTATTCCCCGCACTGTCCGTTGCGGTGATGGTAAACGAGTGGGTACCTTGTGCCAGTGCGGTAGCCGGGGTGTAGCTCCAGTTGCCGCTGCCGTCCGCTGTCACGCTGGTGACAAAGGTGCCATTATCATAAATATCGACCCGCGCGTTGGCCTCGGTGGTGCCGTTTAACGTTGGGCGTGCGTCGTTGGTTGGCTGATTACTGCCAATCGCCCCCGTGTTTGGTCCAACATCGTCAATAATATTGCTGATTGAAGGCTGCGCCGGTGCCGTGGTGTCGACCACCACGTTAAAGCCTGCCGTCGCACCGCTGGTGTTGCCCGCCGCATCGGTGGCGGTGACGGTGAACGTGTGCGATCCATTCGCCAGTGGTGTGGTGGGGGTGAACGACCAGCTGTTATTGCTTTGCACCAGCGCCGTGCCCAGCAGGGTGCTGCCGTCATAGATGCTGACAGTGCTGCCTGCCTCAGCGGTACCGTTTAGAGTCGGGCGTGCATCATTGGTCAGTTGTCCGTTGCTGAGCGCCGCATTGAACACGCCGCCTGCGACATCATCTACCACTGAGACCAGCAGCGGGACGGAAGGCGCAATGGTGTCGACATTAAGAGTAAACCCGCCTGATATGGGGCTCACGTTCCCGGCGGCATCGGCGGCGATAGCGGTAAACACGTGCTGACCGTTGCTCAGCGTAGCCGGCAGATATTCCCAGCTGCCGTCTATCGCCGCAGTTACTGTTGCCAGCAGCGTGCCATTATCGTAGATAGTTATCCGGGCACCGGCTTCCGCCGAACCGTTCAGTACGGGACGGGTATCATTGGTGTAAGCACCGTTCGACAGCGTTCCGGTACCTGGCAGTACGTCATCAAAAGCCTGGATAATTGTTGGCGCTAGCGGGGCCACGGTATCAACAACGATGTTAAATCCAGCGGACGTTGGGCTTACGTTTCCAGCCGCGTCGGTTGCTGTCGCTGTCAGCGTGTGATTCCCGTTGCCAAGCGCGGTTCCCGGCGTGAAGCTCCAGGCGCCCGTGCCATCTGCTGTGGTTAAACCGATAAACGCTCCGTTATCGTAAATTCTCACCGTGGCATTGGCTTCGGCCGTGCCGCTCAAGGCGGGGCGTGCGTCATCCGTTGACTGACCGTTGGTTAAGTTCCCTTGCTGCGACCCGAAATCATCGGCGGCCTGAGTAATAGCTGGTGCTGTCGGTGCCAGCGTGTCGACGGTGTAGGTAAAGCCACCTGAAGGAAGGCTGGTATTGCCTGCGCTATCTGTCGCCGTGGCGGTCAGCGTATGCAGGCCGTTACCTAACGCTGCTGAGGGTGTAAAGCTCCAGGTTCCACCCGCGCCGACGATAGTGGTGCCAATGGGTTGGCCATCGCTCAGGACAGTAATGGTCGCGCCAACTTCACCCGTACCGCTGAGCGCCGGGCGACTTTCGTTACTGATTTGCCCGTTAGAGATAGGCCCGGTTGTCGGGGCTGTGTTGTCCTGAACGGTCAGAATTATCGGTGCTGTCGGCGCAATCGAATCGACTAAAACGGTGAACGAGGCAGAAGCTCCGCTGGTGTTGCCCGCTGCATCCGTCGCGGTCACCGTAAAGATATTTTCCCCCTGCGCCAGCGCGTTTGTTGGGGTGAAGCTCCAGCTACCGGAGCCATCGGCATTTGCGGTGCCAATGATCGTTCCGTTACTACGAATGGTGACAATAGCATTAGCTTCGGTCGTGCCACTCAGAGTGGGTTGGGCATCATTAGTCAGTTGGCCGTTGGTCAACAGCGTGCTTCCCGGCTGATCGTCGATGACTGACACAATCGTTGGTACTGCTGGCGGGAGTGTGTCGACCAACAGCGAGAACGGCGATGTCGCCGGGCTAACGTTGCCAGCAGCGTCCGTGACCGTGGCGGTCAACGCGTGATTGCCTTCGCCGAGTGCCGGAGAAGGCGTAAAGCTCCAGTTGCCGCTTCCGTCGCTGGTGGTGGTGCCAATCACCGTGCCGTTATCGCGAAGAGTGACCAGGCTATTGGCTTCGGTGGTACCTGCCAGGGTTGGCGTATTATCGTTGGTTGTCTGCCCGGAAATGAGCGTGGATGTTACACCTACATCATCGGTTACCGACACAATGACCGGTGCTGAAGGTAGGCCTGTATCAACCGTTATCGGATAGGGGGCTGATGCGAGCCCCTGATTTCCGGCGGCGTCGGTGGCGCGTACGGTGAAAGTATGAGAGCCGTCATTTAGGGCGTTCTGCGGGGTAAAGCTCCAGTTTCCGCTGCTGTTAACGGTAGTGGTGCCGATGGATACGCCACCGTCATAAACCGTAATGGTCGCGCCAATCTCGCCTGAACCACTTAGTGTTGGACGCGCGTCGTTGGTGCTTTGTCCACTGCCGACGTTGCCCGTTACTGGGGCGACGTCATCAGTAACGGCGGTGATGCTCGGCGCAAGCGGCGCGGTGGTATCGATAGTAATGACATAGTTTGGCGACTTGCCGCTGGTGTCATTTCCCACCGTTTGCGACACAGCGTAGCTCCAGGTTGTGCCGTCTGCCAGCGCGGTGGGGAGGGTGTAGCTCCAGGCACCGGTACTCGCGTCAGCCGGGACGGTGGTCAGCAGGAGCCCGTTTTGGTAGATATTTACATCAGCTCCGGCGGTTGCCACGCCTTGTAAGGTTGGCTGCGTGTCATTGGTGGTTTTCCCGTTGCCAATATCGCCTGTTCCGGGGGCAACATCGTCGATAATTTGCAGAGTTGGCGGATGCGGAAGGCCCGAGATTGAGGCGGTAAACGGTGTTTCTCCGCTTTGGTTACCCGCTGGATCCTGGGCAATTGCGTTCAATGATTCACCCGCCGTCTGTGCCGGTGAAATTGTGACGGTGTAAGCGCCGGTAATGCTATCTGCGACGGCCTGGCCCAGCACCGTTGTACCGTTTCTGATGATGACGGTGCTGCCCGGTTCGGCTGTCCCGCTCACCAGCGTACCGCTATTATCTATGGTGTCTACAGCGGGGGCGCCCGGCGCTTGCGTATCGGTTGTTATAACGATCGGGTTGGCCGCCGGGAGGCTATTACCTGCTGCATCCTGCGCGCCAAAGGTCAGCGTGTGTTTCACGTTGGCCGAGAGTGGGACGTCCACGCTCCACTTACCATCGGCTCCCACCATTGTGATGATCAGCGGGATGGGATTGCCATTATCATAGATTAGGATCGTACTACCCGGCGTTCCGGTACCGCTGACGGTCGGTGAGAGATCGTCCGTCACGCTGCCACTGCCGAGTGTACCGGTAATCACGCCGACGTTATCCTCGATATCTGTCACCAGCGGGGCGGTAAGCGGCGTCGAATTCACCGTAAACGAGATGCTATTTGATGCGCTGCTGGGGTTGCCAGCGGCATCGGTGGCGACCGCCGTCAGCGTGTAGGTGCCATTGGGCAGCGCCGTCGTCGGCGTGATGCTCCACAAACCATTCACGACGGTGGTGGTGCCGATAACCGTCGTGCCGTTATACAGCGTAATGATCGAGCCGCTTTCGCCGGTTCCGCGCACAGTTGGTGTGCTGTCATCGGTAGTGCCGTTTGCTGCGATGTCTCCCTGAACAGCGCCTACGTCGTCATTTGCGGCAAGGATTGTGGGCGTTGCGGGAGGGGTAATATCAATGTTCAGGGTAACAGGAGTCGAAGCCTGGCTGACGTTGCCCGCTGGATCGGTTGCGGTAACGGTAACCTGATAAGTATCCGGATTAATAGGTGTGGTTGGCGTAAAGCTCCAGGTGCCATCTGCGCCAACTTTTGTGGTGCCCAGCGGCGTGGTACTGCCGTCGAGATACACCGAGATCACATCACCAGCCGTGCCGGTACCGCTAAAGGTTGGCGTGGTGTCGTTGGTATTGCCATTTGTGACCACACCCGTTACCGGAGCCGCATCGTCAGTAATGATGGGGGCACCAGGCTGAGCGGGAGGCGTGTTGTCTACCGTCAGAGTGAAACTAGCCGATGGGATCCCCGTATTACCTGCAGCGTCAGTTGCCGTGGCGGTAAATTTGTGTGGACCCTCTATGAGTACGGGGTCCGGGGTAAATGTCCAGGTGCCATTTGGCTGAACGGTGGCGATACCAATACTGGCGTTATTGTCAAAAATAGTAATGGTTGCGCCCGGCTCACCCGTACCGGAGAGGGCCGGTGCGGTACTTTTCGTACTACCGCCGTTCGCCAGAGCAACGGTGGTGTTGCCCACGAGTCCTTCACCGACGGTAATCACCGGAGCCGCTGGTGGGGTGGTATCAATGGTTAACGTAAAGCTTCCCGGCGCGCTGGCATTACCTGCGGCATCCGTCGCCACGGCTGTCAGAGTGTGTGGCCCTTCGCTTAGCGGTTGAGTCAACTGGATGCTCCAGTTACCTCCAGGCGGCACTACCACGCTGCCAACAGGCGTCGTACCGTCATAGAGCGTGACGGTTGAACCTGCAACCCCCGTACCGTTCAGTTTTGGCAGAGTATCGTCCGTACTCTTGTTGGTGAGCAGATCGCTTTGGATGCTACCGACATCATCCGTCATACTGACAATGACAGGTGCGGCGGGCGCTTGCGTATCCACCGTAACAGACACCACGATTGGTGAGGTGGTGACGTTACCTGCCATGTCCGTGGCCGATACCGTGAAATTATGCACCCGATCAGTGAGTGGAGCGCTATCCGGCACCGTATAGCGCCATGTGCCGGAACTGGTGACCAGGACAGTATTTAGCAAAACGCCATTATCAAACAAACTGACCAACGAACCGGGTTCACCGGTACCTGAAATCGTCGGCGTGTTGTCATTGGTGATGCCGCCATTGTTGGCGACATTGCCGGTTATCGTCCCGACATCATCGTTCACCAATGTAATGGCGGGTGCTGTCGGCGCGATGCTATCGACAATGATTTTCCAGCTTGCCGCGCTGCTGGTATTGTTGGCGGCATCGGTTGCCGTCACTGTAAATACGTGCGCCCCCTGGCCCAACGCAGAGGTGGGTGTATAGTTCCAGTTACCGTTGATATCAGCGGTAATGGTTGTTAGCAGGGTGCCGTTATCGTAAATTTTGACCTGAGAACCCGCTTCGGCGGTGCCTTCCAGTTTAGGCTTGCTATCGTTGGTGACGTCGCCGTTATTGAGAGGGCCCTGGTACATGGGCTGGTCATCCGTCACGGCGGTAATGATCGGGGTGTCGGGGGCGGTGATATCCGGCGCCAACGCGGAAGTCGGCAGACTCTCGTTATTGCTGCTGTCCGTTGCGGTGACGTTTACCGTTTCGCCGTTCTTTTGCGACGGTGTTATAGACACGGCGAAGTTGCCGCCGCTGTCAGCCTGGCCTACGCCAATCTGGTTACCGTTGCTGTCTTTGACGGTGACGGTGCTCCCCGCTTCAGCATGTCCACTCACAGAACTGCCGTCTCCTGAAACGGTGACGCCAGTTGGCGCATCAGGCGCTGTGGTATCCGGTGCGGTAACTGGGCTGTTGGCGCTGGTATTACCTGCCGCGTCCGTCGCGTTGGCGACGAGATGTTCTCCATTGGTCTGTGGTGGAACCAGCGTGGCGGTGAAACTCCCACCTGAGCCTGCGGTTGCTGTTCCAATAATCGCGCCGCCGGGAGCCAGGATATGCACCGTACTGTTGGGTTCTGCGGTGCCGGTCACCTGATCGCCAGTGGGATTAATCACCAGATTAGCAGGCGGCTGCGGGGCCGTGATGTCTGGCGCGAGCGCCGTTTCCGATGGGCTTAGGTTTCCTGCCGGGTCGGTAGCGACAGCGGTAATGGTTTCGCCATTGGTCTGCGGCGGGTTAATAGTGATAGAAAATGAGCCATCGGGTCCGGCGACACCGCTGCCGATAGGATTATTGCCAGCGTCGGTGATAACCACGGTATTGCCGGGCTCGGTGGTTCCGGTGACGACAGTGCCATCAGCGGATACACTCAGATCATCCGGTGGCAACGGTGGTTGTGTGTCAATGTTGATAGTGAATGCTGCCGACATTCCTCCGGTTCCTGATGCGTTCGTTGCATCGACGGTAAAGGCGTGAGGACCATCAGGCAGGTTGGTTGGCGAAGCCCAGTTCCAGTTTCCGTTAGCATCAGCAGTAACGCTCGCCAGCAGGCTGCCATTGTTATAAATGTTTACCGTGCTGTTGGCGTCTGCGATACCTGAGAGCGTGGGCGTCGGGTCATTGGTGGCCTGATTGTTGCTCAATGGCCCGGTTGAGGGGGCGACATCATCCATAACGCTGACGATAATGGGTACGCCCGGGTAGCCTGAATTGGTGGCATTGAAGGACGTATTTGGCCCGATATTACCTGCCTGATCCTGGATCTTCGCGATCAGCGCTTCTCCGTGCGTCTGTGACGGTGAAATCGCGATGGAGAAATTGCCGGTGTGATCGACCGTTGTAGAACCTAAAACCTGATTATTACTGCCGATGATAATGACCAGGCTTCCAGCTTCCGCGCTACCGGTTACCGTTGTACCTTCCGGATTAACGGAAGAAATGATCGCGGCTGCAGGCGGAGTCGTATCAACGGTAAATGTTGGCACGGTTGTTTCCGCGCTCACGTTACCTGCGGCATCTGTTTGCGTTAGCGTTAGGTTGTGAACACCGTCGCTGAGCGGCGTGTCCGGTGTAAACGTCCAGAAACCATTGTCATCCACCTGGACCATGCCTATCAGAATACCGTTATCAGATACACTAATGAAACTGCCTGCTTCGCCGGTGCCTGTGATCGTTGGTGTGGCATCGTCAGTTACGCCATTATTGGCGATAAGACCGGTGATTGAACCAAAATCATCAGCGACTTCTGTCGCTACAGGGGCGTCGGGGGCAAGCGTATCAACAGTAATTTCCCAACTGTCCGACATTCCACTGCTGCCCGTACTGTCTGAGGCGCTGACGGTAAACTGGTGGGTACCGTCCGCGAGCGGAGATGATGGCGTAAACGACCAGTTGCCGTTGGCATCGATAGTGACCTGGCCTATTTCGACACCGTTATCAAAAATATGTAAGGTGGCATTAGCGGGGCCGGTGCCCTGGAGAGTAGGCGTATTATCGTTGGTAGATTCCTGTTGATTGACAGGACCTGTAATCAGCTCCTGATTATCGATTACGCTGGTAATAACGGGCACGCCTGGTATGTTAGGTGTTGTCGTTGGCGGAGTGCCGCCATCGCCGTTACCATCACCATCACCATCACCATCACCATCACCATTGCCATTGCCATTGCCATTGCCATTGCCATTGCCGTTGCCACTATTACCGTTTCCGGCATTGTTATCACTCCCACCGCTGCCACCACCGCCACCGCCTCCTGCAGCAAGGCCTATTCCACCAGCAACCGCGATCCCACCAAGAACCCAGGGCCAGACAGCTCCACCTTCATGACCACCTTCGGCTGTCATCAGCGGAGTGAGATCGTCTAAATGCTGGAAGTGGAAAGCGCCATCGGTATCCTGGACCCACCACAGCGCGCCATTGCTGTCTTCCAGAACAAGCTGGTTTTGCGCATCACCTTTTCCGACGTAGAAGTTTTTAATGGTGATGGTTTCACCTGAACGGAGTGTGACAACCAGATCCTGATTAACGCGTGTCAGTTGGCTTACTTCCTCACGCGACACCGACAGTTTCACTATAGAAGGTGAACTGAGCGTAACTTCAGAGGTTTCAACATTTGTGGAAACGCCAGTTAATTTTGATACAACGGCGAGTAGACGCATATGTTCACTCCTGATGGCATGGCGGGAGTATTAATCCGCAACAGCGCTGGGAAAATGAGCAGACAGGGGCCCGGTTCATCATAAAAATGAATTTACACATGTAATTACATTGATTAGGTCAAGCAGATGTTATTTTATCGACGTATTGCGTTTGGGCCCTTTTGGCTGAATAGTTCTTTCGTATTAGATGATATAGTCAGAAAGAAACTATTCTGCAACTTATCCATTTTAAAAAACTATTTAGTCATTTGAAAAGGATTCTTTCCAGTATGATTTTAACGGAGGTTTACTTGTTAACCTGTTGTATTAATTGTCTTTATTTGGATTTTATATAATATAATAAACGCCAGTAATAATAGTGTTATTCAATAAAATAAAATACGAATTTATGATCTTGAACTTTTATATTATTAGACTATAGACAGCTACCATAATGATAGAGGGGTTATTTCATCTTTGGACGATTCAGCATAAATATACTATAAGTTGGGTGAATGTATTGGGCAGGGTTCAATAACTAAAAAATAAGAACCAGCCTCAAGATGAGAGACTGGTTGCAGTGGAGTGGCGTTTAGCGGCCAGCATTTTTCATAATACGCGCTTTATCTAACTGCCATTCGCGTTCTTTGACATCAGAGCGTTTGTCGTGCTGTTTCTTACCTTTTGCAACGCCAATTTTCACTTTGCACCAGGCATTTTTCCAGTACAGCGAAAGCGCAACAACGGTATAACCATCACGATTCATTCGACCATACAAGGAGTCGAGCTCGCGCTGGTTTAACAACAACTTACGGGTGCGAGTGGGATCGCATACTACGTGCGTTGAGGCCACCGCCATCGGCGTGAAGTTGGCGCCAAACAGGAACGCTTCGCCGTCTTTAAGAATGACATAGCTGTCGCCGATGTTAGCTTTACCCGCGCGCAGGGATTTGACTTCCCAACCCTGCAAGGCGAGGCCTGCTTCGAACTCTTCTTCAATAAAGTATTCGTGTCGTGCGCGCTTGTTAAGCGCGATTGTGGCTGAGCCAGGTTTGTGTGCTTTTTTCTTCGTCATAATGCCGCTCAGTATAGGTAATCTGGAATCGAAAAACACCCCATTTCATCCAGCGGGGCGCAAGGCGCTATCTTAGCACGAGTTAGGCTATAGCGTTTTTTTTAGCAGGGGATAAATGGTATTATTTGCGTGATTGATATTGATGGAAATTGTTATGCCTCAGATTAGCCGGACCGCTTTAGTACCTTACAGTGCGGAACAGATGTATCAGCTAGTGAATGATGTTAAATCCTATCCCCAGTTTTTACCGGGTTGCACCGGTAGCCGCGTGCTGGAGTCGACTCCAGGACAAATGACGGCCGCTGTGGATGTCTCGAAAGCAGGGATCAGCAAAACGTTCACCACGCGCAATCAACTGACCAGTAATCAGAGCATCCTGATGCATCTGGTCGATGGACCGTTCAAGAAACTGATTGGCGGCTGGAAGTTTACGCCACTAAGCCATGAAGCGTGTCGTATTGAGTTTCATCTCGATTTTGAGTTCACCAATAAGTTAATCGAGCTGGCGTTTGGCCGCATCTTTAAAGAGCTGGCTTCTAACATGGTGCAGGCCTTCACGCTTCGCGCGAAAGAGGTTTACAGTGTCAGCGTCGGCTAAAATTGTTGTTGAAGTAGCGTACGCGCTGCCCGAGAAACAGTATTTACAGCGCGTCACGCTGCAGCAGGGTGCAACGGTGGAAGAGGCTATTCGTGCTTCCGGGCTGCTGGAATTACGTACCGATATCGATCTCAGTAAAAATAAAGTGGGCGTCTACAGCCGTCCGGTTAAGCTAGCTGATGTTCTGCATGACGGCGATCGGGTGGAAATTTATCGGCCATTGATTGCTGATCCAAAAGAACTGCGCAGGCAGCGAGCAGAAAAATCCGCTAAAAAATAACAGACAATAAAAAAGGTGCTCATTGAGCACCTTTTTTGATCTCTCAAACCTACTTGTTGTCGGTCAGAGCGGGTTTGTTATCAATGTTGGTCAATACGCCGCTGCTGTTAAAGGTCAGCGTCAGCGTTTGCTGTGTTACACCTTCATGCCCAGGCTGCTGACGGAACACATAAAACCAGGTGTTAGTACCAAAAGGATCGGACATCATTGGTGTACCCAGAGCATAAGCAACTTGCTGTTGCGTCATACCTGTACGCACTTTGGCGACATCGGTAGGTGTCAGATAATTTCCCTGGTTGATGTCAGGGCGGTAAACCACTCGCTCCAGAGTGGAACAGCCTGCAGTCAACATCAGTAGTACTGCTGCAGCAGCAGTCAGCGTTTTACAGCGCATAGTGATTTGATTCCTTTTCGGGCCCGAGCAGTACGCGGCTCATATGTAATATGCCGATGATAATAGACCTTTCACCACTTTAAAACCTTTTGCTGTCGGGTCGGTCGGCGATTTTATGTTGAACTCAGACCTTCACAAGGTAAAAAAGTTTATGCCGCCAGCAGTTCTTTTGCATTTGCGAGGGTATTGCGCGTCACTTCGCTCCCGCCAAGCAGGCGGGCTAATTCCTGCAGACGAGCGCGTTTATCAAGCGGCTGCATGTGTGTTTCGGTCATTGCGCCGTCAGTTTCTTTGCTGACATAGAAATGTTGATGACCGCAGCCAGCAACCTGCGGCAGGTGAGTCACACACATAACCTGGGTTGACTCACCTAGCTGACGCAGCATTTTACCCACCACAGCAGCAGTCGGGCCGCTAATACCGACATCCACCTCATCGAAAATCAGGGCAGGGGTTTCCATTTTACGTGCGGTGATGACCTGAATAGCCAGCGCAATGCGAGACAGCTCGCCGCCAGAAGCGACTTTCGCAATGGGCTGTAACGGCTGACCGGGGTTAGTGGTAACTTTAAATTCCACGCGATCGGCACCGTCTGCGCTCAGATGGTGTTCCTCAAATTTCACATCAATACAAAAGACACCGTGCGGCATCGAGAGAGCATGCATGCTCTCTGTAATAAGTTGTCCCAGTTCCTGAGCATAATGTTGACGCTGCTGATGCAGCATTTTTGCCGTTTCCAGCGCCTGCTGGTGATGATTGTTCACCGCCAGGGTTAATGTTTCGAGTGAGTCTGCCTGATCGTCCAGTTGTTGTTGCTCATCCAGCAATGACTGGTAGAACAGTGGCAGTGCTTCAGGGGCAACATGATGCTTACGCGCCAACGAGATTTGTCTGGAAATACGTTGCTCCAGTTCGAACAAGCGGTTAGGGTCTAAATCCAGACGATCGCAATAGTGGCGAAGCTCGTCGCTGGCTTCACTGAGCTGGATGGTCGCCTCTTCCAGCATGTCCAGAATACCGGAGAGCTTACCGTCCATTCCTGCCAGTTCACTAACCAGCTGTTTTACCGTATACAGCTGACTTTGCAGATTAACGTCTTCGCCGTCTGCCATGATAGCCAGTGCCTGTTGGCTGGACGTGAGCAATTGCCCACTGTTAGCCAGACGTTTGTACTCTTCATCAATTTGCTCAAATTCGCCCGGCTGCGGGCTAAATTCGTTCAGTTCCTTTAACTGATACTGTAACAGCTCCGCCCGGGCCGCGCGTTCCTGGCTTTGTTGTTGATGATGGGCGAGGTCGCGACAGCTCTGGTGCCACAGCTGGTAGCGCGCGGCCATTTCCTGAGTCAGGGACACTTCATTGGCATAACCATCAAGCAGGGCTTTTTGGTGTTCAGATTTCGTCAGGAGTTGGTGCGCGTGCTGGCCGTGGATTTGAATAAGCAGTTGTCCCAGCTCGCGCAGTTGCGACAGGGGAACGGCGGTGCCGTTGATAAAGCCTCGGGAGCGGCCATCGTTGCTGATTACGCGACGCAGCAAACACTCACGACCCTCCTCAAGCTGGTTTTCTTCCAGCCAGCGCAGGGCCGCGGGGGTGTCTTTTAAGGCAAAACGGGCGCACAGGTCGGCTCGGGTGGCGCCTGTACGCACCATGTCGGCATCGGCCCTGCCGCCCAGGCACAAACCGAGGGCATCAATGGCAATGGACTTACCCGCACCAGTCTCGCCGGTAATGACGGTCATTCCGCTCTGAAAATCGATCTCAAGTTCACGAACGATAGCAAAATTGCTGATGGTCAGTTGTGCCAACATAGCTGTTTTCCTGTATGAAAAACCATTACTGTAATTACATACAGTATAAACTGGTTTTTTATACAGTAAAGAGGTTGGCGTTAAATTAGAATAATTTTTTTGACCAGCCTAACTTAGTGCTTAATGTATTGAAATAGCTGTAGTCTTTGGGGTGTATCAGGTTCAGATGATAATCACAGCGGCGAATCAATACGTCTTCACCTTCCTGGATAGGCAGGGCGATCTGGCTGTCACAGCTGATCTCCAAATCGTTCCGGCGATGTGAAAAGCGCAGGCGAATCGTGCTGCTACTGTTGATCACCAGCGGTCGCGCAGAAAGCGTATGCGGGAACATCGGTACCAGCGTAATAGCATCTAAAGAAGGCGTCAGAATTGGGCCTCCGGCAGAGAGCGAATAGGCGGTAGAGCCGGTAGGGGTGGAGATAATTAGCCCGTCAGAACGCTGAGAGAAGGCAAAGATTTCATCAATGTAGACTTCAAATTCAATCATGTGCGCCACTTTTCCGGGGTGCAGCACAACTTCATTGATGGCCGTGCTAATGCGCTTTTGGCAATCTTGCTGGCACACCTGGGCTTCGAGTAGAAAGCGCTTTTCGCTGATGTAGTGGCCTTCCAGCACGTCAGCTAACTGCTGCTGGGCATTGTCAGGGTCTAGATCGGTCAGGAAACCGAGGTTGCCGCGGTTAATCCCGATAACCTTGATGTCATAACGTGCCAGAGTGCGTGCCGCACCCAACATATTGCCATCGCCGCCAACGACCACGGCGAGGTCTGCCTGATGGCCAATCTCTGCGAGCGTACCGGTTTTCACATTTTTCAACTGCAGCTCGTGGGCGATTTGTTGCTCGACGATAACCTCATAACCTTTGGCGCAAAGCCAGCGGTAGAGCATTTCATGTGTGGTCAGTGCAGTGGGGTGACGTGGATGCCCCACAATGCCAATACACTTGAAATGTTTGTTCATTTTCTCGAGGTCCTTGTAACGAAGATTAGTGACAATGTGAGTACTTCCCTTGAAACCCTGAATCTTATCCCCATAATAATCCAGGTTAGCGAGATGAATGCGAAAAAACGCGGAGAAATTCATGAGTAGTAAAGAACAGAAAACGCCTGAGGGGCAAGCCCCGGAAGAAATTATCATGGATCAGCACGAAGAAGTTGAGGCGGTTGAATCAAACGCTTCTGCTGAGCAGGTGGATCCGCGCGATGAAAAAATTGCGAATCTGGAAGCTCAGCTTGCTGAAGCCGAAACTCGCGAGCGCGACAGCGTGTTGCGTATCAAAGCGGAAATGGAAAACCTGCGTCGTCGTACCGAACTGGACGTAGAAAAAGCGCATAAATTTGCGCTGGAAAAATTCGTCAACGAACTGCTGCCGGTGCTGGATAGCCTGGACCGCGCGCTGGAAGTGGCGGACAAAGATAATGACGCGATGGCGGCGATGGTTGAAGGTATTGAGCTGACCCGTAAGTCAATGCTGGATGTTGTGGCGAAGTTTGGCGTACAGGTGGTGGCGGATATTGATGTGCCGATGGACCCGAACGTGCACCAGGCCATTGCAATGGTAGAGTCTGACGACGTTGCCGCCGGTAATGTGCTGATGGTTATGCAGAAAGGTTATACCCTGAACGGACGTACCATTCGCGCCGCGATGGTCTCTGTGGCGAAAGCCAAAGGCTAATCAGCTTTCAGGTCGGGTAATGCTCACGCGCTACCCGGCCTGAATTACGCTCACTGATCCGACACGCTTTCCCGTAGCGGTTTGACCGGCAAGACCTGCACCTGCTTAATCATATTGTCCTGGACGTCGAGAATATCGATATCATACTGCCCAATACGCACACGCGTACCGGCAACCGGGATCTCTTCCAGTGCTTCAAGAATAATACCATTCACGGTCCGGGCGTCATCTTCCGGCAGGTGCCAGTTAAACGCCTTATTGATTTCACGAACGTTGGCGCTGCCGTCAATGATCACTGAGCCATCATTTTGCGGCGTTACTTCTTCGGCAAGCGTGGGTGACATTGAGGTGGTGAAGTCGCCGACAATCTCTTCCAGTATATCCTCAACCGTGACCAGTCCCTGAATATCGCCATATTCATTAACGACCAGACCCACTTTCTTTTTATTTCGCTGAAACTTAATGAGCTGGGTGCTAAGCGGTGTACCTTCCGGGACGTAATAGATTTCGTCGGCGGCGCGTAACATGGTCTCTTTGGTGAACTCTTTTTTTTCTGCCATTAATCGCCAGGCCTCACGCACGCGCAGCATACTGATAGCATCGTCCAGCGAGTCTCGGTACAGCACAATGCGGCCGTGCGGAGAGTGCGAAAGCTGACGTACGATAGACTTCCAGTCATCGTTAATATCAATACCGATGATTTCGTTACGCGGGATCATGATGTCATCGACGCTGACTTTTTCCAGATCCAGCACGGACAGCAGCATATCCTGGTTACGGCGTGAAATTTGCGAGCGCGATTCATTCACCAGCGTTCGCAGTTCATCTTTGCTCAACGAACCGCTCACCACGATATCCGTTTTGATGCCCATCATGCGCATTAGCAGCCGCGTGATGGTATTGAGTAGCCAGACCAACGGCATCATCAGAATTTGCAGTGGGGCCAGCAGGACGCTGCTTGGATAGGCGACTTTTTCCGGATAAAGCGCGGCAATGGTCTTTGGCAGTACTTCGGCAAATATCAGCACTACAAACGTCAATACCCCGGTGGCAATGGCGACGCCCGCATCGCCATACAGGCGCATACCGACAATGGTACCGAGCGCGGAGGCCAGAATATTCACCAGGTTATTCCCGATGAGTACCAGACTTATCAGACGGTCCGGCTTGCGCAGTAACTTTTCAACGCGTTTCGCCTGACGATTTCCCTGCTTGGCCCGATGACGTAGACGGTAGCGATTCAGGGTCATCATTCCGGTTTCAGAACCGGAAAAATAGGCGGATATGACCACCATGATGAGAAGCGTGACAATGAGTGTGGTGGTGGAGATGTGTTCCACGTAGGGTTCCTTAAAGATTTAACTCACGAACTGCTGCAGGATACGGCTGCCGAAATAGGCCAGCGTCAGAATGCCTGCGCCTGCGACGTTAAACCATACGACGCGACGTCCGCGCCAGCCTTCATGGTAATGCCCCCACAACAGAACGATATAGACAAACCATGCCACGATAGAGAGGACGGCTTTATCAATGTTCTCCGTGCTGAACAGGTTGTGCATGTAAAACAGGCCGGTGCACAGGGTGAGCGTCAGCAGAACCACGCCGATTTGGGTGATATGAAACATTTTCCGCTCAATACTCATCAGCGGTGGCATTTCATTGCTGAAGGCCAATTTTTTGTTTTTTAACTGGTAGTCAATCCATGCCAGCTGTAGCGCATAGAGCGCGGCGATAATCAGCGTGGCATAAGCGAACAGCGACAGCCCGATGTGAATCATCATGCCCGGCGTAGCTTCGAGATGGGTGATGAACTCGTTAGGCATAAACGTGGCAAAGGCGAGATTGATTAGCGCAAAGGCGTAGACAATGGGCAGCAATAGCCAGCCGCGATTGCGCGACGCGACGATGGTCATCACGGTACAGATCATCAGACTCACCAGCGAGCCAACGTTCAGCAGACTCAGGTTTTGTCCGCTTTCACCGCCGGGTAGAATACGTGCTTCCAGAGCGACAGCATGGCACACCAGCGCGACGACCGCAGAGAGAATAGCCATACGCCGCCAGCCGCTGTTTTTTTGCAGCAGAGCGGGAATAATCAGCGCAAGGCTGACTGAGTAGGCGACAAGGGCGAGCAGAGCAAAAACGGGCATATAGGTGTCGACAGTTGGCCAGTGATAAAGAAAAGCAGTATAGCGTTACGTGACCGCTGCTCCAACCGTTGCATAACAACAAAGGCGGCTTCATGTTATACTGCGACAAATTTCTGTTGATGTGTCGCTGTCGCGACCGACCGTTTCCACCCCAGGCGAGAGACAATGTTTGATAATTTAACCGATCGTTTGTCGCGCACGCTGCGCAATATCAGTGGCCGTGGACGCCTTACTGAAGACAACGTTAAAGAAACGCTGCGCGAAGTGCGCATGGCGCTGCTGGAGGCTGACGTAGCGCTGCCGGTAGTGCGTGAGTTTATCAATCGCGTAAAAGAGAAAGCGGTTGGTCATGAAGTTAACAAAAGCCTGACGCCGGGTCAGGAGTTCGTCAAGATTGTCCGTAACGAACTGGTTGCGGCAATGGGCGAAGAAAACCAGACCCTGAATCTGGCTGCACAGCCGCCAGCCGTTGTGCTGATGGCGGGCCTGCAGGGGGCGGGTAAAACCACCAGCGTCGGTAAGCTGGGTAAGTTCCTGCGTGAGAAACACAAGAAGAAAGTGCTGGTGGTTTCCGCAGACGTGTATCGCCCGGCGGCGATCAAACAGCTGGAAACGCTGGCCGAGCAGGTCTGTGTGGACTTCTTCCCGTCGGATGTCGGCCAGAAGCCGGTTGATATCGTTAACGCCGCGCTGAAAGAAGCCAAACTCAAATTCTACGACGTGCTGCTGGTGGATACCGCCGGTCGTTTGCACGTTGATGAAGCGATGATGGACGAAATCAAACAGGTTCACGCTTCTATCAAGCCGGTAGAAACGCTGTTTGTGGTCGATGCCATGACCGGTCAGGATGCTGCAAATACCGCCAAAGCCTTTAACGAAGCGCTGCCGTTAACCGGTGTGGTGCTGACTAAAGTTGATGGTGATGCCCGTGGCGGTGCCGCGCTCTCTATTCGCCACATCACCGGCAAGCCGATTAAATTCCTCGGCGTCGGGGAGAAAACTGAAGCACTGGAGCCGTTCCATCCGGACAGGATTGCTTCACGTATTCTCGGCATGGGCGACGTGCTGTCGCTTATCGAAGATATCGAAAGCAAAGTTGATCGCGCGCAGGCCGAGAAATTAGCCAGCAAGCTGAAAAAAGGCGATGGCTTCGATCTCAACGATTTCCTTGAGCAGCTCAACCAGATGAAAAACATGGGCGGTATGGCAAGTCTGATGGGCAAGCTACCGGGCATGGGTCAGATCCCTGACAACGTGAAATCGCAAATGGACGATAAAGTGCTGGTGCGTATGGAAGCCATCATCAACTCGATGACGATGAAAGAACGCGCTAAGCCAGAAATCATCAAAGGTTCCCGTAAACGCCGTATTGCTGCTGGTTGCGGTATGCAGGTACAGGACGTAAACCGCCTTCTGAAACAGTTCGACGACATGCAGCGCATGATGAAGAAAATGAAGAAGGGCGGTATGGCTAAGATGATGCGTGGTATGAAGGGGATGATGCCGCCCGGCTTCCCCGGTAGATAAATATATCGGGCTACCTTATTTGCCATTTTGACACCGGAGTGTGCTCAACAAAACACTGTAGTGTTTTGAACGCCCTTTAGGGCGGCCCGAAGGGCGAGCGGAGCGAGTAAATGCTCACGTACTGCGTGTACGCTCCGGAGGCTGACGGCACTGCCGACGGCCTTTTATAGCAGAGTTATCAACTGCTGATTGCATTTTCCCCAGAAATCAGTAAAATTTTCGGGCTTTTAATATGACACCCGGGCTCCGTTCCTCGATGGGGCCTGGGTGTTTTATTCACACAAGAGGATGTTATGGTTACTATTCGTTTAGCTCGTCACGGCGCTAAAAAGCGTCCGTTCTACCAGGTTGTTGTTACCGACAGCCGTAATGCACGCAACGGTCGCTTCATCGAGCGCGTTGGCTTCTTTAACCCAATCGCTAGCGAAAAAGAAGAAGGCACTCGCCTGGATCTGGATCGCATCGCTCACTGGGTTGGCCAGGGCGCGACTATTTCTGATCGCGTAGCTACGCTGATCAAAGCAGCAAACAAAGCAGCTTAATCTGTCACGGTGGTCATGATGAGCAAGCAACTCGCCGCACAGGCTCCTGTGGAACCCATTGTTTTGGGGAAAATGGGGTCTTCTTACGGTATCCGTGGTTGGCTCAGAGTGTTTTCTTCCACTGAAGACGCCGAAAGCATTTTTGACTATCAGCCCTGGTTTATCCAGAAGGCGGGTCAGTGGCAGCAAGTACAGCTGGAAAGCTGGAAGCACCACAATCAGGATCTGATCATCAAGCTGAAAGGCGTTGACGATCGTGATTCGGCGAATCTACTGACTAATTGCGAAATTGTCGTGGATTCCTCGCAGTTGCCAGCGCTGGAAGATGGTTCTTACTACTGGAAAGACCTTATGGGCTGCCAGGTAGTGACCACTGAAGGCTACGATCTCGGTAAAGTCGTCGATATGATGGAAACCGGTTCGAATGACGTCATCGTCATCAAGGCAAACCTGAAAGATGCGTTTGGTATCAAGGAACGTCTTGTGCCGTTCCTCGATGGGCAGGTTATCAAGAAAGTCGATCTCGCTACTCGAACTATCGAAGTAGATTGGGATCCTGGTTTTTAAACCACCGGATAAACGGTAAAAGTCGGCGTTATGGGGATTGGCTTGTGTTTATAGGTATCGTTAGCCTGTTTCCAGAAATGTTCCGCGCAATTACCGATTACGGGGTAACTGGCCGGGCAGTAAAAAATGGCCTGCTAAACATCCAGAGCTGGAGTCCTCGTGACTTTACTCATGACCGGCACCGTACCGTGGACGATCGTCCTTACGGCGGCGGACCGGGGATGTTAATGATGGTGCAACCCTTACGGGACGCCATTCATGCAGCGAAAGCTGCGGCTGGTGAAGGCGCAAAGGTGATTTATCTCTCACCTCAGGGACGCAAGCTTGATCAAGCGGGCGTTAGCGAACTGGCCACGAATCAAAAGCTGATTCTGGTGTGTGGTCGCTATGAAGGAATAGATGAGCGCGTGATTCAAACCGAAATTGACGAAGAATGGTCAATCGGCGATTACGTCCTCAGCGGTGGTGAGTTACCAGCAATGACGCTGATAGACTCCGTTTCCCGGTTTATTCCGGGGGTTCTGGGTCATGAGGCTTCAGCAATCGAAGATTCGTTTGCTGATGGATTGCTGGATTGCCCACACTATACCCGACCTGAAGTGTTAGAGCAGATGGAAGTACCGGCAGTGTTACTGTCAGGAAACCATGCTGAGATACGTCGCTGGCGTTTGAAGCAGTCGCTGGGCCGGACCTGGCTTAGAAGACCTGAACTTCTGGAAAACCTGGCTCTGACTGAAGAGCAAGCAAGGTTGCTGGCGGAGTTCAAAAAGGAACACGCGCAACAGCAACATAAACATGATGGGCAGGCGTAAGCCCCCAATATCAGTTTACCCAGGATAAGAGATTAAATTATGAGCAACATTATTAAGCAACTTGAACAAGAACAGATGAAGCAGGACGTACCTTCCTTCCGTCCGGGTGATACCGTGGAAGTGAAAGTATGGGTTGTTGAAGGTTCCAAAAAACGTCTGCAGGCATTCGAGGGCGTGGTTATCGCTATTCGTAACCGCGGTCTGCACTCTGCATTCACTGTTCGTAAAATTTCCAACGGCGAAGGCGTTGAGCGTGTCTTCCAGACTCACTCTCCGGTAGTTGACAGCATTGCTGTTAAACGTCGTGGTGCTGTTCGTAAAGCTAAACTGTACTACCTGCGTGAGCGCACTGGTAAGTCTGCTCGTATCAAAGAGCGTCTTAACTAAGATTCGCGCAAGCGACATCCTGTTAGAAAAGGGCTGGCCGAAAGGCTGGCCCTTTTTTTATTCCGACCTTTATTCATTTGTTTTTTGTTATTAGATGACTGCGCGGCGCGCAGTCAGTTGAATATTCATTACGGCGTCGAGATCACGACTGCAACGCGACGGTTTTCAGCACGACCTTTTGACGTCTGGTTGCTTGCGATCGGGTATTTCTTCCCAAGCCCCTGAGTTGTCAGGTTGGCGCGGGGAATATTGGCGCCCTGTGCCCAGGCATCGGCAACCACATTCGCGCGTTTGAGCGACAGAGCTTCGTTGTAACTGTCTTCGCCGTAGTTATCGGTATGACCGTCCAGGCGCGCATGGTTAAGCCCGGTAGCAGCCAGTTTGGAAGCCATTTCCTGGATCTGTTTTTCGCTTTCGGGGCGGAGCTTGTAGTCGTTTTTATCAAACAGGATGTTGTCAGACAGGCCAAGAGACCAGTCTCCGGAAGCTTCAGTAAATCCGTACGATTTCATGGCTGCAATTTGCTCTGGGGTAAATTTTCCCTGAGGAGCCTGACAGCCTGCCACAACCAGTAAAAGCAAAAGAAATGGGGATAATAAGCGTTTTAGCATGTGTGTGATTCCTTATTTAATAATAGTGCGTTCAGAACGCATATGTTTGGCCTGATACATATTTTGATCGGCAAGTTCTTGTAATTTCTCGGCAGAGGCATGTTCCCACGTCAGCGCAAAACCGATACTGAGTGTCATGCTTGCTAAATGACCATTATGCAGGTCAAAAGGTCGGTCAAACTCTTGTGAAAGTGCCGCACAGATCCGCTGAACCTCATATTCAGAATGAACGCTATATAGCACCATCGCGAACTCGTCGCCGCCAAGTCTGTATGGCGAATGTCGATTACCGCCAAACTCGGACAGCCTTTTTGCGACTTCAATCAGAACCCGATCCCCCGCAGCGTGGCCCCAGGTATCATTAATAAATTTAAAATTATCACCATCAAGAAATAACAATGCGGAACTGCTGTGGGTGACATCGTCATTCATCAGCGCGTTAATACTGCTACGAAATGCGGCTCGATTCGCCAGGCCCGTCAGAGGATCATGGAGTGCAGTACGCAAAAGCTGAGCGTTCTTTGCCTGCAGTCGAAGTTGCCACTCCTCCATCTCGTCCAGCAGACTATTAAAATCCTGGGCAAAAAGATGAAACTCTTCAATGCGCTCTTCGGATACACGTCGTGAAAAATTACGGTTGGTACGAACATCATGTACCACTTCAGTTATATTTTGCAGGGCTTCCACGACGCCATTGTGTAAATAGCGAGTGAGCATTAATGCAATGCCTGATGCCAACAGAATGCACCCGGTAAGAACGGCCAGCGACAAATAAATGAAATGACTAATGACGCTATCGCGCGCGGTCAATCGTACTTCGCCGATGACGTTGCCATTATGCAAAATAGGCTTAGTGACCGGTTGTGGGAACAGCCAGTGGCTGATCAGTCCGCTGATCTTCTCCGTGGTGTCCTGCGCGTTATAACGCCAGGTGGCGATCGCCTTTTGGTTTTTATTACGAACTTCCGCAACGGAAAATTGCCCTTGCTGGCCCAGTGCAGCCAGCGTTTCCGTTGCCGCGACGCTATCAGAAAAAACGAGCGCAGCTTCAAGCGTACGGGTCATGGTGGCTGCGGTCAAATCCAGGTTCTTTTGCGCATACTGTCTCAATGCCAGCACGGAAGAAATGCTGAGCAGCAACCAGATCAACGTCATCGTCACCAGGACACTGATTATGCTGATACGCCGTAATGTCCGCTTAAACGTCGGGCGTGTTACAGGAGAATGGCCCTTATCCATGCTTATTATTCCGTGCAAGCATCAATACGTCTGGACTGACCCTTACGCCACTGCGTGAAAGGGAATCCATATTTACGGAAAATCTCACATCTTCATCTTTAATTATGAGGCAAAAGGCGCTGCCAATAACGCATTCGGGATTCTGTTCGGCAATTAATAACAATGCCTTAGTCGGATATTTATTCTTTAATTCCACCTGATAAGTAGGTGATTCTTTTCCAAAATAAAAACCGTCACACTGCGAAACTAATATTTCTTGTTCCGTACGAATGATGACGGGAAGATAGGGTAATGCCCCAGTACTGGTATCTTCCAGAACACTGGAAAAACGCGATGAAGAGAAAATACACAGTTTGGGCGGCCCGGAAAGTGCAGGCCAGCGTGTATAACTAACGATACCGGAAACCATAGCACGTACAGATTTTGCTTCTTCTGTAATGCTTTGGGCGTACAGCGGTAACCCGGTCAGGAGCAGTGCCAGTAGAAGTATGAGTCGGTAAGAATAGCTCATGAATAGTTACCTACCAGCATTTGCCGTAAAGCGTCGAAATACATTCAAAATTGTTTAGGACAAAATAACATTATTTTCCTAAGTCGTCATTATTCCAGGGATAAAGCTGCTGGTGATTTAAGTTAAATCCTAGTTGATTGTAAAGTTTAACTCATTGTTTAATTTAATCTTATTGAGGCGGAGCCTTCATTTAATCCTTTTTGCCAGGCATTATGTAACTGGTCTACATTTTCGACCGTATCACAACTTTGGGGAAAGGTTTTCCCGGCCAGCCCCCTGGCGTAAACAAAATCCTGCTGGCAGATTTTACGTTGCCCCTCGGCGAAACCCTTAAGATATTTCGTACGATCGACGTCGGGATCATTGAAGTTGTCGGCAAGAGTTTCATTATCTTTAACGGCATAGCCCGAAATGGCATCTTGTATACCGGCATCGTACCAGTCGGTCCCTGTCCAGGTGGGGGCGTGGGTATAGGGATCTATTTGACAACCGCTAAGAAGGAATAGAAATAAGGTGCTGATGAGTTGCTTCATTGCCCGTGCTCCCTTGTTTTTTTAAGCATAGCGGATTTGAATATTGAATGGTGTAAATTTAATTGTACGCTCTTAGCGGCTTTTTCTGCTGATAAATTGCGTGTTGTAAATTAAAATTTACGGATTGTGGATTGAAATCTTTACCTGTTGTGGTATCGTTATTTCCTCCTCGCTGAGGATTAACTATCGCAAACGAGCTAAACAGGATCACCATCATGCAAAAAGACGCGCTGAACAACGTACATATTACCGACGAACAGGTTCTGATGACTCCGGAGCAGCTGAAAGCTGAATTTCCGCTGAGCCAGGCGCAAGAAGCGCAAATCTCCCAGTCGCGTAAAATCATTTCAGATATTATCTCCGGTCGCGATCCGCGTTTGCTGGTGGTATGTGGTCCATGCTCCATTCACGATCCTGAAATGGCTATTGAGTACGCTCGTCGATTTAAAGCCCTTGCCGCAGAGGTCAGCGATAGCCTCTACCTGGTGATGCGCGTCTATTTTGAAAAACCCCGTACCACCGTCGGCTGGAAAGGGTTAATTAACGATCCTCACATGGATGGCTCTTTTGATGTTGAAGCAGGACTGAAAATTGCGCGTCAACTGCTGCTTGAACTGGTGAATATGGGACTGCCGCTGGCAACTGAAGCGCTGGATCCAAATAGTCCGCAATACCTGGGCGATCTGTTTAGCTGGTCCGCAATCGGAGCCCGTACCACGGAATCGCAGACTCACCGCGAAATGGCTTCCGGTCTTTCCATGCCGGTCGGCTTTAAGAATGGTACTGACGGTAGTCTTGCGACCGCCATTAATGCCATGCGAGCGGCGGCACAGTCGCACCGCTTTGTTGGTATTAATCAGGCCGGGCAGGTTGCGCTGTTGCAAACTCAGGGGAATCCGGACGGTCACGTGATCCTGCGTGGTGGTAAAGCGCCGAACTACAGTCCGGCAGATGTCGCCCAGTGCGAAAAAGAGATGGAGCAGGCGGGACTACGACCTTCTCTGATGGTAGATTGCAGTCATGGTAACTCCAATAAAGATTACCGCCGCCAGCCTGCCGTGGCTGAATCTGTGATTGCACAAATCAAAGATGGCAATCGCTCGATCATTGGCTTGATGATCGAAAGTAATATTCACGAAGGCAACCAGTCTTCTGAACAGCCGCGCAGCGAAATGAAATACGGCGTGTCCGTAACCGATGCCTGTATTAGCTGGGAAATGACGGATGCGCTGTTGCGTGAAATTAGCCAGGATTTAAACGGTCAGCTGTCGGCGCGTGTAGCATAAGAGGTTGGTTATGGTTGCTGAATTGACCGCATTACGCGATCAAATTGATGAAGTCGACAAGGCGTTGCTGGACTTACTGGCACGCCGCCTGGAGTTGGTTGCCGAAGTCGGTGAAGTAAAAAGCCGCTTTGGGCTGCCGATCTACGTACCGGAGCGGGAAGCCTCTATGCTGGCCTCCCGCCGGGCAGAGGCGGAAGCTCTGGGCGTGCCACCGGACCTGATTGAAGATGTGTTGCGTCGGGTTATGCGTGAGTCCTACTCCAGCGAAAATGACAAAGGGTTTAAAACACTTTGTCCTTCTCTGCGCCCGGTGGTGATCGTCGGTGGCGGTGGTCAGATGGGACGTCTGTTCGAAAAAATGCTCACCTTGTCAGGTTACCAGGTGCGGATCCTGGAACAGCAGGACTGGGATCGCGCGCCGGAGATCGTCTCTGATGCCGGCATGGTGATCGTCAGTGTGCCGATCCACGTCACCGAGCAGGTGATCGCCAAATTACCGCGCCTGCCTTCTGACTGTATCCTGGTGGATCTGGCTTCGGTGAAAAATGGTCCTTTGCAGGCGATGCTGGCGGCGCACGATGGCCCGGTGGTGGGATTGCATCCGATGTTTGGTCCGGACAGCGGCAGTCTGGCCAAGCAGGTCGTCGTCTGGTGTGACGGACGTCAGCCGGAAGCTTATCAGTGGTTTCTCGAACAGATTCAGGTGTGGGGGGCGCGGTTGCATCGGATCAGCGCCGTTGAACACGACCAGAATATGGCGTTTATTCAGGCACTACGTCACTTTGCGACTTTTGCTTACGGTCTGCATCTAGCGGAAGAGAATGTTCAACTGGAACAGTTGCTGGCGCTCTCTTCGCCGATTTACCGCCTTGAGCTGGCGATGGTAGGACGTCTGTTTGCCCAGGATCCGCAGCTCTATGCTGATATTATTATGTCGTCTGAGAGCAACCTTGCGCTGATCAAACGCTACTACCAACGTTTTGGTGAGGCGATCGGTTTACTGGAGCAGGGCGATAAGCAAGCGTTTATCGACAGCTTCCGTAAGGTGGAGCACTGGTTTGGCGATTACGCTCAGCGCTTTCAGAGCGAAAGCCGTACGTTGTTGCGCCAGGCTAACGATAGCCGCCAGTAAATAGAATGCCGGATAATCTTAGCGCTATCCGGCATTATAAAACGTTAGCTCGGATCGACCGGCACCACATTTTCACTTGGATAGCAGCCAAGTACTTTCATCGAACGCGTAATCTCACCCAGTTCCTTCAATGCTTTTTGCATCTGAGGCGATTCCAGGTTGGCCTGAATATCCAGGTAAAACATCTCTTCCCACGGATTGCCGTGAATTGGGCGTGACTCCAGTTTGGTCATAATCAGATTATGGTTGCGCAATACCAGCAGCGCTTCAACCAGCGCACCCGCCTGTTGTCCTGTCGCCATCAGCAGCGTGGTTTTTGCCGGAACCTGGTCAGAAACATTGATTGCTTTGCGCGCCAGTACCACGAAGCGGGTGATGTTTTGCGTCTGGTTAGCTTCAATGTGCTCAAGAACCTGCAAACCATACAGTACGCCTCCGGCTTCGCTCCCCAGAGCCGCCACGCGCGGCGAGTTAGCCTGCGCAACTTTTTCCATTGCCGCAGAGGTACTTTCGGTGTACTCAATCTTCCAGTGTGGATGGCGACTCAGAAATTTGCTGCACTGCTGGAACGGCTGCGGATGGCTGTAAACCGTTTCAATAGTCTCGAGATCCGTCGTGCCGGATACCAACACACAGTGGTCAATTGTGATGGTCATCTCGCCAACGATAGACAGGCTGGTGTGTTGTAGCAGGTCGTAAACGTCGTTAATCCCGCCGGAACTGGTGTTTTCAATCGGAACCACCGCGTAGTCAGCTTGTCCGGTTTCAACCTGATTAAAGATATCGGCAAATTTTGCGCAGCCGCTTTCAATAAATTGTTCAAAGTGGCGGGCGGCATACTGACGGGCGGCGAGGTGAGAATATGAACCCTTTGGGCCGAGGAAGGCTACGCGCGCAGAGTGCGGATTGATTTTGTTCAGATGCTGCTGGAGCAGTGCCTGTTGTGTCAGGACGGAGTCTTCGATAATCAGCTGGAACAGGCGAGTAATATAATGAGCATCAAGATGATGTGCTTTGCCAAGCTGAATCAGGCGGTCTAACAGGTCGCGCTCACGGTCGATATCACGAACCGGACGATGCGAAAGCAGTTTTGCTTTGCCAACTTCTACGGCCAGTCCACGTCGCTCAGCCAGCAGGGCCAGTAATTTTTCATCCAGCGTGCTGATCTTATCGCGTAGCGCCAGCAATGGGTTTTCCGATGTCATAGTGTTGCCTTTCTTGTTATCAATAAAAAAGGCCCCCCGTGGTGGGAGGCCTTATTGTTCGTCTTCGCATTCTTTATCACACGACGAAACGCCTCCCATTCAGGGGAAGGTAAAAAAGAATGCGAAGAAGAACGGGACAAGTTTCATGTAATTTTCCTTTGGCTATATCAGTAAAGTACCCGTACTGTTTTCACCATGTCAACAAAAAACGCGCCCGAAGGCGCGTTGGCGATACACTCAATGTAAGGGACTACTCTTCTTCTGCTTCGACGAAGTTGGCGTCTTTTACTGAAGCTGTTGCACGACGGGCTTCGCCTTTGTGCTGCACTTTATTGAGCTGCCGTTCCAGCTTGTTGATCAAATCGTTAATTGCGGTGTACATATCCTCGTGTTTTGCGCTGGCGACCAGATGTCCGTTCGGTGTATTGATGGTGGCATCAGCAATGAAACCCTGTGGCTCCTTAGACAGAATGATATGTGGATTAATCAGATGAGTTTGCCATTTTTCAAGTTTGGCGAGACGGTCTGCGACATGCTGGCGAATTGCCGGAGTAATTTCCATTTGTTTACTGGTAATGTTCATTGTCATAAATTTTACCTCTTGTCTTTCCCGTCTTGGTGATTCCAGCATACCGTTCCTAATGTCAAAATGTGTGATTTAAATCACATTATTTTGTCGCTTTTTGTCAAGAAAACCTTTTTGTGAGGCACAGCAGGAACAGGCGATATTTTACTTGAGGAATACCAGAAAGCAGGCCATATTTGATGAGATGCGTTGCAGCTAAACCGCTTCAGTTGTGGCGTTAACGGATAAAAAAACGGCAGCCCAAGGGCTGCCGTTTTGCATTCTGAGGTAAATCAGGTATTGCTGCTGTTAGCGGCAATGATTTTCGCTACTTTTTCTGCCTGCGCATTCATCTGCATCTGGCGATAAGCTTTTTCCATTAACGGCAGAGCATCACGTGTTGCCTGAGTATCAGGGTAGTCGCGTAGCATACCTTCCACACGGTTTACCACAGCGACCCATGCTCCGCGGGCAGTGTAGTATTGCGCAACGGAGTATTCATACTTCGCCAGACGGTCCTTCAGGAATACCAGACGTTTGGTGGCGTCAGTAGTGTACTGGCTGTTCGGATAGCCACGTACCAGTTTGGAAAAGTCATTAAACGCAGCTCGGGCGTGTTGCGGATCGCGATCGCTGCGATCAACACCAAAGAACCCTTGCAGTGCGCTATCGTCCAACGCCATATTGGTCAGGCCACGCATATACATGACATAATCAATGTTAGGGTGTGTCGGATTAAGACGGATAAAACGATCGATGGCAGCCTGAGCAAGCGGCAGATCGGCGTTTTTGTAGTAGGCGTAGATGAGATCTAATTGCACCTGCTGAGAATACGGTCCAAATGGATAACGGTTATCCAACGCTTCCAATTGCGTTATTGCCTGTTTCCAGTTACCGTCCTGCAGCTTTTGCTGAGCAGTCGCGTAGATTTCATTTGGCGGATTATCGGGCACCTCTTCCTTTGAACCAGAGCAACCCGCCAAAAACAGGCTCAACGTGGCTGCTGCCACCAGATATTTCATGCGCGTCATGACGTTTTGACTTTCCTCAAAATGTATTACGGGAGATTCTCTGTTCCTGCTCCCGGTTAAGACCAGCTACAATAGCACACTATATTAAACGGCAAAGCCGTAAAACCCAACGTTAAACGAAGAAGCAGTTTATGGCACAACGAGTAGAACTCACCGCAACAGTCTCCGAAAATCAGCTCGGTCAACGCTTAGATCAGGCTTTGGCCGAATTGTTCCCTGATTATTCACGATCGCGCATAAAAGAATGGATCCTTGATCAGCGCGTACTGGTAAATGGCAATCTTTGCGATAAACCGAAAGAAAAAGTGTTGGGTGGAGAACGCGTCTCCATCAATGCAGAAATTGACGAAGAGGTGCGTTTTGAACCTCAGGATATCCCGCTGGATATCGTTTATGAAGATGACGACATTCTTGTCATCAACAAACCCCGTGATCTCGTGGTGCATCCGGGCGCCGGTAATCCTGATGGCACGGTCTTGAATGCATTGCTGCATTACTACCCGCCGATCGCGGATGTTCCTCGTGCCGGTATTGTGCACCGTCTGGATAAAGACACGACGGGATTAATGGTGGTGGCAAAAACCGTTCCTGCGCAAACGCGACTGGTGGAGTCGCTGCAGCTGCGTGAAATTACCCGTGAGTACGAAGCCGTGGCGATTGGTCACATGACGGCAGGCGGAACCGTTGAGGAGCCGATTAGCCGTCACCCGACTAAGCGTACGCACATGGCGGTACACCCGATGGGGAAACCTGCGGTGACGCACTATCGCATCATGGAACACTTCCGTGTGCACACGCGTCTGCGGTTGCGTCTGGAAACCGGACGTACGCACCAGATCCGCGTGCACATGGCGCATATCACCCATCCGCTGGTGGGCGATCAGGTCTACGGCGGTCGTCCGCGTCCACCGAAAGGCGCTTCTGACGAATTTATCTCCGTATTGCGTAAGTTCGATCGTCAGGCGCTGCACGCGACCATGCTGCGTTTGTATCACCCAATTTCCGGTATCGAAATGGAATGGCACGCGCCAATTCCACAAGATATGGTGCAGTTGATTGAAGTGATGCGTGCTGATTTCGAAGAACATAAGGATGATATTGCCTGGCTATGAGTAAGCTAATTGTCCCGCAGTGGCCGATACCGCAGGGTGTTGCGGCGTGTAGTTCTACTCGTATTGGCGGTGTCAGTATGTCGCCTTACGATTCGCTGAATCTGGGTGCCCATTGCGGTGATAACCCGGAGCATGTTGAGGAGAACCGCATGCGGCTGTTTGCTGCGGGCAATCTGCCTGCAAAACCCGTCTGGCTGGAACAGGTCCACGGTAAGGACGTTCTGAAACTGACTGGCGAGCCTTACGCCTCCAAACGTGCAGATGCTTCATACAGCAACATGCCGGGCACCGTGTGTGCGGTGATGACGGCTGACTGTTTGCCGGTGCTGTTTTGCAATCGCGCAGGAACGGAGGTTGCGGCGGCCCATGCGGGTTGGCGAGGATTATGCGCAGGTGTGCTGGAAGAGACGGTGGCGTGTTTTGCCGACAAACCTGAAAACATTATCGCCTGGCTAGGCCCGGCGATTGGCCCGGACGCGTTTGAAGTGGGAGCAGAAGTCCGCGAAGCGTTTATGGAGAAAGATCCGCAAGCGGACATCGCATTTGTCCCGCGTGATGACAAATATCTGGCGGATATCTATCAGCTTGCGCGCCAACGTCTGGCAAATGTCGGTGTGGAGAACCTTTACGGCGGCGACCGTTGCACCTTCAGCGAAAGTGAGACGTTCTTCTCTTATCGTCGCGACAATACCACGGGGCGTATGGCAAGTTTTATTTGGCTGATATAACCTAAAGAATCAAGACGATCCGGTACGTGTAATTTTCTTTTCACATAATTCAGGTCATTAACCTTGAATAATTGAGGGATGACCTCATTTAATCTCCAGTAGCAATTTTGACCTGTTATGGGAGGAGTTATGCGTCTGGATCGTCTTACCAATAAATTCCAGCTTGCTCTTGCCGATGCCCAGTCACTCGCATTGGGGCACGACAATCAATTCATCGAACCACTTCATCTAATGAGCGCCTTGCTGAATCAGGAAGGGGGATCGGTACGTCCTTTATTAACGTCCGCTGGCATTAATGCTGGCCAGTTACGTACAGCTATTGACCAGGCGTTGAGCCGTTTGCCGCAGGTAGAAGGTACCGGTGGTGATGTGCAGCCTTCTCAGGATCTGGTGCGTGTTCTGAATCTTTGCGACAAGCTGGCGCAAAAACGTGGGGACAACTTTATTTCGTCAGAACTGTTCGTTCTGGCAGCGCTTGAGTCACGCGGTACGCTGACCGATTTATTAAAATCAGCAGGCGCGACGACCGCCAATATCACTCAGGCAATTGAACAAATGCGTGGAGGTGAAAGCGTGAATGACCAGGGGGCTGAAGACCAACGTCAGGCCTTGAAAAAATATACCGTCGATCTGACCGAACGTGCCGAGCAGGGCAAACTCGATCCGGTTATCGGTCGTGATGAAGAAATTCGCCGCACCATTCAGGTGCTGCAGCGTCGTACTAAAAACAACCCGGTGTTAATCGGTGAGCCCGGGGTCGGTAAAACCGCGATTGTTGAAGGGCTGGCTCAACGCATCATCAATGGTGAAGTGCCGGAAGGCTTAAAAGGCCGCCGTGTGCTGGCGCTGGATATGGGTGCGCTGGTGGCTGGAGCCAAATATCGTGGTGAGTTTGAAGAACGCTTAAAAGGTGTGCTGAACGATCTTTCTAAACAGGAAGGCAATGTCATCCTGTTTATTGATGAGTTACACACCATGGTTGGGGCGGGTAAAGCCGATGGCGCAATGGACGCCGGAAATATGCTGAAACCTGCACTGGCACGTGGGGAACTGCACTGTGTAGGCGCAACAACGCTTGATGAGTATCGCCAGTACATCGAAAAAGATGCTGCGCTGGAACGTCGTTTCCAGAAAGTGTTTGTGGCCGAACCTTCAGTAGAAGATACCATCGCGATTTTGCGTGGTCTGAAAGAGCGTTATGAGTTGCACCACCACGTGCAGATTACTGACCCGGCGATTGTCGCGGCAGCTACGCTGTCTCACCGCTATATTGCCGATCGTCAGTTGCCTGATAAAGCTATCGACCTCATTGACGAAGCGGCATCCAGCATTCGTATGCAGATTGACTCCAAGCCGGAGGAACTCGACAGACTCGACCGCCGTATTATCCAGCTCAAACTGGAACAGCAGGCATTAATGAAAGAGTCTGATGAGGCGAGTAAAAAACGTCTCGATATGCTCAACGAAGAGCTGGATGATAAAGAGCGCCAGTATTCTGAGTTAGAAGAAGAGTGGAAAGCTGAAAAAGCTTCCCTTTCTGGAACGCAAACTATCAAGGCTGAGCTGGAACAGGCGAAAATCGCCATTGAACAGGCGCGTCGTGTCGGCGATCTGGCGCGGATGTCCGAACTGCAGTATGGCAAAATTCCTGAACTGGAAAAACAGCTCGAAGCCGCCACCCAGTCTGAAGGCAAAACCATGCGTCTGCTGCGTAATAAAGTGACGGATGCAGAAATTGCAGAAGTGCTGGCGCGCTGGACCGGGATCCCGGTTGCCCGCATGCTGGAAGGCGAGCGGGAAAAACTGTTACGTATGGAGCAGGAACTGCACAGCCGCGTGATTGGCCAGAATGAAGCGGTGGAAGCGGTTTCTAACGCCATCCGTCGTAGCCGTGCAGGGTTGTCCGACCCGAATCGTCCGATTGGTTCATTCCTGTTCCTTGGTCCAACCGGGGTCGGTAAAACCGAACTGTGTAAGGCGCTGGCTAATTTTATGTTCGACAGCGACGACGCAATGGTGCGTATCGATATGTCCGAGTTTATGGAGAAACACTCTGTCTCTCGTCTGGTCGGGGCGCCTCCGGGATATGTCGGCTATGAGGAAGGTGGGTATCTGACGGAAGCGGTACGCCGTCGTCCTTACTCTGTCATTCTGCTCGATGAAGTGGAGAAAGCGCATCCGGATGTGTTCAACATCCTGTTGCAGGTGCTTGACGATGGTCGTCTGACTGACGGGCAGGGGAGAACGGTCGATTTCCGTAACACGGTTGTCATCATGACCTCAAACCTGGGATCGGACCTGATTCAGGAACGCTTCGGGGAGCTGGATTATGGCCACATGAAGGATATGGTGCTGGGCGTTGTGAGCCATAACTTCCGTCCGGAATTTATCAACCGTATAGATGAGGTCGTTGTATTCCATCCGTTGGGTGAGCAGCACATTGCTTCTATTGCTCAGATCCAGCTGCAGCGTCTGTATAAACGTCTGGAAGAGCGTGGTTATGAAATTCACATCTCTGACGAGGCGCTTAAACTGCTGAGCGCGAATGGTTACGATCCAGTCTATGGCGCACGTCCATTGAAACGCGCTATCCAGCAACAGATCGAAAACCCGCTGGCTCAGCAAATCCTGTCTGGTGAGCTGATTCCTGGCAAAACGATTCGCCTGGAAGTTAACGACGATCGCATTGTGGCAGTGCAGTAAGTCACTAAATGACCATAAACGGGCCCTGCGGGGCTCGTTTTTGTTTAATAACCAGGCAAAAACAGAGTGATCGATTGAAAAGTAATCGCTTGATAAGTTTTTTGTATTTTTAACTTGTCAGCCTCAAATAACTCCCTATAATGCGCCTCCACTGACACGGAACAACGGATTACAAGCCGCCGGGTCAGCGGGGTTCCACTGAGAA
>NZ_JAOWIE010000019.1:0-3281 GCF_030332265.1 Citrobacter sp. Cu231 | reverse complement strand
TTGGTTTAGTAGAAACGATAAATCGTGCTGCTGGATCACTTCAAAAAGACCAGAATGGCGCAGATGTGCCACAACCGGATTGGTTTGTACGAAATATCGGCGCAGCGCGGGCTTTCAGCGGAACGGTAAGCATCGGCGGCGGCGGTGACTGGACGACAGCGGAGTTTATCGCCTGGCTTGAATCTCAGGGGGCATTTAATCATCCGTACTGGATGTGTAAAGGTTCGTGGTCTTATGGTAATAACCGCACTATCACCGATACAGGGTGCGGAAATATCCATCTGGCCGGTGCGGTAGTTGAGGTTATGGGCGTACGTGGTGCGATGACAATTCGTGTCACGACACCAACATCCTCAACGGGTGGTGTTGTAAATGCTCAGTTTACCTACGTTAATCATGGTGAGGGTTATCCGGCAACATGGCGGCGGGATTTTAACACCGCAAACAAGCCAACATCAGAAGATGTTGGGGCGCTGCCGGTAACTGGCGGAGAGATTAGTGGGGATTTAGGTGTTGAAGGCATTACATCAACAAAAGCGCTTTATACGTCTAAGTTGTTTACCCAGCGCTCAGAGGTTCCATTCGAATTTGGATTAGCAAACCAGGTTACCGGACCACAGTATTGGGATATTCACACGACATATCCTGAAATTGATTACGATTACAGGGTTGCATTTAACAGTAATGCTAACCGGATCGATTTATTACATAAAAGTGGGTACGCTGGTTTAAATCTTGGCGGTCTGGCATTGCGTGTCATGCAAATTGATAATGTTGGCAGAGTAGATGGCAATGCTCTTATTCCTCATTTTGATTCCTCTGGGAAATTAGTCATGAACTATGGCTATTATCAGGATGGGTTTAGTATTAATTTTTATGATGAAAATGGTGCGTGGCAATCAAATCCGTTTTTTGTCGGGCGTAATGGGAATGCAACAGTATCAGGAAACTTAGGTGCTAAAGCAGTTTATGATAATGGTCAACGAGTTTATTCACCACATAACCTGCCTCCAGCTGTCGATTTATCGCCCTACGCAACGATGAATTGGGTATTGCAGAACTTTGTCCAGAATATCGACCTTACAGCCCCTGCTGAGGTTGGGTTTTGGGACGGGCGGGGTTATATGCGCCCGACTGATGGTGCGGCTATGTATAACTTTAATATGGTTGGAGGCAGCAGCAACGTTGGTAATTTTATTATTCGTTATATGCGAAAACTTGTTAATAACACATGGTATGTAATTAACTAGAAGGGAATAAAAATGCAGAATTTCGGTAAATTCACTCCATATACCCCAGACACCACCGACAGACCAAAAATTATTGATGGTCAGAACGTCCTGTTTTTAAAGGATGACAAAGGTAATGACTGGTATGACGTAATTGAGTTATTTGATGAGTCTGAAACGCTGAAAATTGGCTATGACGATGATGGTTGCGTAAGAACGTTCGCAACAAATATTCATGCGCTTTTCCCGGTCAATCTCAGTGTCGTCGAGCTTCCTGCAACAAAAGCTAATTTGCGTGTCACGCTGGGTGATGACTGGTTTTATAAAAACGGGAAATTGCAGCAAATCCGCAATCACCTGGCTGACGCCGAAGCGGAACGCGACCGCCGCATGGCTGAAGCTACAGCGCGTATTGACTGGCTGGAAGCGGCACAAAAAGACGGAGATATCTCAGGCGAGGAAGAAGACGAACTGGCGGCGCTACGGGCTTATCGTACCGCGCTACGCCGCCTTGACTTAACTACAGCACCAGATGTTAAGTGGCCTGAATATTCGGTGGCGTAGGCCATTCAGGTTTTGACGTATCAACACGCCGAACCTTCACCCTGTATTTTTTCCATTCTGACAGTGCGGCGGTTTCTTCTTCCGTCGCCATCCCCTCATCGACAGCATCTTCCAGTGGCGCAATAGCGACAGCAGCGGCAGACAATAGCTCGGTCTTCTTCGCTTCAGCCTGTGCGCGTAATTCCTCTTGCGAATATTGCCGTGGCTTAATTTCTCCATTGTCGAATACCCATCCCCCAAAAATATCTGCACTCTTGTTCGCTTCTGTAATATCAACTTCAACAACGCTAAAACCACGCGGGTAAATGCTTGTAACGTCCCTGCTAATACTGCGAATAATACCGACTTCGTCGTAGGCAATTTTCAACGTATCAGCCGAGAAATCAGCCTGAGATTTATACCAATCCCTGCCATCATCAGAAATTAGAAATTCAACATTATATTCTTTGATAAGAAGCTGGCTTTCTTTATCGTCTGGCGTGTATTTTTTTAAATTTTTAAGGTGTTGCATTTTGTCCTCTGCATATTATCCGCTAATTGTTACCCATTGTCCGTTAATGAGCACCTGAACAGGCTTGTATCGGACATAAGATTTATCATTATTAAAATCACCACCAGTCAGAACGTGACCAGCCGGACAATCACCACCATCCCCCCACCATGTAGTCGATATGGCTGAACCTAGCCTCATACTCTGGATATAACGCGCATCGCTTTCCGCTTTTGTATAAGCCTGACCTGCTGGTGTGAAATTACCTTTGAGTTGAAAGGTGGCGGCAAGATAATCCCGCAACCAACCACCCCACATAGTGCCGTATACGTTACCGTCTGCTGCCAAACGAACAGCGCCGTTACCAGCCTGAATTTCACCCGTGGCAATGCAATTGCCGTTAACTTTTAACGGTTTCAGGCTTTCAATAAGGCTGCTGATAAACCGCATAACAAGCGCTGAGTTCGCGTAGACATTCAGGATCCCATCGCCTTCCTGTTTAAAGCCGGTATCGTTATCACCAAGAACGATTGAGTTACCGCCAAGGACGTTCGCCACTCCAATTCCAAGCGGACCAGTAAGCGCGCCGCCAGTGATTGGGAGCGCACCTACATCAGTTGCACCAGGCTTATTTTGGGTATTGTATTCACGCGCCCAGGGTGTCCAGCCCCCTGTACTGTATTTACTTCGGGACCAGATTCGCGAGCTGTTGTAAGTATGATAAACCTGAGTCACTCCAGCGCCTCTCAGTACCATCAGAGAACCCGCATTATTCTCCGGGTAATTCAGGGCTGCACTGGTATTAACATTCGCATCCTGAGCATACAGTCCCGGCGTCTGATAGTTGTCCAGATTCTGGTTTGCACCAATCATCACGACTTGCCCATTAAAAATATCCTGGGCAGTGACATTGGTATCCCCAGTTAGAGCATGACCGTTAATTTTGCGCGTTGAAGGCACCGCGCCAGCTGCTAAATTTATGGTTTCTACTAAACCAA
>NZ_JAOWIE010000018.1:0-496 GCF_030332265.1 Citrobacter sp. Cu231 | reverse complement strand
TCATTTCTTATTACGGAGAAATGAAACAGTGTGTCGTTTCAATTTTCAGCTTGATCCAGATTTTTAAAGAGCAAAACTTCGCAGTGAACCTTTTCAGGTACACTCTGAAGTTTTCTTGGTTTGTTGCAGTAAAGATGGTGGAGCTATGCGGGATCGAACCGCAGACCTCCTGCGTGCAAAGCAGGCGCTCTCCCAGCTGAGCTATAGCCCCATCGAATGAATCTCTTTTAACCTTAATTCGTTTTCGGGCGCGGCGTGGTGAAGCGAAGCATACTGAAGTATGCGAGCTTTGCCACAACAAAGCACGAGAGCGAATTTGGTAGGCCTGAGTGGACTTGAACCACCGACCTCACCCTTATCAGGGGTGCGCTCTAACCACCTGAGCTACAAGCCTGCAGAGATTTTCTTACTGCTAATTTTCATCAGACAATCTGTGTGAGCACTACAAAGAACGTTTCTTTAAGGTAAGGAGGTGATCCAACCGCAGGTTCCCCTA
>NZ_JAOWIE010000017.1:0-273 GCF_030332265.1 Citrobacter sp. Cu231 | reverse complement strand
GCATTATGCGAAAAAAAAAGCCCGTACTTGCGTACGAGCTCTTCTTTAAATATGGCGGTGAGGCGGGGATTGACTCGCTTCGCTCGCCCTGCGGGCAACCTGCTCGCTGCACTCGCAGTCTGTCCAACTGGCTGCGCCAGTAGTCGAACCCCGGTCCGGGCTTCTCATCCCCGCCAGGCTGTGCATTATGCGAAAAAAAAAGCCCGTACTTGCGTACGAGCTCTTCTTTAAATATGGCGGTGAGGCGGGGATTCGAACCCCGGATACGTTGCC
>NZ_JAOWIE010000016.1:0-85888 GCF_030332265.1 Citrobacter sp. Cu231 | reverse complement strand
GTTTCTACTAAACCAAGGTATTGGATAAGGCCTGCTACGTCTTTTCCGCTCAGGTTCGTTAACGTATTGTCTAACGGCTGCTTCCCTGCCAGCTTATTGAGCATCGTCGTTGCAAAGTTGGGATCATTGCCTAATGCATCAGCTAACTCAGCCAGCGTATCCAGAGCTTCAGGGGATGAGCCAACTAACGCAGCGACCGCAGCCTGAACGTACTCAGTATTCGCAACTTGTTTGTTGCTTACACTTAAAGGCGGCGTGGGTACGGTTGGGATTCCCGTCAGCGCTGGGCTTTCCAGTGGGGCTTTAAGTTTCAAAATAGCGGTGAGCGTATTGAAGAAATCAGGATCATTGTTAATTGCAGCCGCAATTTTCTTCAACGTATCCAGACTCGCTGGCGCACCATCTACCAGTTCTTCAATCTGTTTTTCTGTTTCGTCACGCGCTGCTTTGACTGCTTTTTTTACCGCGTGAGATGATGCCGCAATATGATCGGCATCGCTGTCTATCTCGCTGCTTAGCGTAATACCAACCGTTTTATTCAGGCGGCGAGATACATCGATCATCTCTTCGGTAAGCTCTTGCGCGCCTGCAGGTACGGTAACGGTGCAAAGCTCCAACTGATTTTGACGAAGCGCGGTCCCTTCTTCCAGGAACTTAATTTCGGCCGCTTGAACTGCGGATTTACAGTTAACCTGATATGTTTCTTGTCCCAAAGCATAGGTTGCTTCAAGAACGACAATAACCTTTTTACCTGCGGTCACAGGCATAGTTACGTCAGCCTGTTGGCGAACCGTCATCTGGTAGTACTTATCGATGTTAATCGATGCGGTGCCGCCCTCTTCCCCTGATGAAATTTTTAAATTTAGTCCACCAGCCGGTGACGGTAAGAATCCACCATAAAAGCCGGGATTGACTATCCCTCTAAATTTTCGGTTAAGGGCCGCTGAGCTATACGGCTCGTTGAACTGCAGATCGCTAACGAGCGCCAGACTCGTCGCATCCGGGAACGACTTGATTGAGGAAACTACAACATCAGCAACCATTAGCTCACCATCGTATTGATTTCGGTGACCGTGACATATGATTTACCGAGGTAAAGGCTGTCCTGTTGGCAGCAAAGAACAAGACATGCTTTACCTAAGTTGTCGCAGACTACCAGGGTGTTAAAGGGATAGCTGACGTTCGCCTCCAGTTTCGAAGAGTCCAGCTCTGCGCGCAGCGTTATGATTCCCGAGTCGTATGACGTGAGGAATTTCTTGTTGGAGTTACCGCCAGGATCACCTTCTTTGGTCGACGTGGCCACCTGAGAAGTGAGGTCGGATAGATCAAAGTCTGCTGGGATATCAGCAATGTCATATATCCCTGAAGGATTGCTCGTAACGAGGCTTGAAGTGCCAAAAATGGCAGAGGTCAGCTCGAAGCGATCGCCGATGCCTATAGACGACTCTGCGCGGCGTTGGTAGTAATAATCCAGCAGTTTGACCTTAGATAGTTGGTCAGAAACATTCATTCAGATCCAGCTTCCTCATTAAGGCCCCGGCGCGTATTGCAAGCGGGCGCAGGGGCATGTTGATTCTTAATGCGAGTCTACTGAAAGTTACATTTAGCCTGGGTGCTGTTTTTCTTTCTTACCTGCCCTATTCGATGGGTTTATGGCTGCCTATATCCTCACGGTCGCGAAGCTTGGTAACGATATCAGGAGCCGGGGCCTCGAAATCGAGGTGATAAAGCGTATCGAGTACAGCGCCGTCATGACGGGTATGATCGAAACGTCTGATTCCTCCAGGTACGGTTGATGTAGGCTCAGCCATCAGCGGTGCCATTTCTGTGCCAACACTGACCAATACAGGTATGTCAGCGAGATCCTGACTGGAATAAACCATCTCGGACGTTGAATAGGCATGCCAGCCAATATCCGGCGTTTCATCGATATGCAGTTTCAGCATCAGCTGCATGCCATCGAAAACGATATGTAATGGCAGCAGCGGTTTAACCACTTGCTTAAATTTGTTCAGAGCTATTTCCGTCAGCTCTTCGGTAGTTTTGGCCTCACCTAATATCAGGATCAGCTTCTGCAGGTCGACGATCGACACGCTGATAACGCCGCGGCTCGTCATAAATAATTCCCCGAACGATTCACCAATCGAATTCAGGTCATTTTCAGCTATGAGCTGTGAGCCATAAGGGTATTTTTCAACGTCTACCGGCGCGAACAACGGTTGCCAGGTAACGGGAATCCCATTGAATTCACGATAGAACGTCTGGGTTATTGGCTGCGCTGTGCCCTTAAAGTGGATTTCGTCCAGTCGCTGCTGCAGTAACATGGGTTTACTGGAAGCATCAGATACTCGGATCGTGAAAAACTTGCCCATTTCACCGATACGGGTATCGAGGTCTTCATCTGCCATTGTGAAAAAGGATTTTCGGGCTGATATCCTGGAGAGAATGGGCTCCACGACCTCTTCGAAGATATCCTGGATGATGTCAGCAAGGCTGCCATACATCTCCGATACGCGTTTCGAGGGCGTAAGCTGGTTTTTGAACCAACCGGGTTTCATCAGTTATCCTCCGGCTCCGGGAAAGTAGAGTTTTCGACATCGAGGTAAACGAAATCGTTGAACCCGTTGGATTCCTGCATACCGTTTACCTCGATCTCGAATTTCGAGAAATAGCCCTGCTGGTCGATGAAGGACCAAAGATCCTTCACTTTGATCACCTCGTAGCTGCCTATGTCGTCGGGGTCGAAGTATTTTGAGTCTTTGCCGAAACGCGTTTCCAGAGCCTTTTTGAGTTCAGAAATCACGACGCTCAATGTCAGGTTGCTTGGAATAGTGCCCGAGAGCGTGATGGTGAATGGTTTTTCTGCGGCTTCGACGTAGACATAGCGCTTATTCAGCGGGTTTGGCACATTCTTCAGCGTTGTCATTATCAGTTCGCGGAGCTCCGCCTGGGTTTTCCCCGGGAACCAGCCAGAAATGAAGATCCGGTTGATGAACTTAAGATCCATTTTTCCCGCTATTTTTTCCTGCTGTTCCTCGCCCCAGGCCGCTAACCAGGTGGTGGCTGGCAGGTTTCGCTTCAGGTAAAACGTGTAGTCTTCTGACCAACACACCTGGTTGTCGTAGGACAGGTAATACATCGCCCGATTGCGAGTTGCTTCAATCGACTCAACATCGGTACCGCCGGTGATAGAGGTTTCCGTTTTCGCCGTGATGTAATCAGCCAGGAAAGCATGCTCGTTTGACGGGGTAAGGTCCTGGTTGGCCAGCAGGGTTATATCGCCATTGCTGCACCAGACCTTCAGTTTTATCGTCGCGCCAACGGGTAAGATCATGCCAATAGTGCCATCACCGAAGCGCACACCGAGCTGATCTGTTGGTTTGTAGAATTCGACATAGACTTTACTTGTCGATGTGGCCATGCGGAATTGAGTACTTTTGGTCCACTGAGTTTCAACGCCATCAATAGTGATCAGCACGTCGAGTTTGTAACAGACTTCAGTCAGCGCGCGACTGAGCAACACGTGATAAAAAGCCTTTTCTTCGGTGACAGTAGTAACGACATCAATAATTTCCATTTGGGTCAGACCAACCGTCGCCATCCCGCCTACCGGTACAGTAACGACATCATCAGTCATATACGGGTACTGGTCATCGGATAAGAAAGTTGTGTACTGAGGCAACGACATTGCTTGTGTCGAGGTGTTGGTGACTAGCGCCCTCCCCTTACTGGGAGTTACTCGCGTACCAACATAGTTCCTGTCTTCTGACGCCGCCAGTATGCTGGCGCGCTTTGTCGCTGTAGAGATGAAGCCCTCTGCTAACGATGCGGAAGCGAATTGCAGGCAGCGATATACCATTTGCCAGATAAGAGTGGCCAGCATGTTGACGAACTGAGAACCGGCGAACTGGGACCACCAGCTGTTACCGGCGATGAGCTTGTTAAGCTTATCTTTGATTGTTGAGAGATCGAGTGTTGCCATTATTTTGATACTCCTGAGCTGATAGTTCCCTCGGGAAGGCGAATAGAGATAATGGCAAGGTCAAATTCCTGGCCGGTAAGTGAAATGCCGTTGATCTTGAGCGAGGGTAAGTCTTCGGCCAGCTTTTGAAGGAGTTTGCTCTCTATTGCCACCTGAACATGGTCTGAACCGATGGGATCATGCTTGAACTCTGAAAGGATGTTTCCCCAACCCGGGCGGCCATAAATGGAGCCCATAGGGGTATCGATCCATTCTTTCAGCATGGCGGCCTTCGCTTCGAGTGGGGTGTCGTATGTCCGTAATCCTGTTGATGTGAGCGTCATCAGGTAGTCGATTTCGTTATTCATTGCTTACCCTGAGCGGTAAATTGAATTGCCTGAGTTGACCTGAGCCAACCTAATCCTGGTGTGATTGTATGGATAGTTACTTTTGGATTGTGCGGCTGAGCGGATTTCACGTGATTTAGCAGTGTGAGCAGATGCTATAAAGGCCCCGAAGGGCCTTTAGGATGATGCCGGTGTTAGTTATTCGCGACTGGATCCTTGATAGATAATGGAACGCTCGTTTTCGGGGCTGGCTGTGGCGTATTGGTTTTAGGATACCTATCTCTTAAGCTTTTGCCTTTTACATATACATATCAAAAAAACGATACCATATCTTATAAAACCCACCCTGATTTAGAAAAAAAACCACATTACGTGGCTTTAAAACCACGTAATGCGTTATACTAATGAGCCAGTAATTCCCACTAACGAACCGAAGGAGGCTACCATGACCAACTCAGTTGAAACTGTGCTTGATCGCTATTGGGACAAAATGTTGCCTGTCGATCCGTTAAAAATCGCCGAAGCGTGGGGAGCTCGTGTTAAAGCTCTGGAAGATTCAGACTTTAACAACGAAGGCTTAAGTGGTTTGGCTGTTATTAAAAACGGCGAGCCCCGTATCTATTTCGACTCGAACGAGCATCCTAACCGCCAGCGCTTTACCATCGCGCATGAGCTTGGACATCATGTGCTCGGGCATACAAAGGACGGTGAGTATCACCGCGATCGAGCGAGAGATTATTACACAGGTGCGCCGCTGTTCAGTGAGCGCCAGGCAAACCAGTTTGCTGCCGCTTTGTTAATGCCGCAGAATGCAATTCTGCATTACGTTGAACGTGTAGGCATTGAAAGCACGCTTGAATTAGCTAAGATTTTTAACGTATCTGAAGCCGCAATGCGATGGCGGCTGAAAGAAATCGGAGTGTTTGAATAATCTCCTTTTCTTAAACTGTTTATTGCAATATAAATCACCATCATACAAACAAAATGATGGTGATTTTTTTTATGGCTGATAATGATGACCGAGATGTAGATTTAGCCGCGCCGGGGGCTGGTGAAACGAATGAACCTCCCCAGCCAAGAAGGGAGTCAAACACAAGTTCTGGTAGTGACGGAGGAGGTCGCGGGCCATTACCTCCACCAGAATTGCTTCTCTATCATGAATCTGAATATTTTAAACGATCGCGTCACGATGCTTATGAACGTAGGTGGACGCGTCTCATTATGTACACAGTCGTGATGCTCTTTGCGGTGCTATTTCTTGCTTCAGGGCTGAGTTTTGCCTTAAAAGTAGGTGATGGATTACTTACAGCCAAACAAACTATTGTAAAGGCTCTTACCAGCGACAGATTAAATGAGTGCGTTGTTCCTCTGAAGTGCATTACTGAAGATGTGAAAGCTACGCCGCCTGCTGCTGAACAAGCTAGGAATTCCGCCATTACAGCTAACCTTAACGCTGATTGGCTATCTGCCAGCTCACTGATTGCCATCGTGGCGTTTATCCTTGGTGTCGGATTAACTTTAATCCTAACGCTACTAAAAGCGACTTATCAACATCCAACCGATAAGGATATCAAGCGTAGCGAAGATAGTTCGACGACAGAGCTTGCTACACCATTAAGCCAGTTGTTTGAACGAGCGATAGGTTACCTTAAAGAGAAATTCTCAAAGTAAAACATCCTGATATTCTTCTCGCGCTGAATAACGAGGATATAAGCGTATCTGATAAATATAGAAAAGCCGCCTATTTTTGTAGGCGGCTTCATAGCTAATTGTTAGCGACTTCGTTTATCAGTGGGTCCTCGATAGATAATGGAACGCTCGTTCTTGGGGCTGGTTGTGGCGTATTGGCTTTAGGTGAGCTATCTCCTGTTTTCTCGGCCGTATCTTTAGTGTGGCCAGCTATTTCATCCAGGCGTTTAAGGATCATGTCCCAGGTCTTCGTAAGCGATTTTGGTAATGCCACTTCGTTAGCGACATTCACTGTCGGTTTCATCTGGCTTGCTGTCATATCCTTAACAGACGGAATTTTTGACGGTATGGCCATCGCTGCCGGTTGCACGTTCTGTTTGGATGGTGTCGCTTTTGCAGGTGCAATGCCTAATTGCATATCCTGAATTTCAGAGGCTGACGCCTGGTGACGCAATCCCTCAGCATTAGCAATTTTATCCCCGCCATACTCACTGATGATCTTCCCTATGAACTCACCGCCAGGGATATCTTTTAGCGACTGACTATCTGTAGGGAGTTTTGCCCGGGAGAACATTGAGCCAGTGGCTACGGCAGTGGCCTGCGCTGTGGCTTCTTTTGCCTCCTGAACTTTTTGCTGACTCTGTGGTGTTTGGCCACTTTGCAACGCAAGAATTTCGGCCGCGGAAATCTGGTGACGGTTGCCCTCGGCATTACGAATATTATCTCCACCAAGCTTATCAACGACGGCTCCGATTGGCGTATCGCCGATAAGTGATTTTGCTCCCGCTTCGTCTGTAGGTAACTTACCGGGGGTAAATAGAGGATTATTCCCAGTGGAAGCAACGGGCTGAACCTGTTGAGCTGGTGCTTGCTGTGTGGGATCAGTTGTAGCTGCAGCTACAGTGCTATCGTTGGCGCCAGTCGCCTGAGCATAGTTAATTGCTGTGGATGGTGCAGCCGCGCCAGCCGCCTGCATCGCTGCAAATACTTTAGGTGCGTACTCGCGGGTTTCCTTTGGTGCAGCCCCCATGCCCTTACGCTGGATATTACCTTCGCCCCAGTTGTAGGCAGAAAGCGCCAGGCCAACATCTCCGTTATAAAGCTTAACCAGGCCGCTGAGTTTTTTAGCTGCAGCAGCTGCTGACTTATCAGGGTCGTAAACGTCCTCACCAATTAGGCCGTATTCTGCAGCAGTTTTTGGCATAAACTGGAACATGCCTTTAGCGCCAGCACGTGAAACAGCTCCATTATCTCCGCCTGATTCAGTTGTCGCTACAGCTCTCAACAATCCCGGAGGTAATCCGTGCTGCTGTTCGAGTGCGGCGAACTTGCCAGCCATAGTATCCAGCTGCATCTTGCCGGTCGACGACGGCCTTGGGACCTTAATATCGCCTACAGCGACCGGGCCGTTATTCGGTTTACCTGTGAATATCTGGCGAGTAGCTGAAACTCCGTTGTCCACCAGCCGGTTAATAGCATCGATGGTATCTGATGCACCCTTCTTAACGGTTTCGACGAGAGTCTTGTTGCGCTCATCGGCATTTTTATCTGAATTAGTTATCCCGATAGCATCAGTTACTGACTTAACTACAGAGATTGAATCCCCTACCCCTTTATCAATCAGTTTGGCGATATCTGAGGTGTCAAAGTCCAGTGCTTTGGCAACACCGTCCAGACCGATCGCACTGGCACCGGATGACAGAAGGCCAGCAGCACCTGATACAAGTCCTCCCATATCCAGAATATTGGCAGCGGTGTACTCAGTTTTTTGGCGTGCAGATACCTTCTGATCTGGTTCCAGGCCGAAGGTATTTTGCTGGGCTTCCGTATCTCGCCAACCGGAAACAGCATCAATACCAGCACCAACTAATGGTCCCAATATGGGGATAGACCTGAGCGCTACCTTTCCCGCTGATTTTGCAGCAACTGTAGCCCCAGCCTTAACCGCTAATTTCTCCCCGCCCTCTTCCGCAGCTTTTAACGCGCCCTTTTCAACTGCCTTACTTGTCCCTTCTTTCGCAATTGCAGTCGCCTCTTTACTGGCAACCTTTTCTGTTTTAGCTGCTGTAGAGGCCTCTTTCGCTACCGTTTTTTCTGCCGGTTTAGCCCGTCCAGGTTCTTCCTTCGCTACTTTATTCTCGGTAGTTTTCTTTGGGGCTTCTTTGCCCTCACTCTTGTCTGCAGCATTAAGGTGGTCCATTGCCTCAGAAGCTGCATAGCCGGTTGCTGCGGTGGCTGTTACGCCTGTCGCTATCTGTACTCCTTTGTTTCTAAATAATTTATTTAGTAAACCTGGCTTCTTCGGTTTCTTTGGTGCGCGGGGTTTCTTTTTCTTGCCGTGACGACCGTTACCATCGGGCAAACTGCCATCGGCAACATCAGACAGTGTGCCTGCTGCACGGCTCCTGGTTGCCAGCGCAATGACTTCAAGAAGGATTTTTTTACCCAGCGTAAACGCCGATTTCATGACGGCGGCCGCTACTATGAATGGCGCAGTTATAACCGCACCGAGTAGTTTTCCAACGGTCTTTATTGGCTTGATGAACGCTTTGCCGAACAAGGCTCCCATCGTGCCCCAGATACCCTTACCGCCATTGCCGCCGCCCTGCTTATCGACCAGTTCATCGAGACGGTCAATAATTTCTTTATTGCCTTCCTTAATCTGTTCCGTCTGCTTTTCGGTTGCGTCGACCTGCTGTTTCTGGACCTGACGTTCTATAACATTTTTGCTGCCGTCTTTTTCTTTTCTGGAGAATGCCCGGCGCAATAAACTTGGTTTCTTCTGCCCTTCGTCGTCTTCACCCTCACCCGCGAGAAAGTCTTTCATCTTTTTCCCGGTATCGAGAGTCCCACCGCCGACATTTTTAGCCATTGAGTAGACTTCATGACCGGCTTTCCAGAATGAGCCGCCCGCAGCCGTCCCTGCTGCATTTGTGGAGTCCGCTTCCATGGGGTCGCCCAGTTCGGACATCATCTTCCCTACCCGGGTTAAAAGAGCATTTTCTTTTCGGTCATTCTCTTCCTGGGCCTGGTCTCGGCGCTGGCGGCTACGCGCCTCCTTATCGTCATTTACTTTGTCTTTAGAGGTAAACCGCCCTTTTTGGTCGCGTGTCGCTTCCTGGCGTACTGGTGAACGTAATAACTTCAGCGCGTTCTCACCATCCTGTTTTAAGTTTGTCGAATGGTTGTTATCTGATTGCTCTTTGGTTGGTCTGTCGGTTTTTACTGAGTTTTCTGCTTTTTGGTTGGTTATTGGTTGTTGAATGGTTGTTTTTTGTTTCTCTTTCTGAGGTTTAACCTCAGTTGATTGGTTTTTTTGATTTATGTCTCTCTTATGGTTGTCATTTGCTTGGGTTTTGCCTTTTCTGCGCCTTACCGCATCTTGCTGAGCCTTTCTCTGCTGGTTCAATACAACACTTCGTGGAATATTCGTATCTGGCGCTGGTGCTGTGGTACTGGCTCCATTCTTCGCCAGCCCCTCGGACAGGCTTTTCTCGATGCGTGCAAGTACGGCCAACTCCTTAGAGCTGGCGCCATCAACCGAGTCGATTACTTCTTTAAAGCCGGGTATCTCTGGCTTATCCCCGTTCATACTGCCTCCGGTTTGGGGGTTGGTTTACCTCACGGAGTGTATTGAAAGTTACATCCCAACCCGTCACATTGGCTTGCTGGGCTGCACTGTATTGACAGATACCTAAAGTATGTCCCTTGGCTTTCCATTAGACGTATTAAGTACATCCTTAATACATCCATGGTGCATCTTCAGGATGCCGTGAAATTGACGACTTTTACTGGGCTTAAGCCGATAATCTTTCTGTGATAACGGTTTTATGTGGGATGTACTAAGGATTTACTATGGATATCTAACAAAAACACGATGGATGCCTGTTGTACGCATCATGGATTTATGTAGTATGTACATGGGAAATCAACTAATAAAGCGAGTGTGATAATGGCAATTTACGCTATAGCCCATAACAAAGGCGGCGCGGGTAAGACCACCAGCTCGGTGCATATCCTCGGCGAGCTAGGGGCTGATGAAGTATTGGACCTCGATATTCATACCGGCATTTCTGTTATCAATACCCTACGGCCAGACGATAAAAAATGGTCTGTTACGGTCGTTAAGAGCAAAGAGGAACTGCTGCAGCTACTGGAGCAGTTCGACGGTGAAGGTAAAGACGTCTTTATCGACTGCGGTGGTTTTGACTCTGATTTGAGCCGTACAGCCGTCGCTGTCGCCGACCTGGTTATTGTCCCTGCAAACGACAGCGTTCCTGAGCAAATTGGGCTGGTTACGTTCGATCAGACGCTTGAGGAAGTAAGTCAGCAAATGGGTAAAGACATCCAGGCCTATCTGCTGCTTTGTAAAACTCACCCTAACCAGAAGAACTTCGCTAAGTTGGATGATGTGCTATCCAACATGAAGCACATTAAGCAGCTTGAATCCAAATTGCCGTGGCGTACCGGCCAGCATGGTTTTCAGGATAGCCTGTCCTTTGGGTTGGGTATTACCGAGATCAAACATGGCCGCAGCTCGACCGCCGGTAAGGAAGTTGTTGCCCTGGTTAAAGAACTGAAGGCTTTAGTCAAAGAAAACATGGCTGATTGATAGGATGTATTAAGTACATCCATTGTGCATCCTTTGTGTGTATAATAGATTTACATTAGATGTATTTTGAGAATCTTTGAGGTATCCGTAATGGCTGATAAAAAATCGATATTTGATGCCGTCAGAAACAACAACGTCGGCGGTGATGCCAAACTGAAAGTAAACCAAGCGGCAGCTCCAGCGACGGAACGCAGAACCCGCGCGAAGACCATTAAGGCCATAAATGAAGAACTCTTCGAAGCTCACGCGCGACTGGTTAAGAAGAATAAGACGAACCTGGACGTGTCCAACTACATGAAAGAGGCCTTTCGTGAAAAGCTGGAGCGAGACGGGGCGTTTGAAGAATAACATCAAGTAATCCATAAGGCATACATTGAACCTCCTTTGAATGCCTTATGGATTTCCTTTATACATCCCTTGTATATCCTTTGTATTTCCTATCTTTTCCTCGGATTGTTCTTCGCATATAGCGCATCAGCAAAACGTAACGCATCATCAACTGACATGCGCAGTATATCGCCGCGCGGTTGCGGGCCATATAACGCCAGGTTGGAGACTAATGTCTGCAAGGAGTCCAGTCCCAAGGTTTGGAATGAAGAGTGAATTCCGAAATCGGGTCAGCAGGCGCGTAGTAGGGCGTTCTGCTGACTCCTTATATTTCTCTGAGGTGCATTGGTGTGGCGGCAACACAAGGTCCGATTCGCCTTTGTCGAAACGAATATAGAGGCCGTGCTGCAGCTCTTGCTGCATGATTTTGATGTTGGCGGCCAGCTGCATTAATTCGGTGCCGACTGACATCTGGCCAATGAGTTCGAAACGAGTTTGCGCGGACGTATCAAAGTCAGGTTCGAGGTCATACACGAGTTTTGCCTGGTACGTCAGCTCCCATTTACGCAGTTGGGTTATCGCCTGTTTGTACTCATCCTGTTTGCTGGTAGGGGGGAGGGCGGCGCGCATAATTTCAAGGCGCTCCATCGCGTAACCGTCCAGAGGTGACAGCGACCATTCATAGGGTTTTCCATCGACAGGTATCGTAACCTCCCGGTATGGCTGAGTAGTTAACACGCTCAAGTCTTTAGTCAGTTTGAAGACGTCGCAGTTATACCAGTGGTCCTCTCCGCAATGTTGGCAGGTGTAACAGAAGTCGATCACTGTATCAGCGCGTGAGTTAATGAATATCCACCATAACGCAGTTCGCCGGTCGCTGGCCGTCCACGTCCGGCAGTCGGAAAAGTTTTCTTTCTCCTGCAACATGTTCAGGTATTCGGTAGTGTCACGTTCTTCCGTCGCTTCGGTTGATTTACAGAAGTAGATGGCATCGTCGACTGTTGGCCCTCTGAACGCGATATGTTTACGCGGGCGGGAGGGTAGGGGAAAGGCAGGGATTAACAAGTTTTACTCCTATACCTGCGGAAGGAAAATATCGGAGAAATCACCGAATGTTTTCCGTTGAACGAATGAGAGGGGAAACGACATATACTCGCTGACCTGATCTTTCGAAAAGGTCATTTCACCGCATTGTGTCGGGATGACGCTGAGTGATTCCATCAGTGTTGGTACGCCGGTGGTCTGCAGCCTGTATATGCGAATATCCATTAGATAGGCCGACTGAAGGTTTATCGTTCCGTCATCGTTAATGACGTTCGCCAGGCAGCTTTTAAACGTGTCATAGATAAGACCGGCATTGGTGTCACGGACCACCATGGAAATGGGCTGTGCCGTCCTGGCAATTGGCTGGTTATACTCATTTGCCCCGAACCGCTTAGGCTCCGTCTCGATGGTGTATGTGCCCCAGGTGATGTCCTTCATGAAGAAATCTATCCCCATGCCGCCAATACCATCCACTTCAACGGCAAACATCCATCCCTGAGCAAACAGGATTTTGTTCAGCGCCAATGCTGTGAGCTTGTTTATCTGGGCCTCGCCAAGACCGGCGGCGAACATAAACGACGGCAGCGCGCCAACCATCGACTTTGCCGCAGTGGCGATCAAATCACTTACGGCCATCAGTTAGCCCCAGCTTGAGAAAACGGAAATAGCCTGCGGGATAGCACCGCGCGTCGACATTTCGTTTTCCAGGTCTGTTCTACGCTGCACGAGTGCTGCTTCGTCCGGGATGTTTGAGGCATCAAGCTTACCCGCTATGGAGACGCGGCGATCGAGCTCTGAGTTGGGAATGGCGATAAGGATCTCCAGGTAATCCTTAATGATGCCCACGGCCACCGGCGGAACGGTTCCTTTATCGAGGTCTAATTCCGACAGGTGAACGAGGTATTCCATCCGGAGTGGATACTTAAGGTACTGGTCAGTGCTTATCTCGACGGTACTGTTGAAAACGTCGCAAGATACGTAATTGCCGGTCGCATCTTTGACGACCACCAGCTCAAGATAGTCGTCAGGGCAGGGGATGCTGGTCCCTTCCTTTATCTGAATAGCTTTTATGAATCCAGCGCGGTCCTGGTACTCTGTCAGTGCCTTAATGAGCAGAGAGTCGAGCAGGTCTTTTTGGTTTTCAACCAAGAGGGTGAGGAAGCGTTTCTTCACTTCCTCCAGTAGTTCGCGAGGTGTGGCCATAGTGCCTCCTGTTTAAAGGCACTATGTTAGGGAAAGTTACATCTGAGGTGGCTAAAGAGCTGTTCTTTTACTTCTTTGTTTCCTTAACAATTTTGTGTTTCTTTAATACCCTTAACAGAGCTTGTCCGCGATAGTGCTCGAATATGCCTAATTGATCTGCATGTTCAAATAATTTAATGAAATCTTCTGGCGAGTTGATCCTATGATGATCGTAATATAATTCATCAACTTTTTTAAGAAACTGGTCAAAATTATCTTTTTGTATTTGACGTGCTGCAATATCTTGTACTAATTGATCGTGCTGACTCCTTACAGTATTTAAAGAACCTCTGGCACGCATCAGTCGGCGCACTTGTTTCTGTTGCTCATTAGATACGCGCATTTTAAATATAGCCCATATCTTGTTACCGAAGCTCGTACTATCCTGTTTGATGCTATTAAATAACCCCATGTAAAGATTATATATGGCAACTATGATAGGCATTACGAATGCAGCTGCCATTCCATAAATGATGGGCATCCACAGAAATCTGTAAGCGAAATCTTTTTGTGCATAGATATATATCAAAGTTAACTCAATATCGTTTTTTGACTTAATTATTAAGACAATATTTTCCCAGTTAACGATAAGGAATGAGGCTATTACATATCCATAAAAACCATCTTTAAAACGTTCTGGAGTATTATTTGCTAAAAATTCAATTACTCCATTACCCGCTTCCTTTGTACTCACTTTGTCCCTCCATTCTGATTGTGCAAAACACTCATTCGATAGCTAAGGCGCTGAATCGGTATCTACTTCTGTCATAAGTAAAAACCCGCCGAAGCGGGTTGTTATGATTATGCAGCAAGTATGTGCTGTATGCCTAAAAACATTGGAACAGCGCCATAGGCATTTGGCGGTTCCGGCAACTGGACGAACCCCAACCGCGCATAGAAATTTATGGCATCAGGGTCGGCGTCCAGGTAAACACCTTTGATTGGTAATGACTGGTGAATGACTTTGACGTGCTCGAAAAAATCGCAAAGCAAATCTTGGCCATAACCTTTCTTCTGGTAGTTGGATGCTATTCCAAGCATTACCAATCTCACGACACCGATTTCAGAGGGCAGGGAGCCATGCAGAACACCGGCAACGCGCTGTCGTTCGAGTGAGTACGCTGTGAATGTACACACACCGATAAGCTCACCGCTTTCAGAGTTGATAAGGGCTTTCGCGGCGCAATCGCCGTTGGCCACACTTCTCTTTAGCGAAGAGCGTACAAATTTGTCGATTACGGGATTACCGCACTCGAAGTGCTTCTGACTTTTATAGGTGATGTCTGCTTGATAGTTGCAGGACATCACCTGATTCACTTCATCACTACTGTCATGCTGATCGGCCATGCTGGTTTTTCCTTCTCATTAACGCTTGTAAAGCGAGCGTAGGCTGAGCAGGTTCAGACATGAGCTGATTCATTAATTCCCAACTCTGGTTCGAAAGCTGTCGGCGGCGCTGGTTGTCCAGTACACTTTCAGCTCGTTCCATCGCAGCACTGAGAATGAATGCACTCAGATCTAATCCCACAGCTTCAGCTGCTTCGCGAAGCACGTTTTTGGCGTCCGGGCTGGTTTTTAATTCAACCCTTGCGTTTTTCAGTGCTTTTTCAGCACTAGGCAGTGTTGCTACTTGATTTGACATAATTGAACTCCTGTTGAGTATTTGATGAACCTCCTTTGTTAGTTATAAATGGGCCGGACAGGGGGCTGCGGTACCTACTTGAGGTTTTTCCATTTTTTAAGCTCCGCTTTTGTTTTAGTTGTTATCTAAACTCAATACACATTAGATTATTTGCATTTAAAGACGGCTATTAGCCGTATGCTCAATCTATACTCAATTACTCCTCTCGTCAACTGGTACGGCTATCAGCCGTATGTAAAAAGCAATAAAAAACCCGCCGAAGCGGGTTATCTGCACATCCTCGATAGCGTTATCGAGTTGATTACTCGATAAAGTTATAGATGATACGCAGGTTAGGGCGCACCATGGCGGTGACGTCTTCGGTCGAGAGGTCGGTGCCATCCATGTAGATTTTGCAGTCGTACAGGTTGACCTTCAGAGAGTCCGGAGACTTACCACCCAGTGATTCCGGGGTGGCTTCAACACGAACATCGAAGTAGCTTTTGTTTTTCACCGCGTCCACGATGAATTTCAAAACAGGGCCCTGGATGGTCTCAACAACCTGGCATGGCATCTCACCCCAGTTACGGACCGGACCGTGCTGGTTGAACTTCATGCCATTAGGACCGAAATCTTCGACATCTTCACGAGTGCGCTCAGGGAACTGGGTGGTACGGAACAATACAGAAAGATGCTCAGCACCGATGATCGTTAACTTAAACTCGGAGCCATTGAGCTTTTCACCCATTGAGCGGTTGGCAATGTATTGTTCCTTCAGGAACGCAACGTTGCCAACGGCATTAGCATGACCAGGCATAAGGTATTTTCCTCATTAAATAAATAGTTTCTCGATCTCTGAACGGTTTTGCACCGCCATACCAGAGAGTTGAAGGTTGACTACGTTGGAGATGTAGTTGCCGTCAAAGGCTTTGGGTGCATCGATGTTGTATGAGACATCCTGAATAACGACGTCGGCCAGAATGAGGCGACGGCCAATATTCAGCGTGACAGCGTAAGGGCGGCGTCCACCTGGTGTCGTATCATTGAGCTCCGGGGAGATCATTTGACATAACCGGGTGATTGCGCCGTTTACTTCTATCGCTGGGTTATCAATAGCCAAAAATTCGAGTGGCAGGGTAAAGGCGGGCGGTTGTGATCCTTGCCATACCATAAGGCTGTTCCATCGAGAAACAGAGGTTGTTGCCGTCACGGATTGAGCCATGTTTGCGACGGTCTCTATCCCGGCAATAGAACCTGCGTTATCGCCTTCGAATGGGCTATTCCACGCAGACGCTATCTGCATTGATGCACCCTGTCCGATATAGCCAACCACGCAGTATTTATCTGACGTGATATAAGCTTTCAGAAAAGGGCTCACGCCATCTGGATTAATCGCACCAAAGTACTCCATTGATACCCCAAATAGGCCACCATTGCTGGTGGCCGTATCCGTTAGCCAATGCGCTTGGCGCGCAGTTTCATGGATTTTTTACGGTGCAACTTGCCTTGGGCCGTATTGGCTTTACGCTGAGCTTTCTTAAGAGCCATGCGCTGTGCCGATGTACGACGATGCTTTCTGAATGGTTTGCGGATCAGCTTCACCTTACCGTTGCGCACAACCTTTTTCAGCGCTTCGGTCATGGTGTCGTCGCCGCTTACGGAGTAAGTGGCCACCAGCTCATCCTGTTCATCCGGATCGATGTCGCTCAGTTGGGAAGCAATGCTGGCGCCCATCTCATCATCAGCATCATCAAAGAACGTTGTCACAGCATCTTCATCGATGCCGACGCTGACCATGAAGTTGGCCATCTCAGCCAGGATGGTGTAGTAATCATCCATTTCTTCGTCGGTTGGCTCATCGGTATTGTCATCAATACCGGCCAGAGACTGCGCGAATGCGTCCAGGTTGTCGTAGGACGAATCCTCACTGCTCGCCCAATCAAACACGGCTGTCGCAGAGTCGGCGAGGCTGGCGCTGGTCACCTGAGCTGCAACGGCCTCAAGAATCATCTGGTGGGCCTTGTCCGGAGTGAGTTCAACCGCGGGCTGTTTAGGCTCTTTTCCTGAACCATCAGTGTCGGGCTTATTGCCGCGATTCTCCATCATGATAGAGGTATGAGGTTTGCCACCCATTGCGATAGTAGTCAGTGCATCAGCCTGGCTACCGCCATTTTGAAAGTAATTATTAGCCATAATATGCCTTATCGAATAACAACAGGTTTGCCGAGTAAACGACGTGCCGAACCAGTCGGGCATGCCCACCAAGTGACGGACCAGTAATCGGACTCAACTTGCTTAACAACGAGAATGAATGGAGCGGTACCGTCGGTTTCAGGATCACGCGGAGTGACCAACGCACCGGCAGCATGGAAGCGCTCTAACACTTTCGTCATTTCACGCGTCAGACTGTCCTCGGTTACACCGTCCGGTTGGTGCTTCAGTTTGCGGCCCAACTGGAAGAAGAAGCGGCTGATCGCATCAAAGGTCGAAGGTACATGCTGGAAGCGCAGGTAGTTCTCTTCACTGTAGGTGGTCAGGGCGTCGTCAATAATCATCTGGCCGGTAGAACTGGTGGCCACCTTATTGATGCGTGCGGTGTACATCGCATCGAAATCAGGAGTACCGATACCGTCGATCGGTTCGATCTGGGCACGGTTGATGAGTGCGCGAGTTTCGCCCGCTGGGGAATAGTGCCAGCCACCAACGTCAGTGTTGAGTGCAATACCGCGTGCTTTTGCCGCGTATGCAGCACCAGACAGGCCGTAAGCGATACGGGCTTGTGTCCACTTGTCTTTGCAGGTGAAAGGGAAGTGATACATTGAGCAGGACGTGTAATCGACGCCAAGAAGGCCGGTTGATTCCGACTCGGTCACTGCTTCCGCATAGGTCAGCGTTGGTTTTAAATCGAAGAAACCATCGATACGACGATCTTTGCAGATATCAGCCAGCAACGTATAGGATGGCGTGCTGTAGCAGCCAAGCCCCAGAACGGCGGTATAGTTCACGTTGGCGTTGTTCAGGACTTCGATTGCTTTTGCATACTGCTCGTCAGTGATATTGGCCTGATCACCATTGGTGCCGCCAATAAACTTAACGTCTTGAATGTTGCCGAGGTTAACACCTTCTGCAGCAGTCAGATCACAAGTCGCACCAAGATACGCGGAACGGGATTCCAGTGCCGTAGTAATAAAGCAAGGACGGCCCATTGCATCCATCTCATCAGAATTGAGAGATACAACAATGTTTTCCAGAACGGTCACGGTACCGAGTTTGCTGGTTTCTTTCAGTGTCAGGGTTAAACGGTTTGGGTTGGTTTTATCCGGAGTGAAAGAAATGCTGCGGTTCGTAGATGGATCGCCGTCGACCGGATAGATCATCAGGAACTGTTTATCTTTCAGCTCGGTCTTCTGGCCATATGCTAACGCGCTGTTGGCAGGAACCGCGTTGGTTTCGCCGGAGGATGCGGATTCCTTAGTGAAGCTGATAATCGGGAATTTTGCATCGGTCGGGACCACTCGCACAACATAGCCATCGGTCTGCTGCACAGCTTCATAGACGTGGCGCATTGGCTCGAAGTGACTACCTTCCTGCGGGCGAATAGGATCGCCGAGAACGTCCATATAGTTGGATTTGGTGACTTTTAACGCCTTGAACGGTTTCCCGCGAGCGAACACACCCACGCCAGCCCATAAGGACTGATTGAGGTTAGAACCCACAGTCGCTGTTTTGCTTGCGTCGATAGCGGCAACCGCAACAGCAGAAACGTTAGTCAACGTAAAAGGGATACTGTAGTTAGAATTCATTCAGTACGGTCCTGATTAGCGCCCCAATGGGGCGCGTTGGTTGAAAGCGTTTGATTAGTTGCTGGAAGAGGACTCAATCACGCCGCCGGTGCGGAAGTTCAGGCCGCCAACTTTGAGGCTGGTGAGGGTGAACAACGTGAAGTAGTCCTGGCCGTTTCGCGGATGGATACGGTTGATGGACGAGCCCCAAAGGGTGGTACGGTCCACCAGCGCCGGTGTGGTCGGATGCTTGAACGGAATAACCGGAACGGCATCGCCGGTGATGAAGCCAGCTTTGCCCGGGTTTTCGTCACGGCAGTAACACAGGATGTCGTAGGAATGGAACTCGATACCGCTGGCGGTGAATGCGGTGCAAACGCCAGACGGGATTTCGAACACTTTGATGCCGTTGAACAGCGTACCGATGAAGTGAACGTACGGCACCTGCGTGTAGTTCTCCGCTGCGGTAAACATGGTCGGCGGCAGCATTTTGATGAAACCAGCTGCATCCGCGCCCGCAAACATGCCAACGGAGCCGGTAGTACGAGTACGTTCTGCGATGTCGCGGAATACCTGCTGCACCTTACCTTTGAACATCATGGTCCAGACATCCAGGTTGGTATCCTGCGGGATAGCCACGTCGTAGGTGTCAGTGTGCTTGCAACGGCGGATCATGGTGCGGAGGCGCAGCATGTCCTGTTCGTGGGACAGGTAGTCTTTCAGCGTACGATACTGCAACGAGCCAAGGTCAATGCCGAATTCGCGTTGCGCATCGTATGCTGCCATCACGCTATGTTCTGCAGCCAGAGCATACTGTGATGGGAAAACGGTCCATTCCCGCATTTCCTGGTTGATAACCGGAATGTATTCAGGAGCCGCTTCGATGTTGATCTCAACTTCAGCTTCCAACTCAATGCCTGAATCGAGTGGCTGGGTGAAGGTGAGGGTGATCTGACCTTTGCCGTAGTCGACAACGCCAGTCAATACGTTCTGCTGGCCATCTGCGTTGGCAAAGCTGTAAATGATCTTCCCGGTATTACCGCTAGCGGTATCTACATCAGTTGATTCGTTATTGACGTAGATGACGGAACGGCCCTTACGAATAGGGATTTCTTTACCGTTTTCAAAGTCAGAGATTTTGAAGGTGAAAGAGGTTTTTACACCGTCGCCTTTGGTTTTCAGGACATAGTTACGGCGCATCTGCGCGTACTGGCCAACGGACTGCATGTCCAGCTGGTCGCCCTGTTTGAAATCACCGAAAGTGGTACCGGCTACGTTGATGATTTCATAAATCTTGGATTTATCGCGCGGTACCGGAATGAAGGTACATGCATCACCGGTTTGTGCGCCCAGGGCGACTGGCAGAATCATTGCCAGGAAGATTGGCTGACGGATGATACCGTCCTGACTGGACATCACTTCTGCGTTGATGGATTCCAGCATGATATCGTTCAGCGATTTCTGGCCGGACTGGACGTTTTCCATCAACAGGCAGTTTTCGAGAGTCTGGTGAGCAGCTGCCAGTACTTCAGGACGGGGTGAACAGCGGTGTTTGTTGGAGTATTCCGCGATCGCAGAACCCCACGCAGACAGTACAGAACGCTGTACGGACTCAGGAACCCCTTCGAAGATCGGATCTGCTTTCGCTGCTTCCATCATGGAGGTGATACGCAGCTCAGGGTCCTGGATGTAGCCGTTATGGTCGAATTGCGCATCGGAACAATAGCTGGTTACGAGATGAGCATTCTTCGAGATCTCGGCAATGCGTTGGCGAAACTCTTTGTTGTCGGACATAAATCAAGCCTTTGTGGTTTTCAGTCGGCTCAATTATCCGGAAAGTTACATCTCGATTATCTATTGCTTAGTAGATTCTGTAAGAAAAAGGCGCTTTCGCGCCTTTGGTTTTGCCATGTACCGATTAACGCCTAATGCTTAAGAGAAAGGCGTCTTAATAGACGCCTTGAAGGAACTTGCTACGGTTGCTTCCGCTAGGAAACAGGCAAGAGCTGTGAGAATACTCTAAAAGACATGCAACGAAAGTAATTTAAATTAGTATTTATTGTTTGTCTACTGTGGCCGCTCCATTAAGACGGTTCACTGTGATGTTATGATCGTTTGTGATCTCCAGTCCCAGCCGTATTGCTTCAATGTAGACCGGATAATCGCCATAAAGATTTACATCGTAGGCGGGCATCTGACACATCGAGGCGCTAACACCCGCTGGTGCTGCATTAACGTGAATACTTGGCGTTGAAGGCGTCGATTGATTCCCGCTGCACCCGGATAACATCATCGGAAACAGGAGCATTAGCACATACGTTGTTATCCTGAAGTTCCCGAAGTTTTTGCTGAAGAACGTTACTTTTTTGCTGATATTCTTGAGCATGTTTTGCATTCATTTGACTCTCTTGGTTAAGTATCTCGGTTCTGGCCGCATAGAATTCAGCTTTCTTTTCAGCCGCGAGGCGGGCAGTGTCGAGGGTTGATATCTGCTGATCTTTGCTTCCAATGGTTTTATTGAGGTTATTTATGGCCGTGGTTTGCGTCTCTACAGTAGTGAGAACGTCATCAAGCCAGCGCCATCCTAAATAGGTCGCGATACTCACCATGACGATCAGGACCAACATCGAGACGCTTTTCAGGCTAGGGGTCCCAACCCATCCTTTAATCAAAGCCCACACTATGAACCTCCTTTCAATGCGTTAAGCACAGTAGCCGGTGTAATCGCTGTAATGGCGCTGGCGACCGTGCTGTCATTAACTGATGCGTTTACCAACGCAACGGAAATCGCATTGCTATAGGCTGTCTGAGCCGTATTGCTGCTGCTGGCCACGTCCTCATAGATGGTTTTCAGTTCATCACCTGCAGCAGTGACATTGGCCACTGGAATGGTGAATCCCTCAACCGCATCGTTTAACGCTTTGATCTGGTCATCAGTTACCGTTGGGCTGGTGGTCCCTCCAGTTTCTCCGCTACCAGCTTCTTCACCTCCGGCGCCAGCGGATAATGCCGTATTGATTGCATCCATTGCTTCTTTAAGAGGGGCGGTATTGAGCGCAGAAAGAGCAGACCGGAGGTTTTCCGGATGAGTTTCGTCAGCTATGGCCCGTGATACCGGTAGTTCGGTTGCTGCGAGATCATTAGCGCGGCAATACACATCCCAGCCGATAGATAGCTGAATAAGTGCAGACGGATCGGCGTACTCACGTAAAAGCTTCACGTGCGCGTCAGTGGATTTTGCTAATTCAGAAAGAAGGGAGGCCCAGCCGGTGATCTGCGCTGTGCTTGTGCTGATTGTCTCGGGGTATTCAACGGTCGACAGGAACAGGCCAGCCAGTAAGGTACTAATTGCTGTTGCATTGCTGACTACCTCGACGCTTTTTTCAATACTTGGCGGTGTGGTCATCCCACCGGCAGCGGTGAGCGCTTTGTAGGCATCAAGTTGATTTGTCGTTGAGAGCATAATTTATCCAACCTTAACGAGCGGATCACCGCTGGTGACAGTCGATCCACAAGACACAGGGTCGCCCTCACATACAACCGGCTTGCCTCCGATAGTGAACCAGGGGCGGGTAGAAACGGCATTACCTGGATGAGATGAATTACCGTCTGTATGCGCGGGGTAGGCGTTACCGTCCACCAGCACGCCAATACCGTTTACCTTAACGAATTCGACGGCCTCAGCTGGTGGTCTTGAAGGGAACCCGCCGTGCCCGGAACAGACAGAGTTTTTTACTGCGATGTTCGACATAAAAAAGCCCACAGATTGATGATTCTGTGGGCAGTGTATGGAAAGTTACTTCTCAATTAGGGCGTTATTTCTCGCCGTTAACCCGGCAACCTCGCGCCACGCTTTCGAGATCTGAAACGACAGGGATGAAGCGCGGATCATCATCAATCCAGATGTTAGGTTTCCAGCCGATCTCTTCGCAGAATGCTTCTTTCTGCTTACCTTCGGTGAAAATGACCGGCACATTAAGTCGTTCGCCCCAGGTAATAATGTCGCTGTTATTACCTGTCGAAAAACGGAACGTCACAATGCGCACGTCGGCACCGTATTTAAGCATCGATCCGACCAACTGACAGAAGAGAGCTGTGTTAGCCGTAAAGGTCCCGTCGAAGTCGACCGCGATATTCAGCGTCTCTGTTGCGGGCTCTTGAGACGATTCGCTATCCCTATTTTGCATCATATCTCTACTTTAAATCCCCGCAGCTTCGCCATTGCCTTATCCAGTTCGGCCATTCCATCCACCATCGTATCGAAGGCTTTTGTCACTTTCTGATGTGCCTGGAGCACTTCACGGCGGACAGGTTCCAGCTGTTTGGTGATGGCATCGCGTGCGGTTTGGGCTTCTTTCGCTTCCTTGGCGCGGGATAGTGCCATTTCAGAGATTTTTAGTAACTGCTCAGGCGTAAAACCGGCGAGAGGATCGGATGATTGTTGATGAGTGGAATGTTTAGCTAACATGGTTTCTTCTCTAAGACGTTTAAGGCATTGACTGCAAGTTTCCAGTGGCTTGCCGTAGTTATCAGGAAATTCAGAAAGAGGTTTGCTTGTGCCGCACGACATGCACTGATGTTTAGGGGGAGCTTCCTCCCTCCATGAATTCACGACCTCTGCAACTGTCGGTTGTGCTGGGACGACGCTTGCGGCCCCCTTGTCCTCTGGGATACCGGCGAATCTCATATGCTGGAACCAGAGCTTTTCCTTCCCTGGTTTACCTGAGCGAGTTACATGGAGTGCGCTGGTGGATTCGATAATGCCCACCAGCTGCTGTCGTTCTTTTTTACTTAGTACTGAAAAGGAATCCACCTTATACAGATCGGACTCTTCTACGCCGTTTGGGTAACGCAATACGTATGCTTTTACCCGGCTAAGAGCCCGCTCTAAATGAGGCGGGGTTTTTCTGGCCATGGGTCTCAGTCCTCCACAAATTGAGCAAGTATTTTTATCCGATAATCGCGACTGTCTCTGCCACCATATTCCTTCTGCTTTTTATCAAGATAGGCAGGGTGAACCAGGGGAGAGTCTTCTGCACTTAATGTAATGGCTGTATAAATTCCCCTTGGGTTATTTGGTCCTATTGCTAATTTTTCATGCTGAGAATCGTAAAAGTGACCTTTGTTTTTATCGGGAATTGAGATCAACAAAATCCGGTTATCTGAATTGGTCAGAGTACCTCGGATCGTACCAAGTCCACGCTCAGGCATTCGCGATGCGTCAAGAACGATGAACATCAGATTTTCACTGCATTCACCCGCAAGATTTTCCTCTTTGCCTGTGCGGTACGAAACACTCTTGCACTGCCAAAGATGTTTGTTAGTCCGGGCCTGAAGTTTGCTGATTTTTAATTCAAAGTAGTTATCAAGCCACGGTTCATTTTTTAATATCTTTTTCCAGAGACATTCAATACGTCGCATTATATGCAAGTACGTCTGGCCGATTCCGCTACCCGTAATAATTACTCTGGAATCGCGGTATAAAATAGTTCTCAAAATGGTAATGACTGCTACTAATTCGATATACCCAACACCATTTGTAGCGACAGCTACTGAAGTGCTCGAACTTTTTACTTCTGCACTCAGCAAAACTTTTTCCTGCTGGTGAGTAGCTTCAATACCAAACAAATCTTTCATTGCCTGGGTCCAATTACCCTGGTATTTGTCACTGAGCGCTTGCCAGCGAGGGTCTGTATCTGCTGTAACCATTAATCAAGTACTCCTAAAATATCAGTTGTTGTCTCGCGTGAGCTGCCATTGCTGGCTATCGACTGGCGGCGAGGTATGTGATGAATAGTGAACCCCGCGTCACGGTAAAGCTGTTCAATAGCTGGCGCGCTGGAATTAGAAATGACAATTTTGGCTCCCCGCCGGTGAGCTGCGCGGCAGGCCTCAACGACTCCTAATTGATCTTCCCATTTAAAACCGTCAGGTGTGTAATTGGTGAATCCCGCCTGGCCTGGCATCGGTTCATAAGGTGGATCGCAGTAAACCACGTCACCCTCTCTCGCAAGGCCAATGGTTCGCCGGAAATCACTGAGCATGAACACGTAGTTATGCGCATATTTCGCGAAGGCTTTTATTTCTTTTTCTGGGAAATATGGGGCCTTGTAATGTCCAAAGCTGGTGTTGAATCCACCTGAATTGTTGTACCTCATGAGCCCATTGAAACAATGCCTGTTCAAGAACAGGAATGCAGCGGCGCGCTCAGGACCGGATAACTGCTGCTCGTTGAAGTCACTGCGGATGGCAAAATATCCTCTTTCAGAGTTCATCTTGTCGAACATTACGCGAGCCAGCTGGAGAACAAGCTCCGGCACAACGGTGAGCATTTGATACATGCTGATTAGGTCAGGGTTAACATCGGCCAACAGGAATGAACCGTGCTTATCAGAATTGGTGAATACAGAACCTCCACCAACAAAAGGCTCAATTAAGCGAAGACCTTCAGGCATGAGGGGAAAGATATGCTGAAGCTGACGCTGTTTGCCACCAGCCCATTTCAGGATCGGATTAAGCATGTGGCGCGGTCCTTGTTTGCTTCGAATATCGCTCTTGCGAATCCTTCAGGTGTTTCGCTGCGGAGGTTCGCCCGTTCAGGGCCTGGCGCCGCTGTATGGATACGGTTATCGGGATAGTCTGTGTAACCGGGGAAGGTTACCGGGAGTTTTCCCTTTGGGATCATCCGGCCATATTCAGCGATCACCCCTTCGATCGCTGCACTTACCGCGGGCAAAAGCGCCGGAAAGGGCATTTGCATGCCTTGCCCCGTCCATAAGCAGGTGCGTTTGGTGTAGTTATCTTTGGCTATGTACGCAGTGAATTCATAGGGATCAAACAAATGGTCTGGCTTGCGCCAAAAAGTCGATATTCTGCTGACCGGGTTTTCAATCAGGAAAGGGCATCCAATGAAGCGGGCAAGGTCATAACACTGCCAGACAACCTGCATAGCCTTAAATTGAAAGGCTGGATCTTCCTCTGCCTTTGAAGCGAACCAGCGAGAGCCGGAAGTGGCTAAATTTGTGCAAGGAGGAAAGCCAGCGAGGAATGTAATACGGTTCAGGTTTTCCCTGATAAAAGCATATACCTCAGAGCTATCGATGATGGCGCTGATGCGCGTCAAAGTAGCTCCAGAGGGGTGTAATTCATCGCTCGTGACCTGGTGCTGTGGATCAACTATTACAGCATCGCAACCGGCTTCCAGCCATGGACTAACCATTTTCCCCGTAAAATCGCATAGGCTAACCACCAGCGCGCGATTACTCATCGAGAGGCCTCGCCTCCGAGGGCCGCTACAATTTTAGAGGTCAGGCTATCCAGCTCACCGGCCAGCAGAATGATATCCGCAGAACGGCGCTGCAATTCGTCTTCAACATCGATATCAGAGTTTTGATCAAGTAATTCGTCGGAAAATTTAACCCCGGAGAATCCAGCGCCATCATTAATAGCGAAGTTTACCCTGTCAGTGCAAAGCGACAGTTTTGTGACCAGCTTTCCGGCCGCAATCATTGTTTTAACTTCATCACTGGAAAGATCCTGCTTATTCAGCTTGGCAGAACCTCCGTCCTCCAGGATGGCTTTAAGATCGGCTTTTTCACCCAGGGTGTAACCAGCTGGTGGAGCATCATTACGCACCCATTCGGTCAGCGTCAGTTCAATAGGGTTTTCGAGCGTAAGTGGCACAACCGGGAGAGAACCCAACGCTTTGCGCAGCATAGCCAGCGCATCCTCAGATTTGCGAGGGCCGCTGTTGATATACAGCAGGTTTGTTTCTGATGAATAGAGTATCTGGGTCCGGTCGGTGGCGGTAAAGGCGCGCGGAAGTAGTGAGTGGATCACTTCGTCTTTGAGCGAGTCCTTCTCGGTTTTTTTGAGCTTTCTGCCTTGAGTGGCTTCGAGATTACCAATTTTTTGGTTGAGTTCAGCTTTGATGACATGCCCGGGAAGTAATTTCTTCTCACGCTGAACGGTTAATGCAATGAAGCCGCTGGCCGCAAAATACAGCATGTCGGAACCCAGTGGACTGGTGAAGCCGGTGCGAGCCATATCCTGGCTTCCACATGGTGAGAACTGGTAGTCAGGTAGTGCCGTTTTGAGCGCTTCCTCATCGAGCTTCATATCGCGGCTAAGGCGATAAACACTGAAGTTTTTGTATTGCTTAAACATCAGGAGGACGCCTTAAGGTACTGGACATGGAAGCTGAGAACGCCGCATTCACGCAGGAAATCAGCGGGAGGAATTATGTTGGACCAGGTGCGGCGATCGTAACCGATTGTGCCCAGCACCAGTTCGGTGCCATCAGCGCAGCGGGCGACGATGTAATGCTCTTTTCCTTCAACATAGATTATGTATTCGTCGAACTTCCCGGCTGTCATTTCACGGATGAAGTTCGCCCGATTTAGAACGATTTGGGCCATTTAGCATTACTCCGATAAATAGAATCTACAGAGTATACTAATTTATTGAGAAAATGATATTGATTCAAACGGTAGCTGCTTGCTTTTGCAGGATAATGACGGGTTACTCTCATGGTGGTTAACGGTCATAACGGAAGCTGATTCCAGGTGGTTGGTACGTGTTGTATCGTACTCGGTGATTACTTATGGATGTATAAAGGATTTACCATGTAAGTACAAAGTACACCTTTTGTAAATCTATTGGATGCACTTTGTACGCTATCAAGATTAGCCTTTGTCAATGGCGACTTCTGCACCCTTAATGGATATTTTACCCGCGGCGCTCATGTTGATATTGGCATCTGATTTGATCGTCATATCATTAACAGAGTGTACGAAAAGCGATAGCTGACTACTAATGTATAACTGACCTGAATCATTCACACCCATGGTGGAACCCGAGGCTTTATGAGTGATGGACCAAGATCCGCTTTGGTTCCTAATCTCTAATAACCCGTTCCTGTCGCTCACATAGTCTTTACCCGGTGTAGTTTTACCGGCTGCGGGCGCACCTTCTACAGCTGGTGGTACATAAGGTGAACCTTGCCCGGAGGCTTCTGGGGCTGTGTTAGGAACGCCGCCAGGGGCATCTGTAGCGCGCCCAACAACACGCGGGCGTGTACTATCCCCGCTATATGGGAAGTCCACCCAGACATCATCACCGGCGAGCAACGGAATGAATGCGCCATCATCCGGAGGCATACGCTCAGCCCATGGTAGATCTCCGTCAGGAATGCTATCCCATATGCCCACCAGCCGCACAGACACTCTAAGCAGACCGGCAGGATCGTCGACCGTTACCACCTTCGCCCGCTGCGGGCCGTTAATTGGTGCCGTCATAAATCACCCCTAACAATGCGCGTGTTACATATCCAAATCGGTCTTCCTGATGAGCTGCAAGCTTAACTACTAATTTGGTAGGCACAGATTCATCAAGTCCGCTTTCAGTGTTGTAGTTGTGGATCAGGACCTTCATCGGCAGCCCGGGAGTAATAGCTGAGTTGCCGGTAACCTCGATATCTATTTTGGGTAAAAGGAACGTCGAAAGGTTATTGAGTGCTGTCTGATCATCAACGCTCACCATCTTTACTGGCCATGACTTATCTCCGGACGTCAGGAGGCCTTTAGTTGGGCTGTATGCCATTAGCCGGTATTGGCGTGAGCGGAGGTATTGATCGTCATTGTTTAGCTTGGCGAAGCGGTTAATGCGTAACGCGGCCTTTGGGTTATTCGCTTCATACGTTAGTACCGGTGATTGCCTGGATAACGTGGCCATGCTTTTAACGTTAATCGAACCACGACACACCCAACAAAGGGCACCGGCTTCCTGAGCCATCTGCGCCAGCACTCCGCTGGGTTTTTGCCCCATGTTCAGATGATACGTACCCAGCTTTTTGAAATTGTCAGCGTTAACCGTCAGGCCTGTGGCCAGAGCGCGCACGATATTAGCCGGTTGCTTCTTAACAAAAAACTGAGGCTTTGAAGCCGGAACTTTGAGTGTTTTCACCTTTTCACTGAAAGCAATAATCGTGACGATATCCGCCGACTGGGGGGCTTTCAGGACCTCAAATGTATCGGTCCAGGTTGTGTTGCCTATACCCTGTGGATCACCAAAGCTGCAGGTAAGAATCGTGCCTTTTTTAACGCCTAATTGATCTACTACGTAACTGGAATTATCGCGAACCTCCAGCTGCAATTGCGGACCGGTCAGATCGGCTACCTCAATGTAAAGGCAGCGCGCAATCATGGAGCGGGGGATTTCTGTTTTCCCAATCTTTACGGTCTGTAGGAAGAGCTGGGAACGCTTCTCTGATGAATTGCTATTAGCGGCCATTGGTCACCCTACCTGATTCAGGCATAACGCCAGAATCATTACCAGAGAGGACATCGATGGTTTGCGATAATGGCGTACCTTTCCACGCGGAATAGAGTGGGGCGATAACAGTGAAGGATATCGCCGAGGCGAACACTCTGTTCGACGCCAGCGGTAACGATAAATTGTCGACAATGGCTGACTTGGGATCACGTATCAGGCAATTTAGCTGTAACGCAGCTCCCGCCAGCACGGTCTGGAAGGTGAAATTTGTATTCCCAAAGTTGGAGAACTGGCGGAACCAGGACGCATAAATACCGGTTAACGCGTTCAGGACCTCTTTTTCGTTGGCTAAAACCATCAGAGAGTATGAGATCTCTATGGGGGTGTTGCTGAGTAGAGCTGTAGGCTTCCCATCCTTATCGGTGATATACCCGGCATCATATTCATCTTTCACTATGGTGTTATCGTGTAACTGGAATCCCGGTGTGCGCCCCAGGTTCAGTACTGGCAGAGAATTGGTATTCACGTCCGGTCTGTTCGGGGTGAGGCGACGACCGGCGCCAGCGGAACGGTATGCCCGGAGAAAAGCCTCCACATCATCAAACTCGCCAAATTTAAGCTGATCGCTCTTTTTCCGGGACAGGAATTCGACAAGGGGCTTGGACCACGGCCGTGTGTCGGTTACTTCAATGTCTTCCAGTGCCGATAAAAGAGCATTGCCCAGACCGGCATCCACATCGCTGGTGGATGAGAGTTCACGCTTACCTGTGGGCATCAACATAGCCCTCTTGAAGCGCATCAATAATTTATCGTTATTCACCATCAGATACGGATTCCTCAAAAGTGCGGCATGGTATGCAGACGAATAGCGTGCCCACTGCTGCTGTTCCATAGTTAAATTTGCGATGAACGTACCACCAGCGCCGGACCATTTCTCCGGATGCCAGTTCCTCATTCCATTCGAGGATCGAACCTATTGAGATATCAAGGGCGGCCACACGGAGTATCAAAGAGTCTTCCTGATAGCCGGTGTTGTCGTCCTCTTCGTTCATGCTCAGGAAGCTGTCCATTTCGTCCGGACAGTCCAGGACTTTCACGATTTCAGGCTCGCCGTAGGAAAGCGTTTCCTGGTTTGGATCAAGGCGTTCCGCCTGCATTACCTCAAAACCCTCATCATCAATAGGCGCGTCTATCGAGTTGGCGCGATACAGGAGCGCGTCGAACGACAATGGGTCTTTGATGATGGCTAAAGCCCACGCTTCGCGGTAAAGGTCGTTGAAGCCCTTGTGGCCAAGAAATCGAGCGCGCATATCACTGTTAGCAGGACGGGAAAGCATTGCAGCAGTAATTGAGACAGGCGCTTCAGTAGGCTCTTTGGTTTCGTTGGGTAATTCATGTTTTCCAGATTGCTCATCTATAGGGTCTACTACCGGTTCCAACGTCTCAAACGTGGTAGAGGTTGGGCTTTGAACTGCTACAGTATCAACAGGAGAAGGGACGCCATCAGAAACGCCACCAGCCACTTTGATATCGTCGTTGTTATCGATGAGATCGTCATAAAAACCTGCCATTATTGTTTACCTTGTTGGGAGGCGAGCCATTTCTTGAATGCTGTCTCTGCCTGTTGATCGGTCATGCCGGTTATCTTCATGGCCTGAATGAAGCCTTGTTTCTTCAACTTCAGTTGCTCCTGTAATTGAGCCTTCATCGCTTCCTGCTGCTTTTTCAGCAGTGCGTTCTCTGCCCGGGCGGTTTTAAGCTCTGCTGCTTTGCGCTTAAGTGAGTTACGCGCGGTGGAGGCCTGTTTTCTCAACCTATCGATCTTGTCTTTCTCGGTTCGTTGTACCTTGGCTAACCCGCGTTGGGCGGCTTGGTACTTTTCGAACTCGCGGCGGATCTTCGTCTGGTCTGTTTGATCAGAGCGGTTACGGGCTAAAGCTTTCAGTTCTTTGTCGGTAAAAACCTTTGTCGTGCGTTTCTTGTCATCGCCAAAAGCTACTTGCTCAGCAGCTTTCTTCATCTGTGTGCCCAGCTGACGTTGCCAGGTAGACGACTGAAAACGGGTCATGACATGGAGGACGTGCTTGCAGGCTGCGCCGACGAGATCAGGGTTGCGTATTTTGGGGAAGGCATACTCAGCTGGTGGCTTCAACGCGTAGTTACCGGCTGTGGCCATGTAACGGAACCAATACTGATGGCGCCCGCAATCACAATCGAAAGATACGCGACCTTTAGCGAGGTTTCTTGCCAGCGTGGCCAGACTTACTTTTTCATCGCCGACGTCTTCAACGTAGCGGTCCCACTCTTCAAAGCGCACTCGAACCAGGTGGTTATCGTCGACCGACGCATCAGATGCTGTAACCTTCACATCGGCGATGTTATGGCGTATGCGTATAAACAGCGCCGACTTAATGCCGGTGCCATCATCTACCTTGTTGTTGGCGCGCTTAACATCGATCTGAGTCGACATGGCCACCAGCTGAGCGTAGGTAATCCCCGCCTGTTCGCTGCTGAACTTCGTGCGATGGCCAGCGCGTTTTTCGATGAATTGCTTTAAGTCTTCAGGAGTAAAGAATGTGCCGTCTTTCTTCTTACCGAGCTTAAGAATTTCGTCGACGCTTTTATTACGCAGGCCCGCTGGCGTAAGCGTACGGTGTGCGCCTCTACGGCTTGCGCGCTGACCTTTACGGATTTTGTTGAAGACCTTAAGGAAGTCAGTTGCAGAAAGGCCATGTGTGGCATAGCGGCCGTTCTCTTTCTTTTCAAAGCTCGAAGAGGGCATTAGCTACCCCCTCTTTGTTAAGCGCTGGATAGCAACTGTCATACGACAACCACCCAATCAGTTGCAAGAAGATCACCAACTGACGGCACCCATGGCACGACCACATCTTGGGCATTTTTCAGTGCAAAGTAAGCACCGTATGGGACGATATCTGTCGAGTAATAACCCTTGATTGCTTCCATCCGTGCCGGGTATTGTCCCTCAGGGACCATCCAGCAGAACTGGCCACCAGCATTCCAGCCGCGACGTGCAACACGTTTGCCTTCCTTCAGCCACATTAGGGCGTCTGAGAAGTCGGCTGCGTTAAGATCGATTTCGGCAGGTTCATAAGTAGCATTGAAAATACCTGGCTTACAGGGATAGAACTCACCCTGAACGCCGGTGATGATCCAATCTCCAGGGCATACGATATGCCCGCCGTCCAATGTGTCGATCCAACCGTGAACGCGCATGATTTTGCGACAACGGATACAGAGTTTATCGCCTGATACGTCGGGAGAGCGGAAATAGCGGACTATATCGCCTTCCCAGCCATTCGCTTTACGTTCTGACGGTAAGAAGTTCCGTAACTGGTCGTTGTCTAAGCCTGAATGAACCTTGGTATAATCCAATGGATGATCACCATTCTTGAACCACTGGCTGGCGCTCACTTCGATCGGCTTTCTACGCCAGCGGGTAAGGGCAGGTTGAGGGTTATCATCTATACGTGTGTACCCCTCGGAGAAAGGCTTTTCCGGTGAATATGACATATAGCCGTCTTCATACACGACGATATAACCACCCACATCAACCTTGCTAAGCAGTTCTTCCGGTATTTCCAGCCATGCGTCTGTATTACCGGTGTCCACTATCACAGATGATTGGAATGATTTCACTGCTAGGATCTTTGCTGCCTGAACAACTTTATGGCAACGATATTTAGGTAGTTTTAAATCATTAGTCATTTCATTTTGTCCTGTAAATTGCTGCATCAGATACTCTGTATGGTGCCGTCTAATTCCGGCATGCTGGTGGAATAGATGTTTATTTGCTCGCGAATCCACGCCAGTTCCGGAAGGAATAGGGCTTTTCCCACTGGTAGCGCTTCGCTTTCATCCTCTTGGCCACAAACACGGGTAATAACCCAACGCAGCTCGTCGGTTCCCCACACACGCTGAGCAATGAGGTCAGGGCGATATATCTCGTCCTGAGCAATGTCGTGGGGAATCAGGTCAGAATCGTAGCTGTTGCACTTGGCCACTACGGCTTGGTGCATGTATGCGCGGATGATTGGATCAGATACGTTACGATCGTCGAGTCGGGAGATGCTCACAGGTATCTTCCTTTGCCCGTGAGCGGACTCATAGTGACTGATTTAATAGCTTCAGCTTCAGTAGCGCGAACAATTTTACGCAGAGGATCTAAAGGGTCAGGAGGCATTTCAACCGTCAACGAGCTGTACATTTGCTCGATGTAGGAAGCGCTGGCCACGTTCTGATAGATCGTACCGTAAACGCAAAGCAGCATTAGAAGGTGTTCGCTTTTGAGTCGCTCCCAGTCAATGCGATACACAGCCTGGCCGCGGGTATCATGCTCAACGTCGATAATGTTGTCTGGGATGGTATAACGCTGGCCAGCACCGGTAGTTTTTGGACGGATGATGGCCTTCTGCAGTGAGAGCTCTCGATAGAGGTCCAGTGACTCTACTAGGATAGGTTTTCCGCTGGTTCCCGGGGCCGCAAACTGGATATGCTTTCCGCCGGTCGAGCTGAAAAAACCGCTGCGTTCGTCCACCAGCACATCATCACCGTTTTTTTCTATCTCGTGAATGATGTTGGGAAGGACGTCAAGTAACCCCTTACGATCTGCGGGAAGGGTCTGTTCTGATAACAGGGTGAGGTTTCCCTTATGCCAGACCGCCTCCACCAGCATTGGTTTGGAAGTGGAAAGGGTGATGGCACATATGGCCTTATCCATAGTCGGACTCCGCTGGTAATGAAGCCTCTATAGTATAATTAGTACTTTCTGTTAGGAAGGGCGAAATCTGAACAAGAAAAAGGCCGGTATAAAACCAGCCTTGAGGGATTGGGTAAACCTTAACTATTGAAATGCGAGGCAGCTACCATCATAGCTTCCTTATGACGATAGAACCAGTAACGCTTTCTGTTTATGTTGTGTTTCCTTTTCAAAATAAGCTCACAATTAGTTTTTTAAACGTTCAATTCCAGCACGTCTGTAAGCCTCAGCCAGCAGGTCAAGCTGAGTACCATTCGCTTTTTCAAACTCAGCGGGACCGCCAACATTGCCGTCGGCATGCACTGGTAACAACCATGGATATTGCTCCCGGATATCAGCCGGTGCTGCGTGCTGGTGGTGGAAATTACACAATGGCAAAACGTGAGCGTGGGCGTCAGGTGCTGTTCGGCCATCAATATGGTGCAAACTGATCAGCGGGGACACTTTTCCATGTATCAGGCATGCAACACATGGTAAGGCTCCGAGCTTATCCATGATGCGGCGTTCAGCTGCGGTTGGTGTACGCCCCTTATTACCACGGGACTTTATAGCCTTACGTGGTTTGGCGGATGTGTTGAGTGCCGTGCTTCTTTTGCGCGCAATAATCTCTCTGCGTTTCTCCCAATATTCAGGAGACTGCAACTGAAGGAGCCTCTTCTCGCGTTGGCGTTCTTGTGCTTCGCGAGCTTTATCCATCTGCTTTTGACGATACTCAGGGTCCGCGAGTTTTTCTGCATTGCGGGCTCTTTGCCGCTCAACGGCGGCGCGCTGGCGGGCGAATAGCTTTTCCCGGGCTTCCTGAGTTAATTCCATTAGATTTGGCCCAGCCATTTATAGCGTTCGGCTACTTCGGCCGGGTTCATTTTCCCTGTGCCCAAGAGAGCCAGGGAAATGTACAGCGATCGGAAGTGGCGGCGGGCACGCATTCCAGCAGTTATAAAGCCGCCTGGTTGGTCTGCTGCCAGTTGGGCTATATTCGCTTCCGTTACTCTACGGGTGCAGTATTCATTAAATACAGCCACGGCGACTCGGGAAGGATATTGCAGTGGATTTTTCATGTATTCTCCTTATCGGTGTTTTGTTCGACGCTTAGACTTATTGCGGCGTTTAAGGCCCGCCCGGATAGCTGCCTTGACGAGCTCCAGAGTGCTAAGAGCAAGGATCACAGTCACAGACAACTTGATCGCAATCAGCCACCCAGCAAACGAATAGTCGAGCGCTATATTGATGTAGTGATCAATCATGATGAGTAATAGGGTGATAGTTCATTAGAGGGATACCAGCTGATGCCGTGCTCGGCTGAGCTGAGGATGCGCCAGCGAATAGCGTCATTCACAACTGTTTTCGCGACGTGATACTCCTTCGCTAATTGAATGCTGGCCATCGCTGTAACAGCTTTAATGTCGATTGCCGCGGGTTTATCACCGTAAGCAGGGACGCACGCAGTGCGAAGGAGCTCTCGACAGCGAAACCAACATTGTCCCAGGTGCTCTTCGGGTAAGTTAAATGTGAAACCATGGCCAGCCGGTGCTGTCTGGATATGGTTATGTTTGGCCAGAGAATGAAGGCGAGTTGTCGACAGCCCCGGGAGAATCGCGGAACGCTCCGCTGATGCAATCCGTATGGCTTTATCCATCCAGTAGCCATCATCCGGGGTGAGCGTATAGCCACCATCGACCATTAAGAGAGCCTCCCGCGGAAGCTGCTTAATGGTGGCGCTGAAAATTGCGGTGATGATCTTGTCGTCGGTCAGTCTCATGCTCGTAATAATGACACATAAAAAAATAAATAATTAGTATTATCTGTATTACGGAAGGGAGTTTGCCTTGAAAATACGCGAGTTATTGGGATTTGAATTGCATTGCCTGTCTGGCTTTAGTGCATTAACATCAGCTGGTGCTTTTAGAAATAGTGATTGATTGATAAGAGCATGCAGCCCCTGGTTCGCCGGGGGCTGTTCATTTCAGGCCTGGTCCCTCTAATACACGTTCTTATTCCAGTTTTCGCACATGTAATTACTGCATCCGTCAAAATCATACGGGTTGAGTTGCCAGCTTATCCGACCGCAACACGGGCAGTTCCAGCGAGTTTTACCGGTTGATGTGCGATCGCGTCGTTTCTGACGTTTCAGCCATTCAGGTTGGCGCAGCCCGCGGGCCTGAATCATTTTTCTGCGGTCGAGCTTATTAATGCAGAACGTGCGGCGTTTAACTTTGTTGGCCAGATGGTATGGGAGCCAAATTAGCCCCTCGCTGGTAGTGACGGCGAAGGGATGAATATAGGCTTTCGTGAAATCAGTTGTCGGCAGCTCGGCACCGGCAAGCCAGTAAACGTCGTTGCCATCCCATTCTCCTTTCACATATGCCACATATTGTGTGCAACCTGGCTCTATTAACGTTTCGCTCGGCAGCCGCTGGGAGTCGACATGCCATATAGCCAGTTCATCAATACAGTCGGCCGCAACCGGCAGGTCGATAGGACGGCCTTTATTCCAGCTTTCCTGTGCTTCTTTAAGCGTATAAACATGTGCTGTATCGATGTTACTGCTGTAACCATTTCCGTTCTGGCAATGGAAAGAGGCATTTGTACCGACAGTTTCTCGAAGGCAGAGCATATAAAAGCGATCATTCATTTTCGGCCACCAGCTTTTCGTTGTGTTCGATTAACAAGATCATTTATCCCAAGTTTTGCGTAAGCGATGGATGCCTCGGCATCAGAGGCACCAAATACTCGATTAACACCGGCAATAACTTTCTCTTCTGAGCGGCTTAGGCGGGAAAGGATACTGCGGCATACGAAGCGGTCCGCATGTGTGATGTAAGCATCAGCCGCCTCCATTGATGGCATAGGCCGATCAACCTGAAGAAAGTGCAGTGGGTTATGGGCGCCATAGTTCAGCGTGCAAGCAACAACCGGCGTTCCGTTCCGTAGTCCACTTTGTAGGTGGACGTGAACGCCATTAATCATCATTGATTTTTTCATTTACAAAAATAAGCACATAATTAGTATTTTATGACCAAAACAAATCCGGCCCATGGGACGCCGTGCTATCTTCTTCCAGGATGATTTCCTGTGCCTTAAGCATACCTACTTCTGTCAGTTGATAGGTATGAACTGGTGGTGTTTCATTGAGGGTATGCACTGTTAGCAGGTTTTGCTGCTCCAGCCTGGCTAATGACTGACGCACATTCTGTGTTCTGGCCTTACGACCTCCATAATGCTCATCGATATAAGCAGTTATAGCGAGCAGGGTTACGGGTGTAAAAACATGCTGTTCGATATACCTGCGTCCTATGCAAGATAACGCTAACTTTTGAATTGTTGAAAGCGCCATTGTTGCTTGTCTCCTTGATCTTACCGCTTCATGCGTTGGCTGTTGACAATATCGAGCATCACCGACTTATTGGCATCGATATAACGTATATAGCTCATGACCTGCTCAGGGCGTTTCCACGTCCCCTCATGCATGATCTGAGTGAGCTCTGTTCCTTTCAATGCCATATCCTGCGCTGCGCCCACGCGGGGGCTGTGCCCGGTCCAAGTTCTGTAGCGGGAGGATTCAAGAGGGGCTCCTTTGACCGCCTCCCAGGCTTTGGCAAATATTTTCTCTATATTTTTACCGGCCATGGGTTTTGCTGCTGGATGAGCATTGCCATAGCGGTCTACCTTGCCAAAGATAAAAGTTGAATCATCGGTGAGTCCGCTCGCGTTAAGCCAGTCACGTAGCCAACCGGCAACATCTGGCGCCAGCACCTTTACCACGCCAACCTCGTCTTTAATTGTTTTTGTATAACCAACATCAAGCGTGGCCGAACCATCCCGTTGAAACTGAATATCACCAATTCGTAAGCGTGCGACTTCTGACATGCGCAACAACGTGTTGTAGGCCACACCTAAGAAAGCGAGGTCCCGTAGCTGCTGCAGTTTGCCACTGGCCTGGGTAATTTCGGCCAACTGGAAAAGATCATCGAGGTGGAGAGGGATCGCCTGTTCTACTCGTTCACCACTGAGGACCGCTTGCCGACTTATCTTCTTCATCCCACGCGTTACCAGTATGTGTGATGCAGGTAAGGCGAGACCAGCCTCGCGATGGATCTTGTTAATCATCGATTTGTGCATCGCGATGGTGTTTTTTTTGCGCCCAAGAGTCTCTCGCAGGTAAATCAGGTATTCACGAACGTCGGCGGGCTCGGCCGGAAGCCACACTTTATTGAACTGCTTACACCATAATCCCCAACTGCGGAGGACTGACTTCATTTGCGCCCAGGTGTTTTCTGATGCTGCTTCCCGGTCGACAAAGAACATGTGTAAATTTTCGGCAACCCGTTCATCATATTTGTCCGCAGTAATCAGCAGTGGGGATTCGGTCTGGTTAACCGGCAAATTAGTCATTGGCATATCTCTCAGGTACACGGGTATGAGTAGTGACTCAACACAGAAAACTATCACAACATTAGTATAATCTGTTAGGTTTTTTATGAAATTTACATGGTTTTTTAGAAAACTGCCGTATTTTTCATTTAGCAGCACAATGGCCGCAACAAAACCTCAGATTTCACGTAGCAACGCGAATACTTGAGTTAACTGTAAGGTTATAGTCACAATAAAAACTAGTTCATGTGTTTTGTTAATCGCCCCATTTTACACAAAAACAAAGGTAATATAATGGGTGTTATATTACTTTTGTTAGTTTTTGGGTGGGGTTCAAATCATGAGCGATGATGCGATGAATTATCAGAATAATCTCTATTTTTGGCTTGTTGGTTAAATTACATACAAATCATACTTAATTTCAATGATTGGCTTTCTCAGCCTTTTACCCCAGGCAACAGGATGATATACAAGCCCAATTCGTTAATTTGTATGAATTTAGGATAGAAAATGGCTAATAGTGATGAACTTTTACTAATTAACAGCGAAATAACAACGGCAATTCAAAAACTTCACCTTGATATCACCTCTCACCGTGCAGTTTCAACGCTCACCAGCCATTTCTGTATTGTCAAAGGATTGCATGCCAAGCCCACCAGCGTACAAAAACGTCTTCGAAAAGGCATCCGGTTTCAAATAAACACACACATTTCCTAAAAATTTGCCCAGACTAACTCTGCTTATGGTCGATTTATCTAACGAAATAGACTAAATTCTCCCTTAGTTTTAACTATTGGGCATTACGCCCACAACCGGAGAATACTGATGTCAGATAGCCGTACGGGCGAAGCCGTCTACAAGGAATTTATTGAATTCCGGGACGCATTCCTGACAGATGCTATGGATGAAGCTTCTGCCTGGAGCACGAATAAGTTTGGTGAGCGGTTTAGGCCTGTTGTGCTTGTCAACGCGCGCAGGCTTAAAAAATGGACTGAAGCGATTGACCAATGGAATAAATTCGCGCAAGAACTCAAGAAATACCCTCAGCTGGGCATACCTGTTTCTCTGTACGAGCCAGCCCCGAAATTCATCTCCGGGGCTATACGCGTTCGTTGTTATGAGCTACCCGCTACCGAGGTAACAACAAAGGCGCGCGAGAAGATCCTGGCTGACTATGATCGTGAAATTGAGCGCTTTAAGGCTATAGATAATACTAATCCATACCTTACCCAGTTGCAGGATGAGCGGAAAACATTCGAAGCCTTGCCTCCAAAAACGAAACTGAGATTACGGCGCACCGGCTACACAGATTTGAATTGCGCATATAGCACAACTGAAGAGAGTCAGATCATGGTGCGCGTATCATCCTCTGGCGTGTTCTTTGATGAGCGTACTCTTGGACAGGGTTTCACCTTCGGGCCTAAAACCAAAAACAGTAAAGCATCGATTTACTCAGAATTGAGCCCCATTCCACAATCGCTCTATCAAAGCATAGATATTTACGACATCGATACAGTTGAAAAGGCAAAAGCCGCACGTAAAAAGTATCGAGAAGAGAACGAACAAGAGATCAAGCGTGAGCAATGGTCGCGCTATAACAAAACGCGTGCTGCCAAAAATGCAATCCGGGCTGATGCAGAACATGCGGCAAGCGAGAAAAACCCTTCAGGTAGCAGCCACGATTGATTCGGCCACCAGCGCACAGCTGGTGGTGTGAGTTTAGCTTGCTCTGCGTCTACGCAACCATTCCTCGGCTTCAGAACGAGTCTCTTCTTCATCATGGAAGGTCTCTTCGTTCGCCGGGGTAAAGTCCACCAGCTGCGTGAAGCAATATACATCCCAGTGATCCGGTGATTTGATGTTGAGCTTCTCGCGCATCTGCTCTTTCGGCACCATATACCATTGACCGGCTTCATTTAGGCCGCATGGGATCTTACATGCCTGGTCGACAGCCTTCCCCCCTTTATCAAACTTGAGTCGTCCCTGCTGCACGGCCATTTTGGCCATGATGTTTGCATATGCACGCTGGTTGGTGAATCGTTCCTTGTCTTTCTTGGTGTGCATCCTTTTACCCCAGCGGATTCGCTGGGCGATGATGCCGTGTTTTTCTTCCAGTACATCAGCAGTGGTCGCGCCTACGCCGTCGCCATCGATGGCGATCTGAATATTGGGGTATTTCTCTGGGTCGCATTCACTGAAAATGAAGTCAGCAAAACGTGACGGTGTAACAGTAGCTTCCATCTCCTTAACCAGATGTGGGACTACGCGCCGGTGTTTGCCGTATCCGGACACCCTGAAGATGCCCATCACTGATTTATCGCGGCCGTTACCGACGTCGCAGCAACAGATCCAGCCCCAGCCCATTGCAAGGGGAACCTTACGCCGCTGCGCACGTTCACACTCATCACGGCCAAGCAGATAGCCGGAAAGCGAGCTGGGGAATTCACCGCGTACCTTAATGAGGTATTCCGGTGACTCCCGGCCACCATAGTCCACCAGCTTTTCACGGATGAATTTCAGCGTTACGAGAGGCGATTCTTCAGAGTTAAGCTTAATCGCGTTGTATAGCCCATTCGGGTTGGCTTCTGTGCGCGCCAGTCGATGGTGAGAGTCATAGAATTCACCAGCAGTACGCGTCGGCTGTGAGATGAGCATCAGCCGGTTGTCGTCCTGCGTCAGCGCACCTTTGATAATACCGAATGCCTTATCCGATACGCCTGACGCTTCATCGATGATGTAAAGCAGGTGCTCTGCGTGCTCACCAGCGAGTGCTTCTTCGTTCCCCAGTCGGAAGCCTTTGGCGATAACTTCCCAGCTACCCTTCGACGCGTTCTCGTAAAAGGTAACATCGGCCAGGGTGAAGTATTGGCCTAACCATGGGAACCGCTTCAGGCATTCTTTCCAGTTCTGCCGGATGTACTTAAAGATACCGGTTTTAACCTGCTGCAGTTTGTTGGCCACGATGATGATACGAGACTCTGGGAAGAACATCAGGTAGCACAAGATCATGATGGCGGTCATGTCGGACTTACCCGTACCATGCCCGGAGGAAACCGTCGTCCAGCTGCCGGTTTGCTGAACTGATTCGATAATTTCCTCCTGCTGCCAGGTGGGGATCTTATTGAACAAGACTTCAGCTGCGGTTACCCAGTCATAACGATACAGTTTAACCAGCTCCTGCCAGCGCGGGTCTTCAGTGATTGAGCGCCTAGTTATGGCTGCCATCATCGCCCCCGTACAGCAGGTTATTTACCTCATCATCTGGTATTTCGTCGTCGGCAAATTGTGCAGTTAGGTTGATATCGTTAAGAGAACCGTCAGCAGCGACATCACCAAACCCGCCACCATCCACCAAGAGATTTACAGCCTCGCGTTTCTCCGCCATAAGTTGTTCGTGCTGAGCATGGCGAATTGCGCGCGCCTCCCTGGCCTGGCGGTCCAGTTCTTCTGGGTCATAAGCTACTGCTTTAACCTTGTCGGACTCTCCCTCTTTCACCTCTTTACGTGCCATCTCCATGAGCAACGCCGGAACCTTATAGCCATGCGTCTCGATGTAGATCGCGGTATCAACAGCACTCCAGCCGTTTTTCTTTCGCTGCTGGTACGCTTGCATGATTCGTTCAGGCTCTTCTGTTTTGCGGTCGTGCAGCTCTTGCTCGCGCTTGTTCTTCGCATAGCTCTGACGAATGCCCGCTAACGATCGTGCGGTGTCATTGATGGCACCCGCCGCGGCCGCGGCAACAGAGAGAGCTTTCGTTATTGGGTTCGGTCCGGATTCATCATCATCACCTGATGTCTGTGGTTGTTCGGTAAGGAAGGTAAGGACCGCTTTCACAGTGCGGTTAAGGCAGAACAGGTTAACGAGGGAAGATTCGATGGCCATAGCCTCAATATCATCAACACCGGCTGCAGCTATCAGCTTTCGGGCTTCCTCCATATCTTCATCGCTGGGGATTATGGATGCTTCCAGAATCTGGCTACCGGCCATGTACTGATCACGCGAACGTCCCGATTTCGTTTTGGTCGATACTGCATTGATCAATTTACCGACCAGCACAGCCTCTTCCGTTTGCCCAGCTTCGACGCGCGCGTGTCTTCCGGCCTCTTTAACTTGCAGGCTTAATTCATTGATTTCCTGTGATAAATTTTTATTCTGTTTCGAGGGCTTTTGATCGCTTTTGCGCTTACCTGACTTTTTTTGATCATTTGATCGTTTTAATTCCTTTTTAACGATCTGATCAGCTGATCGCTGGTCTTGAACCTTACCTAACTGAGTTGTGCCTTCCCCCAGATAGCGACGTGCTGTGTTAGGGTTTAAACCATAGGTAAGTGCATATTCCTTAATAGATATTTTCTCGCCAGCAGCGCGCATTTCCGCATAGCGATTTCTATGTTCTGACCAGTCCGTTTTTACTGCCACTGCGATCACCCCTTTACAACGATGATCGCAGTCTACTGATCGTTACATCTCAATTGATCACTTTTGATTGGTATTAGCTGTCATTTCAGCAACCAAAAAACAGACATATTTATGTTATTTACTGGCTGGTTTATTGATTTTCTCGGTGGTTTTTGTAACATGTGACTCGCTATTTCAATCAATCACAAGCAGTTAGCGTTAAACGCAAGGATTAACACTATGTCTAAATCACCAATTTTTGTGGCTGTCGACGGCGGCTCCGGCAATATCGCGCTTCGTTTTGAAAATGAACAAGGCGAGCTGAAAACGCACATCAGCCCTGCGCTGGTTCGTCGTGGCCTGCTCCAGCACGGGACTCAGGAATCATCTACAACCTGGCGTACCGATGAAGACGAAATTTACTCGGTTACCAATGACGCAACCAGCATCGAGCTGGTCAACACCTGTGATCCAGAATACCAACTGAGTCCGGCCAACCGCGTACTGGTGCTTAATGCGCTCAGCCGCGCCGGGTTAGGTGGGCGTGACGTGGTTCTGGCCGATACACTGCCAGCGGATCAGTATTACGGTGATAACGGCATCAACAAAGTACGCATTGAGGCCAAGAAAAACAGCCTGCTGCGTGCCGTCGAGAACTACTCCGGCTCAGCTGCTGCGCCGAATATCAAACACGTGGCCATTTACCCTGAAGCGGTCACAGCGTACGTCAGCGCAACGGTAATGCCAGACGGCAGTGAAAACCCCGCGTTCGAAGGCGTACAGCGCTGCATGATTGTGGATCTCGGTCGCTTCACCTGTGACATTGCTATCGTTACCAACGAGCTGGAAATCCTCAACCGCGTCACTACAGAACACGGTATTCACGTGATGATTAAGCGCCTTCATCATCTGCTGCAGGAGCACCAGGAGGCGCTCAATCTGCCTGAAGCCAAAGAGATTAGCCTGTCTGCCCTCGATGGCTTTATCGAACGTGGGTATGCCGGTAGCCAGGCGGCTTCGCGAGCGCATCTGCGCCGTGATATTCGCCATTTAGTCGAGCAAGCAGCGCGCGAGCTGGCGAACGATATCCGCAATGACATTCGCAGCCTGCACCGCAACATGACTGACATCGATATGCTGCTGTTTGTCGGTGGTGGCGCGAACTGGCTGGGCGGGAAGCTGGACTATCTGCCAGACTTCTCTAAAGAGTGGCACGATTACACGTACATTCCGGATGAACCTCAGTTCGCCGTAGTTCGTGGCGTACACCTTCTGCTCCAGAACGCACAAACGCGCATTCTGCAAGATTTAGCGGAAACTGCGGAGGCTTAATATGTCAGGAAGCGACACCAAGGCGAAACGTGATGTGTTGTCTATCAACATCACCGAGGATTTGAAGCGATCGGCGGCTTCGTGTCGCTTCATTGATGAGTATCGTGCCACCAGCGACCGTAGTGCAAAGCGCATCAAAATTGTCAGTGCTTTGACAGCTGGCCAGATTTTGCAGGAATGCGATCTGATGGCCGTTATTGGCTTTATCGACACAGAGGCATTTGCCAGACTCGATATTGATCAAAAGAGAATGATGCTGCTGGCGAGAATGCAGGAGTTCATGGGGGTCACAGAGTCAGTTGCTGCGCCGGTGGTTACGACACCCAAAGCAGCACCTGTAGCGCAAACTAAACCAGTGGCCCCTGCTGTTAAGGAGCCACCAGCAACAACTACTGAAGAAAAGCAGGAAAAAACAGAGGAACAAGGTTCAGCTAGAGTGAGTCGCTTCGCTAACCGCTTGCCCGGTGCTTGATGTATTTCGCGATGTATACAGCATCAACCGCGTCAAATAAGCACCTGCTCTTTCCTTCTCATCCTCATCCATAAGCATTTTTTCACGGCGGTCCGGAGGGATTCTCTCCGGATTTCTGCAACGCCTGAAGAATGCATCATCTATCCGTGTTAAGTAAAACGTTCGTGGGCGTACAGACAGGTCTACTACGCAATCTGAGTTGTGCGACAAGGCAATAGATCGCATTCTCAGGTAAATATTACGTAACGATGAGTGGTATTGCGGATACTTCAATTTAAGCCCTTCAGCTACTTCTCTTGCTGTGGCCGGTCTACCAAGCTCAATCAGATACTGCGAAATTTCCCACGACGTTAGCCTATTGTGCTTTGCCAAATAGACACCTCGCCGAGACAACAGATTGTACTAATGCAAAGGGGATTCTACTGACGACATGCCTGTTTTTCAAACGACATTAATCACAGACAAGAAAAAGGCGCATTAAGCGCCTTGATTCATGGAATTTTAGTATGCACAAAGATTACCGATGGCTACTCACAAAAGAATCTTGGAATGGACTCGACTAAGCACATTACAAAACCCCTCAGAAGCTATGCCGCACATATCTTATTACAGAACATACTAAGCATTCAATGTATAAACGATCAGTTGCAAGAAAGCCCGCTTGTGCGGGCTGTATCCTGTCAGTCGTCTATCAGTTGGGTAACGCGGCAGTCGTACAGTTTGGCCAGTTTTTCGAGAGTCGCCTTTTGTGGCTTGCTTCGCTTTTCCATGTTCGCTACGCCCGCCTGAGTGATGCCTAGCGCCTCTGCTACGGCCTCCTGAGATAAACCGCGATACATGCGCCAAGCCGCTTGTAAGGTCACGCCTTTTTTAATCTGAAAGCCTACGACTTCATGAGGGATTGTCTCATCGTCGTTCGGGCCTTCTGTGTATGGGACGGCTTCATACAGCTCATCCAGATCAGAAGTGGCCACCAGCTTATTAAACAAATCAATCGGTATCACTACTGATTGACGTGCGCCGTTTTCGTCGGTCAAAAATTGTATGTTTCTCATTCTCACGGGTCTCGTAAATATTGGAGAAAGTCGCTTTCTCGCTGGGTTGGGCGGGTTTCCCCGCCTCGCCTTAGTACGTATTTGACTGTCTGCGCATTACCTCATCAATTCGGATTATTGTCGGTTTGCCGTCTATCACTGTGAACAGCACCCTGTATACTCCCACCCTTACCCGATACTCTTTGTCTTTACTGCCTTGCATCTTCTTTAAGTCTAACTGCACATCGGGGAAGTCCTCTAACTCGCTAACCTTGTCAAAAATCATTTCACGGTAGCGGTTATCTATGCGGGAGAGTTGTTTCTTTGCCTTTTTACTCCATTCAACCTTCGGCACTTTGTATCCCTCTCGTCGAACTTCGAGATTAATTATAACTATATTTGGTTATAATGCAATTTATTTAGTTATGTTTTCGAGGGGTAGTTATATTTTTTCTAAATGGCAGTGACTGCGATTCATACCTTTGACGATTTCATAGCCTTACGTAACTTATGCATTTGGTTCAGCGTATTGGAAAAACCAGAACGGGGGTGACATGCAGAGAACTTCCCATCCTGCTCAGTCGTGTAGCTCTCCACCAGCGCCATCAGTGCTGCCTCTGCCTGTTCCATTAGCGCTATAGCCTCATCACGCTGCATAGTACGAACGTCTTTCAGGGTGGGAACCTTATCATCCACACCACCACGCGTAACGCGCAGTAACGGCTGCGAAATCTCATCTTCAATAACGATCAGCGCCTTCTTAAGCTCGACTTTAAACCCTTTCTTACAGGCTACAGCTTTAAGACTGCTGGATTCCTGCTGATAAGCGCCAATGTTGTATGGGGCTAACAGAATCGATTCCCCAATATCCATGCTTTCAAGCGCAGTAAGCGCTGCGGTACGCGTAGCGTAATTGCGAATGGTCATTTGAATGACTCCATATCAAAGGCGCGGGTAAAAGCTTCCCGCGAGTGGCTGCTGGTGGCTGAAGATAATGCCTGGCGCAAGTGTTGCTCATCGTATCCGTCATTTATGAACACCACGATCTTACTTTCAAGCCGCTGCTTGGCTTCGGACAGTTTGGCGTCTTTGTTATTACGCATGAAGCGCTTCGTGTAATCACAAATTATCCGTAGCGGTGTTGTAATTTCAGTGTTATCACTAGTCTTCATTCCACCACAAAAAGCTTTCTGCACTGGAGTACGGGCTATGTAGGGTTCTGCGGGTTATGGTTCAGTAAATCTCGCCACAGGACCTAGGCAATGTCGGCCATACACATAGGGGCGCCCGGGTGACCGGATTTGGCTTTTTGTACTGCGTCCATGCTGAGTGCACGAATAGCATTGGCAAGCTCTTTACGAGGGGACATAGAAAATCTCCATATTTAAAATCCTGTCAGTAAATTAATTATCTTTTCAGGTAACTGAAACGCAATCTGATTTATTCAATTGGTACGGGCTGTAGTACCAGTTTTGTTTTCAGTACACCAGGCGTGTTTTCCATTTCGTTGCGACCCAAAATTCCTCCCATTCCAGCCCTGTTGATAAAAGATACGTTAATACATTTTGTGTGATTTTCGTCACAAGTTAAATCTGGATTTGTGACGTATGTCAAATAAAATATTCAAGATAGACAATATAGTGTTTTTCATAAAAATAAACCCCACCAAAATATCGATCATCAGGAGTAAACGTAATGGTTAAAATTTTAGTAGTCTGTGGTAACGGCCTTGGTAGTTCTTTAATGATGGAAATGGCAATAAAAGAGGTTTGTAAAAAAATAAACTTCGAGGCAAATGTAGATCATGAAGATTTATCATCAGCAACTTCAAGCTCGGCTGATATTTGGGTAGCCGCAAATGATATTGCAGCACAACTTATTAGCATGGGTAAAAAAAATGTCATTGGTCTGACAAATATTTTTGACAAAGACAATATTGAAGTGCAGTTAAGACAATTTATTTGACTGGAGTTATCGACATGGAATTCTTCAAATTAGCTTTAAATATTTTAAAAGAACCAGCGATAATGGTTGGTTTAATTTCCTTTATTGGTCTCGTTAGTCAAAAGGCACATGTATCAGATATTTTAAAAGGCACCATTAAAACAACAATGGGTTTTTTAATTCTGGGTGCAGGCGCTACATTTTTAATTGGTTCGCTGGATAAGTTCAGCCTGATCTTTACTGAGGCATTTGGTATTCATGGTGTCGTACCGAACAATGAAGCTATCGTAGCTATTGCACAAAATGCATTAGGTACAGAGATGGCATTAATTATGTTTTTTTCGTTTGTTATAAATATAATTGTTGCTCGCTTCACACCATTAAAATTTATATTTCTGACAGGGCATCACATGATGTTTATGTCAATGATGTGCGCCGCAATTTTATCAGCAGCACATATTTCTGGTTATAAGCTGGTTATCATTGGATCTCTGATTGTTGGCATATCAATGGCCTTCTTCCCTGCAATCGGTCACAGATACATGAAAAAAATAACTGGTTCAGATTCAATCGCAATAGGACATTTTTCAACGTTAAGTTATGTCCTGTCTGGGTGGTTGGGAGAAAAATTCGGAGATGTTTCAAGATCAACTGAAGATATCAAAGTTCCTAAAGGTTTAATGTTTTTGCGTGATACACCTGTAGCAATTGCAATCACTATGTGGCTATTCTTTTTTGGTGCAGGCATTATCGCATCTCCGTCTTACGTTGAGTCAATTTCTGCGGGTCAAAACTGGTTTGTCTTCATATTATTACAATCTCTTACTTTTGCAGGTGGCGTATATGTCGTTTTGCAAGGTGTCAAAATGTTAATATCAGAAATTGTGCCTGCATTTAAAGGTATTTCTGACAAGCTGGTACCAGGAGCAAAGCCAGCGCTTGATTGTCCCGTAGTATTCCCCTATGCACCAAATGCTGTTTTAATCGGATTTATTTGCTCATTTACTGGCGGGTTGATTTCCATGGCGATTCAATACGTCATGGGATGGACCATGATAGTGCCAGGAGTGGTACCACATTTCTTTATCGGGGCAGCAGCAGCTGTATTCGGAAATGCAACTGGTGGATTACGAGGAGCTGTTATTGGTTCATTTGCACAGAGTTTTTTAATTTCCTTCTTACCGATGATTCTCCTTCCTATGCTGGGTTCAATTGGACTTCAATCTACGACATTCAGTGATACGGACTTTGGGGTTATAGGATTACTTTTAGGATGGAGCCTTAGATGAGTTTATTCAATTTAATAACTGCTGATGGAATCATAATCTCCGAGGGGAAAAATTTATCTGTCGATGATGCTATTGATATTTCTTGTAATACTCTTATAGAAAGAGGAAAAATTGAAAAAAGATATATCGAATCTATAAAAATTAAACACCATGAAATCGGCCCTTACTATGTCTTAGCTCCAAAAATAGCAATGCCACATGCACGACCAGAAGATGGCGTGATTGAGGGTTCTCTTCAATTAACCATTTTTAAACATGGTGTGGATTTTGGTGATAAAGAGAATGGGAATGTATATCTCTCTGTGACGCTTGCTGCCTCAGACCCTGATAGTCATATCCATACGATTATGTCTTTATCTGAGTTATTTCAGAATGAAGCTGATATTGATGAAATGGTCAACGCCACTTCTATTAATTCAATAATAGAAATATTAAAAAAATATTGAGGGTGTTTATGAGTGACTTAATTCTAAAAGAACTTAATCAAGCCAGTGAAGTTCTTGAAGCGTTTATCGCCAGTAAAGATGAAATCAATAAAATTTCACTTGCTGCAGATCTTATCGTGAACGCCTTCAAAAATAACCGCAAAGTTATATCTTGTGGTAATGGCGGCTCACATTGTGATGCTATGCATTTCTCCGAGGAATTAACTGGGCGTTACAGAAACAACCGAAAAGGGCTGGCAGCGATTGCTATATCTGACCCTAGTTATATGTCTTGTGTCGGTAACGATTTTGGTTTCGACAAGGTATTCTCACGTTTTATTGAAAGCCTGGGTAATGACGGAGATATATTGCTTGCTATCAGCACGTCAGGTTCTGCACTGAATGTAAAAAATGCGATTATTACCGCCCATGAAAAAGGAATGAAAGTTATTGTGTTGACAGGTGGGAATGATAATTCAACCATGTCCAATATGGCTGACATTGAAATTAAAGTCCCACATCTTGGATATGCAGATCGTATACAAGAGGTGCACATCAAAATTATCCACATTATAATCCACTTAATTGAGAATAGATTTTTATAGTAGGTTTGTGATACAATCATAAGGCTCCATAAAGGAGCTTTATGATTTTGGGGGAGTGTCAATGAAGAAGCTTAGTGCGCCACATGACCTTAGACCTGGCGCCAAAATTAAAACCAAGAAATACGGTTATGTAACGGTAGTTGATTATTATAACTGTCATACTGTAATTGTCGCGTTTGACAATACGGGTAATGTCAGGGCAACATCTTCAGTTAAATTAAGAGCAGGGGAACTTGTTGATAAAGATATACCTCCTGAATCTGAAATGGTCGGTGATAAATACGAGTCCGCAAAGTATGGTATACTTGAGGTAGTCAGTGTTGAAGCAGATAATATTGTTGTGTTACGCAAAGAGGATGGCACTGAGGTTCGATTGCTAACTGTTACACTGGCGAAGATGCAAAAAATGAGTGATTCATCGTTCGCTGAAGATAATAAAGATATTAAGTCAGTCTCCCTTTCCTCCCTTGCAAAAACCGATAAAAGCTCAAAAGAAGTAAATCGCCTGCTTAAGAAAATGTTAAAAAATTATGGCGATTAACCTAATGTATTATAGTACTAATCAAATTTCATAAAGCGAAACTTCAACGGAAAATGTTTCTGGTAAATAGTTGTTTACAGAAAAGAGCAAGGTTTCATTTTCAGCCATTACTCTTACAAGTCTTAGAATATTAAGCCCGCTTCGCTCATGCCAACGAGTTAATCCACTATTCAGAATAATCTCCGCCAGTCTGTTTGGTGACACCGTCAATAGCTGATCCATTCGCGACCAGCGCAAAAAGCTGTGTAGGCTGGATGATAGTAAGAGCCGTCGTTATTACGAACCACCAGCTCGGGAAACATGGCCATCAGTTTTGGAGCGTTCACAATGACACCCTCCGCTGCTGCACGCGGCCCAGTAATGAGTTCAACAATGCCTGGTTAGGGCTACCGAAAACAGCACTGTTCTCAAGAAGCTGGTAGTGATTGCAACCATTGATACGCTTACTTTCGACAATTCTCGCCACAACCATTTTTCTTAGCTTCGTACGGACACCGTTAATCGTGGCGCCAATGTGCTTTTGAACATCAATGGCCGTGGCGCCAGGGTTGGCAGACAGGAAGCTAACTACTTCATCATCATTGATAAACTTTCGGGACATAGTTTCCTCCTTATGCGTTAGCCGTGTTAAACGCCTGAGCGACGGTAATACCACTGAGACTGTGCAAAATTGTCTTCAGCAACGCGCTGTTCTTGCCCTCATCTTTCATTCCGACCACTCGCAATACATCCACCAGCTCTATCTCACTTAGTGGTCGGGTTAACTCGTATCCGCCACCGGGACCACGTGTAGAACGAACTAGGCCCCCTCTGCGCAAATCCGCGGCCAAATGCTCTAACAGAGTGAGTGATACGTCGCTCCGCGCGGCTATTGCTCTGAGTGAAACCCGGCCTTCAGCGATCGATGCCAGAAACTCCACTGCTACATTGTGTCTATTTGAAATTTTCATCGGTTACCTGCTTGGCTATAGAGGTTGCGCCGGTGTTGAAGTGATTTAATCAGCAACAACCTATTAATACTAATTTTGTGCTTATTTATTTAGCGCTGAAATAATATTGCGCGCGACAGCTTCCCACGTAAAACCTGCAACCTTCTCAGCATTAGCTTGGCGATCAACAGCGACCAGTGCTTTGGGCCAGTCGATTTTTGATGTTATGACCTGGTGGTTTACCAACAGCAGACGGTCAGGAGCAATGCAACGGTCGGGGGTTAACACCAGTGCGCCGCACATCGCGGCTTCCAGGACTGTGAGGCCCAGGCTTTCCGGATGCGTTACGATAAAAATATCTGTCTGGCGCAGTTCGGCGGCAAACTCGGTAGCTGGTACCCCATTGCGACGATATGGCTTCAGGCTAATGTTCTCCGGATCAACGGCGGTTAACCCATCATCCGTTAGCGTTCTGGCCACAAACGATATTCCCATGGCTGAGAGCTGGCGCAGGTTCATCATAATGGTCAGTGAATGGTCAAAACCGGAAACGTCGAATGCAGCGTGATCGATGAAGATACGCAGCTGCTCGTTCTGTTTCTTTTCGGGGTAAAAGAGAGAGCTGTCAGCCGCCCAGCCAACATATTTGTTATAGCGCTGGTTGCGGAAAAGACGTTGCTTGTTGTCCTGGAATTTCCAGGTATCGTCACGAACAGTGAAGGTTAGATCCACCGGCGCACTGTCCAGTAGCGATCCATCATAGATCTGCGTTACCGGCACACCAGCAAAATTGCGTAAGCGTTCGCCGATAGTAAGCGGTATCCGGGTAAAATCGCGTACTCCAGGCGACAGAATTGCGGCTGGGGTGGTGATTTTAACCAGGCTGATAACGCTATCAGCAAAAGCTACCGGGTCTTCATCGGGAGCATATGCGCGGTGAAATACCAGCTCGACACCAAGCGATTGAAAGGCCGAACAAAGATGATACATCCACATATCGCTGTAGCATTTCACATCTTCCAGGGAATTCTTCTGCGTTCCAATGATGAGCAGTTTCACTATTCACCCCGGGCAGCTTTAAAAGCGGATTGCATGAGGTCATACAAGCCACGGCCATCATTTTCCTGGTACAATTTCTCCCAGCTATCCCAGTGACGCGCAACGGCCATCCACTCAGGCCCACAGTCGTTCATTTTATAAATAATCCCCTTAAACTCAGGGACAGCCTCGACCATTTTCAGACACCGGCCAAAATCATCCGGGTCCCTTGGGTAATTAGGTTCTGGTTGATGTCTTCCCCACCAGTGACCAAAAACCCCGCCACTTAGAATCCAGGCCATGTAAAGGCTGCTACTACCGGTTTCGTCACTGTTTAACCACGCCTCAAGCCCCATATTTGAAGACGCCGGTACATAAGGGCGGCCAAACTCAGTGACAATAATATTTGCAGCTTCAGCTATTTTGCCGAAACGATGATCAACATTAATGCCTGGGTATTGGCGATTTAGTTCACTGCAAATAGCGGTAATCAGATTGATTTGGTTTATCTGATAACTCTTCATAAAGATGTGCTCCTACGAATAGCCAGAAATTTATTGATGGCCGGGGTTAGTAACTTCTGAAGAGCGGGAGTATTCCTCTCTTGGCATTGAGATGCCCTCACCTTTTCCATGTATTCTTTCCCGGCTTCGACATCACATTCACTTACGTTGATGTTTTCAGAGCCAACGAGCCAGGACGCAGATCGTTTACCTCCGGGAAAATTAAAATAAACCCGATGACCTTCATCCCATTCCTTATAGGCATGGACATTAGTGATGCCGGGAAACCGGGTTAGTGCGGTCTGTTTAACCTCAGCTAATTTTTCCGCTGCCTCTGCACGTTCATGTCTCCAGCGTTTTTCCTGGGCCTGATAGTTCTGCTGGCACTCTTTATCGCAAAAGATGCTTTGCCCGTCCCATACACGCTCCTTATTTCCTTCAGCGCTGACCATCGAGGTGCAATATGTGCACTCTTGCCACCAGCTGAACTCTTCAATAAGAACTTTCATCGGGACCTTGTGTTCACCAGCGTATTTGTCCACCCCAGGCATCCTGCGACAGGATGTAACTTGGCCGAATTCAATGCCGAGCTCATTAGCCCCGTTACGACGCGCAACAACATTGCTACGAGCGAACACCACACATCCGTACTCATCGCCCTGCACGCTGTACGCGAGCAGGGGCTTTTCATCCTCGAGAGAGCTTGTATCCATAACACCACCATAAATTAGTATCATCTGTAATGATACATGCAGAGTTAACTCGGTATCCATGGTAATTTTTGCGGGAAATGATATTTTTTTTTAGTACTTATCGCAGATCAATATTGATAGAGGCAAACAGTGAAGTGATAGGAGTAATGTTGCTTCGCTATGAAAACGTGGATATACATAAAACATACTTAGTACATCCCTTGGAAATCCATAGTGTGTCTTATGTAATCCCATAAAAAAGCCCATCACAAAGGATGGGCAAAGACTACACACAGCAATTCAATGTCGTTGCAGCGCTGGGACTCGAACCCAGATAACGTCCGGCCGGACCGCATGAGATACCCCCAGGTTATGATCCTTGGGTAGAGCTCAACTCCCCCTTCAGGGGGCGCTCTGTTCCAATTAAGCTACACCACAACTGGAAGCGCACTTCCAAGTAACAAACCTTCCCCAAAGTTAATAAAAAGGAGTGCGCTTTCATGTTGTGTGCCGGTTACGGTTCCGGCCAGGCCTCTTCCTCAACGGGGTGTTCTCCATACGGACTACCGTTTGTTGGTCGTTCCTGCGGTTATATTGTGGTGGCCCCTGCCGGATTTGAACCGGCGACCTATCGATTATGAGTCGACAGCTCTAACCACTGAGCTAAAGGGCCAAAAGTGCCGGAGCTTATCCCGGCGCGGCCACTCAGGCGATTGGTCTACCTGGCCGCTGGCGTCTTCTCATGGATGACAACTAACCCAACCAAACTTGCGTCACGTTTGCACCGTGAAAGCGCTACAAGGACTGCCGATCTTTTCGCGCCAGCGCTTCGACCATACCCAGACAAAGATCTGCACCAGGCCGGTACTCAGCGCTTAACCCCTCTTCAACAGACTTTTTAAGCTCTGCCAGAAGTTTATCCATACCATCAGCCTCAAATTGACGAATGGCTTTGGTAGTGGTGGTCGCATGGTTACAACCGCGCACTGCCAAAGACAGCCGTTCCTTAATAACCTCCGCACGATCTTCCTTGCCGTGCACAATATTCATCACAACTTCAAACAGGGCGAGTAATCCCGCCCCTTCTGCTGCGAGCTCATTACGCTGGCGACCGAGCTCATCAATACTTTTATGCACACGCGCCAGCGTATCTTCGATTTGGTTTTTACTAATCATTTCCTGCTCTGCGGGCTTCAACGATAGCAACCTTCTTAAGGGTGCTGAGGCGGTTTACTTCGCTTTTAGCCGGTTTATGCGGATAGTAAATAAAATTGTCTTTATGAATCCGCTCATCAAAGAAACGAATACGAAAACGCTCACCATCACGCCAGATAAGGCGCGGAACTAGGGTTTCGTCAGAGGCGTAATTCACATCGCCACGTTCAGTAAAAGAACAATACTCATCAGTGATTCGGCGGGAGCTTGTACCATCGCTTTCAAAGAGATGTACACGGCATTTATTGGTATCAGACAGGTAATGCGCATAGTGCTCAGCAAATTGTTCTTGGGTCGGACGATCCTGAAAGTGAACATAATACGCTTCCATATCTCCATAACGGTCGAATGGCTCAACGCTGATGCGCCATGGATAACCTTCCATCCAGTACTTGCTTTGCGACTTAATGAAGTTTTGAACCTTACGCAACGGGACTTCGATACCTGGAATACTGATTTCTTCAATGGATGGCATCGCGGCAATTTTCACCGGTTCTGATGATGCCTTAGCAACCGGAGTTGCTGGTGTATTAGTTGCGGGTAATTCAGGTGTTACTACGGCCGGTTCAGCTTCGATCGCTACAGCCGGTTGCTCTTCTGGTGCCGTTTGCGCGCCAGCCTTATTAACCATTGTCCAGAGCGTGAGGAACTGGAAGCCCTCTTCTGATGTGAGCGTTTTGTTCGTCATAATCGCGAACATATTCACTGCACGTTCCATTACGTCCAGGGTTGGAGCCTCAAGTTCTGGGGCATACATCTGCTGAGCCATCATGTGAATATCCTTCGGTTAATCTTTGTTTTATGCGACGTTGACTTTAACGCAACGAAAACCAACAGACAATACTAATTAATAGTATATTTTACAGAAGAATGCCTGCGTTTATTCAGCAGGCAATCACGTTATGGACTTACTGAAGTCCTTGTGGAGGGAAAGAGACGCTTAGTTTGCCGTTCTCTTTTTCCCATTCATCCACCAGCTTACGGCACACTTGATGCAACATGGCCGCAGATTTACTGCCGATCCCCTTAACCTTCGCCAGTTCTGGCTCGCTAAACATCAGAACATGTCGCAGATTCTGGAACGGGGTGTCATGGTTATGCAGCGCTTTCAAGACGGCGGCCGGGATGCCTTCAACATCTTCCAGGCTGACACTGTTAGCCCAATCAACACGCTTCAGTAAGTGTGGGTGAGTGGTGGCCATATCATCCCTGAACATCTCCTGAATGTCTTCGTACATGCCTTCTGGCCATACGTCAGCCACCAGCGGATCAATTCGATATTCCGGGCGCAGCCATTCGTTTAGATGCACTGTCGCGCCAATACCAAGCGTGCAGAGTATGTGATAGGTAAAATCCAACGTGTTCACATAGCGCGGATAGTCGTCAGGGTCCTGGTGAATCAGACTGCCACGGAAGAAACGATGCATAGTGAAGCGGATCGGCTGGCCATCAGCTTTTTTAGTGTCATAGCAATATTCCGCTGCCTTGCCGTTAGCTCTCTGCATTCTCCGCTGCAGCTCTTCGATTTCATTACGTGCAGATTCAAGGCCAGCCATTAGTACCGAGTTGTTTTTGGACAGCTCTGAATTGGTAATGCGCTGCTGGTTCAGTTTCTGGCTCGTACTTTTCAGCGTCTCTCGTGTCTCTCGAAGCTCTTTTTTAGCTTCGGCATTTTTCTTTTTGAGCTTATCCGGTTCCATAATTTCGAGCTCTCTGAGACGGCTCGAAATACGCTTTTCACGCAGGGCATAAGTTTCAACCTGCGACCGTAGCTCTGTAATTTTATTTTTCAGAAGTTCGTCAGCATGCTCCAGTTGCTGAATCCGAACGACATGATTCTCTACAGCCGTGTCTACTGCTTCCTGAATTTCCTTATCGAGATTTTCGGCACGTCCTGCGAGGATCTCGTTTTGCTCACGCAATGCGTCGTTATCCAACTGCAGCAGCTTTTGTGCCTCAAGACGCGATTGGGCAAGCTCAAGCGCTTCGTTGTATTGGTCAATGTCGTCACCGGCTGCGTCGGCAATTTCCTGAGCCAGCATACGAAGGCTGTCGATACAATTCTGGATGTAACGGGTAGACATATCGTCGCCCTTTACGCGCTTAATGGCGTAATCGAGCTGGACAATGCTACTTGTGAAGCCCTCATTGATCAGATCAATCAGGTTAGGCGCTTCCTCTTTGATATCGGTATTTACAGACATGGCAATTCCTCGTTAAGACAAGCTTTCGGCTTCTTTAACTGTCATTCGGCCCAGATGAGACGCTGATAGGAGCGGTGTATTAGGGGGAAAGTTCTCTTGCTGGGCAGCGACAGCTATCTCCATGGGTGTTAACCAGCGTTTCTTTCTTTTGCTCTGGTAGATGATGGATTGGAACCCTTGATCTGTGTAAAAACAGAGGGACCAAAAGTGATAGCGACGTTGAAAAAATTGAAACATGCTAAACCCTACAGACCATACTAATTGATTTGTGATGATAACGAAAAATTAGTATGGTTTGTAATGTTATTTGCCTATTTTTATAGATTTATGCCCGGGTTATTTATGATGAAGGGGAGGAATAGTGCAGAAATGGTGGTAACCAGGACTCACCGCAATCGTACGGCCGAGGCTGGCCGTGGAAAACAACCACACTCGCGGTCGCCGGAAGAGAGCCGTTGCCACGAGAATAACGCTCGGTAGCCCACTTACTCTCACCAAATTTAGCAATATCTGCTTTGTAGCTTACAAACAGTTCAGGGTAGAGATCCTGCCAACGTCGGCAATCACCAATAACACCCCGGATAAAACCCTGATCCCCCCATTTAGACGTCACTGTACACTCTGCAACATGACGAGCGGAGTCATTCCAGAACGTATTCCAGAGCCTCGCTTTTACGTTGTTAGGGATATACATGACAGAACTCATCAGGTATTCGGGGTGATAGAAATCAGTGAGCATCACCATGGTGTTGCCGGTAGTCTTCAGCAGTTTGCTAATATTGCCGACGATGACTGTATCGAGGTCAAAATAGAGCAGATCGTCAGTAATATCAGGACGGAAGAGATCTATCTTCGCCCACCAGCCGTGCATACCCCGATAAGAGTTACTCAGTGGGACACACTCCACGCGGTCCATAACAAACGGAGTATCGGTGAAACAGATAATTTTGTAGCCGGTCGGCAGCTGCGCTACCAGAGTTTTAACGTGATCGACGGTATAGTCACCACCGGAACGCAGCACCAGGGCTATCGTTAAGCGTTTTTTAGCCATTGTTTTAAGCTCATTTGTGGGATGGAATTCAGTTTCCCGCACGAGACAACGTTTATCTGCGGGAGAGCGGAGCGGAACAGTAACGGGAGATGAGATAAGTTATTCGGAATCCCTCCACTATGTACCCGCGGTTCCTGTGTGGCATCAACGCCAACAAGAGCGACGTTTTTAAACCCCAAGTGATACGCCAGACCGAGCGCCCCCCAGGCTGAGTTGCCGTTGTGGATCTTGGTCTCATTCTCAGAGAGGGTTTTCTTGGCTGACCACCGCCATAACCACCATTCGGGGCTGCCTTTAATACGCGGCTCAAGTCCCTGCTCCCCTACCCGCTCAAACGAATGAACGTGGTTGGTTACCGGCGCACCAGCTGAGCAATAGTGCACGTTACGACGTCGAATGCGCAGTCGACGTATGTTGTCGCGTGATGGGTCTAACGTGAAGAAATACGAGGCACGTGACAGCCAATCAATAGCGCCATTAACCGCTATAATTGGTACGCCGCGTGGTGGAACAAAACCAGCCGCTGAAGGGCCGGAAGCCACGATGATCACCCGATCACCGCCTCGAGGCTTTTTATAGGAAAGCATGTAAGTTCAGTTCTCCGGGAACAGTTGATTATGTCGATATGCGATAGCTCTTCCCGCACACCGGCGAATTCGCGGTGCCACTTCTTAACACTGAGTTGAGATGGATTACGTAAATTGCCGGTATGGCGCCCGTGAAAATGGACACCCCGGCGTATAGAGCAGTCATATCCGATCAGGTAGATATGTTTTGCTCCAAGACTGGCGGCAAACTGAATGGCCATTGAACCAGAATTGAATTCAACCTCTGGCGCGCCAAAGCGCTGGTATTCGATACCGTAGAGAACGCTTGCCGACCGGGAAGCAGTGCAGCGCCTGATATTCTCAGGAACGATTTTTCCATAACGACGCCACCAGTCTTCATCCCCAGCAAACAATGCATACGGCTGTCTGAACATGCTGTATGCGTTGTTAACTGCAACAACTGGGTATCCCCGTTCTTCTATTCGTTCACAATCCACTTTTTTCAACGATGGTCCTGAAGCGACACAAAAAACTTCATTAAACAACGTGAGCTCCGTGAAGATCAGGAGGATTGTTTTTCACCACCAGCATCGATGGAGATATTCGCTGCAGAGATCTCAACATGCGTCGGGGTCCTGATTTGTACCGGCTTGTCAGACACCACACTTACGCGGCCATCGCCGAAAATGGTGATGCTACTGCCGTTTGCTTCCACGTGAAGAGCTTCACGCTCAGGCACGCGAACTGTGATTACTTCAATCTCTTCCGGGATATCGAGAACAGGATCTTGAGTCATTAGAACCTCATTAGCAGTGATAGCGGTGCGGATTACAGCCGCACCGGTTGGATTAATGAGGGAATTAAAGCATAAGTTAACTCATAAAAATACTAAACATGAGATTAGTTTTAGTCTGTCGAAATTGACTGCCCCGGCTCCAGCAACCAGTACCTCAACGTCATCTTCACCATCATTTCCCAGCCAACAACGATCTCATAGCAATACCCCTGCTCTCTCAATCGCTGTTGCCACTCCAGTTGTTCTGGTGTTGGTCGCCCTTTGCCAAACTTCAACTCAAGACGAAGGCCATGATATACACCGCGGGCGGCATCAAGCGTGGCGTCAGGATAGCCTTTCTTCTGGCCCTCGGCCTTCATGTCAAAACCTACCTTATCCGAACGCGCACCACCATTAGGCGTAGCGTGCAGAAGTTCGTAAATTTCGCGATGCTTCCGATGCATAAAATCGAAGTAACGCACCTGGTCCCAGTGCTCATAGTTGCCCTTGAGTAGCTCGGGCTTGTTCGCCAGCTGCGTCAGCGCTTTTGCATGAACTGACGGAGCAAGATCTTGCTCTAACCGGGCAATCACTGAAGCCATCTTACCCTTTGGTACACTGGTAATATCGGGTATACCGTCAGAACGCTTTTTCCCTAGCTTCTTCAGGCGGCCATTCTTATCCCGACCGGTGGACTCCAGCCAGCGCTCATCAAATCGAAGCACAACTTTTCTCCAGTATGTGAATATTTCTAATAATATTACTTGCTGCATACATATAATACTAAATAATCAGTAAGTAGAGTACATAGGCAAGATCATAACTTGACAATTACTATGTAAATCTATTGCCATAACCACATGAAATTTATAAGTTAATGGTATCGTGCCTATATGTTTACCCGGGATATAACAATGAAAAAACAGCCAACCGACATAAAAAATGAAGAAAACGAAAGTGCAGATGTTACAGATAACCAGGATGAACGACGCATTAGTGATGAATTACGTAAACAGTTGGAAGCATCCGATCCCCAAGGGGCATTGAGTAAAACACGTGGAGAATACCATCGACAAAATAGCTTGAGCGCAATAGTACGCAAACACTCAGAAGAGTTACACAAAACCCAAACTGAGAAATACGAGCACATGCGCAAAGAGCTCATTGAAATGCAGAAACAAGGAAGCTTTGGCGCACTGTATAGACAAATTGAGAATATCCAAAAACAAACAGGACTTGGCGGTTCATTGCATAAACAAATGGAAGAGATCCAAAGAAAAGCTGGTTTTGGTGGACTACTGGAAGGTATTCACAAGCAGGCTAGTTTTAGTGGTTTATTCCATAAACAAATAGATGAAATTAGTAAACAAACTAGTCCAGCTTGGTATCTAAGCAACCAAACCAAGAAGATTCTTGAACAAAATAGTTTGGGCAACTTGGTTCGAAAGCAGCTTACTGATATGCAAAAACAATTAATTTTCGGTAGCCAATTGCGAGATAGATTTGACGTAGAAAAGAAATTATCAGGCTTATATAGTGCCGGTTCACTGCTGAAGGATATACAAAAACAGGCTGGTCTTTTTGACTCAGTTAATTCTTTAAAACAATTTGAAAATATTTTTAATGCTTACGTTAAGGAGAATAACCCTTCCCTGTCTTACATTATGGAGCTAGGGATATCTTCAGTAGCTAAAGCTTACAACGAAGGTGTTTTAGAGACCAATGATGAAGCAGTAACAAAATCAGACACTAGTTCAGTCTCCACCGAAAATAACGATTACGCAAAGTTTCTCAATTTATTTAAAGCACTCCCACAACCTATTCAATTCATTATCTATACAATACTTTCTCAGATTTTTTTAGGCGCTTTCATTGATTACGGAAAAGCTAAAGTTTTAGTTGAAATATACAGAGCTGAAACATATATTCAATCCATTTTTGAAAACAAACCAGTCACCAGAACAAATATATTGAAAGAAAACAAAAATATAGATTGGAACTCACTGAATGATTTTAGAATTATTACGGGTGAGAATATCCGCCTACGTGAAAAGCCCTCCATGAAAAGTGGGGTAATTGAAACCATTGGCAAAAATACAGTTGTTGCCATTTTGGACAAAAGCGGTAGGCAGTGGCTGTATGTTCAGGTGCAATCAGGTGATGAGCTTATAACGGGCTGGATTACTCGTACTTATACCAAACCAATTAAAGGATGAAAATTGCTTTAATTAGAATATAATCCCCATATCTAAATATGGGGATTATTCATATCGTCAACACTCAATGACTCATTTTTAGCCACTAAATGTTGCATAACTGCAATCTTACTCCTGAGTGCGGCCATCACTGTCAGACAGCGGGTTTTCACTCAACTCTTTGGATTTCATGATCAACGTCACTACTGCTCGAGCAGTTGGCTTCAATTCTACGGGAATACCTCCAAATCGTTTGTTAAGTACGGCTAACTCGCCGCGGCTTATTAGCTGCAGGTTCTCTGGCTCACAATTTAGTGGATCGTTATCTTTGAAAGTAACGCAATGACCAGCTGCCAGTTTGCCGTTATGCTTTTCCCAGACAACACGCTGTTTCAGTTGCCATTTATTGGGCTCGGCCACTTTGATTTCTATGTACCCATCGCGATTGATTCGCTCAGCACCTACTGGACGGCTGTTAATCGCCGTTTGCCCCTTCTTAAAAGAGCCAGAGTTTGCTTTCATTACTCCTTTAGTTCCAGCGTTGGCCGGTACATGCCCTTTCTGAAATTGACCGGTTCTACCCGTTTTCAACCCCAACCTTTTGCGGAATGTATGCAGTTCTTTCGGGGTTCTGGCAGTACCAAAACGATTGTTGAACGCTATGGCCAGATTGCCCGCCGGTAGCATGTAATTAACCTTCATCCATGCGCACATCGCTGGTGTATGGACAAACTTCATTTCGATTCCAGCCATTTTTGAACATTTTTAACTCGACCTTCTCCGAGCGCTTTCTGTACCTCAAGAGCAAGTTTGCCGTTCTGAATGATCTGAGTTGCCACACTGGTTATTGCCTTCGTGCGATTCAGCTCCAGCTGGAGTTTCTCTTCTTTCAAATCCTCTTCGCCTAAGCGCTCAATTTGGGCAAAAAGATGATTATTAAGGTCCTCAAGTGAGTTCTTCATGGCTTTACTCCGCTCAACATAGTGGCACGGCAAACATCCCATATCTCCTGCGCACCGACATCACCAACCTCATAGCCGTCGCATAAGTCGATAATTTCATCACGTAAGGTTTCAGGGACCAGCTCTGGCATGTGCGCCTCCAGTTCAGCTATGCGTGTTTTCGCCTCGGTATATGCTTCACACATAACGTCAAACAGGAGTCCATCCTCTAAACAGGCCTTCAGCTCAGGCTTGTACCCTACGCAACCATCGTTTGGATCTTGTATGTTATGAATGTAGGTATCCAGCGCCCCCAAATGACGACCAAAGCCACCTCGATCATCCACCAACACTTGCCAGGCGCGTAACAGGAATAGCTTTTCCTCCCGTGACAGCTCTGTATCTGCCAGCGCATCTGCGATACCTGGCACGGTATTGGTACACCAGCGATCCTCGACTCGCTGAGCCGCGGAATACAGCTTCCAGAAATATTTCATTTCCTCTGCATCCGGGCGCGCCTGGCGGATCTGAATTACTTTTCCGTTACTCATTCATCTTTCCCCTGCTCCTTGCTTAGGAGCGCAATGTCGTAGATGTTCTGTTGAGCCAGCAACCACAGTGGCTCCAGACCACAGAACGGCCCCAACTTCAGAGCCACATCGGCAGTTAATGACTGTTTTTTGTTAATCAGTCGTGAGATGGTCGCAATATTCACACCTATTTCCCGGGCCGCTGCGGCGCTGGAAATGTTGCGTTGTTCAATGACCTTTTTCAGGATTTCCCCAGGGTGCAAATTCGACATATTTTTCTCGTTAAAAAAGCGCCACGAGGGCGCTTAATTGTGCTCAGCTGCTGCTGGCCATCTCGAAAATGGCATTCAAAAAATAGGCAGTGGTGAAAACAACAGGGAAGAGATAGGCCACGGTTTTCGCCATAGTGCCTACAGAGTCTTGAGCGGGTTTATTGGCGCGCTGCGCCTGCGGTTGGGTAACTCGACCAACATAATCGATCATGGTATATTCCTTTTGTTGGCTCAGGGGTCTGGTTTGGCGACTTCGCCCCCTGAGCGACAGAGAGGCTCGCGTATGCGGGCCTTTTTTTATGGAGCTTTTGGCTCCCCGTTATTACGCATTGCGTAACACGTAAGGAATATACCCTGGGAAAAACTTACAGACAATACTAATTTTTTGCTTCTTTATACTCATCTGACATGAGGTACTCAGCAGCCTTAGCTATTGCCACCTTCCATTCATCAACCCCGAGGTCGCGTATACGCTCGATTGGCTCATTCGTGGCAGGGTTGCGGAGGTATGTCCAACGCTCCCCTTTTTTAAGGGTGAAGATGCGCCACACCGGATGGTGTTCAACAAATTCACATCCATGTAACTCAGCCTCAGCTTGCAGCCGTCGCAGGTTCATAAAAAGCGGGGTGTAAGTCATCCATCCTCCTTACCGATTATGATCTGTCTGATTCCTGTTCAAGATCATACGAGTAATATTCATACGCTTCATCATCGGTCACCGGCAGCTGGTGGTATGCAGAATAAAACAGACCATCTTCCAGACGCATATTCTGATAAAGCGATGCGGCTACAACGGTTAACGAATCCTCGTCATAACAATATGTGCTGAGAACATCTTCATCGACTTCGCCGGTGGCGTCATACAGATCATTCTCAATCAGCAGCGATTTAATAGCTGGCCAATAAGGTCCATAGCTGCGGTAGTAGTCGTGACGGTCATCGATGCACTTGGCGATCCCTTTCAAATAGTCGCTAACAAATTGCGACTCAGTTCTACCTGCTAACGCGCCATCACGGATAGCTGAAAGATAGTCGGTGGTAGGTTTTTGAGTTTGGTCTAATGAAGCCATAATTTTATTGCCGGTTTTACCCGGCAATCTCCTTTCAGATTAGTATTTTGCCACAACTTCGAGAATTTCGGCCTGACCATATTTGATAGGGATAAGCCACCAGCTACCAGCAAACTCTTCGCCAGCATCCCTCCCGTTATAATAACGAGCCCCAAAATCAGCCTTTAGTGCCTCTTTAGCGCGGAAGAGAGCCCCTTCCTTCCCTCTCGGGTCCTGCAATCCGTAACAACCACCAGGGGCAAAATTCAGACCATACTTACCGCGAAGTCGGGTAGTGTTAACCTGGATACGGAGGCCAAGTTCGTCCGCTTCGTTCTCAGTATTCCGTTTTTCCTCTTTGCGGGCATCCTCGCGCTTCTGGTATTCCTCGGTAGAAACGCCCAGGCGCTTAGCCTGATAGGTATCGCTAACCCGTTTTTTATCCTCTTCAGACATGTTGTAGTACAGCTTGTCGGCATCCCGGACCAGCTGACGGGCATCGTCTTCATGCACCAGCAACTCAGCTGTAACTTTAGACGGATCAAGCAACCCAATAATGACCATGGCCGCACACGCTTCAACAACCCGGAAGTAATCCTGGCCGTTACCGCCGTATGTGTTCAGGAACGAGCCAGAGCCGTCCAGTACACTTTGTATTTCACGGTCACCAGGCGCATAACCACTCTTAATCGCTCGGCTAAATTCCTCATAACGTTCCTGGGCAACACTCGCCACGCCAGTAATCAGCTCTTGCTGTGCCTGCTTCCTTAACCGTGGTTTCTCGGCCTCCAGAGCACTAATAAAGTCCTGCTTATTAGTGTAGATTGCCGGGACCTCATTGCTCAGCCACGCCAGCCTGTCCAGCTCAACAGAACGAACAAGACCGCTACGGATGTATTCATTGACGGAGATGTTAAAATCACGCGAACTACTCCAAAGAGAGAAGCTGGCGACTTTTTTCGCCACAAGCGCGGCGATTTCATCGGCGCTGGCCACCTCACCAAAACCAGCCATGACAGTCTTGTAATTCTCGCCGTACAACGCCAGCAAAAATCCCTGACATGAATTAGTAAACCGGGCTTGTTGACGTTCCTGAATGGCAATAGCCCGTTTGAGCTGCTCGTCGCTGCGGTCCGGGTAAACCAGCTTATGGCCATTCTGCTGGTACCATGCAATCGACTTGGTATCGGAAGAGCCATATCCGTAACCAGCGCTGCGTATATTGAGCGTTTGTTGGGTGTATTCCCCGCCATCATAGGCAACAGAATAATTATCGGTAAGCACCAGCTGACCAGTCTTTAGGAAGGTATAGAACTGATCTTTACTCAGCAATTCTGCAGCCTTGCGAAGGCTCAGGCCTCCCTGCAGCTCACTTAGCAACTCAAGTTCGCTTTTAGTCACATCACATGGTTCACCCAGCAGCTGAACCGGCACATTCTTGGCATCAGGCGCACTGCTTGTGCCGTTCGCCGAAAAAATACCGCGAAGATTGGCCGTACGCGCGTCAAAGTCCAACCCGACGATCTTAGCGTAGGAAATAGAATCGTATTTCCCACCCCTCGTAGCCGTGTTGAAATGAAAATACTGGCCGACCTTATAGGTTTTTCCTTCAACCAGCAGAATCTCTTTGCCGTGGTCAATCACATCAGGATCAACTTTGAGCAATCCCTCTTTGATAGCCTTCAGGACAACCGGGCGCAGCTGCTTAATGTTCTGCTCGGCTTTAGCCAGGCGGGAGATCTTGCGCTGCTGTTTCATCAATGCAGAACGAGCCGACACATCAGCTTTACTGGCGTCGTTGAGTTGCTCGCGTCTGATACGCAGCTCACGCTCAATTGCACGTGGGCGCCAGCTGTCATTGCTTTTTGATGTGCCAGCGGCTTCCCTTTCTTTAATCGCCTCGCGCTCAGATAAAAGCTCTTCGATTTCGTTACGGACCGATTCGAGATGTTTTGATGTCCGCTCAACCTCTCCCTCCAGGTAGGCAATCCTTTGCTGCTCTTTTTCTAAATCAGAGCCACTGGCATGCTGAGCTTTGATGTAGTTTTGCAGGTCAAGGTTCGCACGCTTAGTAGCGCGTTCCAGAACTGCAGCTTTTGCCTTAGCAACCTGTTCCGCAATACGACGCTCACGCTCTTCCGGGTTGGCCGCCAGCAGCAGCTGCATTTCAACCATGTTTCCGGCATCGGCGTTTTCCATCTCTGCTTTGTCAGAGGTGAGGATCTCGCGAATCCAGTCCTTTTTACGCTTCAGCGTCTGCAGGCGGAATTCATCGAACGATCCACGGCCACAGTAATAGTGAACCTTAACGGAGTCCTGAGTAGAGCCCACACGCGCGCCACGGCCGTTACGCTGGTCGATAGATGCCGGTGTCCAGGGCAAAGTAAGGTGGTGAATATCGGTTGTACCGATATGAAGGTTAATCCCGACCTCAGCCTTTTTATTACAGATCAGGATGCGTGACCGGCCTTCATTGTAGTCGGCCGCGATTTGCTCCAACCCACCAAGGCTAACCTCGTTGATAGCAGCAACATACTCATCGTACGCGGCTTTCTGCTCGTAATAGGCTTTAACCTGCTCTTCGGTAGGTTCGTCCGGGAGGTCCTTCGGCTGTTTTACTTTTTTCGGCTTGCGGCCTTTCTTACCAGCCTCTGCAACCGTAGTGGCGTTCAGGATACCAACGGCACTGTCATCAAGCCCCAGATGCGAGCATATGATGCGTTTGAGCTTACCGTGCTGGCTTTTTTCATCGGTGAAGATGATCTGTTTGCCTTTTTTCAGCCCCTCTTTCAGCCCCTCGATCAGCGCACTATATTTCGGGGTGAGCGGGTGCGAGACCTCTTTGGGATCAATGTCGAACGTTGATAGACGTTTTATTACCTCCTGCTCGTACATCTCCGGGACCACCAACGTGCAGGTATTACCATCAACATCGACGGTAAAACGGCCCTCAGCATCGTAGTCCTCGTCGCTTTCTTCCTTCGCTCCCAGCGAATCAGGAAGGTCGGCCACCAGCTGCTGTACCTTGTCCACGTCCGCGGCAGGCAGCAAGAAAGTGATCTGATGCCGATACAGGTCCATGTCAGTACAAACACGGTCCATATCACGAATGATGCCGAAAATGGTGTCCTTCTCTTCGTCGGCATCTTCCGGTTCAGAGTCGAAATCCCCCATTTTGTCATTCTGTGAGAGCTTCTCGGCGCGCTGGCGCAGGTTCTCGTATTCAATCTCCTGCTCTTCCGACATCGGCGCTTCGACCGTACGTTCGTCGAGTTCCGGAATTTTGACCTGTTCGGAAACATCCTGCGCCGTTTTCAGGGATACCCAGCGATGGAAGATACCGCGCAGCCCTGGGAGGTTTCGGAAGCCAACCAGGCCCAGCTTACTTTCAACCTGACCAGACAGTTTCTGGACAAGACACATCTCTTTCTTGCCGAAAACTTTAACGAAATCATCAGGAGTGTAGATCCCCATGCGCTGCCAGTCGGACATACTCAGGCAGTGGGAGAGCATATTGAACGCATCGATCGGCGAGTTGACCACCGGCGTGGCGGTCAGCAACACCGGCCCACGGCCATTGTTCTTAGCCATCAGGTAGGCGTTTTTGACCGCCATATCGCGCGCAGACTGGGAAACTGATGGAACTGGCAGGTAAGCCAGCTGAGAGGCCTCACGACCGGCGCTATAGCTGTTACGATAGTTATGCCCTTCATCGACGATCACGCTATCGAACTGCATATCTTCGAAATAAGGGAAGTCGTGTTGTTTCTCGGTACCGGTATCGGAGTGCTCGGACAACAGGCGGTTTTTCTTCTGCTGTTCTTTGTAGGTCTCGGCAAGGATTTTCACTCGGCCAGCTTCAGCCTGAGCAAACAGAACATCGTGAGCATGGTCGCGAATGGTTTCTTCGCGCATTGGTATAGCGGCGTATTGCTCTTTCGTCATGACCACAATCGGGTAGTTCGATTGAGGGATCATGTTCATGCGGGCTTTAATGGTAGCGCTGTCTGAAATCTTCAGCGCATCACGCATTACCGGTATGCCGTTATCATCAAACTTAGGTTCGCCGTTCTCACCGCGTACCTGCACCTGGCGAATACCACCGGCATCGTCCAGGATAGTCTCCAGGCCAACAAAGAGGATCTTGTTGAACATCTCTTCGCTGTAGAACGACTTGGCCTCGTAGTACCAGTTCTCATACACCGCCTTGGGCACAACATAAGCCTGTCGCGTGCTGCGGCCGTTCTCGATGTTATACAAACCGAGCGCCAGCGCAGTCGTCGTTTTCCCTAAGCCGGTACCAAAGCCCATGATGCCGCGGCCATCTTCTGACAGGCGGCGAATTTCCTGGTTTTGATAGCCAAATGGAGCCCGACGGCCACTGATACCCTTAAGGCCCAGGGGCGAATCAGATTGTTCGAAGGGGATGAATGAGTTAAAAGCGGCGTTGTACTGATCCACCAGCTTATCAATCTCATCATGCTGACGAATCCAGTCATTGAAACGGCTTTCGAGGTCCTCAATGCGCGAACGATACGCCTCGGTGTTAACGCCAGTTGCTCGGCCACCATTGAGGTATTTCTCCAGCTGCGCGGCAAAAGGATCGCTACTGGTCCTGCGGGCATAGGTCGGCACATTTTCGCCGGTATCTTTATCCTTCTTCAGGACCGTGCCGTAACGATATCCGGCAAACACACCATTGTTACCGCGGTACCCAAGCTCAGAGACTAAAGCACCGTTCTCAACCTTAATTGAATCGACATACGTCAGCTCGTCGTAACCATTTTCACGTAAAAACTCCAGCACCAGGCTACGATCAAACCAGCGCGCATCGAGGGTAAACGCGATATCGTCAACACCGGTCCATTTACGCTTCGACTTAATCTCTTCCAGCTGGCGCAGATAGTTATTTTTCTGCGGACCTTCTTTGATAATCGCCAGCACACCCTGAATCTGCCCGGTGATCAGACCAATATCGCCGCTGGTGGCGCGGTCCATAGGCATAAGGTCACCGGTCGGTGTTATCGCTATGCCGTCAGTATTGGCCAGCAGATCAAGCAATTCCTCATCGCTTTCCGGAAGTTCAGCGGTCGACGTCGCGCGGAACTCCGCCAGGGTGATAGGAATGAGGTCTATCTGGTTAAACAGACTGCGAACTACCTGCTCATGATTGGTTGTGTCGTATTCACCTGAGATCTGCGCCTCGATGCTGCCTTGCAATAAGTCAGAGAGCTCGCCGGTGCTGGTAATCGCCGCACGATATTTCAGCCAGTCCCCGCTATTGTTGCCGGAGATCTTGCTTATCTTGCCGGTGTTCGGATCACCAAAGCGCTTGTATTCCTCATCCACCAGCTGCGCGGCGCTGGTGCGAAGGCTGTCTATATAGTCACCCGGCATTTTGTTGGCGATAGCGTCCTGCAGCACGCCAATCTGAGCGCCAATGAGTGCGCCTCGGAAAAGCCGTTCCTGTAGATCGCCGCGCTGCGTCAGCGCATAGGAGTAGGCTTTTCGCGTTGACTCGCTCATGCTTTCCCAGTAGTTACCGGCCAACGCCTGGACCTGCTTCCAGTCACGAGCCAGTAATGCGCTGTGGTTATCCAGTACAACCTTAATTTCATCGAGAGAAGAAACGCCGTAAATTGCCGGGTCGACTTTGAGTGTGCTGGTGGGCACGCTGATAACCCACTGCCCGTTGATAAACTCGTACCACTGGCCATTCATCAGGCGCTTATCACCTTCTTTGGCGCTCTGATTGACCGGCTCCGGCACGCTGAGTAAATCCCAGTTGATACGACTATCGAAGCGGCGGGCTAACTTCTCTTTAAGGGCGCTCGGGGTGATCTGATCGTTTTTAATGACGATGCGGCCCTGGAAGCCGGTACTGACCTCACCATAAACGAAACGCTTTCCGTCATGCTCAAACCATTTGCCGGTGATGAACTCTGGCCACAGCACATTTGCTTCGACCAATAGATCTTCTTTAGCCTGGAGGATCATGTTGGAAAGAGATTCGGGATGTTTACGCAATACCCAAACGTCGACCGCCGTCGGCGTGCCATTTTCTTTGAATGTCCCAGAAGGTAGGCGATGAGCACCGAGGAACTCCGCTTTACGTGACACTTGTTCTCGGAGCTTTTTCATCCGGGTCCCGCTGGTCATGCCATATGGAACGATGATGCACGCCAGGCCTCCGGGCTTAATTTTGTCGAGCAAACGGAGAATGAAGTAACGGCCAATGTCTTTCTCTTTGGCGTAAGCTTTATCGAGATTCATCGTATCGCCACGAGTCGAACCAAACGGCACGTTGCCAACGCAGTGATCGAAAATGGCATCGTCGGTACCGCTGGCCAGCTTTTCGAACGGCATCACATGAACGGCGTCTTCCGGATGTAAAAGCTGATTGATACGCCCGGATATCGGGCTAATTTCGGTTGCCGTCATGACGGTACCGCGGGGCTTTGTTTCGTTAAAAACACCGGCGCCAGAGGATGGCTCCAGGGTATTCCCCACATCAGCCCCGTAGAGCTTCATGATTTCCCAAATACCCTCCGCAACGAATTGAGGGGTGTAATATTCATCCGTTGAACCGCCGATCCCGCCTTCGCCGGTGTAGCGGGCCAGCGTCTGCCGTTGTTCCGGCGTAAGCTCAGCGCCGTCAGGCAGAGAATTCAGCAGCTCGATAGCTTTCCGATTCGCTTCCTTGCGCTCGCGGTCGACAGATACACCATCTTTTTTCGTGATCCCGTAGATAACCGGCTCACGGGTTAAACCCAGCGATCTGATAAGCCTTATGATTTCTTCGACTGTTCGAAATGAGTCGAGAATTTCCGCGTATTTGCCATCCGGCATCGTCACCTCCGAGAGTGAACTTTTGATAAATTAACCAAACGTACTAATTTATTTCTTAGTTTATCAAAGGTCACATTTCGAATGCCCAAGTTCCGGCAAGACAACATTTTGAAAGCGTTGGACCAACTGCTGCCCGGTGGGAAGGCGAATCACGGAAACGTTATGTCGCTGGGAGCCACCAGCAGCGGCGGCAGCGGTTTCATGAACGTGTTTTCCCGATCCTGCCTGCTGGGCAAAGGTGAAACAGATAAGTATTTCGGCGACTCGATGGTCAGCTCCGGACGCGATGTACTGAATGAGGTGTCGCTACCTGTCGAACGCCTGCAGCGCTATCCGTTCCTGGAAGAAATGGCCACATATCCGACTATCGGCCAGGCACTCTATATTCACGTTTCGTACGCATTTTCTATCAACAAGAGAACCAACCTTTCTTTTGAATTCCAGCCGGTGGCGGATGAGAACGACGAGGAAAATAAAGCGGCTCATGAGCTGTGCAGAGAGTTAACCAACGAAATCGGTCTCAAAGTTAACGCGGAGCTCCCCAGCTGGGGGCTAATTATGGCCATCTTCGGTGTTTGCTACATACGCCCGCACATAGTGCAGAAAGTCGGCATCACCTCGATGGAATGCAACTACTACACCCTTCCCTACTTCATTAAGGAGTATTACGTGGGCGGGGATCTGGCGGGCTTCACCGGCGACTACCTTAAGGATGAATCTGGCGCGCTCATGTTCGCTAAGCCGTGGGATATGGTTTCGATGAAGATCCCACTCTGGCATCCGAGCCGGATGAATATGCCGATATACACCGGTGCCGAGCAGTTCAGCCTCCTGTCTGATCCTACAAAGCGGATGCCGGTCGAAACGCAGAATTACGGTACCAGCCTGCTGCAAAATGCTTATGAGCCTTACCTGAATTTACGCGGAGCCATCCGGGCATTAAAAGCATCACGCTATAACGCCAGCAAAATCGACAGGCTGATTGGCCTGAACATGGACAATCTCGATCCGGCGAAAGCGGCGCTGTATGGCCGAACCGTGTCCGAGCAGCTACAAAAATCCGCCATGCAGATGGAGAAACGCGCGCGCGGGAACAACACTGCGCCGGTGGTCACCAACACCGTATTGCCGATACTGGCAAACGGCAAAGGTCAAATCACCATCGATACCCAATCGATGCCAGCCGATATATCCGGCATCGAAGACATCATGTTCCACATCAAGCAGCTGGCGTCCGCACTTAACCTCGATTACACGATGCTCGGTTTTGCCGACCAGATGACCGGCGGGCTCGGTGAAGGTGGTTTCCTGCGTACCAGTATTCAGGCGGGTATGGTCGCTGGCTGGCTGCGCGGCGGCGCGGCCGAATGCATTTACCGTCTTTGCGATATTCACCTCGCGGCCAAATACGGGAAGGTTTACCCCTCCGGAGAGCGTCCCTACAAAATCGAATTCAACTCGATGGCCACCAGCATCGAGATGGAAGAAAGCGCCGCAATGGACAGTCACGCCAACTATGCAAGCGTGTTCGTCACCATTGCTGACGCCATCTGCAATAACCCCGCCCTGGCAAAATCCAACACCTTTAAACAGATCGTGTTGGGCGACGTTCTGAAGATCCCAGCAACCAAGCTCGAAACCCTGCTGACTGAACTTAAAGCATCTCAGGATGAGGACCACGAGAACGACTTCGGCGGTGGCAATAAGAAAGGCATGTTCGAGAGTGTCACTCACAGGCCGGATGCCGCTATGTGCGATTTCATCAGGTCGATGGATAGGCATGAACTGCAAGACATCATCATCAAAGCGTTTGAAGAATGAGGACCAATATGGCACCTAAATACAAAACCCTGCTGACGCACACGGACCGTTTTTCACTGTTCGACAAGGTGCGTAAAGGTAAACAAAACAACCGCAAATATATGCTTGAAGCGGTGAAAAGAATGATCAACAGCCAGGAGACGCAGGAAGGCCTGCGCCTGGGTGAGCTCTACGGCTATTACGGCCACACGCGCCGTGAGCTGGCTAAGACACCTGAATTGCCAGAAACATCCGTCATCATGGTGGAGGGCAAACCGGTTGTTATAGAGAACGTACCAGCCAGCCGGACCATCGCTATTTCAGTCGACGATGATGGCGTCGTCACTCATACCGAAGAGATTTTTGATACCGCACCCGGGCGCATCGTTGCCAGTATGCTGGAATCCCGCGCTGGTGGTTGGTCATGGGTGACAACTGGCCGCGACTCCCCCGCTATTTCTATTCCAACGGGCTACTACGGCATGGATTATGTGACCATGCCCAACTTCATCAGCATGGACCATCCGGCCGCCATGCGCGAGAGCACAGAAGACCGCAATGCTGTCATGACTGAGGCCCTTATCAAGCAGAACTTCACTGAAGAAGACGCCGACGGAATCATCAAACATTACACCGCACTGAATGAGTACGAAGTGATGTTTGAAAGTATCCAGCGTATCGAGGACCTGGAAGTTGCCCGACTGGCAGCTGCAGGGGAGCTGCTTGATAAGGATCGCCAGCTGGAAGAACAAAGCGTCATGCTGGAATCCTTGAGGAAGGGGGAAGCTGAGCGTGCGGAGAAGGCCTCTTTACGTACGGCCATGTTTGAACGCGTGCTCGACAAGCTGCCGGTGTTCACTAACCAGCGCCAGCGCGATGCTATTGCCAACATGCAAACGGAAGAGGATTTAGCCATCGTCGATAAGCTGTTTGAATCACTGGCCAGCCCTTCTATCCGCACGCTGCCGGTGGATCAGATCTCCACCAGCAGTCAACCTGCCAAACGCCACCATTCCGAGCCGGTCGACAAGTCCAGCATCATTAACTTTGAAAGCACCACACGCCACTTCGGCTAATAGCTGCAATGCCAAGCCCCGAAAGGGGCTTTTTTATGAGCATCAGTAGCGACATTACGCCTTCAATAAATTAGTATTTTCTGTATCGTCGATAACAAAGGTAAAAACGGTGGAAACCACAACCCCTGTAACACACCACGCCAGTAAAGCGACAACCCGAAAAAACCGGGCTCAGCGACTCCTGATCAAAGAACTATTCCCTGCTCTCTTCCAGGGTAACCATCCGCTGCCGATGAAGAACGGCATCAAAGACGACATGCTCACACAAATCGTCAGACGCGGCCTGGATATCTCCGAGGAAAAATTACAGCAGTCTTTACGCGCCTGTTGCTGCTCCCAGGTTTATCAAATGCGGCTCATAAATAGCCGTGCCCGTCGCGATATCGATGGTAAGCCGGTTGAGCCGATCAGCCTTGAAGACAAAAAGCATGCCTGGCGCCGTATCTGTAAGTACCGTAAGGAAAATGGACTGAAACCCTTACAGAATCCAATGAAGAGCAAAAAGAACCAGCACGCGGCAACTAAGAAGAAAGGACCGGGTATAACCCCCCAAAAGACAAACGCGTAGTAGCGTTAGAGATCTCGTGTCAGCTGGCCGCTGGGGGTTAACCTAGCGGCCTTTTTTCATATTGGTACAAACTTTTGTCAATTTTTTGAGCCTGGACAAATGAACTTTGAGGACAGCAGTAGTATTGTAACCACTCGTTTTTATTAATTATTTACGACTACAATATGAAAAAAATAATAAGCATGGGGATTCTATGCGCCTCTATTGCCTCTGGGGCAATGGCTGCAGAGATCTCAAATACAGGCATAACCGGTATTGCCCCTGTTGACTCTGGTTGTACAGTAAAAACCGACACAATGGGGGTCGTAGCTGTACAGTTCTCCAAATCAGGCATGACACTGGATCTGATTCAGTTCCTCAATGCAGACAAAAGCATAATGGCTATGCCTACTGATTTTGAGAACGCAGGTTTTTCAACGCTCCAACAGTCACAAGCCAATAACTTCATTAAGCTTGGCAACTTCTACAAAGTGCATTACCAACTTTGTGGGCAAGCAGGATATCCAACCCTTTTAGACATCCATTCAGTAAAGTAAAAAATAGCCCCAATTAGGGGCTATTTCCTCAATTCACTATTCACTGAGCATTTAGGTCAATTAAGTCATACTGTAAAAGACCATTCCAAGAAGGAATAACTTGAGCTGGTTGCGTAATACAAGCTATCACCATGAAATCATATTGGTCCTTGTAATACTTCTCAGTAGAATTAAGAGAGTTCTTTTTAGACAACTTCTGCCCACTAAAAATAGTAGAAGCATTTGAAGCATCTTTTCTATTCGTGGAAATTGCTTTCAATATGTAATCAACATAATCAGTCGAAAGACCTATGTTTTTAGCGTGCTGGATAGCAGAAACAAGATAGTTTTCGTCTTTCGTTGACAGATACCCATAAGAATCACCAGTAACCCCCATATACTGTTCGCAAGCCATCCGGACAGACATTTTTCCTTTCGAGGGCTTACGATGCTCCGGTTTTGGAGTTGTTTCCGCCGTCACAGCTGGTGGCGGAGCGTTAGGATCTTCGGTAGTAATATCTTTTACGTCCAGTAATAGCGGCGTATGTTCCTCGGCTTTCGTGGAGTAAAATAGATGACCTATAGCAAATACATCCTTCCCTTCAAATGCTTTCGCCTTTTCATCATCAACAGCTAACTGAATCTTTGTTTTATCTCCATCAGGTGCATTTTTGGCACAAACTTCATTGTTTTTTGCTTCAGTGAAGAGTACCCATTTCTGGCCTGGTGCAGTACCTGTATAAGTTACTTGCCGTAAAACCCCATGGATAGCCAAATAATCACCAGGTGACATACATTCGGCACGCACGACAGATGACAAAAAAATCCCTATTGCACCAACAATGAGAAAACCTTTCAAAATAAAACCCTGTTTTGTTAATTAGAGCCTGTTGACGTTACCAAATAGGGTTATTCATTCATATGATCTATCTCACTGAAACCGATAACCTATATAAAATAATTTCATATTTTCCAAACCAATAGCACCAAGCAAACAGAAAATACTAAATAATTACTTTGTTTATTTTCACATTTAATGTACCGTTTTATACCGGACGTGTTGACGCGTGCTGGTGGTTCAGAGTAAGGTTTTACTGTCGTAGCAAAATCTGCGGCCGGGATTGGAACCCCGATTACCTTTGATGAGCACTCAACACGCGCTCGCGTGTTTTTTTGTGCAAGCGTCCGTGCGCGCCAGAATAATGGTGGGCTGGATGGGGGAACCGAGAGGTTCGCCGGGTTCATCGAAGGCCGGTAGTTCCAACCCCATTCAGTTCACCACCAAATAGAGATTGGAACCTCTCGGTGGTGTTGTTTAACCTTCGATGAGGATGCCATTCATGGCTACTACCCCTACCCGAGCTCAACCACAGTTCATCTGGCGCTTTTATTCCTGCCAGCTGCGCCGTTGCCACATCGTTATCGCCTCCTGCGAATCTGATGCCCGCTCACTGCTTCCTGACGCCCCCTGCCTTTTTGTTGCCCGATTTCCTTCTCCCTGCCCAACTCTCTCCTACTGGAGGGCTCGCCCATGAATTTTCTGACAGAAGAAGCGATCGCCGCTGCGGCCAAAAAACTGCATGTAGACATCACTGGCATCAATGCAATTTCCACGCTGGCCAGCCACTTTATGATTACAGAAGGCTTTTACTTACTCAGGAATAAATCTGCCATTAAGCGCCGTCTGGTTGGTGAAATTAAGGCTTTTTTATGGCAATCACAGGGAATGAAGGTGGCTAAATGAACACAACTAAAAATGAAATTGCAGCGCCGGTGATTTGCGGTGTTGAGATCACAACTGACGCCGAAGGCCGTTTCAATCTCAATGCGTTGCACAGGGCTGGTGGTGCAACGAAAGAAAAGCTCCCCAGTGAATGGTTACGTCGGAGAACCTCGAAGGAATTAATTGAACAGCTAACCGTAAATTTACGGTTAGCTCATGATTCAACCAATGTGCAGATTTGCACATCACCTATTTCAACAATTAAAGGCGGTAAATCCCCAGGTACCTTCGCTCACGAGCTGCTGGCCATAGAGTACGCCGGTTGGATCTCTCCAGCCTTCCGTCTGCAGGTAAACCAGACATTTCTGGACTACCGCACCGGAAAACTGACGCTACCAGCAAAGCAATCAGCATCCCATCAACTGATACAGTCGCAGCAACGTCAAATAGAACTGCTGGAACAGCTGCTCATGCGCGAGCGCGAAAACTCACAACTCCGCGCCAAACTGGAAGAGAAAAACAATCACCACCAGCCGTTAACGAACCAGGAACTACTGCGCGAACGTGACGAGCTGGCGGAACGGCTCGGCCGGAGTCGCAACTATGCCACCCTCGATGCTGTTGAAAGGAAAATGGGACGAGAATATCAATGGCACCGGCTGCGTAACTGGTGTCTCAGGAATAACGTCGAGCCGCTCGTGCTACGCAAATTTCAGTGCGTCCACGCCTGGCCTCGCGGCGCATGGCTAGATGCGTATGGGGTAGATCTGGAAGAACTGTTTGGATAAGGAGCAAGGACCGCTGCGGCGGTCTTTTTTTTACAGCCAGAACAGCGACAAGTGATCTCAGTTAATCTTGCGCCGAAACGGGGGCAATCGCGCCCTTGTACATGCTTAAAGGGAAATTAGCATGAACATTTTTTTTCTGGTTTTGAAAATACTGGATCACTTTTTAGAAATCGTTTTGTGGGTTTTGAACAACTGGCCTGACATCCATTCCGTCATCCTCCAGCTCATTCAGTAGTCAACACAAGACAGGCCGCAACGTCGGCCTGTCGATATTAGTCGGCCTCAGCAAAAGGTATGCACTTTCATAAACCCTCCACACCTTTTCCTCAAAAGGTGGACAGCTTCATAAAAGGTGACTCGCCTCTTTTTAAAGGTGACCACTTTCATAAAAATGTGACCTTGTAACGCATCAAAACCCCTTCCGTTTTATGGAATGTGACCACGTAACTATCAAAAAGGTGGCTGCTTTCATAAGTGGGTAAAAACACAGTTATGAAAGTGGTCACCTTTAGCCATTTTTTTATGAAACTGCCCACCTAATTACCGAATACACACCCGCCTCTTTATGAAAGTGGTCACCTTTTTATGATACCAGCCACCCCAAACAAAAAAGGTGGGCATCTCTTATGAAAATGCCCACCTTTTTTATGAAAGTGACTACCTTTTTACTCTATCACTGCTCGCCACCATCTCCTTCATTTTCCTCATTTTTTCCTTTAGATGAGGTCAACTTAAGGTTTGGTCTGCGTGCGAGGATCGTGAACTGAATTTCACGCCCCTTCTTCACCTCTTTGTACTCCAGGTATCCGATCTTCTCTAAGTCAGCCAGTGCCTTTCTGATTGTTTGGTTTTGAGTCTTCACCGGCGAGTCCAGTAGCAGTCGCTCACGGAACCGCTTCATTGTCATAAACAAAGGGCCGGTGTTAGATGGGAGGCTTTCAAGATAGATATACAGAGCCTGTGCAGCTTCCTTTCGAGAGAGGTTTGACAGCGGTTTCAGACTTAGCAGGATTTTATGATCCCAGCGATATAACTCCCACAAATCCTTATCGCCTACCAGTTCAACGACATCTTCATTTTCATCCAGCTTTGCTTTCTGTACCAGGTGACTGACCATGTTCTTGGTGCCATCTTTACTGGTAAATCCGAGCGTTACACTCGCGATATTGAATAACGACTCTTTCAGGCGAGTACGCGCGCGGCCGTTCAGGTCTGTTGGCCGCAGGCCGCACATACGCCCGAACTCAGAGAATGAGAGAGTAATCTTCTCACTTTCAAAGCCGTATTTAGAGAAAGCTGATACTATCCCTATCCATGCTTTGAAATCCGTGGACATGTTGAGCTTGGCACCCTGGATTCTGATCTTCGTGTAGCCCTCGCGACGTGCGATTTCCAGCGTTGATAGCTCTTCAGACGCATCAATAAGGAAATCACGCTTACCACGTTCCTTCGGTGCGACAGGCGTGAACACGCTAAGGCGGAGCAACGCCCTTGGCTGAACACTTTTGTCGTCACTTGGCACAAGCATGTAATCTTTACCAGTTTCACGGTGAACTACGAACGGATGTTCTGGGTTTAAACCGTCATCTGTCTGATTTTCAGTCGATTCCATCGTCTACACTCAGATTTTACCGATTACGAGCCTGTGAATAAGCGTGTGCATAATCGGTGGTTAAAAATTTCACATCACGTAGAGGATCTACATGAAAAATATTGATAACAAAGATGTTTTTTGAGTTATTCACAAACCTGTGGATAAAAAGCACCAATTTTATGAAAGTGCCCACCTTTGATTTATGAAAGTGTCCACTAAAATTATGAAACTGTCCACCAAAATTATGAAAGTGCCCACTTTTTTTATGAAAGTGTTAACCCAAAGTGCCGTTTTCATTTTTAGAATCATGAAGTTACAAGCGAGGTGATCTTTATTGATCTGTATATTGATCTATATATTGATCTAAAAGACTATGATCTGTGGTGTGGATAATAATAAAAGGGCACCCCGAAGAGTGCCACGTCAGTTAGTTGGTTTCTGCCACCTTACCACCAAAGTTCTTGTAGGCCTCGATCAGAACTTCAACCTTATGCTCTCTCTGGCCGTACCCCGCGCCCGGAAAGCTTGCCCAGATATTCGCGCACTTGGCGATCGCCCGTCGGATATGTCCAGCTTCAATATCGGCAATAGCGCGCTGTTCCTTCAGCAATTGCAGACAAAGCCTGTCCTGGCTCTCTGGGCTAAAATCTTTCAACCCCAGCTGCTCTTTGTACGTCGGCCAATATTTGTAAAGCTGCTGGTAGCCGCCAGACGCAGTAGAACGCTGCCCAGCTTTGTTAAAAACTTTCCCCGGACGGCCCTTGGCAAAAGGATGATCGCTGAAATCAGTAAAAACCTCTGGTTTGCCATCGATGCCCGTGACGATCACATCGTAGCCATCATTCACTGTAAGCGGATGATTTAGCGTCCCCTCAGAAAAACGGATCGTTTTCATAAACGCTGGTATGTTCGGATTCATGTCTACTCCAGATGTAACTTATGGAAAAATGCAGCAGACAAGTTAGTAGTACTCACAAGGACGCCATCAGGTGTCCTTTTTCTTTTGAGGGATGCTACGGAAAGTTACATCCCGTTGGGGATAAAAAAACAGGCGGCAAGTACCGCCCGTCCAGACGACTCAGGAAACTGAATCACTCTCAAATTCTTCATAGCTCTGCTGCAGCTCTGCTTCCATTTCCTCCTGCCAGGCTTCAGGTACGCCAGTTGCTGTTACTGCAGTGAGCTCAAATACTCGAAGCATTTCGTACGGCGCGCACATTGGACCGTTGATCGGGTAAATACCCTGCCCAGTACCTTCTGCAGTAGCAGTGATTAACCAGAACAAGTTCATGATGGACTCGACCGAGAAATCACCGGTTACACTGAAATCACACGGTTCAAGGGCTTCGTCCCCATAGAACGTTACTACTCCGGTGCGGGTACCGTCTGAAATTTGTATATCTACCATTAGTGACCTTCCTTCAGCACACCAGTGACAAACTCGATGAGACCATCACTGTTTACCAGAGATATGGCGCCAGAGTTAGGCTGCGCCAGATATTCAAAACCAGAGGAAAAGACTTCTGTGAACGTAGCGGTATCGATATGGTAGCCACCATAGATTTTTCCGATGTAGGGAGATGAGAGATGATCAGCTATCGCAACCTCTTTGTCGCCGTAAACTCCATTCCGATAAAAACGGTTCAATGACGCTACAGCAGCGTTTTCCCCGTTGGTTCGTTCCGCAAGATAGGCGCGCGCCATCAGCAGATAATCAGGGTTTGAAAACTCAAAGTGATGGCCCACTTCATGCCAGAGTGCTCGTTTACCACCGCGAGGATTCAGGGCGATTTGTTTCTTTTGAATGTTGGCAAACGACCGGCCACGCAGGATATCGATGTTTTTTAGTGTCCGGATGCGGCCGCGAGCAAGTTTAAAAACAGCTTTAAGATCCCGCAGAAAACTACCATCCGCGCCGCTGTAAATGTCATACTCGCTTATAAGCGCACGGCTAATCTTGATGCCGGAGATCCACTCATCAGCTTGGCTATCGTTGATTTCGGCGTCGTTTAACAACTCTTCCCTGATTAGCTCCACTTGAGGGATCACTTTTTTGATCGAAGTTTGGATCACGTCTTTTAACCACTCAGCGCCATGGCTGGGACCTGAGTTGATAAAATTGGCGCACCCATCTTGCTCGCCCGGGCTACCGAAACCAAATTTCCCACTCAGCAATGCAGTACGAACGGCTTCAGCTCGTTCCCCAAACAAATTACGTACGTTAATCCACTCCAGCGATTCAGGGTTTTTGCTATCCAGCATATTGGCTATCTCAGCCTTTGCCTCTTCGATCCTTCCTGGTACTGACATGGATCGTAAAAAATCGGTGCCAGTCGTTTTCCGTTGCTGGTAAGCGTCTGATGCGCTCTCTGATGTAAGTGTCTGGCTGGCCGGTTCCTCTGTCCCGACACGTAGCATCTGGAAGATATTAAACATCTGGTCATTCAGTAAATCACCGATACGTGACATAACCGCCGATATGGCCGGGAACTTAAACTTTATGTTGTCGACCATGATGGGATAGAGAATTTCTCGCATACGTAGTGCTGCGGAATCCCTTTCTTCAGGGGTTTTAGCGTTCTTCCACTCTGACGCAACACTGCGTAGACGAAAGAAATCACCGGTGACGAACATGAAGCGCCAGATCTTTTGGTTCTCAATTGCTAACGGATGAACTCGGGTTATTTCCCCGGCTTTAGTCAAAAAGATGCTTTTCCCGTAGCCAAGTTCTTTCTTTGCAGCAGTGAAAGTTTTCCCCAGTACAGCGCTGGCCAAGTTGGTGAATGCGGTGATATCGCTTTCGCTAACATTCGTCTTAAGGGATAACGCAGAAAGTCGATCGAGGATGAAAGAGTAGCTGCTACCACTAACACCTTCACGATCCCAGAAACTGAGGATCGCAGCTGATAGCTCATCAACGGAATTGCACATACCGATGATGACCTTCGTTTTTTTGTCCGTTTTAGGGGCTTTAAGAGTGGTTTTTAACATAGATCCAGATCCGCACCGCCCGGATCGTTGGATCCTCCGGGCGGCTAATGTCGTTAGGCTGCCTGTAAGGCGTTCTCGTTAATCCAGGTGAGCGCGCCAGCCTTGATATCATCGAAGGTGAGAAAAACGCTCTGGAAGGGCTCCAGTGCTCTCAGCGTAGCGACAAAATCAGTGGCGCTCTGTTTGTTGAATTCACCAGCGAGGAAATCAGTAACGATCTTAGGTGGACCAGCTGGCGCGTCGGGGTCGCCGGTCGGCCCGTAACCCAACTTCACTAATACCTCATCAATTTGGTCGTTGAGGTCCAGTAAGGCTATGCCGGTTGCCGATTTTGCCTGTCCCAGAAGTTCATCAAGTTTGTCTGAGAGATCTAAGCGTTCAATCGCGCTGAGTTTCATGCAGCAGCGCCTCCCTGCGCTATGTTGGCCAGCAGATCAGACAGGTGCTGTACTGCTGCGTTTACCAGCTCTTCGTTTTCGTCATAAATACCGGCAGCGGTTAGTGCAGATATGGCTTCACGTACAGAACCACGTGCATTTCTGATCTCGACCAGATCAGAGCTTTCCAGCTCTGCAATACTGTTGAGATAAGCAATTGCCTTTTGTGCTTCGGTGTCAGCTTCCGGAGGGGGGGCATCGGGTTCAGATTCCAAAATTGTTGGTATATCCTCACCAAAATCAATTGCTGACTTCATCTTCTCGATGTTTTGAGTCGTGGGATGCGCTGAGAGCTTCTCTGAGAGCTCTGTAAGCTCCGCGGAGCTAAACCCTTTGGTTTCTGCCCAATGCGTTACCTGGTCTTCTGTGTGGCCTGTATGCGCGGCGATCGCACCGGCTGCAACCACAAACGGTGATGGCTCATTGTCGACAGGAGGAACTGGCTTCTGTTTTCTCGCTTCGGCTTCTGCCTCTGCGATCTCGATTTGCTTACGCAGCTCATCATTCAGATCTTCCTGCTCTAAGGCCTGAGCGTTCAACGAATTGAGCTGCTGAGACAGAGTGATCAGCCCGGCTTTTATTTCATCACCACTTTCAACGAGGGCCAGTTGCTGCTGCTCCAGCTTATCTCCCTGATCCTGGAGGTTGGCTATTTCGCTTTTTACTTCTGCCTGGCGCGCCTGTGCCTTTTGGAATTTCGCGGTATTTCGCTCAATCAGGTTTGAAAGTGCCATGGTTACCTGTTTCAGCGAAATATCACGTCCGTTTGCGGGCGATACGACGTTTGTCACATCTCGCTTATTCAGCAGGAAACGGAAAGCAACCAGTGTGTCGGTGGTTGTGATCGTTCCGACATTGCCGCTTGGACTATGGAAAATCAGAGTTATGCTCTGGCCGTCAGAGAGTGGAATTTGCGCGGGCATAACCGCGATCCCCTGCACCTTACGCGCCCTGCCGATATTGGCCCCGCCAATAGATTTTGTTCCGTCTTCCGCTTCACCCGCGGTGTCGTTTCCAGCAGTAATCCCGGTACCATTAAGTGACTGGTTTAATGCTCGAACGAACGCGCGCATAGTTGCGGCCAGACGCGATCGGGTAGAGGTAATTGCTTCAAGCATCAGGTCCTCTTCCGGCAGCATCGGAACATCGTAAAAATAAGTACTGGTGAATTCTTCAAGTGAGAGCGATTCCAGCATGAAGTATTCACCGTCTCCGGCGTACAGCTGCTGCACTGCCTGCTCGGATATTTGGATTGCGGGTAGATCCTGCCGATTGGACAAAACTAGTCCAGAATGGTGGTTAATGGTTTTAAGCATCTGGGTTCTCCAGTTTTTTAAGCTGATCTTCAAGCTGAGCCGTTACTGCTTTTGCTGTCGTCAGGCGCGTTTGGGCATCCTGTACCCGCTGAGTGAGGTCTGATTTCTGCTTGGTGGCTGTGTTGACGGTTTCCTGAAGGGTTTGAACATTTTTATTCAGCTTATCCCGGCGATCTTTGGCTTCTTTTAGTCGCTGGACATTAGATTTTACCGCTGGTTTTGTACTCGAAATATCAATGACTCGCTTGGCCTTGCGAGCCAAACTTTCACTGAATTTTTTAGCGTTCTGCTTCACAGTCGTCGCGAGGCTATCTGCAATTTTGGATAACGTATCAGCGCGAACTGCCGGGATTGGCTTCCCGTTTAATTTGAAGCCAGAAAAGTCACCAGAATCGTTAATTTCAGTTTGAAGTTCTTGGCTATCTTCGAAGCGCAAAGTTGCGGTCTTCACATTGAGCCCATTTTTCTTGGTAACTCGGTTGCTGGCAGCTACGTTCTCGACAGTGAGACCGGCCTTTTTGAGCGCATCAAGGAAAGGTTTTAATCCCTTCTCGGTTACCTGGTCAAAATTGACCTGGGCGTATTTTTTCCCGTTCTTTGAGGTGAGACCATTTGGGGCTGGCATTAATGCGTTCCTCCCGGAAGAATTTCGAACTCTTTCTGTGCATCAAGGTGAAGCGGAAAAATGCGGTAAAGAGGGTTGTAGAATGAATCACCGTGCAGAATTTTAATGTTAATGATCCACTTCCCCGCAGGGATGATTAGACGGTCGAGAGGAATATCAAGGTATTCGCAGTTTTCCCCTTTGGATGCGTGCTCCAGCGTGCGACGGCGGTACGCTACAACGGTTGTTGGGCAACTTTTATCCCTCAGTGTAAACTCGATAGTCGCCCCGATAAGACGGGATGATCTTACGTTGTAATACACAGGGACGCGTAAGTGCCCTTGCTCGATTTTATGTTCACCGACGAAAAGGTTTTTTACCGTCGCGCGCCGTAGCGCCCAACGGTCTGCTGCCATTGTTATGCTGGCCCCAACGACCAAAATCAAAGCAATCATTATTTGCCACCCTTTGTGAAGATTTGAGTTATTACTCTCGCAACAGATTCGGTATTTATCTTTCTGGCCATGTGGACGACCTCGTACCCGTTGTTACTGGAGAGCAGTACGGAAAAGTAGATGATTGGCTCATCGAATTTCTGGTGCCGCCCAATGTAGTAAGCCATTAGCCCTGCTGTTACCGCATAAGAAATCGTGGTGAGGAAATCCACTACAGTTCCTTTGACCTTGCCTTCCCTCAGTTCCATCAGGAAAACACCTGTACCGCTAAGGAGAGATAGGCCGACGGCGATGGCTATCGGCAAGATGTCGTTGCTGATCAGCACCTCGGACCTCGTTTCAAGTTATTTCAAGGTCCGATTTTATTGAAAGTTACATTTGGCGGGGGGATGCTTGGACTTGCTGAGTGGTTTAATCTTCCTCCAGGGCCTGCTCCCATATCGGTCGCTTGTTGAACTCGGCTTGTTCATCGGCATCCGTATACGCATCGTCCAGACTTTCCATCTGTGATGCCGGAAACTTTTTATAGAGCGTCGAGACACCAACATCGAAAATAATGGCGACCTGATGACGGCTCATGCCGTCAAGGATCAGACGCCCCATCTGCGCCCAATCTTCCTGTGAGTATTTGGGGGGGCGACCACCGATTCGGCCTTTTTTACGTGCAATAGCCAGGCCCGCGCGCGTTCGCTCAATGATCATGTCACGCTCCATTTCCGCTAGCGCCGACATAATATGGAATGTAAAACGACCCATTGATGTATCGGTATTTATGCCTTCGGTCAGAGACAGAAACTTGATATTTTTCTGTTTAAATGTTTGTAGCAGATCAGCCAGGTTTATGAGTGAACGCCCCAACCGGTCCAGCTTCCATACAACAACCGTATCGCCAGGTTTTAATTTTTTGAGTAAGCGGTTTAACCCTGGTCTTTTAGCTTTCGTGCCGGTCATTTTATCTTCGAAAATTAGCTCACAATTTGCACGTTCAATAGCTTCGCGCTGAAGTTCTGTGTTTTGGTCAGTTGTTGACACCCGAATATAGCCAATTCGCATATTTTTTAACCTATTTTCTGTGAGAAAAAAACGGCGAATTGTATCCGATACTTATGAGGGGAATATCAGAAATGTTGGTTTAGTAGAAAC
>NZ_JAOWIE010000015.1:0-325 GCF_030332265.1 Citrobacter sp. Cu231 | reverse complement strand
CTCTTGCATGCACATCGTGGATTTTTCTCCGGGCATGAGCCATACACGCGGCTTCCGTTATTCTGCCGGATTCGTATAACGCCCGGTAACCACCGTAAGCATCGGCCTGAAGCACACCGCTGTAACCGGCCAGGTGATTTTGTGGATGGATACCTTTCCGGTCCGGACTGTACGCGAACCAGACCGCCGGGGGCATCTGTGAACCGGCGTTACGGTCATCACGGACGTAGACCCACAGCCGGGCTGTCCGGGTTTTACCGCTGCCCGGCTCCTGGACCGGGACGGGGATATCATCAGCATGGACTTTACCGGGCATCAGCACATA
>NZ_JAOWIE010000001.1:0-211 GCF_030332265.1 Citrobacter sp. Cu231 | reverse complement strand
TGCATCCGGGAGGATTCGAACCTCCGACCGCTCGGTTCGTAGCCGAGTACTCTATCCAGCTGAGCTACGGATGCATCAGGAAACTTGCTTTACTGCCGATATTGATATCGAAATAAGTGATATCAAGTAAGAGATGGTGCATCCGGGAGGATTACTCGGCTGCGCCTCGCCCTGCGGGCCGTTGCTGAAGCAACGTTATCCTCCCTGGTGC
>NZ_JAOWIE010000014.1:0-498 GCF_030332265.1 Citrobacter sp. Cu231 | reverse complement strand
TTCGGTTCAAGCCCCAACATCCGGGCAAACTGCCGTGTTTCATTAGCCCGGTAGCATGAACCATTATCCGTCAGCCACTCTACTGGAGACGCCGGAAGCTCGTTGCCGAAGCGGCGTTCCACCGCTCCCAGCATGACGTCCTGTACTGTTTCACTGTTGAAGCCGCCCGTAGTGACCGCCCAGTGCAGTGCCTCACGGTCACAGCAGTCCAGCGCGAACGTGACTCGCAGTTTTTCTCCGTTATCACAGCGGAACTCGAACCCGTCAGAGCACCATCGCTGATTACTTTCTTTCACTGCCACTCTGCCTGTATGTGCCCGTTTCGATGGCGGTACAGCAGGTTTTCGCTCAAGCAACAGCGCATTCTGGCGCATGATCCGGTAAACACGTTTGGCATTGATCGCAGGCATACCATCAAGTTCTGCCTGTCTGCGAAGCAGCGCCCATACCCGACGATAACCATACGTGGGCAGCTCTCCGATAACATGGTGTATACGG
>NZ_JAOWIE010000013.1:0-237 GCF_030332265.1 Citrobacter sp. Cu231 | reverse complement strand
CCGTAGCTCAGCTGGATAGAGTACTCGGCTACGAACCGAGCGGTCGGAGGTTCGAATCCTCCCGGATGCACCATCTTCTCTGCAATAACGCATTAGCGTTGTTACGGAAAACGATATCACTTTAGCAGTGATATCAAATCTGCAGTAAGTAAGTTTCCCTGATGCATCCGTAGCTCAGCTGGATAGAGTACTCGGCTACGAACCGAGCGGTCGGAGGTTCGAATCCTCCCGGATGCA
>NZ_JAOWIE010000012.1:0-387 GCF_030332265.1 Citrobacter sp. Cu231 | reverse complement strand
CCTACGGCCACTCCCCGTAAGGCGTTCTCTGCGATGTTGTTGTCGATTTCCACCCAGCCATTACTGCAGTACACGTTCAGGCCATCCCACTGTTTCAGCAGGTATGCGAACGCTTTTGCCGTATCCGAGTGACGCGACAGTGTTTTCATCTGAGTCTGTATCCAGTCATACAGTGACTGCATCAGTGGCGCAGCTCTGGCTTTTCTTGCCGCCAGACGCTGTTCTGCTGTACATCCCCGGACTTCTGCCTCTATGGCATACAGTTCACCGATACGCTGCAGGGCTTCCGTGGTGATGTCGGTGGGCACTCTTGCATGCACATCGTGGATTTTTCTCCGGGCATGAGCCATACACGCGGCTTCCGTTATTCTGCCGGATTCGTATAAC
>NZ_JAOWIE010000011.1:0-206 GCF_030332265.1 Citrobacter sp. Cu231 | reverse complement strand
GGGAGTAAGCTTAGTCAGCCGTTGTCTCCGGGTGTCGCGTGCGCAGTTGCACGTCATTCTCAGACGAACCGATGACTGGATGGATGGCCGCCGCAGTCGTCACACTGATGATACGGATGTGCTTCTCCGTATACACCATGTTATCGGAGAGCTGCCCACGTATGGTTATCGTCGGGTATGGGCGCTGCTTCGCAGACAGGCAGAAC
>NZ_JAOWIE010000010.1:0-274 GCF_030332265.1 Citrobacter sp. Cu231 | reverse complement strand
ATTGATATTTACTGAGAGCTCAGATCAACTTTCCAGGGCAACAGATCGCGTACCCGGTTTGCCGGCCAGTCCTGGATATGTTCAATGACGTAACGCAGCCACTTTTCTGGCTCCACATTGTTCAGACGGCATGTGCCGATCAGCGAGTACAACACCGCCGCATGTTCACCACCGCTGTCGGAACCCGCGAACATCCAGTTTTTCCGGCCTACGGCCACTCCCCGTAAGGCGTTCTCTGCGATGTTGTTGTCGATTTCCACCCAGCCATTACTGC
>NZ_JAOWIE010000009.1:0-202 GCF_030332265.1 Citrobacter sp. Cu231 | reverse complement strand
CCGAGATGAGTTCTCCCTGAGACTTTAAGTCTCCTGAAGGAACGTTAAAGACGATGACGTTGATAGGTCGGGTGTGTAAGTGTAGCGATACATTGAGCTAACCGATACTAATGAACCGTGAGGCTTAACCTTACAACGCCGAAGATGTTTTGGCGAAGAGACAGATTTTCAGCCTGATACAGATGACATCGACAGACTAAAA
>NZ_JAOWIE010000008.1:0-325 GCF_030332265.1 Citrobacter sp. Cu231 | reverse complement strand
CTCTTGCATGCACATCGTGGATTTTTCTCCGGGCATGAGCCATACACGCGGCTTCCGTTATTCTGCCGGATTCGTATAACACCCGGTAACCACCGTAAGCATCGGCCTGAAGCACACCGCTGTAACCGGCCAGATGATTTTGTGGATGGATACCTTTCCGGTCCGGTGAGTACGCGAACCAGACCGCCGGGGGCATTTCCGAACCGGCGTTACGGTCATCACGGACGTAGACCCACAGCCGGGCGGTCCGGGTTTTACCGCTGCCCGGCTCCTGGACCGGGACGGGGATATCATCAGCATGGACTTTACCGGGCATCAGCACATA
>NZ_JAOWIE010000007.1:0-24008 GCF_030332265.1 Citrobacter sp. Cu231 | reverse complement strand
CCGGGTACGCGATCTGTTGCCCTGGAAAGTTGATCTGACCTCTCAGTAAATATCAATACGGTTCTGGCGAGCCGCTTACGGATGTGCCGTTAATACACAGGGAGTCTGGCAACAGGTCCATGCCGGTATTCGGGCCGGGCAGGTAAATATAGCCTTATCAGGCAATGGGCTTCCTTCGGGGCGATATCGGCTGGATGTACCCTATATACTGGCATGGGGCTCCTCGACGGATGGTAATGCAAACAGGGATTTTCAGGATACATGGAAAGCGGGAAATGTCGGAACGAGTAATGTGACCGGATATTTTTCTCTTGAATTTACGATTAAAAATAAGTGTGAAATAACATCTGTGAATAATGAGCTGGTATTAAAACATGGGACAATGACCCCGGATGTGGTTTCCGGAAGCAAGGTTATCAGTAAAGAGTTGTCTTTATCATGTGAGACACCCACCGGGGTGAGATTTCAGTTTCAGCCTCAAAAGGTGGAGCTGGGGAATGGTGTCAGTAGCCGACTCACACTTAAAATCTCAGACAGAGAATATTCCGATAACCCTGTTTCTGCAGTGATAGATAACAGTAAATTAAGGGTGATTTCAACCCAGCAGGGGAAACCCGGCGCTGCCGGCGAATTATATGGTGTTTCAGTCCTTACGGCACTTTATGATTAACAAAATATCAAACAATGGCGCCTTTATGATGCGCCATTGTTTGATGAATATCTTTTTTCTGATTAATCAGTTGATGATATTCAAAAAATATCACTGAGTCCCGGGTTGTCAGCAGACAAGCCACGCCATTACCGTCAGTGCGCGTCAGCGGAAAATGCCTGGTGTCAGTTTACAGATGTGAGAAACGGACGGAAGACCGTCACTGTCAGCACCGGGATGACAATAACATTCAGTACAATAATGATCCCGTTGATGGTCTGTATAACGTAACATGCCCACAGAGGGTAATGGGGTTCTTCCAGACGGAGGTAATTGAGAAATACAAACCAGAAGGCACAAAAAAATAACCAGCCCAGAAGTAGGGGCTGAAACAGATGTTCAGGCATATTCTCTCCTTTTGAATGGGCATGCAGATAAACAGCCCCGGAACAATATCAAAGCGATCAGGTTAAGTTGCATATGCTGTTTTCTTCAGAGAACGTACTGGTCAGAAAGCAGGGCTGCGTATCAGTTCCCGCAGGAAAACGGGCAGTGTGATGATAAAAAAAACGGCGATGCATTGCATGATGGTCCATACCCAGGGCGGAAAACGGAGTTCTGCAACTTTGATGAAGCAGTAAAACAGGAGCCAGAAGGCAAGTGCGCCAGCATATATCTTCAGTGTAAGCTCAGTCATTATTCCGCCTTTATTGATGTTACAAATAAGAACAGCGTAATTTCTGAGCGTTGTTCCCGACAGAACTAATTCATTCACGTCACGATGAAATTATCCGCCAGTGCAAATTCCGTTTTTTGCCAGCCCGGATGTCGGTGCAAATGTGTGAGTTTGCCAGCCAACACCATCAGAATCCTTGCTCAGCGCCGGAAAATCTTCCGGTGTTCAGCCATGCCGCTTTTCCCGTAAAAATTTTCAGTTCTGCAAACAGAGTTTATTGCTGACCTGTTTCCCTGCCTTACGCATCCTGTACGCACCGTTTAACTCAGAGAGAGGTGCGTATGCGTTCGTTTCCGGCATCACCCTGTCGTGCCGGCCATCTGGCCGGTGCTGCGGGGATGCTGTTTCTTTTCACTCTTGCCATACCCGTTCAGGCGGCTGAACAGGATGAACTGGCCACTGCCATGCGCCAGCTTGACCAGGTGCAGGCGGCGCTGGAGCGGGCCCGGGGGGCCGCTGTGCAGTCCGGTGCGTCTGAGCCATCCCGTTACTTCTTTGATTATCCCCGGGCGCGTGCCGATCTGGAGACCATTCGTGATGGCATCGACCGCTATCTCACGCCTTCCCGGGCCCAGCCCCGTACAACGTCAGCCGTGAACGGTCACTACCGGCGGGAGCGTCCCTGATGGGCATGTCTGCCGTGCAGTCTTCCGCCTTTAAAGCGGCTTCCGGGGAAATGGATATCAGTGCCCTGCATCTGCTGTCACTCGGACTGCTTTTTGCCGTGCTGTTTCTCTGGGCGGCCTGGGCGCTGCTGGATGTCTGGGCGGGCTGGAGTAATGAGAAGGTCCGCAGCGCAATGCTGGGGCGCTTTTTTATCCGGCTGGCTCTCCTGCTGGTTCTCAGTATCTGGATGTTTGCCAGCTGAGGTGAGTTGTTATCTGAATCATGATTATGAGGATTTTGTGTTTATGAAGTGGTGTTTTCGTTTTCTGAAACGTCTTGTTTCTCTGCCGCACACAATGCTGTTACGCCTGTGGCAGACCGTGTTTTCAGTGTGTCTGTTGCTCCGGATGAGTATGCAACCGGCCCTGGCTGATTTGCCCCAGATGGAGCCGCCGTCATCGGGCGGTGGCAGCGGGCTGTTCGGGCAGATTAAAGGCTATTCCCAGGACGGTGTGGTGCTGGGTGGCCTGATTATTTCTGCCATTGCTTTCATTGTTGTGGCGAATGCTGCGATTTCCACGTTTTCGGAAATTCAGGATGGAAAAAAATCCTGGACGCAGTTTGGGGCCATTGTGGTGGTGGGGGTGATCCTGCTGGTTGCGGTGATCTGGCTGCTGACCAAATCGGCCTCCATCATTCTGTAAGGAATACGTCCATGCAGACCATTCATTTTTTACCCGATCGCCTTAACGTGGAGCCGGCCGTGTTCCGGGGCTTCACCACGCCGGAGCTGGGACTGGCCGCACTGACCGGTGCCGGTCTCGGCCTGCTCTGGCCGTTACCGCTGCTTCCGCTGACCGGCTGGGTGATGATCCCGACAGGAATGATGGTCACGCCGCTGCTGCTGATCTGGTTTGGTGGAAGCTGGATCACCCGGATGAAGCGTGGCAAGCCGGATAACTGGCTCTGGCAGCGGCTGGAGGAGAAAAAGTGTCGTGCCGGTATGGGCCGTTCATCGCTGATTATGGAGGCGCAGGGCTGGTCCCTGCGCCGTACCCGGCCGGTAAGGAGCGTTTTATGAGTCGTTTTCGTCACGCCCTTCAGGACAGGGACCAGCATATCCGCAGCCTGCGTATTATCAGTGCCGTGCTGGCAGGATTTCTGTTACTGGCCTGTATTGGCTGGATGACAGCCCCCAGTCGCCTGACCATTCATAACCCGCCGGATTTGCGTTCCGGCAGTACCCGTCCATGGTGGGAAGTGCCCCCGTCGACGGTTTACTCCTTCGCCTTTTATATCTTCCAGCAGTTAAATGCCTGGCCGAAGAACGGTGAAGTGGATTATCCGGCTAAAATTCATGCCCTGTCAGCCTATCTGACGCCGTCATGCCGTGAACTGATGGAGAACGATGCCCGCCGTCGTAAGGATGCGGGGGAACTGCTCGACCGCGTGCGCGTGGTGTATGAAATCCCTGAGCACGGATACGGTGGGCGCTACAACAAAAATCCGGTCACCGTACAGGGCCGGGATAACTGGCTGGTACGTCTGGACCTGGTGGCGGATGAGTATTTTCATGCCGAGCCGGTCAAACGTGCGCTGGTGCGTTATCCCCTGAAAGTGGCGCGTTGGGAGGGGGACCCGGAGCATAACCCCTTCGGGCTGGCGCTTGACTGCTACAGCAGCACACCACAACGGCTGGAAGCCGCGCCGGTGGCTTCAGGCCCGGGAGGTGCACAGTGATGGCAGTCACCGTCCGTCATTTCCTCCGGAATAGCCTGATGGCGCTTCCGTTACTGATACCCCCGTTTGTGCTGCATGCTGACGAACTGATGAAGTGGGAGCGTATTCCGTTATCCGTACCCCTGAAGGTGGGGCAGGAGCGGGTGATTTTTGCGGACAAAAATGTGCGGGTGGGATTCCCGCCGGCACTGAACGGTAAGCTGCGGGTGCAGAGTACCGGTGGTGCCGTGTACCTGAAGGCGGACAGTGCCTTTCCACAGACACGGCTGCAGTTGCAGGATGTGGAGACCGGGGAAATGATTCTGCTTGATGTCACAGCCGGTGAGCAGGGACCTTCTGAGCCGGTACGTATTGTGTATGACGGTGAGGTCAGCACGGTCAGTCAGGCGACTGATCTGATGAAACCGGCGTCCTCATCCGGTAAAACCTCCGCCGGTCAGTCGCGGGCACCGGGACAGGATGACGGTACGCAGGCCCGTCGTCAGCCGGTTCGTTACAGCGCGCCCCTGCCGGTGTTACTGACCCGTTACGCCGCCCAGTCCCTGTATGCCCCGCTCAGGACTCTGGAGGCGGTGCCTGGTATTCACCCGGTCAGTCATCACCTGCCCGGACGCATCACCACCCTGTATCCGTCAGCGCCCCTGACCGTCACGCCACTGGCGGCATGGGGCGCTGGCGGACGCACGGTGGTGGCGATGAAGCTCACCAGTACGGTCAGCCGTAAGTTGGTGCTGGACCCCAGGGCACTGCAGGGAAACTTTGTGACCGCCACGTTCCAGCATCGCTGGCTGGGACCTGCCGGTACACCGGAGGACACCACAACACTGTATCTGGTGACAGAGGGCAGACCGGACAGGGCGTTTATCGCAGAGCCAGTCCGACGTAAAGTCACCACAGCCCGTAAGACAGGGGGCAGCACCCGCGGGGAGGTGAATCGTGCAGATTAAATCCAACACGCTGGTCAAATTTGTGGTGCCCGTTGTGGTGGTGGGCGGGGTATTCATCGGGCTTAAAAGCTGTGGTGATCCCGCGTCGTCATCAGACCCGTCAGCACAGCAGACACAGGTCCTGGGGACGCTGTCTCAGGAGGAACTGAAGGCGCTGGGTGTTGAGGGTGACACGCCGGAAGATACCCTGCGCACGCTTATCGGGCGTCTCAATCAGGTTCGTGAACGTCAGCAGACGCTGGACGAACAGAACAGCAGACTGCTGAAGGAGAATGAACAACTGCGCAAACGCGGCGCGGATGTGTCCGGTCAGCTGAACGATGCCGTGGCAGGACTGCAGAAAAGTTATGAGGAGAAGCAGCGCCAGCTGCAGAACGAGCAGAACACCCTGATGGCAAAGGTGCAGTCCCTGACGGAGCAGCTGGCGCAGCAGGGTGGCAGCAGTAAGGCAAATACTGACAGCGATATTCCCCTCGGGCTGGGGCTTGACGGACTGAGTGGTTCTCCGGGAAGCGCGGTGTCACAGGGGGCCGATGGCCTGATGTGGGTGACGCCGGCTGACCAGTCACAGCCTGACCCACGGGATGTGGCAGGGGGCAAAAGTGGTCCCCGTTTCCCCACCTCCTTTCTGGATGATAACCCGCTGACCCGTCAGAAGGCGGCGTATGAACAGCAGGTGAAGGGATACAGTAACGAGAAACAACAGGCCACCACACAGGCCGTCTACACCCTGCCGGAGAATGCCACCCTGGTCGGGAGCCGGGCAATGACGGCCCTGCTGGGGCGGGTGCCGGTCAACGGCACGGTGACAGACCCTTATCCGTTCAAGGTGCTTATCGGTAAGGACAACCTGACCGCCAACGGCATTGAACTGCCGGATGTGGAAGGGGCCGTGGTGTCCGGTACCGCCAGTGGTGACTGGACGCTTTCCTGTGTGCGGGGCCAGGTGAACAGTATCACCTTTGTGTTTGCTGACGGGCGGGTTCGCACGCTGCCGGCACCGGATGTGAACGGCACCACCAACAGCAATCAGCAGACGAAGAACGGGAATAACACCGGCGGCATTGGCTGGATTTCGGATGAGGATGGCATTCCGTGTATCAGTGGCACCCGTAAGTCCAATGCTGCCACATACCTGCCCACCATTTTCGGTCTGTCTGCCGCGGGGGCGGCCGGTGAGGCCCTGAGCCAGGGGCAGTACACCACGCAGAATAACGTCAACGGCCTTTCTTCTGCGCTGACCGGCAGTGCCGGGGAGGCGGCACTGGGTAAGGCGATTTCCGGCGGAATGAATGAGACAGCAGAGTGGGTGAAGCAGCGTTATGGGCAGACGTTTGATGCCATTTATGTGCCACCGGGAAAAAGGCTGGCCGTTCACATCACCCGCCAGCTGGCGATTGATTACGAAGACCAGGGCCGTAAGGTGCGTTATGAGTTCACCCTGCCGGGAGAGGCGGACACACAGGGTGGTCTGGACTGAAGGAGAATGAGATGAAACCAGATTGTTCACGCCTGCGTGTTTCAGGCAGAACGCTGTTACCGTTACTGGTACTGACAGGGGCTGTGCTGGCCAGCGGTTGTTCCACGTCAAAAGAGGAACTGCTGCCCGCCGGGGAGCAGACGATGCTGGAAATCTGGCAGGGGCAGGCGGGGGGCGGAAGCGCCCGTTCTGCTGCGACAACCCGTGACACACTGCGGCGTCCGCTGACAGAAACGGAACAGCAGGACGCGGCGCAGACGGACCGCAGTTACAGCCGGACACAGGAGAGTGAAATCAGCCAGCAGTTTCCACGACTGCCCAACCCGGACATGGTGATGTATGTCTTTCCGCACCTTGCAGAGGGGAACTCACCGGTACCGGGCTACAGCACGGTGTTTTCATTTTACAGCCAGACGCAGTATGCGATGCCCGGTGAACGCACGGCAGCGTTCTGACGGGGCGGATGAGCTGAGTGATGGTGCCGGCATGATGCCGGCGGTTTATCAACGTATGTTAAGGGACAAGTAAAATGGGTTTCCCGCTGTTTAAAAAGAAAGTGAAACCGGCAATATCTGCAGAGACGACTGTGCCGGCAGAATACGCGCAGCATTCCGGAGTCGATGACGCCGGTACTCCCCGTAACCTGAGCCGCCCCGGGCGAATGACCCGCCGGGAGGAGGCGAAGATTTACCATGCGGGCCCGTCCATTATTGATTTTCTGCCCTGGGTGGAATACCTGGATGAAACGCAGTGCCTGCTGCTGGATGACGGAGTGTCGGTCGGCGCTGTGTATGAGGTGACACCGGCGGCCACGGAAGGGCGCACGGCAGAGCGTCTTGAGCAAATCCGTGACACGGTGGAGGATGCCCTGCAGGACAGCTTTGATGAATACGACACCCACCCCTGGGTAGTGCAGTTCTTCTGTCAGGATGAAAATGATGTGGATGCGTATCTTGACCATCTGAGGGGGTATGTGAAGCCCCATGCGCAGCGCACGGCCTTTACAGAGGCCTGGCTGGGCGAGATGGAACGGCATCTGCGGGGAATTGCCCGTCCGGAAGGGCTTTTCACGGACACGCTGGTGACCGGTCAGCCCTGGCGTGGTCAGCAGCGACGGACCCGGATGGTGGTGTACCGCCGTATCGGGAAAAACAGCCATGACCCGATGCCGCCGGTGGCGATGCTGAACCAGGTGTGTGAACGCGTGGTGGGGGCGCTGGGCGGGGCGGGGGTGCGCTGTATCCGTATGAACGGTCTGCAGGTGCATGGCTGGCTGCTCAGGCTGTTCAATCCCCGACCAGAGTGGGTGGACAGGGACACACTGTACTGTCTGGCCACTCGCGCGGCACCGCAGGAGGCCCCGGAGGGCATGATGCCGGTGATGACCGACTTTGCGGAAAGTCTCTGGTTCACGCCGCCGGTGTCGGATCCGGAAAACGGTGTGTGGTGGCTGGACGGGCTGCCGCATGCCGCCGTGGTGGTGGAGAAATTGCGTACACCCCCGGAGGCAGGGACGCTGACCGGTGAGAAGGCCCGGGGCGAAAAGACGGTGAATGCCCTGATGGATACGTTCCCTGAAGGCACCATGCTGTGCATGACCATTGTGGTACAGCCGCAGGACACACTCGAGGAGCGTTTCACCCGGCTGTCAAAAAATGCGGTCGGGGAAAATACGGAGTCCATCCGTGCCCGTCAGGATGTGGCCACCGTGAAGGAATATCTGGGGAACCGCCACAAGCTTTACCGGGCGGGGATCAGTTTTCTGTTACGGGCAGAGGATATGGACAGCCTGAAGCGTAAGCGGGTGGCCCTGACCACAGCACTACTGGGCGCCGGTCTACAGCCGGTACGTCCGGAGTTTGATGTGGGGCCACTGAACAGCTGGCTGCGTGCGCTGCCCATGTGTTTTGATCCGGATACGGACAGGAAGCAGTGGTACACGCGTCTGATGTGGGTGCAGCATCTGGCTGGGCTCCTGCCGGTGACCGGGCGGGAGACGGGCACCGGTCATCCCGGATTCAGTTTCTTTAACCGGGGTGGGGATGTGCTGACCTTTGATCCGCTGAATAAACTGGATCGCACCCAGAATGCGCACCTGCTGCTGTTTGGTCCGACCGGCGCCGGGAAATCCGCCACGCTGTGCTCCTCGCTGTCGCAGATCATGGCCGTACATCGCCCCCGTCTTTTTATTGCTGAAGCCGGGAACTCATTTGGGCTGCTGGCGGATTATTTTGAGAGTCTCGGGCTTTCGGTGAACAAAATCAGCGTGAAACCGGGCACCGGTGTCAGCCTGCCACCGTTTGCGGATGCACATCACCTGGTGGCACAGGGACAGACCCTGCAGGATGTGGATGAACAGACACTGCCGGATATTGATGATGACACGCAGGATGAGAGCGAGGAGCAGCGCGATATCCTGGGAGAAATGGAGATCTCTGCCCGCATGATGATCACCGGGGGGGATCCGAAGGAAGAGACGGCACTCAAACGGGCGGACAGGGCGATGATCCGCGAAGCGCTGCTGATGGCCACACACGCCACGTACCGGGAGGGGCGCCAGATGCTGCCGGTGGATTTGCAGTCGGCACTGTGGGAAATCTCCCGGGACAGTCAGCGAAATGAACTCCGGCGGACGAAAGCGGCAGAGATGGCGGAAGCGCTGGGGATGTTCACCCAGCCGGGCAGTTTTGAGGCGGAGCTGTTTAACCGGGAGGGGGCGCTGTGGCCGGAGGCGGATGTGACGCTGATTGACCTGGGGCATCTGGCCCGTGAAGGGTATGAAGCCCAGATGGCGCTGACCATGGTGTCGATGACCAACATGATTAACAACATCGCGGAGCGTGACCAGTATCTGGGGCGGGACATTCTGTTTGCGGTGGATGAGGCACACATTGTGACGGTGAATCCGTTGCTGTCCCCGTACATGACCAAGGTGGTGAAAATGTGGCGCAAGCTGGGCGCCTGGCTGTGGCTGGCCACGCAGAACCTGAAGGACTATCCGGATGTCGCCGAGAAGATGCTGAATATGGCCGAGTGGTGGGTGTGTCTGACCATGCCGCCGGAGGAAGTGAATAACATTGCCCGCTTTAAGGCCCTGACAGAGGAGCAGAAAGCGGTGCTGCTGTCAGCCGGCAAACTGTCGGGGTGTTACACGGAAGGGGTGGTACTGGCGAAGAAGGTGGAGGCACTGTTCCGGGTGGTGCCCCCGAGTATTTACCTCGCGCTGGGGATGACGGAGAAGGAGGAGAAGGCGGAGCGCCGGGCGTTAATGAAAGCGCATCAGTGCAGCGAACTGGAAGCCGCATTTCATGTGGCCCGGAAGCTGGACAGGCTGCGTGGGCTGACTGACGGGGAGTAAGACGATGCTGTGTCTGAAATATCCGGAGCCGGAAGAGGTTTCACAGGGGCATCCTGCAGGAAGTGTGTTTGTGCTGCCGCCACAGGGGCAGCCCGGTGCCAGTCGTGCCACCCGGGATAATCTTGAGCGTCTGCGCGGGCATCTGCAGAAGCAACTGGGGCAGGTGACGCGTATCTGTTGCCAGCCTCAGCGTGTGGGGGTGAACAGCAGCGTGGCGGTGGCACTGGAAGGGCGGTCGGGTCAGCAGGTGCATCTTCTGCTGACGGTAAGTGGTCATGAGGGCTGGCCGTCGGAGGAGGAGTATGCACATCCCCGCTGGTATATCCCGGTGACCGATGCTGCTGATTTGTGTTATCTGCTGCTGTGGCTGGCAGAGTTAAAGTGAGGGGATATGTGCACTGACTTTAATGCTGCTCCGGGGGCTCACTGACCGGGGTGACAGTGATATATGGTGTATTTCAGATTCAGTAAAGAGGTGTGAAGTATGAACTCTGGTTATGATTTACCGGGGGGGCTGGGGCCGGTAAGGGAACGGATAATTGATGACCCATGGTTTTTTCTGTCTGTCGCACTGATTCTGTTGGTCGTGGTATATGTCGTGTCGTTGGGGCTTAAAGAAGTTATTTTCAGTATCAGAAAGGGGAAAGGGAAGAAAAAAACACTCAGGGAGGCGTCGTGTTCGCGGAGCACGACTGATGAAAAAGTCTGAAAAATAAATCAGAGTATTACAGATGATGGATGACTTTCGTTATTATGAACGGGTAGACACTTATTGTTATGCAATCTACTCTTATTACCAGCATTATTTCCATCGTTTTCCGCACTCCGGTGCGGTTTTTTATTTCTGACGCTGGCAGAGAAAGGAAAAATCTCAAAATATCATTCAGGGGTTGAAACCAGCTGAGGTCAACGGGCAAAATTTACGGGATTTTGTTGTTTCATTGTTTATCATTACTCACAGGACGATTTGCCCGCAGGAGAGGCGGGCTTTTTTTTAGCATATCTTCGCATGAGCCATTGCCATACCGCTGACTTTTTTTCGCGCTTACGTCACAGGTGATGGCTCAGTCGAAGATATACTGATTGCAGAGATGAGGTATGGCGGCTCGTTATAAAATCACGGCAACGATAATGAAGCCCGGCAATCCGCCGGTACTCTGGACCCGTTACTCCGGAAATAAAATGACCCGGACAGAGTGTGAGCATATGTTTTCCATTCCAAAAGAGCCCGGCCGCTCTTTTGGCGATAAGGTCAAAGTGCAGGATTTTCGGTGTGTGGCGGTTGAGAACGAAAAAGTCTGAAAATATCACGCTGTAATAAAAATGAATGTTATATGGTGATAACATTTTGCCCGGCCGGTTAACTGGCTCGTTATGATATGAAACATGAATGATAATCTCCTTGTATTGAGACGTAATTTTTCCGGGCCTGGTTGCCCGGTTTTTTTTAGTTTATTTTGTGTACTGTTTGCTTTCAGTAATGGTGACAGTCGCCTCTCCTGGCAGGCTGGCAGCGAAGAATAAGGATAAAGCCAGAAGCGTTCTGCTTGTTAATTTTGCAGGTATCAGAACCATGTTTACAGATTATACAAACAGGTATTATGAACAATAGCGGCGGGTCTGGCCAGTGGTCTGCATGCAGATAAACCGTACCCTGCCGTCTCTTTATTTACCACCTGCTGATGCAGGTGGCAGGAAGATATAATACATCAAAGTGACAATTCAGGCGGATTATTTGTCTGATACTGAAAATCCACTGACGATGCGGGCAATAAAAACCAGCGAGTAAATATAGCCTGTGAGAATAACCAGAATAGTGGCATTACGGGCCGGCCAGCTGACGGCCACAATATCGCCATAACCCACAGTCAGAATACTGATGAAAGAATAATAGAAGAGTTCATTCATCATCTGCAGCTCATCATGCGACAGCCCCCGGAACGCGCCAGGCATATGGCTTTCTATTGCTGAAAACATGAAAAAACCCATATAGCCTATAAGTAAAAAGCCACTCAGTGCAGCACAGACAGACTCTGTGTTTATCCGGGCAGAGAAAATCACTTGTCGGAATACAATCACGGACAGGATGAGGAAAAAGACCAGATAGCTCGCGTAGTACAGCAGTGCCATGACGCTGGCTGTGTGCAGCCAGTGCGTGATGGCAAAAATGACCAGTAACACAATAAATGAAACAGCCTGATGACGGCGTTGCAGCAGATTGACGCCAGCTGCAATCTGTAACAGCGCATTCAGGTTATACCCGGTTGTGTTCAGCGGAAACAGATTAAGAAAGAAGGTACTCAGCAGTGTACTAAGAAGAAAAGCGAATTTGTGTTGTTTCATAATCATTAACATAAAGGAAATATCCCCGACTATTCAGATGGCACAGAGCATAATAAAAATACATTTGGTCAGGAAGCCTGAGAAATTTTCAGTTTCCGGTTTTGAATTAATTGATGACCCTGCTTCCGGTTCTGCGCACGCTGTCAGACATGTCTTGTCCGACGGAGTTATTTCATGTACCGGAAGCTGTTGTATTCCTTTCTTGCCCTGCCGGTGATATCAGTTGCCGGCACTACCGTTTATACCGACTCGGCACATCTGCCGGTTAATCCGCCCCCTGATGTACAGGTTGTGTTGCTCGACGGGCCACAGCAACTGCAGGATGCTTTTTTCGGCCTGTTGCCGGCTGACCCTGAAGCCGCTGAGGCTGTTGTTCGTGAGCACATGCAGTCCCCTGAATGGGCGTCTGCACAGGCTGACCTTGCAGAACGTTACCGCCAGGTGACCCACGCCTGGTCGCTGGGGCTTAAAAAATACCCGGCGGTGGTGTTCGATGACCGGGAAGTGGTGTACGGCACCACCGATGTGGCACAGGCTGAACGACTCCGGAGTCAGGGAGGGCAGCCATGACGGGTCTGCGAACACGACGTTATGCTGGCGCATTTTTGTTGTGGACAGCGACTGTTTCTGTGGCCGGTGCTTCCCTGAATACGGCACAGATAGCGGCCGGTGCTATTTCTCAGAGCTGCATCAGCTGGCGGGTCAGCGGTATCTGTTACTGGCTGCACTGCTCCTGGTCGGGGTGTCGGGTCAGAACGTCCGTGAAGGTCTCACATTTTATCCCTGAAGCAGTAGTGTCCACCTATACCGCACCGGGCGGTAATCCCTGGCGGGAAATGGCTCTGGTCAGTCAGGCATCCGGCGGTGTGGAGAACACCATCAGCAGCGGGATTGCGGGGTTATCTGCCGGCGGGGGAAACCCGGCTGATATGAAATCGCCGGGGCAGCGTAAATCCGCCATCCGTTTCAAATACGCGGATGCGCTGGGACATCCGGCCACGTTGCTTATCGGGGGCAGCATTCCCGGGTATTCGTGTGAGTCTGCTGCCACACCACTGAGGCCTTATTTTCTCAGCACGCTGGACAGTCTTGCCTGGCGCACCGGCATGCCTGAATCCCTGTATCCCGAAGCCATGATACCCGGCAGACGGGAACTGGGGAGTCAACGTAATGCAGACATGTGGGGAAATATCTACCCCCGTTCCGGTTTTGTCAGCCAGACCGATGATGACAAAGCGGCAGCCCTGGTTGCCCAGCGGGTGGCGGATATTATCACCCGCACCGGTGAGCCCCACGTCTATCAGTCGCTGAAAGGCCGAAAAAAAGATGGCTACTGGCCACCGGATGCGGTGGAAGAAAACACCGGCACCCGTAATCACAAGTGGCAGCGACTGACCCCTTCCGTTTCTTCATCCTGCGCCGTGTTTCCGGATGGCAGTCATGCCGCGCCGGAGGACGGTAATGCCGCGTTTGCCCTGTGGCGTCCCTACAGTTGCTGCAAAAAGCGGGGCCAGAAATTCCTGGGCAGTACGAATTTTTAGAGGAAAGTAAATCATGAAGCATAAACCACAACTGACAAACATTGTGGCACTGGCGGTCATACTGGCCTGCAGCACAATGGCCGGCGCGGCGGAGAATGAACGCAGCACGTTCGGTCTCTCCCTGCCACAGGTGAATGACAGTGCCATCGGGTACGGGAAATCCATTGATGGTGCCATTTCGGACAAACTGTTTTACACCCTGGGAGGCGGGTCAGTGATATCGCAGCCGGCGACCCGGAGCAACATGAAGAAGCTCGGGGTGGATATTGGCTGGAGCAGCAACCTGATGTGCGGCAACTTTGACCTGAAAACCACGGTGAGCAATCAGCTGAACGGGGTGACGGACGGTTTTAAAAATCTGATGGGGGATGTGATACAGGGGGCGACGGGGGCGGTGGCCAGTCTGCCGGCGATGGTCATCCAGCGGGCGAATCCGGGACTGTATGACACGCTGACTAACGGGGTGCTTCAGGCAAATGTGGCGTTCGACAAGGCACAACTGAACTGCCAGAACATGGCGAAGCGCATGATGGAGTTCTCGGACAGCAGCAAGTGGACACAGGCTGCGATGCTGGATGAGTACAAGAAAATCGTGAATTCAGGGGATGGTGATGCCATCCGGGGAGATGATGCCGGTCGTAAGGCTACCGGGAAAGAAGGCCGGAAATGGATTGGTGGCCAGGATCGTGGCGGGGCAGGGCAGCCGGCCATTCGTCCCACACATGATCTGGCAGCAGCGGGGTTTAACATGATGAATAACCTGCCGGTCACCAGTACATCCACGATCAGTGCAGCCAGTTGTACCGGAAGTGTCTGCAGTAAGTTCAGCAATGCTGAAGAGGCGGCAAAGGCGGTGGTGAAAGTGCTGGGCGATCGTTCCATGCGGACCTGCGGCAATGCAGCGGAATGTACCAGCGGGGATGAAGACCAACAGCCGGGAATGGCGGTTGCCGGAACCGGGTTCACGCCGATGCTGGAAGAAGCGGTGAAAGTGAATACGGAGCAACTGGTGAAGCTGGTGAATGGTACTGAAAAGCCGACAGCAGCAAATCTGGCCAGACTCCGGTCAGGCAGTCTGACGGTAACGGCCGGAGTGATTAAGGCGCTGCAACGGGATCCGGATAATGCTGCACTGACCGGGCGTCTGGCCGGTGAACTGGCAATGGCAGATACGGTGGAGACGGCACTGCTGATGCGCAGAATGATTATGACGGGGATGTCTGAGCCGTATGCTGCAGCGCAGGATGCTGCGATTGAAGAAGGAAGCCGCCGTATTGAGGCGCTGGACCGGGAGATTGCCGCACTGAAAAACGAGATGGAGCTGAAGCGTGAACTGGCCCGCAACAGCGTGCTGACCATTATTGAACGGGAGAATGAACGGGTTGGGAACAATCCGATGATTCAGCAGACGGATAATGCTGACAGCCGGATGCATACGCTGGAGGTCCCTGATGAGGAATAAGGTGATGAAGGTGAATACGGGAGCAGGAATGCGCGGTCGGCTCAAAAGGAAGGGGAAGATGCTTATTCTGTATCTGCTGCTACTGGCAGGTATCACCGTGTTTTCTTTGTGGCTGGCGAATACAGGTATTCGCCATGCAGAGGGTTTTGCTGCCCTGCATGAATGGATGTATGAGACGCGTTATGGCTGGCTGATCTGGCGTCTGTGTGTCTACTGTGCACTCGGATGGTGGGGATGGAAAATCTGGCATGCACCGGGCTTCAGACCGGAATACCGGGCACCTTTTCTTCGTATGGCCACAGTCAGTGTTTTGTTTGTTCTGCTGTGTGAATACTCTGTTTTTGCCGGACCGGGGCGTTGATGCGTTATGACCACAAATAATTATCTGGAATATTTTCTGACCCTGCTGGGCTGGGTGGTGAATAATGGCCTGTGGGATGTGTTAATCAGTACCGGATTGTTTGCGCTGCCGCTGGTATTTAAGGTGATTGGGATCTGGCTGAAAGTCCGGGAAGAGGGGGAAGACGAAGGTAACAAGGGATTACTTTCGCTGCCCCGTATTGAGAATGTACTCTACGGTGCTTTCTTTGTGATGATTGTCTGTTGTGTGCCTCTGGTTCAGGTCAGTCTTGACAGCATTAAGTTTGATAAAACGCGGGCAAAAACATGCGGAACCTGGACCCCGAAAGATCCCGGAGATACCGGTTACAGTGGTGTTATTTCCAGTCTTGGTGATCGGACTGCTGCTGCGCCACTCTGGTGGGTGATGGTGCATAAATTATCCAAGGGGGTGACACAGGCTGCGGTTGCGTCGATCCCCTGTCGGCCAGATTTGCGTCAGTTACGTTTTGAGGTTCAGCGGACGTTTATTGAAAACCGTGCGCTGGCAGATGAATTGCAGGATTTTACCAACGACTGCTATTCGCTGGCCCTGTATATGTGGAAACAAAGGGATCAGGGGCAGACGAAGGATAAAAAACTCCTTTCAGATATTGCGTGGATAGGGAGTACCACGTTTATGAAGGGCGATTACATGACGCTGCAGTCAAAACTCCCCCGTGCAGCTTTTCCCTGGAATGAATCGCGGGACAGCGGGCGCCCGAATACGGGACGTGGAGGATATCCGACATGTAATGAGTGGTGGCTGGCAGCAGATAACGGCCTGAGGGCGCGGGTGATTGCGGAGGTCAGCGACAGTTACTGGTTGCGGTTGTCAGCAGCAATGAAAATGATTGGCAGCAGCCAGGTCGATTATAAGGAAGAAGTTGTCCGACGGCTGGTGAGTCCGAAGAGTCTGACAGTCTCTCAGGACGGTGAGGTTTACCGTGGATATGGTGGTAATGCGGATATGACGACCATGAACGCAGTGGCCAGGATTGCGGGAACGGCTGGCAGTGCGGTGGCAGCACTGGGAGCATTCCCGGCGCTTGATGCAATGCGACAGGCCCTGCCAATGGTGCAGGCCATTCTGCTGATGGCAATTTATATCATGTTGCCGCTGATTCTGGCGTTTGCAGCATATGAGTTGTCAACCCTGATCACGCTGACGTTTGTGGTATTTGCGCTGAATTTTCTGACGTTCTGGTGGGAGCTTGCACGATGGCTTGACAGCTGGATGCTGACGGCACTGTACAGTTCGGACACGCATACCCGGTTCAATATGATGGGATTCCAGAACACGTCGGACGATCTGATAATGAATCTGGTAATGGGGACGATGTTTATGGTGTTGCCGGCAGTCTGGCTTGGGGCGTTGTCATGGGCGGGAGTACATATCGGAGTCGCGATTAGTACAGCAGCTAAAGATGGAACTAGTGGTACATATCAGGCAGCGCAGAAAGCAGGTAATTTAGCAGGGGCAGGTGGTAATAGTTTCTCTAAGGGACTGGATAAGGGAATGAATAAATAATCTTTTGGCACTGCCAACGTTGGCAGTGCTAGTTATTTTGATTTTCCCATTGCTCATATTCCCAATATGAATGGGAATCTAGAAAGGAAGGTAATTCTTCTTGTGGATTTTCTTCTACTAGATAATTCGTTGAGTTTTTGGGGACATCAGGAACCGGATCTGGCAGGAGTGCACAAAGGATCTTTTTCAGCAACATATTCATAATATTAACTTCCCTCCCAATTCATCCATCATACTAATAACCCAATGCTATCATACTACCTGTATGATAAATGCGCAAGTGTAAAATTTTACCTTAATCAATTGGTTGTCATGAAAAAACTCCTAATTTTTAGTTCTGTGATATGAATTTGATGTTCAAATTATGCCCTGTTTTTGTATAAATACAGGGGAAAAACCATACAGAATCTACTGATAAATGACTCAAAAAGAGGTGTTAATGTTGGGTAAAAAGTTGTTGCTTGTTTGTGTGTCATGTCTGGTGCTGAGCGCCTGTTCTGTTGATGAAATTGCTGCGGTTAACAAGCAAATCAGTGATGGTGCCTTTGCTTTGACTGGTGCATTACGCGGTAATAATTCGTCAACTGCTGATAATGGTATGCCGTTACTGTCACAGAAAGCGCCGACCAAAAGGGAAAAACGGGAAAATGTAACGGAAATCCCCGTTGATGTTGATACGGCTGCAGGAAGATTAAAGCGGTACTATAAATTTTATTCGAATGAGGAAGTTGACGCTATTCGTAATAATGGAACTACTGATGGGAAATGGCAGGCTTCGGCAATAAAAGATAATGGACATATATGGGACGCGATGCCTGGTAGCTATTACAAAATGGGGAGTGACTGGGATGGCGGTCAGTTTGATGATCATCTTACCATTGAAGTTGAAAAAAATGGTAAAGGGAGTCGTCTTTATATAACGTACGCATCACCGGCTCCAGGACATCTGAAAGAATCAACGCTTGCACCGTTATTTAAACGCGTGAAGGATGTGGCAGAAGGAAGAGTCAGATAAATTATGGACAGAAGTAATGATTTGATGATGGGAGTATGGTTATGAGAAATAAAATTCTTTTCGCTTTATTAATTATTGTGGTGGCTGCTTTGTCATTCGATTTCGGTCGAAGCTGGGAGTTATCAAAAACAGCAGAGTACTGTTCTTCAATTGGCAAAAAATTATCTGATGCTGGTCCTGCATATTGTGTCAGCAAGTGAATTTTATGATGAGAATGGAGGTGGTCCTCCATTCTCTGATATATAGACTAAAAGTCTTTTGTTCGATATAAATCCTGACGACACTGAAAACAATAATGAACTCGTCTTCCTTGCTTATTGTTCCACAGATAACTTTTTATCTGGTTAGAGCCACAGTAATAACACTTTATTCCATTTTTTGTCTTCGTATCTGGGTGAATGCGCCAGTATTCCTCCAGTGTAGGATAATTTTCAATCCATGGCTTGTCATCAATTCGTATAAATACATACCACAAAAACCATAAGAAAGGCAGAGATAAAATATATGAATAATGTATATTGAATAGAATAATCATAGTAATAAGCGCTATTATTCCCCATCCCCATAGCGGAAGTTTTTTTAATTTTTTCCCAAAACGGTACGCCTTTTCTTCCATTAGATGTACTTTGTCATTCTTCTCCATGAGCAATGCCTTTTTAATTATAGAACATAATTCAAATTATAGAGTTTGTGTGTGTAATGGGAAGTCTTGACATATAAACATCTGCCTTGCTAATCTTTCCCCGCTGTAATTGTCGCTATGCGACCACCAATGTTCCGTATAGCCTGTGAGGAACGCCTTCGGGTGGCTAGTTAAACACCTCCTGAACCTGAAAGGACGGTGCATTCCACGTGAATGAGGTAAATCTGCGCGCTCTTGAGAGCAGAATGTCGTCACAAAAAGCGCATTATGACGCGACGATGAGGGCTTTTTTTACTTCCATCCAGTACCGCTATGATCGGTCTGTAGTCATCCGTAAACCACGGACTGACGTCTTTAATCTGTTCGGGCATTCGCCCCGGGCTTCTTACGACTGTACGCACGGCATAAGGCCATCTGAAATCTGGCCGCTTGCGTGCGTACGTGGAGTTTGAAGCTGCGCGGCGTCACTTTTGTCGGCGTGTAACGATGACAAAGTGACGCATGCGCGTCTGCTTTACGAACCCGCACAAACCGTCGCGTCACGGGATGTTTTTTAACATTTGAAGAAGTGACCAGACGTGAGAGTGTTTTTTCAACCTTCTCTGCAAACGTACAGACGATACCATGAATAACGTTCATCGACCGTTCTTCTTGCAGAATTTTATTGTTTTTTAAGGAGTTTTATGTAGTGAGATGCCGAACCGGCGATACCACTTATTAGGGGTGGTATCGGGGGCGACCTGGAAACAGGTACAGCGAATGCTGCAGTCGGTGTGCAACACCGGTTTGTTACCCCTCAATACCTAAACAGTCTGCGCTACCCTGGCGCTCAGGCACTCATTACCCGAAGGATCGCAACGCTTAACCGTGTCGCCAGGGAGAATGCAGATGAATTTTGCTGTTGTGTTCACGGCACAACAGCAAAATTCATCTGCTGTACGTACAGCTGTTTAAGACAAAGAGGAGGTATCTGTGTCCAGACGTGAAAAATTACTGAAACAGGATTTGGTTGCTCATATCCGGAAAGACAGGGGGAGTTTCAAGAAGCTGAGTGACTATTCCCGGATCATGCACCGGTTTGCGGAAAGACTGGCTAAACTGAATATACAGATCAGTTCTGCTGCGCAGGTAAAAGTGCGGCATATTGAATTATATATGAACAGCAGGAGTGATGTTTCAAAGCGAACCAGAGAAAATGAAATGTCTGCAATACGGGTTATGTTACGTCAGGCCGGTAAACATAAAATGGCAGATCCTGAACATCCCCGTCTCAGCAATAAGGCGTTAGGTATTTCAGGAGGAAGCCGTAAAGGGACAAAGAAATTAATTACGGATGAGCGTTTCCGGGAAATTCTTCAGCGCGTGGAAGCAAAAGATAAAGGTGTGGCAGCTGTTGTTAAACTGTCACGTTATCTCGGTCTGAGAAATGAAGAAGCTGTCCAGTCGGCCAAATCGTTACGGACGTGGAAAAAAGCATTACAGCGGGGAGATGAAAAAATAAGAGTGATTTTTGGTACGAAAGGAGGACGGGAAAGAATGACAACGGTTGTTGATCGGGATAAAGTTCTTGATGCTGTTAATTATGCACTCAAATATGCCAGTGAACATAATGAACGTCTGATAGACAGAGATAATCTTAAGTCGGCAATGGATTATTATCTTAATACGTTACGACGTTATGGAGAACTGAAAGGCGGAGATGAGACCGCACACAGTTTTCGGTACAGTTACGCCGCAAGTGCCATGAAATATCATATTATGAATGGTTACAGTTATAAGGAGGCACTTGCACTGACCTCAATTGATCTTGGTCATGGCGATGGCAGAGGACGATATATTGAACAGGTTTATTGTCAGTTATTAGGCTATGAATAATAACTTATATCGATTTTGTGCGGGTAAATATCATGAATTGTACTATTTTAATGAAAATAATATCTGTAAAGGAGATTACAAAAGATTCGCCTTTGTGGTCGCACTACCTGGCGCGATATATTGATTCCGGATATCAGGCTGAGTTTGAATGTGAAGGAGCAGCAGATAAATGGGGCATCTATGATGAATGGGACATCTGTGAGTCGATTGCGGATTATTTTGACGTGGTGGGAGACTTTGACTGTGATGTCAGACGGGCGGGAAGAAAAATACTGATGAAAGGTACCTGTGTTTTCCCTCTGGGAGAACCAGCTAAGGGAACACATAATATTCCTTTTTGGATCGATGTTGAATAGCTTGACATCCATCTTTTGTGCCTTAAAAATATACAGGCTAACTTTGTTACCTTCGGGTGACCACCAATGTTCCGGCAGTCTGTGAGGAACGCCTTCGGGTGGCTGCATTCAACACCTCCTGAGCCTGAAAGGACGGTGCATTCCACGTGAATGGGGCAAATCTGCGCGCTCTTGAGAGCAGAATGTCGTCACAAAAAGCGCATTATGACGCGACGATGAGAGCTTTTTATACTTAATCTGTGCGGGGGTGTTCCGCATGGCAGTTATGCACCCAGTCTGATGGCAGTGGCGCATGGCATTTTATCTTCGACTGTGCTGGCGATAAAAGCATAGTGCAGCCCTGCTGTTTTGTCGTTTATTACCCTGTCGGGAACATGCTTCCCGCAGGGCAGATGTGTTCCCGTGATGTTTTGTATCAGAGGAGAACACATGAACATTCTGTTAACACTTCTTTATTCTGTCGTATGGCTTGTCTGCACCATTCTTGGGAGGGTTGCACCAGAGTCGGTGGCCCGTGCGTGGTGTGAGTATCATCTGGAAGGTATGTCGATCCTTCGTTATACGTACCGCTCACTGGCACAGGCGGCAGAAATGCGTGAAGGAAAAGAACCTCTTTATCGGCTGTTCAGCTATCTCGAAGGCCTCGCACATTATCTGGGGTACAGAAGCGGCGATGAAAAGCTGGAATCAGGATTTCTCCGGCTGTTTCTGTGGCATATATGTGCGAAAGGCCATGCGCTGGGTGCTCTTATAGAGATGGAGGCACGTGTGTGCAAGTACAATCCATGGGAGTACGGCTGGCGCGATGGCTGGACTCAGTGTGTCTATATTGACAGAAATGAATATTTCGAATGCGATTTCGAATGAGTTCTACTGAGCTGAAGCATTAATCCCGTATTGATGTTTCTGTCCCCTGACGGGTGTTTTTGTCCGTCGGGGCGAAGACTCCCGTTTCTTTTTACAGGAGTCTTTATGTCAACGTTTATTTTGTGCCCTGAACCGGGCATCTCTTCTCTTTTCCGGCGAATGACGGCTCAGTTGCGGGTGTTTTTTTCCCGCAATAACCTGTCATATTACAGTCGCTGGTACACCAATCCGGCCGGCAATCTGAGCGTCCGGGTCTGTATGTTCCGTCGGGGCGGTGTCTGGACACCCTGTCTGTACTACCGGCAGGGAACGCACCGCAACGCGTACACAGGCTGGTATCAGCCGTTACCGCGTGAGGTCATTTGTCTGAACCGGTTTACCGGGCGGATATCCCGTCGCAGGACCTGGCATGCTGCCTGTCGTATGGCGGAACAACTGACCACCCTGCGTTACCGGTTTGGTCTGCAGGCTGGTGAAAGTGTCGTACAGCCCTGCTGATTTATCATTTATTACCCTGTCGGGAACACGCTTCCCGCAGGGGGGGGTGTTCCCGTGATTTTTTGTCTCTGAGGTGAACACATGAATAGTCTGTTAATACTCCTTTACGTTGTTGTATGGCGTGTCTGCACCATTCTTCGGGTAATCGTACCCGTGTCGGCTGTCCGTGCGTGGTGTGAGTATCAACTGGAAGGTATGACGATACTTCGTGATGCGTACAGCTCGCTGGCAAAGGCGGCTGGAATGCAGAATGAAGCATTTGAATATCTTAAAGGTATTGCACGTCATCTGGGCTACGAAAGCGGTGGTGACCAACTGAAATCAGGGCTTTTCCGGCCGTTTCTGTGGCATATACGTGCGAAAGGCCACAGGCTGGGGGCTGTCATGAAGATGGAGGTATGGAAGACATGGAAGAACGGCTGTAACGATGTCTGCAATCCATGGGAGGATATCTACAATCCATGGGAGCGTGGATGGAACGATGGCTGGACTGAATGTCTGAATCAACGTGTAGCCGGCATCCTGAAGCAGGCCTGTGTTGACTTTTCCGACGCAGACTGAACGGTTTTTCTTTTACTTACTGCACCGTGTGTCTGCGCCGGTGTTTTCCCTGACGGGAGTTTTGTTCCGTCAGGGGCAGGACTTCCTGAACAGACGGAGGTCATTATGTACTCACCCTTACTTGTTCATTATTCAGCACTGCAGACGCAGTCTGCTCTGCTGGCGCATATCAGCCAGCTGGAAGGTGAGCTGATGCGGTTACGCGCCTGGCAACGGCTGGGGATTACCCCGGAGCCGGATGATGAGACGGAGCCTTCACAGGTTTACGTGCATCTGTGGGATACCGGCGAGGCGCTGGGCTGGCTGCTGTATGACCTGGAGCAGGAGAACATTCCTGCTCCGGGAGTTCAGGCCCGTCAGGCGCTTGACAGTCTGATGGCGCTGGGACGTGAAATTAATCATGAAATCTGGACTGACAGTATCAGTACCGGAAAGCTGACGGCCGGAGCGGATGCCTGTTTTGCCCGGCACGACATGATGTAGTTCATAACCTGACCCTGACGGGGTGTGCTCTCCGTCAGGAAAGCATTCCCCGTTGTTTATTTTTAACCATGAGGAATGCTCCATGTCTGAATTATCTTCACGTCCGGCCCGTGAGCCGGTGGTATATACCCTTGAGCAGGTTGCCACAATACCGGAAAAGCAGTGGCATGCTTTTGTTCTGGCCGTAACAGAAACCTTCTGGCAGTTGCCGGAGGCGTTACGGCCGCAGAATGCGTATTTCGGCTCCCTGAGCCGGGCGTCTGAGTTGTTTCCGGTAACGGACATTCTGGCGTTTTACAGCCGGTCTGCAGACGGGCTGTGGTCGGTGAATGTCACCATTGAACGGGAGCATCGTCAGAACATTCTGGTGCTTAAGGAGCTGAATTTTGGCCGCCAGCCAGGGGATTTCTTTGCCCGTACGGTGTTTGTGCTGCTGCACAATCTGTGTCCGGATTGTTTCCGCATTCATTCCACTGCCGGTGGTGCCAGCTGGTCACTGCCGCTGAAATGGATAAAACGGTTCCTGGGGCATGAGAATTTTTCTGCACCGGAGTCTGTATTAACCACCCCGGTAAGGGGAGATGTGTTTGACTGTTTACTGCTGCAGTTTCTGTCCGGTCAGGGGCGACAGTTATCCCCGGATGACTGGTCAGCGCTGGAAGAGGCTGAACATCAGCTTTACTGGCTGCGGGCACTTGCCGGTGGACACTGACAGAACACCGTTGTTTCTTTTCATTTACCCGGAATAACGCCATCGCGTATTCCGTCATTCATATAACCCGGCAGGGACATATCCCTGTGGGGAGAGTCCCTGCGTTATTCAGGAGAATTGTTATGGGACTCGATATTTACTTTATGGGTAAGCGGCTCGCCAGAACCGTATTGATATTTACTGAGAGGTCAGATCAACTTTCCAGGGCAACAGATCGCGTACCCGGT